>NZ_JBXAFZ010000026.1:0-73352 GCF_058793615.1 Niveispirillum sp. GW835-FHT14G11
CTGTCAGGAGCAGCAACCGGCACGGGTTGACCCTGAGGCGGTGCGGCTGGACCGGGCACCGGCGTCGTGCCAACCGGATCCAGCGCGGTGTTGGCGCCGGTGGCCAGCATGGTGTGGCTTCGGGTTCCGCCGGCACTGTCAGGAGCAGCAACCGGCACGGTCTGACCCTGAGGCGGTGTGGCCGGGCCGAAAGGTCTCGTGCCGGCCAGTTCGCCCGGTCCAGATGCCAACACCGGGTTGGATTGCGCCGTTGGCGCTGCTGCTAGCTTTTCCCTATCTTTTGCAACGGCATCCCGGCCACCCTGCATGTTCGGCAGCGCCCAATGGGCGCCGCCCGAGGTCTCCGAAAGGGAGGCAATCGCCCGGTCCTTGCCTTCAATACTTTTGTCATACCACTCCAGTTCGGCAGTGCGTTCACCTTCCAGCCCGGCCATATCTCGTCGAGCAGATTGCAGCTCCGCCGGGTGCTCGCCGCTCTCAGCTAACGTCTCGATTTCAGCAGCCTTGGATGTAATCTTCTGATCCAGGGGGCGATCGTCGCCACCGTCGAGCGCCGTTTTCGCGAGGTTCTTGACCCCGGCAGTGATATTGCCCCCGAGCCGTAGCAGCGCATCGCCCGCGGCACCCATGGCTCCGTCTTCCTGCTGCTTCAATAATACGTCGCCTTTGCGCCGCTGTCCCATATCCTCAACCGCGGCAGCACCAGCGCCCACCCCTTGCTCGGCTGCTGCAATCTTGGCATCGACGTTCGTGACCGAACCGATCTGACGGTCTGGTGTGAGCCCTTGTGATGAAGCGGAACTCAACACTGCTGCACCCGCCAACCCTCCAGTGGGCGCTGCCGTTGCCAGCCGTGCCGCCTCATCCTGGTAATCACCCTTGGTAGGCTCAAACGTGCTGGGCGCTGGATTCTGGTCGAGATAAGTGGCGGCACGCTCTTGAATGTACCGGTCGGCGAGCGACCGAACTATCGCCTGGTCCTCCGGTCTCGCAGATGTCGTCAATCCGTCGGCAGTTGTACCGTATGCGGTCCCCGTCCATGGATTGGTCTGCTCACGGGCCCACTCGATGAAGGGCTGCGACAGATTTTGGTGGATCGCAGCACTCTGGAGATCAGTGTCAGTTGCCGCCGTCTGGTATTGCTTGGCGCGCGTATAGTGGGCTTGTGCCTCGGTATCGAGACGCTTCTGTTCACCGTAATCTGATGAGAGACGATGACCGAGGTTCTTTTCGTTTCCATCACGGAAGTCGTTAGACTTCTCACGCATCGCGTTTGTCGCCACGTCTAGTGATCTACGGTAGCCTGTCTGCTGCACGAATTCCTTTGCCTTGGCGTAGGTTTCGCTATCGACCCCTTGGGTATTTAGCGATCCCCCAACAGATCCTTTCACCTTGGGTATAAAACCCAGGCCCGGCGTTTCGCCTTCCACGGCTGCCTGCGCCAGTACAGACGCTGCAACGGCGGAACTGAGGTTGTTGTCCTTCGCGAACCGGTCGGCACCCTGCTTTACTGATTCCAGCGCTTGGACTTCGCTTGCTGACAAGGTTTCTCGAAGTGCGGTAGAGGCCGCAGCCGATGTGGATTGCGTGGACGCATAGTCGATAACGTCATTAAACGATCCGATCTTAGATTCAGCGGATCGTGTGGACAGCTGATCGCCGGCGGATACCTCCTGAGAGCCACGACGCGATAGTTCCCTACCCAGGTTCCTTCCCAGCTCCAAGCCGGTGCCTAAATTGGACGTAGCCCCGGTGTTGTCCGTTATCACACGACCGGAATCACCGATGCGTGTGGTTTGACCACTCCCGCCTTCGATTGAAAAGCCTCCGGCCCTCAGTGAACCGTCAGTGGCAACTTGGTGGAATGACGCGTTGCCGTAGCTGTAGTTATCAGTGCTGTTGTTCCCGAGGGCGACGTTTCCTGTGGCAGTTTCCTCGCCGGCGGCCTGCGCCGCCCGCTGCGGGGCGAACAGTGCGGTTTGAGCAACGCTTGTCGCTGCCATCAGGCCACCGGCAACCGCCGCCGCCAATACCGGTACCGCCAAGTACATATAGGCGCCAGACGCGGCAATTTCCGCATGAACGCCACGGATACCAGACGCGGTGGCGAGCGTCAGGCCTTGACCTCCAGCTGCTGTCAGGGCGGCGATAAGACTGTCAGAGCGCGCGTCTGACGTCGCCACGCGATGCACGATTGCATAGATCGGACCAAAGCTGGCGACCCAGACAAATCCCTGAAGATATGAAATGCCGAGCTTAACGCCGCCCTCTTTTGAAACCATGGCTAGCGGAAAGGACAACACGAATATGCCGACGAACGCCGCCTCCAGCGTCAACTTCAGAAGAGGGAGCCATTTGGTCGCTGCGCGGCCGCCAGCCTGTTGCGCGCGGAGCGTCGAAAGGTCAGTGCGAGCATCGACATAGGCTGTCAGCGCCGCAGTGGAACCGGCTTCCGCGGACGCTTCCCGCATAGCAGCATCGATCACGTTGATCATCATCGACTGCTTGACGGCTTGGCTCGCTGTCTTCGACACCCCGACAAGATACTCATGGGCAACTGGCAATGCAGAAACGAGGAGCGATTGCGCTGTCGTCGCATCGCGGTTTGGAAAGAGCCGCCGGGCGAGCATGTTCACGCCGGAGGTGACCTGGGTGGGCCAGACCAAGTTCAGACGGTCCCGTCCCTCCGTGCACGCAACAATCTCCTTGGTTGTGCCGTTTGTGTAGTCCATGGAAAGCGCTGGGTTGGGTGAGTAGGTGACGGTCAGAAAATTCCAGAGGTCATCCGATTGAGACATGCTGTCTATTGGGATATGACCATTCAGTAGATCATATAGAACGCACTGCTTCATGTAGCTGGAGACATTGCCTCCAAATTCTGAATTGACTATTTCGACCTTTGTGACTTCCTCCATTAATCGCGAGCCAAAGAGCATTCCATTCTTTGCGTAGGTGAGATCGTTTGGGAGCGACGTCAACGCTTCCATTTCACGGGTCGCCCAGTCGCCCACCGTCGTCGTAAGCGACACGATGACTGCAAGCCCAATTGGAACATTGTCAACAACAGCACCGGGTAACGTGGAATTGATACGGTCGACGACCTGGACACGCGCTGGGACCAACAGAAGCGCGTTTATCGCCACCGTCACGAAGACTACCCACTCCATCATAGCCTTAAAGGTCCCGCCAAAGGCGGTCCGGATCAATAGACCGAAGAATCCAACCATTACCGTCAGGGCAAGGAACGATTTGAAGCTATTGACGCTGGACGTTGTTCCAACAAACGAAGCGACGACGTTGAGCATGTCAACATACAGCTCCCCTCCTCCGATTGTCACAACCTGCCAAGCTTCCGTAGCCATGATACCTGTCCCTCAGTAGCCGACAATTTCTGTCATTGGCCGTAAATGCTAGATTTTAACTGCTGCTAATCGGGGTCGCGGACTACAGCGGTGCCTAGCGGCGGGAGAAATTGATATTTGCCGCGAGACGTGGGCCGAGGCGGGACATGAGCTGCCCCTCCACGAACTGCGTGCGTTCGATGAGTTCCATGCTACGATTCATCGTGTCGTAGCTCTGGCTTCGATGTCTGGCCAGAGCCAGTCGGCTCTTAGACAGGGTGTCGAGCCAGTCGCGAAGAAGGGTCTGGTCGGCGATCTGGATCTTCGCGGTGGCGCTCTCTTCCACCATGTCGATCGTCATGCCCAGAAATTCGTAGAGGATGTCGAGCGCGATGATGTCCGCATACTGGTTCGCCTGAATGGCGGCCGCCATAGGCTGGTAGGTAGCCTGAACAGCCAACATCTTCTGGACCGGCAATGTCGTGACCTTCAGAAGGTCGCCTTCTGCGGCTGAATTTGCCTGTCTATTCTTGATGTTACTGATGATGTTGGTGAGCAACCCACTCACCCGCTCCTTGAAGCCCTTGCCGGCAGTGATCGTGATCGTCTCATCGTACCGTCGCAGGTCCAGGCACTTGTTGCCGGCATCCGCGCATCTATGAACCCGGACACTGCCCCCGTTCAGCAACACAGATATCGTTTCAGGGTTGATGACTTGGGGTGGAAGGATGTCCAGCTTGCCTGGTTGGCTGTCATTGTCCGGGGTGACCACCATCATCGTTCCCATGATGGTCAGCAGCAACCGCATGAACTCGGGATCATCGGCAATCAGCGGATGGGCCTTAAGCGCCTCCCAGGTCAGGTTCTTATTGATGGGGATCTGTTCGGCTTCCGGACCGGTGGCTGTCGCCAGCGTGGACGCCAACTGGCCACGCTTCCCGCACCCGTGGCGCGCGGCTGCATAATCGGAAAACAGGCCCTGATTGTTGCCGATCTGCTCACAAATGGCCTTGCTCGATCGTTGCATCTGCGGCCACAGCGAGCCGACCGCTGCCTGCGCTGTCTCGCAACTGTTGATGGACGCCTGATTGATGCGCTGCATCAGATCATTCAGTTCGCCCAGTTTCTCCGCGACGACGGGCGCCAGTGTCTCAATGCCGATTTGGAACGCAAAGCCGGCTGCATTGTTGGCAATGCCCTTCAGTGTGCTCACGAACTCGCCGGCGCTGATGTGGCTGAATGCGCCGGCGAAGGCGTCGATGCCGCCGCAGCCGGCGCGGAAGGATGGCAGCGTGATGGCGGCTAGGTTGGCTTGCCTCACCGGTGTTCGCATGAAGACTCCGCCGCCCGTATAATATCCGGCCTGCTGTCCCTTGCCCGGTTCGGTCACGTTCATCCGGCCGCCCATGTCGGTCCAGAAGTTCGTCATTTTGTTGCCAACGTCGGCCGCGGCCGGCGGCACAGCCAGCAGAGCGACGATGCTGATTGACCCCAGGAGCCGCTTAATAATCATCACCCACCTCCACTCTCGTCTGCAGCAACACGCGCTCGCCGAGCTCGTCGGCCGAGATAGCACCGAAAGCAATCGGAACGACCTGGTTCGTCTCGCTGTCGAACAAGACCGTTGCGGGCACCGGCTTACCGGCGAGGCCCATCTTTGCGACCTGGCCATCATCGAGCTGTGAATCGGGCCATTCGGGCAGCATGGCACCATCCACCGTCACCGGCAGGACGTGGACCCCGTTTGCATCGGCCCAGTGCCGCAGCACGGGGCTATACGCTTGGCAGTAAGGGCAGGTCGACGAGTAGACGAAGATCACGCCGTAGCGTTCGCCCAGAGACGCGGCGGCTTCCTTCTGAGCTTCCCGGCGGGCATCCAGCCAGGTATTTTTCGCCAGGTTGCCAACAGGGCGCTTGAGTGTGTAGTCCAGCTCCGGCCTGGTCCATAGCACGCGCCGCCACGTATCCGAAAAGGTGCCGGCACGATCCACGCTCTCGTTCTGAAGCGCCACGTATTCGGCCACTTTGTCATCGTTTCGTGGATCTAGGAGCGCCGTGGCGCGGGCGCGATCCAGCCGCTGCCTCATTTGAGCGACCTCTTCCAGCGGGTCGATCGCGGTCGGCGCCGGAATCTCGGGTGCAGACGGCGGCTGTGGTCGCGGCCGCTTGGGCGGGTCACAATAGAATGACCACCCCAACTCGCGCTGTTCCGCGCAATAGCTGGTGGCGTCCGCCACTGCCGGCAATGTCACGAACAGGATCACGGCGAGCGTCGCCAGGCCCAGTTCAGTTTCCTGGAGACGGTTGCGAAGCATAGAAGGTCTGAATCCTCTGTTGAAGGTTCTGCTGCGAGGCGGAGACATTGGGAAGCTGGGTTTGCTCGTAGATCTGTGGGTAGAATTCGCGCAGATCGATCCGCGACCAATCGACCGCCTGCAGCTCGTTGATGGTCAGCCCCCGACAATCAGGGTCCTTCGGCGTGCCCCAGGAAATATGCAGTTGTGAACGGCCCTGCTCGTGGACGATGCGGGCCAATCGGGAGTCGAAACCGCAATAGGTGCGCTTCTTTTCAAGGCACACGCCCAGGAACGACGAGGCACAGTAGGTTCCGATATAGACCGTCCGCTTGTCATCCTGCTTTACCCAGAGTTCCTTTTCCTCGGTGTTGCAGGAGGCCAAGCCGATGTCCGTACCCCAACCGGATTCCTCTTTGCAGCAGTTCAACACCCCGGTGAACTGCTTGCGACATTTGTGGCTGTCACCCTTGAACACCTGATTGGTAGCTGGGTCGAAATCCTTCGAGAAGTCGCGTTGCAGGTTCAGCCAAGTGAGTGCCATGGCGAAATCGTCATTGGGCTCCCTGGTGATGCTGTCGCACTCACCATTGATGCAGTAAACCGTCTCACCGCATTGAAGGATCGGCGGGTTCTGCCCGTCCGGGGCGCCCTGCCCGCCACACCGGTAGGTACGTTCATAATTTTTGCAGCGGCCGTATGCATCGGATTGGATGCAGGTCTTGTTTTCGAAGACACAGCTCGCCTCCAGGATCGCGCAATCGTTGGTCACGCTTCCCTGGCACTGGTAGGAGCGCTCCCATTTCCAGCAGGATTTGTGAACCGGCAGGCCATTGATGACCCTGGTTTCTGCGCCCTCGATACAGCGCGTGGTCGGGGGCTGCCCGCATATGTTCCCGTCGGTGTAGGCGCTACAGTCGTTAATGACTTCGTCCCGCGTCACCGTATAGATGGTACCTGTATGGCTGCCGCCGCCGGCTACCGGGTCCGGGCATCGCCAATCCGCTGTCGTGAGATCGCAGCTGCCGTCGAAGAATGTCCGATTGCAGCTGGTCGCGGTCTCTGTGCATCGCCCGTTATAGGCTGAGCAATCGTCGTAGTAGCCCGGATTGGGGCAGGAATAGACGCGCGACCAGGCCCAGCAGTCTCTATAGACCGGTCCACCATTGATCGTCCGCGTCTGCGGCCCTTCGGTGCACCGCTCCGACTGAAGCCCGCAGCCCCGCGAGGTCTGCGACGTGCAGCCGCTGACGACCTCGTCTTTGATGACGGTATATTCGGTGCCGACGCGGCCGCCGCCGCCACTGACCACATCGCTGCAGCGGTAGTTGTGGGTATAGACGGAGCAGCTGCCGTCGAAAGCCGTGCCTGTGCACCGATTGCCGCGATTGCTGCATCCGCTGGCGGCGTAGGCTGTGCAGTTATCAAATGGCGAGGGGTTGGCGCAGGTATAGGTACGGTTCCACTTCCAGCAATCGCGGTGAACGTTCATGCCGTTGATGTTGCGGGTACCGGCCCCTTCGCTACATGTCTCAGATGACAGACCGCAGGTGTTGTTGCCAGTTTGCGCCGTGCAGCCGCTGACGACCTGGTCACGGATCACATCATATCCATAGCCCGTGATCGTGCCGTTACCGGAAACCGGGTCCTCACACCGGTACTCGTAGGAGGTCGTGGCGCAGCTGCCATTGGTGTAGGTCTGGGTGCATCCCAGCGAGGCGACCTGCGCACACCCGTTTCGATATGGGGTGCAGTCGTCACGGTAATCCGGGTTCGCGCAGGTATATGCGCGGTTCCAGGCCCAGCAGTCGCGATAGACATCCATGCCACCAATGTTGCGGGTTCCGGCCCCTTCGGCGCAGGTATCCCCTCCCTGGACACAGGAGCTACGCGATTGCTGGGATGCACAGGCTGCGACATTCGTGTCGCTCACGACACGGTAGACGGTTTGATTCAGCGTGCCGGCGCCGGCGACCTGGTCGGGACAGTTATATGTCGTGCTGTACTGTTGGCAGGACCCGTCCGAATACTGCGACACGCAGCTGGTGCCGCCCGATGTGCAGCCCGGCGCACTGGCATAGGCGGTGCAATGGTCGTAGGGGCTGGGATTGGCGCACATATAGTCACGGCGCCACGCCCAGCAATCCTTCCAGACGTCTTTGCCCCCGATATTTCGGGTTCCCCCTCCCTCGGTGCACACCTCACCGATTTTCGTGCAGGACGTCTCGTGGGACGAGCAACCGTTAACGAGCTCGTCACGAACGATCGTGTACGAGGTATTGATGAGCGTAACGTTACCGCCCTGGGGCGAGCCGCATGTATAGGTCTCGGTATATTCATCGCAGACGCCATCGGCTCCCATCGATGAGCATGAACTGCCGCTGCCGGCGCACGCACCTCGGAGGCCTGCACAATAGTCGGAGTAGCCAGGCCCGCCACACGAATAGGTGTATCTGGTCCGCCAGCAATCCTGATAGACGCTGGCGCCACCGACGCTCCGGGAACCGCCACCTTCTATACAGGTTTGGCCCGATAGGCGGCAGCTCGGGGAGACGGCCGCCGCCGCCCCGACCCAGATGATCAGGATCAGCGCTGCTGTCAGAAGGCGGATCAGATGTTGGCGCATTCGTCCACCATGCTGGCGCCGGCGCCGTTGCAGCAGCCGTAATACCACTGCACCCCACCGGGCGACGGGGCGTTAGTCTGTCGGCACTGGGCGCTAACCGTGACGCTGCTGCGATCGCCTGCCCAACCTTCCGAGATGCTCGGGTTGCCACAGCCACCTCCACTCACCGAGATGCTGTTCTGCGGGGATCCGGATCCAAATGAGACCCCAACATGTGCCATATAGCACCGGTTACCGTTCTGCAGCTGGCAGTCCCACTCCTCCCAGGACAGGGCAACGGCGCCCCCATAGCATTGGCCGATGGAGGTACATTGCGCAGTGTAATAGACGTCACAGGTCTTCGTGACATAGTCACGCGTCCGCTTGCATGAGTAGGTGTAGTCCGCCCGCACATCGATCTGGCGCCCAATGGTGCAAGAGCTAGGGGATTTCTCGCCCGATTTCGCACAGCTATAGATATAGTCGGCATCTGTAGTAACTTGGCGCGTGACCCGGCATTCCTCCGGGCGGGTGGTCGACAGGACATTGCAGCGATAGATCGGGTCGGAATCCACGCCGACATCACGGGTCATCGTGCAGGACTGCGGCGCGGTGGATGACGATACGGTGCAGTCGTACACCGGGTCCTGGTCAACCTGGACATCACGCGTCATGGGGCATTCTTCGGGCCGGCGGTCGTTGGTGCGCTGGCACCGGTAGGTTTGATCCTGGTCAACCTCGACAATCTGCGTGTCGTTGCAGCTCCGCCCCTCGATCTTGGTGTATTCATCGCAGGTGCGGATGCGATCGGTCGGCGGGCTGGTGCCGCCCGGTGCGGACGTGCAGTCGCCGTACTGGCCGGTGAAATCAGGAACGACGCTACGGGGGTCGTTCTGGACGGTCCAATAATTGTCCATCCAAGGATCGTCCCGGCCCACCGGCACCGACGGGCGCCCCTGGAAGGAATCCTTGAGCAGTTGCGCGGCCTCGTCATTGGTCGCGTCGACCACACCGGCATCATACATGTTGCCGTGGATATAGGTCTTCTCGGAAAGGTCCGTGCCGCCATAGCCGGGCACAGTGCCAGCCGCATCGGGCTGGGACAGCGCGTTTCCCGGCAGATTGCTGGTGGCGCCACCAAAGGCCTTCCCGTCCTGGCGGGCCGTTGGCTGCTGACCGCACGCGGGCCACGCCACCAGCGCGATGGTCAGCAGACCGTACCGCAGGTAACGAAAGCAGCTATTCATCGCGCTTGATCCTGGCGAGTCCTTCGGACGCCGTTGCTGCACCAGGTCCGCCTGCGTCCGCGATCGCCTCCAACGCAAACTGCAGCGACACATCGCCCGCGATCCGGTCGTAGTCGGGCAGCCCTTCACACCCCGGTTCACCCTCGCACATGATGGGCCCGACTGCGGAAACCACGACTGCCGGTACAGCATCCACCCGATAGGTGGCGAAAAGGCGAGGATCCACGAGCAGACCCAGCTCCTTCGCCTGGTCGCCAAAGGCTTCGGCCAGGAATGTGGCCGTCTTCGTCAGGCTGTTGTCCACTAGACCGCGCATCACGACCGCTCCGCCGGCACGGCGGGCCTGAGTGGCGGCTGCCTTGATCGACGGCGGGGGCATGGACGAACTGACGAAGATAAGGATCGCGGGCATTCGGGCCCGGTCGGCCGCCGCGCCACTTCCCATGGCAGACGTATCGACCAAAGCCCCCAAGTCGATCCCATTCAGTCCGACGCCGTCGGCCTGCCCCTGCACCGTCAGATCCTTCAGCGCCTCGTGAAGTTCCGTAGCATCGCGCAGAGCCTGAGGATGCTGGCGGAGAATCTGGTTAACGAAATCCTGCGGGCTGTCCTGCCCGGCAGCAACATTCGACGCGACGATGGCCAACCCCGCCGCCAGCAGCTTTAGAGCGCGCAGCAATTCCGCTTCCTCCAGATCAAATAGCCGAAATTCTCGCCGACGACCGGCACCATGCGATTGGATTCATAGATCGTCGTCGTGCGACCGAAGGGGGGGCAGGCATTCGGGCCGCGGCTGGTCGGCACAGGGTTGACCATCTGGCTCCGATACTGGGACTTCCGCATAACCGGCATCGGATAGCGACCGCACATGCCGTCGGAGCCGAATGAACCCCAGAGGATGAGTTCGCGGTGAAGTTTATAGGCCATCCTCTCGGTGGCCAGTAGCGAGCCCTGGACGGCACCGGTCTGTGCCTGGATGTTACCATCGAGCGGATAGAGGCTGCCCTGGCAGCCGGCGCACCAGAACAACGGGTCCAGCGGCAAGCCAGCCGACGCGGCGACACAATCAGCGGCACAAGCCGCCTGCGCAAGCGGCGTGTTGAACAGTGCGGCCTCGGGGTTGATCAGGAACGTGAGTTCGTCGTCCAGCCACATTGGATCGATTTCCGTAATGTAGGCGATATCGAACGTGGACATCTCCAAGCACAGAAAATCGACGAGCAACTCCAACCAATAGATGAGCGGATAGACGTACCAATGTACATGCCAATTGGCATGCCCGGTTCCGCCGCCGCGCGACTGTGTCTTCGCGCCGCCGACCTTGATCGGTGCGGGCAGCTCCAGGCCGCCGAGGTTGACGAAACACCACGGGACATGCGCGACATCGACCAACCGCACCGGTTCCCAGAACCCAATGGCAATCCCAGGCCGGATCAGAAGTGGCGGCGGCGCAGGGCAGGTGCAGAGGGGGAAGCCGGGATTCGAGGTGTCGAGCCGATCGCCACCGACCAGCGTGATCGACCCCAAGGTCAACGGAAATAGGCATGACCAGCAGATGTCGGCGATGGGGTTAACGAACGACCCTGTGCACCCTGAGGAATCGGCCTGTGCTGGCCCTGATCGGAGCAATAGAAGACCAACGAGGCATGCGGCCAACCAGAGTTTCATAGCGCCTCCTCCCTGATGCGGAGTGCTTCCCCATCCTGCTGGACGGTCGCCGGCACCGCCTTGATGCCCCATCTCGTGGTCAGGCGTCCGCCTTGATCGAAGTAGACGGGCACAGACAATGCCCGCATGGCATCGAATACATCGCCGCTTGTCAGGATGATCTTCGCCGTCGGTCCAAACGTCGCGGTCGCATGCCGCACCCAATCGATTTGTGCAGGATCATCGCCATCCAGGAAGATCAAGGTCTTTGTGAATGGCGCATAGGAGAGCGGGTTGACCCGCGTTCCCGCCCGCACGAAGACCACGCCGCGGTGGTCGGCGATGTCGCGCTCCGCAATGACCGACGGATCCACGAGCCAGGTTCTGTTGGTGGACGCGCGCTGGATGCCCGGCACGGGAGGCGGCCGCCGCGCGTTGCGGGTGACGCGGTTGACCATCTCAGCATTCAGCTTGGCCAGCTCTCCGCTCGCCTCCATGCTGGCGAGCCGGTCTTGGATCAATGCCAGGAGATCGGTCTCGACAACGGGATACAACTTTCCATGTGTACCGAGATCCGCTGCATCGCTAGAGCAGAGGAATGGCCCGGCCAACAACAGCAGTGACAGGCACCAAACCGATTTCCGCGTACCGGGAGTCATAGGACCTCTCATGCGAGCCAGCGAGGAACAGATAGCCTTCCGGGATGATGCCGGCCGGGCCAGGTTGAAGGGGACGACCCTGCAAGGTCTGCGTCTGCACAGGGCCGACCCGGCGCCCGGCAACGAACACATCCCCTCCCCGATGCTCCACCACGTCCCCTGGCAGTCCCACAACCCGCTTCACAAACGGCTTCGTGAACATGGGATTGGGCGGTGCGATGAACTGGACAGCGTCGCCGCGCTGGAAGGGATGGCCACGTTCGACCAGGAACAGCAGTTCCGGCAGGCTCTGGCTGTGCGAAACCCCGATTGTGTAATATTGCGACGTGGCGGCGAGCCCGCCGCCGACTGCCGCGCACCATGCAAGATGCACCGCCGTCGCAGGTGAGATCCGCCAGTTCATGGCCTTTCCGCCTTGGGCGCCGGCAGTTCCAGTGCCTCTCGAACGACCGACGTATAATCTGGCGAAGCAGACCCTACGACGGCCGCCGCGTTGATCAGGACCACGCGGTCACGACTTTCAATGAGCCGCGCCGCCTCTTCCAGCTTCTGTCGGAAGGTTGTCGACTTGTTGCGAATTTCATCGTCGGAAGCGCCCGACTGCGCGAGGGCCACGACCATGTCCTTCAGAAGCTGGTCGACGTCAAGCATGGCCACCTGCCGGTCGGCCATGAGAGCCGGCCGGACGATGGCGAGATGATAGGCGCTGATGCTAAGGACGATCAGCAACACCACCGCCGCGATATTGACGACCAGTTTCATCGTACATTCTCCCAAGGCCACAGCGGCCACACTGCTTCCGCCAGGTCCACCGTCCAGCGCCAAACCCAAAGGACAGCGAAAACCGCCATGGCCAAGCCAATAAGGCCAAGGATCGTGGCGTCGTTGGCCACTGCGATCCGGCCGCATACCCGTCGAATGACTGCACCCAGTCCCGTCGTTCCGCCGATGAACGGAAACACGAACCAGAAGCCAACCCACGTGGTACTAACCTCCATGAGAGCACGCCCAGCCACGGCGGCAGCGCTCTTCCTTATTGGATCATGCAGCACGGCGTTGCCTCTCGATCCGATCTGCAACACGGCGGATGGCTTTCTCGCGCGGCTCGCCGGCGCGAATTGCTTTCTGGATTTCCTCGAACTCCGGGCCCTTGGAGCTGTACGTGGCCATCGCCACCGGATCAAGGATGAGCCGGCCGACATGGAATATCTCTGGGCCTTTGATGGCGATCTCGGCGAACTCCCCAGCCACGGTCTTCACGGATTTGAGCAGCATTTCCGTGCGCTCATTCATTTCGATCCGCCCGGAATTCTTGAGGGCGGTGATGCTTTCGGGCTTTTGCGCCATCAGCAGGAAATAGTCGGAGTTCTCAAAACACGCCTTGGCGCCCGGGGTCTTGAAATAATCGTCGACCCCCTGGGTCCCCGTCAGTAATGAGCCGTTGTACTTGCGGCACCGACGAACATATCCCTCAATGAAAGCGCCGCTGGCCTTGCCTTGCAGCAAGTCCCACGCTTCGTCGATGGTTAGGGATTTGATGATATCCCGCGGGGCGCGGTACATTTCGTCGCTGACCAGGAACATGCAGAGCATCAGGACGATGGACTGCAACTCCTTGCGCGACTTGATTTCGCTCAACTCGAAGCCGATCAGCGGGTTGCTCAGGTCGATATTAGCACCGCTGTTGAAATAGCGACCGAACGTACCGGCCTTGCCGAAGCTGGCCATCATCTGCGCTAGGTCCTTGGCGTAGGAATGGCCGTGCTCGGAGAGCTTGCGCATCACCGCCTCAGGGGTGCCGGCCGGACCCTCCGTGTCCCAGACCGAGCGCACGACCTGTTCGATGATTCCCTTCTCAATGTCGTCAACTTCGCCCGAAGATCGCGCCATCTGACGGATGACGAGCCCGACGAAGGTGAGACTGTCGACGGCATATTCGTTGTCGCGTTCGAAAATGCCGGGATCGATCATGGCAAAAGGGTTGATCTGGGGTGCGGATCTCGAACTGAATTCGATGACCTCACCACCCATCAACTTGATGGAGCTCTCGAACGAACGACCATCGTCCAGGATGCGTGCCCGACCGCCGCAGGCCACAACCCCTTCATTAAGCTCTTGCAGGGCCACACTCTTGCCGGCGCCTGATTTTCCGACCACGGAACAGTTATAGTTGCCCGCATTGTTATCGAACGGGCTGAAGCACATGAGCTGGCCACGGCGGCCGGTCAGCAGCAACTGTGGTGTTCGCCCGCCCAGGAACTCGCCCTGGAAGGGAGCGATGTTGGCCACCGTCCAGCTCACCATCTTCTTCGTCCGCTTCATGTCGGCCAGGTCGACCATCAGCCCTTCGGCTGCTGAAAACGGCATTCCCACCAGGAACATAGGCAATTGGAGATATCGTTCGCGCTCTATCTTCCAGCCCTGGCTACCGAAAAGGTTCTTCAGCGCCCGCTCGGCCTGCGCGAAATCTTCAGCCCGAGCAAAGAGATCGACGGTTTGTGCGACTACGAGTGATTTCTGCCCTTCCTCCAGCTTCTGGGAGAAGAAGCGATAGTCCTTGGCTTCGTCCGCCAACATCGGCCGATACGCTGCCCCGCCCTTTTCCAGGTCGTGCATCGTCTTCATGGCCTTCATCGTCGCATGCTGCTTCTCGCTGTTCTGGTCGAGAACGCGGAATGCCAAAGTCATACGGTAGGGGCATCGAATGCTTTGGAAGGTGTTGATCGGGTGTCCGATCAGCCTCTCCATCATCCATTGTGTCCAGAACTTAGGGCGGCCAGTGATGGTGTACGTGCGTGCTTCATAGCGGCCTCCCGCCAAGGACAACCGATCCGACAAGGTCTGAATACGGGCAGCGGGACCACCCACCTGGTCCTGCAAGGGTTCTTCGGCGTCGTACTCCACGTCATCCTGGTAAAGGTAATCTGGCACCGGCCGCTGCCGTAGGTCGGCCCAATCCTTCTCCAAGATTGCTGCGGTATCGGGATCGGTCGCCTGGATCAGGTCGACCGGCTTCTCAAGCCGATTGTCGTCCTCATGGGGCTCAATCCATTCCTTAATGATGCCCAGGAGCTGGCTGGGTTCGACATTCACCGCCGGAACGTTGATCCCGCGCAGCGTCCCTATCAGATTCTGGCGGATCGAAAGCAGTTCATCCACACGCGCATCGGTCATCGCCCCGGGCAAGCCGACAGCGATGAGAACGCGATGGTGCCGCAGGACAATGTTGGTTAACTGTGTCAGCGGTCGCCATGCGGCGCCCGAAAGGTACTTGATCCTCCCGCGCGCGATCTCGCCATGGATCCCGCCCCTGGCCAAACGCGGAGCAGCCCATCGTTCCAGGATCGGTCCATAATAGCGAGACCCCCAGGATATGATCTGAACGCAGCATCCTTTCGGCAGGCCATCGGCGACCAGGCCGGTGACCGTCTTGACGACGTTTTCATCTGCCCCAACGATCGGAAGCATCTCCACAAGGATGCCCGTGGAGCGGTCATTCACGTAGATGGAGGATGCTTCATCGTAGCTGCGGTAGGGGAAAAGTTCCCCAATGGTGGATACACCCGAGACATCCAGCCCCTGCACCGTCGCGATATCGGTGTCACCGAATAGCTGGTTGAAAAGCTTGTGAAAACGGTTCAGGACCTGCATGGCATCGTCCCTTCATTCCTTGGAGGCAGCGGGAATGGTGCCAGCCCAATGCGATGGCTGGACCACGATCCAAACGAAATTCTCTTCGTAGTAGTTGCCGCCTTCATCGAACGGCGCGACATAGACACGCGCTACAACGTCCGGCACGCGGCGGACGTCGGAGCTTTCTGCTGCCGACGATCCCGCTGGCTGGTGTCCCAGCAGGCGGGCAAGGATTCCGTCAAGGCCAGATCCCTTCGGCTTTGGCGCCGTGGCGAGTGGTGCCAATCCGGCCGGTGGCGACGTTGAGCCACGATGCTGGTCTGCCGCTGCGATCGTGACGCACCCGGCCCCTTGCTGGGGCTGGCAACGCCATTCGTCCACCCGAGTGGATGTACCGCATCCCGTCAAGGTCAGCAGGGCAATCAGCAAAACGGCGCCCATCCGCATCATCATCAGTCTCCCAGGCCCAGGAAGGTGCGGAACTTGTCAGGACCAGAAAAGCCGCGCATCACGGCTCCGTCTCCCCTGACAACAACGGGGGTGCCATCCCATCCTTGCCGGCGTGCGAAATCCGCAACCTGGGTCAAGGCCTGTTCGCCCTCCGCACATGCCGTCCCGGCGACGGCCTCGCCGTCGTACATTGCCTTCAGCATGCCTGCGCGGTCCTTGTCGTTGGCGCACATGGTCGCCACCAGGCCAGTGCGCGATGTCGGAATGGTGTTGAAGGGCAGTTCGACCACCTGGACCTGGTCACCGAGGTTCCGAATGGTACGGTCGAGCCGCTGGCAGAAGCCACAATGCGGATCGCCCAGCACATAGAGCTTCAGTTTGGCCTTGGCGCTACCCAGCCGGATGGAGGGAAGCGCCTCCAGCAGCTTGACGTCGATCGTTTCAGGCGCGACATCAGGTGCCTGTTTCGCGGGAGCGCCGACCACGCCGATCGGCTGCCCCGTCTTGAGCTGGTCGACGACAGCTCCCCCCTTTGCCGCGGAGATCACCGGCGCCGTCAGGTCGGTCCCGGCCTTCAGGTCGAAGATTGCACCAACGACCAGGAACTTCACGTCGGGATCCAGATAGACGACATTCTGGCCACTCACCAGCTCATAGAGGCCATCCACCGGCGCGCACCTCAGGGAGCCGATCGGCGTGTTCGGCAGGTTCTTCTTGACTGCCTCCACAGCCTTCTCAAGGCCAGGGCATGACGGGCCCTGGGCTGAGCTCGGTGCGGCGAAAGCTGCGACGGCCAGGAGGCCCATCGGCAGGATCAGACGTGATGCAATTCTCATTTCTTCTGTGCTCCATTGATGGCGTTCAGCACCGTGGGGGGAATGCCAGGGAGATTGGCCGTCACGGCGGTGAGGTCGGGAAGGCTTGCCTCTTCACTGTCACCGGACGGACGGCCGTCCAGATAGAATCCCTCTAGGAAAACCAGTTCCAATTCGGCGCCTGACACGGCGGAGATGACGGGCTGGATCTGCTCCAGACGGTCGATATAGTAGTCGCCGAGGCGATCGCCTGCGGATTGGGCGCCACCGCCCAGCCCACCAAGGCCCGCCTCTTTGAGCTTTTTCCCGGTGGAACGATCATCGCCGGTGCTGATGGAGAAACCGCCGAGTGCAGGGTTCAACGCATTGTTGACCGTCGAGCCCAGGCCGCCGACCAAGCCGGCCATGGCGGCACGGCCCACCAGGTCGCCGGTCCGCTCGGTGACAACGCCGCGAATGCCGGCTGTGCCACGATCAACCAGATAGCCCTTCACCTTGAGCTCGCGCACGGTTCCACCATCGGCCGGGCAGGACATGCGAACGGGCCGCCCATAAACGCGCTCGCTGGGAAGATCTGCCCGCCCTTCCAAGGTGACCAAGCAACCCCGTAGCTCCGTGGTGCGGACCCGGCCCTTGTCAATGACCCCGCGTGCCGGGCCCAGGACGCGCGCAAGCATGGGCTTCGGATCACTCTGATCGGTTACGCCGGCCGTCACGTCCGCACCGGAAATGATCCGAACCGGAGCATATGAGCCCGCTGCCACGTAGAGCTTGGGATTGTGAGCGCGTGATGCTTGGTTTGGTGCCTCCCGCGTCGTCAGCTTGATGTTGACGATGGCAGGCTTTCCGCGTGTGCTTTGATTGCCGCTGCCCCCGGCACCGATATCGCCGGTCAAGCTCTCTGCGGCCCTGCGGCGTTCGCCTGCGTTCCCGAATACATTGGCGCCGGCGGCGAGATCTCCGTACCCGGGTTGACCAGGAATGGTCCGACCGCGGCCGAGGCTCGCCAGGTTGTCGCGGTCTTGCGCCGCGCGTAATCGTGCGATCTCTGCTTCGAGTTTTTCGTTGGCGGCCGCATACTTGTCGATGACCTGCTTGAACTCGCCCTCCAGAGCCCCCATGCGACGCTGCAACTCATCCGAGCTGTTGTCGGGCGGCGCTGCTTTGGTGGCCAGCTGGCTCGCCAGGTCATCCTGCCTCTTTTCCAATTTGCGCAGGTGGTCATCAGCGGCCTTCCACCAGGCTGTATCTGCGCCAGCGGCACGCCCGGCCCCGGCCAACTGAATGGATTGGGGGGCAGTCTGCTGCGGGCTCCTCTTCGACCCGACTTCGGTTACCAGCATGTAGACGAAGAAGAACAATGCGGCAGCGAGACCACCAATTGCCGCAAATACGGCCCATTGCTTGCGGCGAACGACGTTGTTGTCATCAGACATGGCGGCCGACCCAGTAGATGATCCAGGGCTGTTCTGGGACAGGTGTCGGTGTCAGTAGAACGGCGATGGTGCCTGGAATCCCGCGCGCTACGGCACGCTCATCGATGTCACGCCCGGGCGCCGGTTGTACGAGCAACGTGCGACCGACGAATTGCTCACCGACGAATTCAGCCAGGACCAAAGCTTGCAACGATCCGATGGCAACGACGACGTTTGTCGAGCGTCGTTCATAAGCGGGCAGATCCTGATTGGTGGCCATCGCCTTGATGACCGATACGGCATGTCCGGCGGTTCCCTCGGCATCGTCTTCATTACTGGCGATGGCCCGGGTCGGCGCCGCGTCACGCGGTTCGAGTAGGAGTTGCACGGCCGGCACGTCTGCGAGCGTGGCGACGATCTTGAACGTCCTCAAGCTCTCCGTGACGATATAGAAGGAAGTTGCGCTTGATCCGGGCGCGAACTTCACGAACAGCACGCCGTCTTCTGTGGAGGTGATGTCCACACGACCTTCATCGTGAATGACGGTCTTGATGCGGTCATTCACGACACGCACCCTATTCGTGTCCGATTGCGAGAACAGGACCGCGCCCTCGCCATCGGCATCCAGGGTCAGCTTCACGGTGCCCTTGTAGTTGGGCAGCTCCGCCTTCCTGGTGGCTGGTGCGGACTGTTCTGTGGTCGACGCCGGCGCGGCCTGGTTGGCTGGCGCGATCACCGGAGCAGGCGTCGACTTGGTCCCCACAGTGGACAGGGATGCGGCGACGGCGCTCGGATCGGCCGGATCGGTTGGTAACTGGATCGGACGACGTATCTGTTCCTGCTCAGCCTGCGCGACTGGCGCGATGGCCAATGCGGCAACTATCAAAGCGGCTCTTCGCGTAACCCGTACCATTTCGGAACCCCACCGTCGGATTTGAAGGAAATAGTGACCTTGAGCCGCTCGTTGGCGACGCGCTTGTCGCCAACGAACGTCGCGACGGTCGTTATGAGTGTCACCGTCTGTTCCGCCGGCGTGGCGGTGACCGATTCAGGGAAATGGGTGGTGGCCACATCGCGCTCTTTGAGGCGCCCGTCGAGCAACTCTCGTTCGAACTGTTCCTTCAGCGCCCCATACTGGCCAGCATGGGCAACCCGCAGCAGTTCCTCGTTGATCAGCGACGCGTTTGCGGGCGACCGATTATAGAGGCGGTCTGCCACGTAGCGCGCCGCATCGATGAGGTACGATGCCGAAGCGGTGCCATCGGAACCAACCCAGCTCTCCTGAGTGAGCGTAGGCACAAGGACCGTGCGGCTCACGCACACCCGGCCCCACGCACCATTGAGAAGGAGCGCCACAAGGGTCACGCCCAAGCCTGCGACCAATAGATTCCTTTGTCGCGCGAGAACACTCGCGCGACTGTCATTGGGTTTGCCCATGTCAGCCCCAGAAATTCCGCAGATGCGATTTCGGGATGTAAAGATAACTCCGCGTGACCCCCGGCAGATGCCAGTAAAGGAAGTTGCGGAATACGTTCCCGCCTTCGCGCCCCTTAATGGTCTTTAAGATCACGACCCACGCTATAGAAGCGCCGAAAGCACCGAGAAAGCCCATGGGGCCGAAATGGAACTGAAGCACGAAGCCGGCGGCGAGAAGCCCAGCTCCGCCAGCGAACTCCCCGATGGTGAACGGCCCCACACGCCAGGGCTCGTCCAACGCACCGGGGATATAGTATTGCTCCATTTCGTTAGACATCGGCGGTCAGATCAACGCAGTCACCAGCGCGCCGATAATCCCGGTCCCGACGCTGGCGCCGAGGCCGACACCGACGGGCTGCATCAGCGCGGCGGACTCGAAGTTCCAGGACACTTTGGCCAGGTTTCTTATCAGGGAAATGGAAGCAAACAGCGCTCCAGCAGATCCGGAAGCCCAACCGGTCAGCTTCGCATCGGCCGCGTCGAAGGTAGTATCGGCCCCGGCATAAGCCGCCGACGCCAGCAGCAGAGCCGGTAAAGCAATGGCCAAGATGCGTAACGCGGAAACACCACCGTTCTGCTTTGCCTTGCCATCGCATACAATCGTATTCACTTCCTCAATGGTCCCCATATCCTTCTCTCCACTGCTACAGGTGCCCCCGAAGGGTTACCAATGCTGGGATTTCTACAAAACACGTCTGAAGTATGCAAGAGGCGTTTTCTTACAGAATGGCAACTAGAGTGAAGATTACGGCGGATTCAAGTAAGGTATAGCCAAAAGATATGTGATATCTTTGCACGGCATATGCAATGTGAACCGTCCCCGGTTCCTTTTTATACTTGAAAGAACCGCCGGCGGTTCGTACAAGTCATCGCCTCAGTTCGGAATGTTTTTTCTTGCATTTCGGATTTCTATAAATCACAACGCTCCCGGAGAGAGGGATGTGATGCCCAGCAGCATCTTTGAGACGCAGGATAACTTCTACCTACCGAAGGACACCAAACAGCGGTACCGGATGCTGCTAAGGAAGATGACCCTCGCGAGGGGCCGTCTTGTTTCCAAAAAGGCGATGTACACGTTCCTGGTCGAGAAGTTTTTGGAAGACGACGCGCTCCGGTCGGAGTTCGTCGGATGGTTTGAGCGATGGCGGGAAAATGAAGAGCGGTAGCGCCTGGATGGCGATTGCCTATGCGTTCTGGTCAGCATCGCCCGTAATGGGTGCGGACCGGTGCCTGGAGGCTTTGCGGTCTCAGAAACTGGTCGCGCCGCCTTCCATCGTGGCTGCCATCATTGCTGTGGAATCTAGCGGCAATCCAATGGCGCTCAACGTCGAAGGGCGAACCATTGCGGCGCGCAGTTGGCGCGAAGCGGCTGATGTTGTCGAACAAGCCGTCGCTGCCGGCCGTTGCGTAGATATCGGCTGCATGCAGGTCAACACTTGCTATCACTCGCATCGGGTTCAGGAGCCGGTCGATCTGCTCGATCCCGCAACCAATGTTCGAGCTGGTGTTGCCTTTCTGACGGAACTACGGTCCACCAAGGGAAATTGGGTGGCCGCAGCGGGGGCCTACCATAGCTCGACACCTTCGCGAAACGCGATCTATCGGTGTCGGCTGGCAACCGTGATTGATCCCACCTATCGCAATCCCGGCTGCATCCAATTGCTGGCGCGTAACGGAGGCTCTTGGCATGCACCATCGTAGCACAGTGATAGGTGTCGCGCTCGCGCTGGCGGTAAGTCAGGCAGTAGCCGCGACCGCAGCGGAGAGTCCGCCGATAACCAGATGGCAATGCCAGGATTGGACCATCGACCTCCAATCCGCCAATGCTACCATTGGTTATAGCAAGAACTCCGTTAACCTACCTGTAGTGTTGGATGCAAAGCCGGGACTGGTTATGGCGGGGCGCATTGATGATCGCCCTCTCTATTATATCCTAGTTCTGGACCTGGAAAAATCCACCTTTGCCGTGACCGAGGTAAGCACTCATACGGCCCCCAGCACGAAAGTCCACAAATGCAACCGACCAACTGGGGCGGCCCGCCCCTAGTTCTCCGAAGGTGCCGATTTTCTCTTGGCCAAACTTTCCCGATGCCGGATTTCTTTATCTACGGCCAGTCGAATGAAGTCGGCGCGGGATTCGACTTTGGCACAAAGACCATCAATGTGCGTCAAAGTCCCGTCAAGGAACCGCACAAGCTGGGTTTCAGTAAATTTCTTCTTCGGCGCCATCGCGCCTTGTCGCGGAGAGGCCTCCCTTTGTCAAGGCGGTATCCGTCAATATATCGATCCCGACATCGATTACTTTGACTGGACAGATATCTATATTGATATCTATTAGATATTTGTATCGATATCGATATAGATATCTATGTCATTCGCTAAAAGCGTAGAAACACTAGATATTCTGAAACATCGCGCTTATGGTCGATGCGGTGTATCCGGGGGCAACGGTGCTATGGTGGGGTATATCGAGAAACATGTCGGCAGAAGGATAGCCGAGCGCCGCAAGATGCTTGGGCTTGGCCAAGCGATCGTGGCCCAGTGCCTTGGCGTGTCCAGGCAGCAGATCTACAAGTATGAGAGCGGCACCCGGAAGCTGAGTGCAGCCGAACTCGTCAACATCGCCCGCACTCTGAAAGTTTCTGTGGGCTATCTATTCGAAGGCTTGCCGGACAGCATGGCAGACGACCGTCGCCACGCTCTGATCGATGCCGTATCTGCGCTACCTGAAGAACTGATCGATAGTCACCTGGCCCTTGTGCGCGTTACGGCCGCCCGCATTCAGAACGTCGCTTTCGATGGCGCACCTCATGCGGAAGCGGGAAGCGCGGCATGATACGGTTCGCATGTCCCCTGACCAATCACGGCTATCGCGTAGAGATCGCATGGGATCGTGACATGGATACGTCCATCCTGCGAGTTTGGAGACCGCTTGGTAAGATCTGGTGGCTGATTTACGGTCGCGGCTTGGTCAGATACGACGTTAGGAGTGTGTGGGAACTACTTGATATAGCGTCAATATATATCGCCATTCTACCTGCACACCTTTCTGCATTACGGGCCGCGCAGCACCGCACCTTCACTGAGCGCGCTGCTACGTTGGCCATCCCAGCATTTGAGGTGAGCAATGTTCGCTAAATGCCTCATTCCATGGGAACAATCGACAGTCATCGCACGCATCACAGATTCGAGCTTCACAATAGCCGGGGAATCGACGAATGGTAATCGGTTCGAGTCACGGAAAGCACAACATCTAGATAGGCCGATTCTAGGCGTAGTGGCTGCCCAATGCGTGGCAGCGTCTGTGAATCTGGCTCCTTTTCCGCCGGTTTGGAACCGCTTATGGGAAAATATCCCCCAATCTGCAGAAAGTCCTTGCGTGCCGATAGGCGTTGGTATCAACAGGACTATAGGACCTTGGACTATAGGACCTCGCATGGCCGTCACTCCCGATATGAAACGTCTCGCCTATAAGCAGAAGAAGGCCGAAGGAAAGACGTTGGTGCAGGTTATGCTTGGGCCTGACCTGATCAAGCTTCTGGATACGATGAAGGAGACCCAGGGAGGCGTGCGTTCGCGCGGCGCCGCTGTGGAGCATCTGCTTCGAGAGATTGCTTGCGGAACAACCAATGGAGGCGCCAACGCGCAGACCCCATAAACGAAGACACCCCTAACCCAAAGGGTCAGGGGCGGCTCCAAGATACTGATAGGTTACTTCGCACGTCCTTTGTATCTCGGACCCTCCCTGACATCAAGCGAAAAATGCCGGCTTCCGGCCATGGCGGAGCTTTGCCCGCCCCGGCGGCCGCACAGGGATGGCACTCATGGAAGACATTGACACGAATGGCCGTCGGCGCCCCGACGGCTACGCGGAGTTGCTCGCCCAGGCAGCGCAAGCCGTACTGGAGAAGCCCGTCGCAAAATGGCAGGCTCTTAGAGCCGTGCATCTATGCCCGACATTGGACGATGCCCAAGCACGGCTGCTTGGGATCCTGATCGAGCTCGCCGGCGCCGAGACCTGGTCGAATGGCCAGCCCGCTGCGGGCGCCGGTACGGAGCTGCTGTGTGAGCTGTCGGGTTGGTCGCGAAGCAAGGTGATCCGTGTGGCACGATCGCTAGAGGCACAAGGTATGCTATTCCGGCATTTCACGGACGATGGTCATCGCTCGCCGGGCGATGGGTGGGACTTGAGCCCCTTGTGGCTGCACCTGGACGTAATGGTGGCCACGGTGGATGGGATCTTTGAGCGGCGGCGTGCGGCCCGGCGGTGCGGGACCATTGTGCGTGTCGAAGCAAATAAGGCACGGGGGGGTGTCACTGATGACACCCCCAGTAATACAGACTTCCACCAAACTTTAAAAAAAGTAGAACCATGCTCGCCAGCGGTTGAAGCGGCCTTGGCCGAGGATCACCGTCCTAAATCGGCTAGGCCACGTTTCCAACCCCAGACGATCAGGGAAACGCCAACCCACAGCCGTGCTATCGAGCAACTGCGAGCTGTCAGCTGGGCGTTCGACCGTGCTTTGCTCCAGCATGCTTATGATCCCGACGATCCAAGCATGTCGGAGGTGTCAAAGGCCGTCGTGGACATGGCACGTCAGATGGGCGTTCCGTTGGCTGACGTGGGGGCGGCCCAGGATCGACATCCAATCCTGTCGATCGCGGCCATAATCTGCTTGGCCGCCAACCGCTCTCATCCTAGGTATCCAGGGAAATGGAAGGTGGCCAACGGGCCCGGCTGGGCCCGCACAATGCTCGGATCCCCGGCGTCCGCCATTGATGTCTGGACGTCGGTCGCCCAGGATGTGCGTCTGCGACAGCTCAATTGAACGGGCCGGCAGATGCCGGCGCCGACCAGTGTCAGCCGCTGTCACCCGGCATCCAATGCAGCCTGAATCTCAGTCATCAGTTCCGCAAGGATTGTACGCTCCTCGTCAGACAGATGGCCTCGGATGAAGCGCGTCCGGAGAAGATCGGCCGCCCGGCCGACCGTGCGCGTAGACACAACAGACTCCTGGGCCTGCGGTGGGTCAACGCTCAGCTGTGCAGCGTGGCGTTCGAACGGCGATCCCGAAAGGGAGGTAACGACAGCAACACGCATTTCGCTGTCCGTCGTTGGCTCACCCTGCCGGTGAATGGACGTTGGCCTCACAGGACCAGCTGGTGCCTTCGGCCGTGCCGGCGGGGCACGCAGTGCCTTGGCAGCACGTACGCTCAGGTCGCCAGCCTTGGCGCGCGCCCAGGCTTGGTTCTGCTGCTCGCCAAGGCCCATTCGTGAAATCTGGATCAGCAGGTTCGCAGAGATGTCGGGTTGTTCCAGAGCCTCCTGCTGAATGAAATCTGGCAACCTCAGCATGGATAATGTATCGGTGACCCACTGACGGGCGCGCCCAACTGCTCGCGCCGCGACCTCGTGCGTGTAGCCATGCGTTTCCAGCAGTGATTTCAAGGCCCACGCTTCCTCGATTGGGCGCAAATCCTGCCGCTGCATGTTCTCGACGAGCGCGATCTCGGCCGCGTCGCCGGTCGTCAGGAGGACGTGCATGCTGCTAAGACCAGCCATCTTGGCTGCTCGCCAACGACGCTCGCCGGCGATGATCTCATAGTCGCCGGGCGTATCCAGTTTGCGTACCAGCGGCGGCTGCAGGACGCCGACGCGAAGGATGCTGTCTGCGAGCTGTTGGAGTTCTTCCCCGTCGAAGTACCGGCGCGGCTGGTCCGCCCATGGTGTCAGACGGTCTAGCTCCACTTCGAGCAGACGCGGGCGAAGGTCGTCGTCGCGGAAAATGCCCGATGTGACAGCTGCCGACGATTGCCCCCGACCGCTTCCACGAGCTTGCCTGTCCAGTTTCACGGCCATGTTCTTCACTCCACCAACTGGATAATGCGGGCAGCGATGTCGTGATAGACCCCGATTGGGTGATCCCGGGGCACGATGGCCAGCGGGATTGAGCCATTGAAGAAGGATCTCTGCATGTCGGTCACTGCCGGCACGAACTGAAATATCTCCATCTGTCCACCATAGGTGTCCCGCATCTCCTGGAGCAGCGTTTGGTCCACCTGGTGGCGGGGATTGATTCGCGTGGGCAGTAGGCCCAGCACCTTCAGGTTCTTATTCGCCCACTCCTGGGCTTCGGCGATCTCCGGCAGGATCATTTCGACCCCGTCCATATCGAAGACACCGGCACTGCACGGAATTACCACGTGTGTCGCTGCGATGAGCGCGCTTTCGGTCATGATCCCCAGATGTGGTGGACAATCGATAATGATGTAGTCGTAGTCGATCTTGATGGAAGCCAGCGCCATCGCCAATCTACCGCCGGCATTGGCTACGGCACCTCCCCTCTTTTCCGCCCGGCTAAGGCGCGCGCCGGAGGGCAGCACATCCAGCCCCTGTGCGTGCAGGATGAATTGTGCGATATCGGGGCGGCCAGTTTCAAAGAGCGCGTCGGAAATGATCCGGCGGTCTGCGCTCAACTGGCGCTGGTTCAGGCCCATCGCGGCGGTGGCGTTCGCCTGCGAATCAGCGTCGATGAGCAGCACCTTGTATCCCGCCTTCATGATGGCATAAGCGATGTTGACGGCACTGGTGGTTTTGGCCACCCCACCCTTCTGGTTGGCGAACGCGATGACGCGGGCTGGCGCTGCCCTATCCAACCACGACTGGATAGTGTCGGGCACGGCTTCCGCCCCCGTCTCCCAACGTGAGATGTTGGTCTGATTGTAGGCGCGGCCGGTCACTTCGCAGACATGTTTGGCGAGGCGCTTTTGGGTCCATCCGCGCCGTTGGCGGAACCTGGACAGGGCATCGGCATAGTTCACTTTTCACTCTCCAGATCACTATCAACCAGGAATACATTACATCAGATATTATGCTTTTCGTAAACCTTGTTTCTTTTATGTTCTTATTTTTTGGTGGATAAATGCTTTTAAGGAACTGTTTTGGTGGATTCCTTGGCATGTCGTACCATGATATATGTTGGCTCATCACCAAGGAGGCGCCCTTGTCCACCGACCGCACCGCATATGACGTCACCTTTGCGGATGGCCAGATCTTCACCGGTACTGACCGCAAGGACAAGGCGGCCGCCTTCACCACCGCCATGGCGGATCATCATGGACGGTCAGGGGGCGAAGGTGTTGTGTTCTGCCGGTGCCAGGGGCCGGATTGCACTGACACGAAGCTGTATATTTCCCATCGGGAGAACGCAGGCACCTATCATCTGGGTCGGTATCCCAACACGGGTCCCGTTCACGCGACGGACTGCGAGTTCTGGGAGCTGCCCCGGGAAACATCGGGCCTGGACGGATACGACATCAGCGTCGTCCAGACCCTCAATGATGGCACGATGAAGGTCAAGCTCCGGCGTCCGTTGCGCCAAAACCTGCAACCCAACGAAGCGCCAGCGACCCCACCCGCATCCGGGCAGGCGGCCACGGGCCGCCGATCACAGACGGCAATGACAACACGAGGTGTGTTGGATCTGCTGTGGCAAACCGCCGATCTCATCCACTGGCGACCGGGTATGGCTGGAAAGCGGCAGAGCGGAATCGTCCACTATCACCTTGTCAGAGCTGCCCGGCTTATCCGAGCGTCCCGCGACCTGATCGACGATGTGGCGGTGTTTGGCTTCAAGGACATGCCGGTCCGGGATTATGCCGACATGTCCCGGCGGAATGCTCGTGTTCTCGACGCGCGACACACCCAGTCGACACCCAAAGAACGGCGGCTCATCCTGGTCATCGGTTCCATCCAAGGCATCAAGGAAACGGTGACGGGCTATCGTATTCAGGTCGACGGTTTCGGAAGTCAGCGCATCAGCTTGGAGGTTAGTCTCAAGCTGCTGGACGGTATGAGCCGCATGTTCCCCGTCTTCGCTCGGCTGCGGGCCGGCACCCTGTTCCCCGGCGAGCGCGCGATCGGCCTGTTCCACGCGCGCATAGAGGAGCGGGCGAAGGACAAAGAGGGCTGGACCAGGCTAGAAGCCGACGCCGGTGCCTTCATGGCAATCACCGATAGCTGGATACCGGTCGAGAGCTCCTACGAGCTGACCTTCGCGCAGTTCCTAGTGGAGCAGCAGCGGTCATTCGTGAAGCCGCTACGGTATGACGCCACCAGTGATGTCCTGTTCCCGGACTTTTTGCTTACCGACTGCGGGCCACCCCTGACGCCTGTAGAAGTCTGGGGCCGCGATGATGCGGACTATGAGGCCCGGCGCCTGGTCAAAATCGAACAGTACAAGGGGGTCTATCCCGACGCGCCGCTCTATGAGTGGGACGCTACCAAGGATGAAACACCCCCTGCCCTACCACCCAAGCGTTCCCGACGGATGCGGTCGTGATGCGTCACCGGTCCGAGGACGGCGCCGGCGAGAAAGGACTTCTGATCACCGAACCCCAGACGGGCCATGGGCACCAATCCCCGCGCTCCGATCCAGGGCGCTAGCGGCTTGCGATAGTTGAATCCGGCGAGGATAACGACAGGCGCGTCAGTCGGATAGTCGATGGCCTGGAGTTGCTGCAGCACGCGGTTCCCCCACGCGCGCTGATCCGAAACCCGCATCTTATTCAGTGTCAGCTCATAAGGGGCGATGGCTTGGTCCGGGTGGACCAGCCCATACTTGGCCGAAAGGATGCACCAGTGGTCTGTCCGCTGTTCCACATAGCGGCGTGCCTTAATGAACCAGTCGGAACAATAGAGATCCCGGGCTGCCATCGGTTCAGGTCGCTTCACCTTCACACAGGCGACCAGGTGCAGGATGGATCGGTTCATCATTCGCAGGCGCTCCGGCGCCGGCGCTGGTCCAGCTGCCGCTCAACTGCTTCCCGGGCCTTCCACGCCGCCTGTCGCCGGTAAACGGCTTCCCGATACGCCTCGACGCTTTGGCGCTGGTCCGCCAGCGCCCTTTTATGCGCGGTAAACAGCTCGTCGATATGGAAGCGCCGGCGTGCCAGCATGTGCGCATCCATCTGGCCATCAGCGACCGCAAGGTCGATGGCGTCTGTGATGGCCGACAGCACTGCCGCGATCTTCTCTGCGATCTGATTTACCGATCCCCACGCTCCATCGGTGGCATCTTGGGCCAGTTCGACATCAGCTTCGGCGGCACGGCACTCCTGCTCTGCCGCCCACCATTTTGCGTCGTCCTGTTGCCGCTGTCGCTCGCGACGCATTGCTCGCCGTTCGGCGGGGGTTAAGGCGGTCTGCCCAGGTGGCAAGCGTCGGCGATCATTGGTGTTGGCCGGCATGGGTAGATACCGTGACACGGTTTCGCGTCACGGTGTATTCGCACAACTAGCGTGACAGTCAACGGCGTCGCGGTAGTTTCGAATGTGAAGTTGGGCGCGCCACGCGGCGCGTGGCCGGGCTCTATTTCGCGGCCACGGCCGCTTCACGGAACCCCGCACGCGGGTTTCCGCCCATGCGGGTGACGATCCCTCGCACGACCTTTGTAGAACGTTCTACAAGTATAGCCAGCGGCCGGCATCCTTGAGTGCAGACGGGGCTGGCTTGTAGCGCATTTGCGTGCCGCCAACGGTAGGCGTTGTAGAACGTTCTACAATCCGGCGCCGTTGTGCGGCGGCGGCGTCAGAGTGGGAGGGCAGCAGGGAGTGGGTGAACCTGGCGCGGGGCGAGAGAGCAACGCGCGGTTAGCCTGAGAAGGATTTTCGCTATGAATGCCATGCACCCCCCCGGCAGCTTCAAGATCGACCCGACGCGCGGCACGATGAGCACGGCCGTCTCCAGCCAGTGGTGGAGCCGTCCTGAGGACCAGCGCTTCCTGGACCTGAACAGTCTCTACGATGCGGTCGATCGGCGCCGGCGGATCGCCGATGTCCGTTCGGTGCATGCGGACAAAATCCGGTTGGAGACCAGCCGCACCGACCCGGACAAGATTTCGCTCTATCTGCCGCAAGAGCAGAACCCCGTCGAACCGACGAACTGGTCCTTCGGGCAGTTGTGCAGCCTCGTGCAGGCCCCGGCGGGCTATCTGCGGGAGCTACCGGCGACGCTGGCGGCAATCAATCTGCAGCACGGTCTGGTGTCCGATCGTCGCGAACTGATCAAGACCATGACGTTCGACGATGGCAGGCCCGAGCTTCGCTGTGCGACGTCGGAGACTTATGGCCGGGTCTGGGATGCCGAGCTGGTGGAGGCCATCCAGCGGATCGCCGGCAATGGTGTCGGGGATACGCGCTGGAAAGTGCCGGGCCAGATCGACTGGAGCAGCATGCGCTATAACCCGCACGTCGATATCACCAAGGATACGACGACGCTGTATGCCAGTGACCGCGACGTCTTCGTGTTCCTCGTGGATGATCAGAACCCGATCGAAGCCGGTCGCCTGCCGAACGGCGATCCGGACTATTACTTCCGGGGTTTCTATGCCTGGAACAGCGAAGTGGGGTCCCGTGCGCTGGGGATTGCCACCTTCTATCTGCGCGGGGTCTGTCAGAACCGGTGCATCTGGGGAATGGAGCAGTTCGAGCAGCTTCGGATCCGCCACACGAAATTCGCTGGGAGCCGCTTCAGCGCCCAGGCGGCCCCGGCGCTGGAGCACTTCGCCAACAGCAGCCCGCAGGGCTTCGTTCGCGGGATCAAGGCGGCCCGCGAGGCAGTGGTGGCGCGCACCGATGATGAGCGCCGTGATTTTCTGATCGGGCGGGGCTTCGGCGCCAGGGAGACCAGGGAAATCATTGAGACTGTGGTGCGAGAGGAGGGCCGGCCCCCTGAAAGCATCCTGGATTTTGTCCAGGGCATTACGGCACGAGCACGTTCGGTCCCTCAGCAGGACTCGCGTCTGGACCAGGAGAAGCGGGCGCAGGTGCTCATGGCCCGCGCCCTTTGAACCCGCTGCGACAGGAGGCGACGACGATGCGAAGCGTTCAAGAACTTTTCCCGACACATGACCACCTGACCACAGCCAAGGACGTCTTCTCGGCTGTTTTCCAGGGGGTGGATCAGCCGCAGGACTATACCGGCGGCATTCTGCCGGTTGTGTGTGCTGCCGCCCTGGCACTGCGACACCGCGTGGCCACCAGCACTGAGGGCTGGCAGACTTGGGAGCGGGAGGGCTTCCGGGACTATCGGCCGGTCGAGACCGCCGACTGGCTGGCGGACTGGTACGCCAATTCGGTCGGGGGAAGCGTCCTCGCTGACTATCGGGCGGGGCGTGTCAGCAGGATCCGGGCTACCGGTTGATCAATCCTTCCACACCGTTTCCTTGGCCGCAGGACCAGCGCGTTCTGCGGCCTTTTTTCTTGGACGCCTGCCGGAGCGCTGCTGGACCGTTTAGAGGCAGAGGACGGCCAGGGCCGGGTGAAGGGCAGAAGCTGGGAGAGAGGCTCCCGGTGCCCCGAACCAGGAGAATGAGCCATGACCCGCCGTCGGAACGCCAAGGCAGAAGCCCCCCGCAGCAACGTCATCACCCTGCCCCAAGCCGCGAACGTTCCCCTCGACAGCCTGGTGCTGAGCCAGCGCAATGTCCGGAACATTCAGAACGGCGTCAGCATCGAGCAGCTGGCCATCGACATCAAGCACCGCGGGTTGCTCCAGGCACTCAATGTCCGCGTGGTGACGAACGCCGATGGGTCGGCGAGCGGCGTCTATGAAGTCCCTGCCGGCGGCCGCAGGTATCGCGCGCTGCACCTCTTGCTGGCCGCCGGGGATCTGGACGCCAAGTCGCTGATCCCGGTGGTGATCAAGACCGGCGGCAGCGCGGCCGACGACAGCCTGGCGGAGAACGCCATGCGCGTGCCTCTGCATCCGTTGGACCAGTTTCGGGCCTTCAAGACCTTGCGCGAAGAAGGGCAACCGATCGACCACATCGCCGCCACCCACTTCACCACGGTGGAAATCGTCAAGCAGCGCCTGCGCCTTGCCGGGGTCGCACCGGAGATCCTGGACATCTACCAGTCGGGTGGGCTCCAGCTGGAGCAGGTCATGGCCTTCACCGTTGCGGATGACCAGGACCGCCAGCTTCAGGTGTGGGAGGCCATCAAGAACCTCGGCAGCTTCGACCGTCGGCCGCATGATATCCGCCGGCGTTTGACCGAGACTTCCGTGGTCGCTTCCGATAAGCGGGTCCGCTTCGTCACGATGGAAGCCTATGAGGCTGCCGGTGGGCGGGTGGACCGTGATTTATTCTCCACGGACGACACGGCCTGGTGCGTTGATGTGATGTTGCTGGAACGCCTCGTCCAGGACAAGCTCGCCTCCGTCACCCAGGAGCTGCTGGAAGCGGGGTGGAAGTGGGTCGACGCGGCAAGCGACCTTCCGTTCGATGTCACCTATGGTCTGCGCCAGCTCACCGCGAACGGGTTGGACGAGGAAGAGCGGGAGCGGCTGGCCACCCTCCATGCCGAGCGCGATGAGATTATGGCGGCCGTGGCGGAGGACGAAGATCTGTCCGACGAAGGAGACGCGGCGCTGGCTGAGTTGGAGGAGGAGATCGACGCGCTGGAACAGAAAGGCGGCACCTATTCTCCGGAGGACATGGCCATCGCTGGCTGCCTCGTGTCGATGACGCGCGAAGGCGTGCTCGTCATCCGCCAAGGCTATGTGCGGCCCCAGGACGAGATCCAGGTGGAACAGCCCGAGGCGGCGATCGAGGATATGGTCACCGACACGGGAGAGGATTGTAGAACGTTCGACAATGCGGCGGCCGTGCCGACCGGGGACACCGAGGAGATGGAGAATGTCGAGCGACCGCTGTCCAGCACGCTGATCGCCGAACTTGGCGCCACGCGAACCATCGGCATGCGCAATGCCTTCGCGCAGAATCCCGAGGTCGCTTTCAACGTGATGCTGGCCCAGCTCGTCATCCGGCACTATGTGCGCCGTAGCACGGACATGCTCGACGTCCGCGTTGGTGATGGGTATCTCCCCGTCACCGCCCCGGGCATGCAGGATCTCGACAGCGCCTTGGCGATCGAGGAGCGCGACCAGCATTGGCGTAGCCAGGTCTCGAATGACGATGTTCTGGGCTGTGTGGAAAGCTTGGATATGGATGCGAAACTGGCGCTGCTGGCTCACCTCTTGAGCTATGGGCTCACCGTGCCGGCCCGACGGGACGCCCTTGCGCCGGCGGATCCGATCGGCGAGCGGGTGGCCTTCGACATGGCCAGCGAGTGGCGCGCGACGAAGGCGAACTATCTGGAGCGGGTGACGAAGGGACACATCGTCCGTGCAGTCAGCGAGGCGTGTGGTGCCGACATGGCCGCGCGCATCGAGCATATGAAGAAGGGGCCGATGGCGGCGGAGGCGGAGCGCCTGCTTGCGCACACCGGCTGGGTTCCCCTGGCCCTGCGCCTCGGGCCGGACGCGGTTGAGACCGAGACGGCGTCAGAGGACGAGGAGGACACGTTGCCCGCGTTCCTGTCCGGTGATGCCGATAGCGCCGATGACGCGGAGGCGGCTCCCGTCGAGGGTCTGCCCCCTGCGATCGCCGCTGAATGAGTGGCTGGCCCGGCCGCGCGAAAGCAGGTCGGGCCCCGTTCCCTTTGAAGAACTGTCCAGACAGGAGGCCATCATGGGCGCTTCCATCATCTTCGAAATGCAGGCCATCCAATTCCCGGAAGGCATTCCCCACGTCTCCGCGTGGGCAGGTACTACGACACAGTATCTGCTGCTGGCGCAGATCGGTTGCAGCAATGTCTTCGACGCCAGCAATCGGCGGGCGCGGCGCTGGCAAGCTGTTGCGTTCGGGGCGCGCTATGAGGTCATCGCCGAGATGACCAAGATTGCGGCCGACGCGGCCGGCGGCATGCTACGCCTCGGGGGCATGCGACAGACGACGCCGGAGGCCATCATCCGCCAGACGCGCACGCGACTGACCACGGCGATCTTCCCCGAAGAGGCCCGTCAGCGCAGCATGTCTGTGTCAGGGACGGTCACGCTCCCCGACGGCTTCCAACCAAGCGCCCACCAGCGTGAGGATTTCGCGACCCTCACTGCCAGGGACAGCGGCCCGATCGAGGATCGCCCAGTGGCGCACAGGCGCTGGACCTTCGATCTTCTGGACCGTGACGAACTGGGCCGCTGGTTATGCTGCCGATCCTTGGAACAAGAGAGCTATGCGGGAGGCGTCCGGGCACCCGACGTCTGGCGGCAGATCGACCTGCAGCCAGGGCCAACCTTGGCGGCGTGACGCTGCGGTGGCGGCAGAGTGGGAGGACGGCAGGGAGGGGGTGAGCCGGTACCGCTGGAGCGTGCCGGCACTCCATTCCGAGGACGCCAACATGATCACCACTCCCCTGCCCGCTTCACCGCTGCTGAAAGCGGCACGCCGGATCCTGGCCACCCTGAATGTCGGCGGCCGCGTCGATGCCGTCATTCTGCGGGCAGCCATGGAAGAGGCCTATAGCGGATCGGACGCCCAGGGCCTGTGGGACTGGAAGTCGGCCTATGATGCCTGTGAAGCCGCCCTTGTCCTGTTCCTGGACAAGCACGGGCCGGGAATGCTCCGTCGGGCCGGGGAGCCGGTGGCCATGTTGCCCATGTTGGAGCGGCTGGCCAAGCTGCTGCCAACCCAGACCCGCAGGTCGGAGGAGAGCCAGCTCCGCCAGCAGTTCTCCACTCCCCTGCCCCTGTCCCTAGCTTGCGCGGCCGCAGGCGATCTGCGGTCGTCGGACGTCGTCTTGGAGCCGTCGGCCGGCACCGGGCTGCTCGCCATCCATGCCCGCATCGCCGGCGCCCGCCTGATACTGAACGAGCTCGCCGAGGGGCGCAGGCGTCTGCTCCAGGGGCTGTTTCCCACTGCGGAAGTCTTCGGGCACGATGCCGGCCAAATCGACGACTTGCTGCCGCAGGACCTGCGGCCGAGCGTCATTCTGATGAACCCGCCGTTCAGTGTGACGGCGGGCGGCCGCCATGCCAGTGACGTCGGCCTGGTGCATATCCTCGCGGCCCTGCACCGGCTGCTTCCCGGCGGCCGCCTGGTTGCACTGACCGGTATCAACCAGTGTCCCACGAACCCGGCCTTTGCAGACATCTTCTCGCGGATCCGCGACATTGGCAGCATCACGTTCTCTGCCCCCCTGCCCGCTTCCGCCTTTGAGGCCCATGGGACCAATGTGGATACCAGGCTGACCGTGATCGACCGCGTGACATCCGGGTCGGCCCAGGAGTGCATGATCGACCAGGTGCAGGACCTGCGGCAACTGTTCGCGGTCATGGCCCAGACCCTGCCAGCCAGGGCGGAGCTGTCGATGCCGAGCGGCAACGGTGCGCCATCGGCACGCGCTACGGCTATCCCGCAGCGCTGTCAGGTCCAGCGTCGGGCGGTGCGACCGACGCCGGCGCCGGCTGGCGTGGAGCTAGTCTATGTCCCGGCCGACGAACAGGCGACCAGTACCGAACGGGAGGGCGATGTCTATCAGCCGTACGTCATCCAGTCGATCCGGATCCCCGGCGCCCATCAGCATCCCGACAAGCTGGTCCAGTCCGCCGCCATGGCGGCCGTGGCGCCGCCGGTGCCCACTTATCGACCCCATCTCCTGCCCCATGTCGTCGGCGGCGGGAAGCTGTCGGGGCCCCAGCTCGAAACCGTGATCTATGCTGGCGAAGCGCACGGTCAGCTCCTGGGGGGCTGGTGGAAGGCCGACGAGACGTTCGACAACGTGCATCTGGTACCGGAGGGAACTGAAGGAGCGGTGCAGTATCGCCGCGGCTATTTCATCGGCGACGGCACGGGTGCGGGTAAGGGGCGCCAGGTCAGCGGCATCCTGCAGGACAATTGGCTGAAGGGCCGGCGTCGGCACCTCTGGCTGTCCCTGTCGGATAAGCTACTGGTGGACGCGCAGCGCGATTGGACTGCCTTGGGCATGGAAAAGCTCCTCGTCACGCCCCTGGCCAATTTTGCGCCCGGAACTGCGATCACTCTCGCGGAGGGCATTCTCTTCGTTCCATACGCCACCCTGCGCGCCGGTGCCGGCATCTCCGGCCGGTCTCGACTGCAACAGATCCTGGACTGGGTTGGGCCGGACTTCGACGGTGTGGTCGCCGTCGATGAAGCCCACGCGCTGCAGAACGCCGTCACGGTCGACAACGACGATGAGCGCGCCAACGAGCCATCCCAGCAGGGGCGCGTCGGCTTGCAGCTACAGCATGCCTTGCCCAGCGCTCGGGTGGTCTATGTATCCGCCACCAGCAGCACGTCCGTCGCCAAGTTCGCCTACACGCAGCGCCTGGGCCTTTGGGGTGGCGAGGATGCGCCCTTCCCCACGCGTTCGGCCTTTATTTCAGCGATCGAGGACGGCGGTGTCGCGGCGATGGAGGTGCTGGCACGCGATCTCAAGGCTTTGGGGCTGTACTGTGCCCGGAGCCTAAGCTTCGAGGGTGTCGAGGTGGAGCCGATGGTTCATGACCTGACACCCGAGCAGATCCGCATCTACGATGCCTATGCCGACGCGTTCGTGGTTATCCATCAGAACCTGGAGGCGGCTCTCATGTCGGCCGGTGTTGTTGATCGGGACGGCACGACGCGCAACCGTGCCGCACTTGCGGCTGCGCGCAGCGCTTTTGAGAGCACAAAGATGCGGTTCTTTGCAGCTCTGATTGGTGGCATGTCAGTGCCAACGCTGATCAGGGCGATGGAGGACGACTTCGCCAATGGGCGTGCGCCTGTCATTCAGCTTGTCAGCACGGGCGAGGCATTGATGGAGCGACGGCTTGCGGAGATCTCGCCAGAAGATTGGCATGATCTCCAGGTTGACGTGACGCCCCGCGAGTACGTCCTGTCCTATCTGACCGCTGCCTTTCCCACGCAGCTCCACCGAGAGGTCCAGACTGCCGCCGGCGCCATGGTCTCGGTGCCTGTTACCCAGGACGGCAAGATCGTCCATTGTCGGGAGGCACTGCGTCAGCGCCAGAAGCTGGTGGAGCAGATCGCCGCCCTGCCCCCGGTCATTGGTGCCCTGGACCAGATCATCCAGTATTTCGGGACCGATGTAGTGGCTGAGGTTACCGGTCGTCAGCGCCGCATCGTGCGGGATGGCCACAAGCTGCGGGTCGAGAGCCGGTCTGGCATGGCCAATCTGGAGGAGGCCGATGCCTTCATGGGACGGCGCAAGCGGGCGCTGATGTTCAGCGAAGCCGGCGGCACCGGCCGTTCATACCATGCGGACCTTGCCTGCGCGAACCAGGACCAGCGGGTGCATTATCCGTTTGAGCCGGGCTGGCGGGCCGACGTGGCCGTCCAGGGCCTGGGCCGCACTCACCGAACGAACCAGGCCATGCCGCCGATCGTCAGGCCCTTGGCGACCAATGTGGCGGCGCAAAAGAGGTTCCTGAGCACGATCGCCCGGCGTCTGAATGCCCTGGGCGCTCTTACCAAGGGGCAACGCCAGACTGGTGGCCAGGGGCTGTTCCGACCCGAAGATGACCTGGAAACACACTATGGCCGTGATGCCCTGCGGCAACTCTACCGCCAGCTTGTCGATGGCCAGGTCGCCGGAGTCAGCATTAGGGCGTTCGAGGAGATGACCGGGCTGAAACTGACGACCAAGACCGGCATGAAGGAGGAGCTTCCGCCGATCACGACGTTCCTGAACAGGCTTCTGGCCCTGCCCATCGCCATGCAGAACCATATCTTCGCCGTCTTTCAGGCGGGGATCGAGGCGCGCATAGAGGCGGCAATCGCTGCGGGGACCTATGATGCCGGCGTCGAGGTGCTGCGGGCTGATAGCTTCGTCGTTCAGCGCCGGGAGACAATTGCGGTGCATGCGGCCACAGGTGCCTGCACCGAGTTGGTGCAGGTCCTCGAGCGACGGAGCGCAGAGATCGTGGGTGTTGACCGGGTGGTTCGCCGCATCATGCAGGGTGAGGGGCGCCCCATGATCAATGACCGCACCGGCCGGGCTGCTCTGGTGGTCGATGCGCCGACGCTCATGGCCAAGGACGGGAGCTTTCCGCCCCGGCTCCGCTTTATCCGGCCGGCAGAGACCGAGCACATGGCCGCTGCCCAGCTCGCGGAGACCTATTGGCGCGAGGTGGAGGTGGCCGAATTCCGGGCCGCGTGGGTCGCGGAATGCGCTGAGCTTCCGCTGTATGTCGAGCAGTGCCGGTTCATGGTGGTCGGCCTCCTCCTGCCGATATGGCGCGAGCTGCCCGCATTCAGTTCTGCCGTCTACCGCCTCACCACTGACGATGGCGAGCGCCTGCTTGGCCGCCAGGTGCCGCCCGGTTGGCGCAGCTTCAGCGACAGCCCGGTAACGCCCGTCGACCCGGCCAGCTATTGGGAGGACATCCGAGCTGGTCGCCTCGCGGTCGAACTGGCCCAGGGCCTGCTGGTGCGGCGCGTGAAGGTGATGCACGAGGGCCGCGTCGAGATCTCGGGCTGGTCCGATACCGACCGCGAGTGGCTGAAGGCCGCCGGCTGCATGTCGGAGATCATCTCTCACCGGCTGCGCTTCTTCATCCCGGTCGACAAGCCGGAGGTACTGTCGGCAATCGTGCGCCGGCATCCCGTGGCACGGGTCATCGACGAGAAAGCAGCGGCGTAGTGGGGCAGGGCAGGGGAGCGGTCTCATCCGGAGGCCGCTCCGCTTGCCTTCTGGAGGGCGAACGGACGCCTCTCCCTTCCTTCGGCGCAACCTGGTGGAGGAACTATTTTCCGCCGCTGGTTTTGTAGAACGTTCTACAAAACCAGCTTTGCATCGCGAAGCAAAATAGCTCCCCCAACCAGGTCCTTCGCTGACGCTTCGGCCGCCAGAGGCGGTGCGCAGCAGGGCAGGGGAGGCGTTGACCGTCGCCACGAAGGCCGCACGGAGCGGCTGAAGATGGAGACACCAAAATGCCCGATACCCACACCGCCACCGCCCGTTTCTGCGACGATGCCGAGCTTTTCGGGTTGCGCCCCGGCGATGACGAGATCGACACCCGGCCGATGCCCGAGGATAACCGCTCGCTGGGTGCTGTCCATGACATGGTTGATGCCGTGGTAGCCACGCTCCAGGGTACGCGCATGGAACCGGACATCGAGGAACTCGTGTCGGGGATCGTGAACATCTTCCATCGCTACGCTGCCCGGCTGGAGGGCCAGTTGGACCGCAACGAACTTGACCAGCGGGCCGCCCAGGAGCGCCAAGATGGGTCGGAGGTCGCTGCCACCGAATTGGAGAAGCTGATCGCCATCGGGCGGACCATGATCGAGCGCCGCAACTGGATGGAGGCCATGCGTGACGAGGCGGCCGAGCTGTTCGAGGTTCACACGGGCAGCGTCTGGCGGCCCCGCACCGGGAGCCAGGTCAACAACAGGCACATGACGGCAGCCTATCTGGACAGCAAGGATTTCATCGCCGCGAGGCGCACGGCCCAGACGCAGACGATGGTTCCGACTGGCACCAGGATCGCCGTGATCGGCGGGCCGGAGTACCAGGATGTCGACGCCTTGTTCAACCGGCTGGATCTGATCCGCAAGCGCTATCCGGACATGGTCCTGCTCCATGGCGGGGCAAAAGGCGCCGAACTGATCGCCGATCGTTGGGCGGCAAACCGCGGCGTGACCCGCATTCCCTTCAAGCCGGACTGGAACCGTCACAAGGGTGCCGCACCCTTCAAGCGCAACGATTTGCTCCTGGCCGAAATGCCCCAGGGCGTTGTGCTCTTCAATGGGGGAGGCGTGATCGGCAACCTGTTCGACGGGTGTCGTCGCCGCGGCATCAGCGTCTGGGACCTGCGCACGGAGGGGGGGGCGTGAAGTCCCCTTATTCCTGCGACCGTCGTCGGTGGTTGGCCGGCGGCCGTGAGCGGCCGATGGGAGGGGCGTGGGCCGCCCCTTCCCATTCCCTACCCCGCCCCGCCGGGGGCGGGAATGTTACTTACGGTCGCCCATCGCTGGCTCCGGGCGCGGCCCCGCGTCCTTCCAAACTGTCTGCGGGGGCGGCGGGGTCGGCATGGGAGGAGGGGGAGGAGGGGAGGGAGATTGGGACATGCTGGTGTTTCTCCTGTTGAGGCATTTGACTTGCTGCACCAGGTCCGGTTCCTAGGCCTTCGATTCCGACAGTGCCTGGATCATCTCCCGCACCTTCCGCCGGCTCACGGGCTTCAGTTCCTTGGCGTTCAGTCCCGTCTGGATCACCCTCACCGGCGGGGGGGGCGGGACCTGCTTCACCAACACCGAGCCGTTCGAGCCTTGGACGGACACGAATGTCCCCTGATGGCGGCGGCCCGTCTTCTTGATTGCGTCCCGGATATGTTCGGACGTGACCGTCCGGCTGGGGTTCTGCTGCTGCGTCGTGACCCGCTGCACCGTCGCTTTCACCTGTTCCGGCGTCACCGCCCTTAACCTCAACCTGTGGACCTTGGCCAACATCTGTCGCAAGCGGCTGAGACGCTGCTGATCTTGATTGTCGGTCATCTTGGTTGCTCCTTGCCAATGCGGCGCGTTCCAGAAAGACAATAGCACAGGCCAGAAGCACTGCCAGCACCACGGCAACGCTGAGAATCAAAAACATCTGGGCACGCCACGCCATCCGGCTCAAATTGGTCAAGCGGACGGTTTGCGTGTAATTCGCCGTATCGATTTGCATGAAAGCTCTGATAACAGCATGGGCTTGCTTCTCCGCTGGTTCAACGGTCCGTGACACGACATCGCGGGCCATGGCTCCCTTCCAGGCTGCCGATGTGCTCTTGAGGGTATCTAGTGCTTTGTGCCGCCGTTCTACGTCGCTGATCGCAGCAGATTTGAGACGTTCCGCTTCGTCTTGGAAATGGCGGGTGAGGCTTTCGGCGTAATCGATCAACTCCGTTTCAGCCATTAATTGGTTCTGCGCCTGTGGGATGGTCGCCCGCCTCATCATCCAAGCGATCGCCAGCACGCAGATGACAATTCCGAAGGCGAGCAAATGCGCTATGATGGACAGCCAGTACCAGTGGGCTGCTGCCAACGGCTTAATAGTCAGCCCCAAAAGCGCGAGAAGGGCACCGATCGCTGTTGCAAAAAGTGGCAAGCTGCGGACAACGTTCTCTTCCTGATCCACTTCGCGCTTCAGGTTATCAGCCAGGACCTTGTCGATGTACTCGGCCATGTGCGGCCGTAGTACCTTGGCGTCGGCTCGGGGAGCGCGCGATGGCACTCCCTTACCTCTCTTGAACTGCAGTAGGGTCTTTATCGTCAATAGGTTTAAGGCAAGAACCATTTGATGACCCTTCTGCGCGCTATGGCAGTGCAGATCATAGAATATTGGCATCAGGGACGTCACCGCCCTTCTGGGCGGTGATCGCGGCGCCGGCGCCGCGACCTGCGGTACCAGTCCTAAGGGTCCAGCGCGCCCCTTCGGGACACCCTAGACCCCAAGGACTGCCAAGCCCCGGCAAAGCCGGGTCTCGGGCTGGCGCGTAGGGCAGGCGGGCCGTGCGGGTCGGTGGTCAGATAATCTTAGGGGCCAGAGCCGGCGTCGATGTCGATCCCGGCGAGGTTCTGAGCCCGCTCCAGCTCATCCAACTCCCGAAGCACCAGATCCCGGATGAAAACAGTTTTCCTACCGGGGCCGGCAACCTTGTCCAGCCGCTCCTTGGTGCCGGGTGGCAAGGGAAGCAAAAGCCTCTCCGTCTGCGTGCGTGGCTTGGCCATGCGCCTTCATAACCGCACGACGTCTGCGGGTGCAACTACCATGTAAGACAAAGGCTTACAGCTCTCTGGCCGGGGTGGTGCTGGTGTTTACGATATATACCGTATTGTCAATAATCGCCTTAACGGTATATATCGTAAGCGTCTAGACGGCGATCTTCGCATATCCTGTTCCGGGCGCTACCAGCCCCACCCTGGAGGTTCCAACCCAATGCAGACCGAAGCACGTTTCTGCCCGACCTGTGGCCAGACACTGACCCACGACAAGATGTTGAACACTTCGTTGGGGCCTGTGCCGGCCAGCGCATTGCGACCGCTGGGCAACCAGCAACTCTCGCCGCGTCAGCGCCAGATCTTGGGCCTGATGGCCCAGGGGCTGCCCAACAGGGCGATCGGAGACGCCATGGACATCACAGAGGGCACCGTTAAGATCCAGATTACCGCCATCTTTAAGGCTCTGGGCGTGAAGAACCGGACGCAAGCAATTGCCATGGCGCCCACGGTCGCCTCTACCCCTGTCAAGGCACCAGAGGAATGAAGGAAGTCCCTCTGCCCTTGGGATATGGGCCAGCACGCGTCCGTCACCGCAAGGAGGTAGACGCCCGGCCAGAGGCGATTGATCTCCATCAGGCGGTGGTGGCCCTGCGCCATAGCGGGAAGGCCGTCTATCGATCCGGTGCGAACCACAAGGTCGATGGTGCAGTGCTCACCTATCAAGAGCTGCTGCGGCTGCATGCGGCAATCCCCCCGAAGGACGCCCACCGTCGGCAGCCGCGGACATCCACGCCGCCGGGGGCACCGGTGCCAGGGGCCAGTCGGCAGCTCAGCCTCTTCGGGTAGAGTTGGAGGGCAGTCAGGGAGGAGGTGACCCCTTCCTGGAGTGAGAGAGATGGACTGTCAGCTTCCCATCACAATGATCGACTTGGCCAAGAACGCGGCCCCCGATCGCATGACCGACGATCAACTCCTCATGGAGATGGCATTCGCCCTTGGGATCGACGCCGGCCCCTGCCAGACGCTGGGTGACCTCTGGGGAATGTTTTCAGCGACGGATCTCCAGCTCGTTCTCGCCGGCTTCACAGCGGCAGATGTTGCACGGGTCCGCCTGCTCCAGACAGTTTGTCGGCGGGTGAGGGTCCGCGAACTGGTTGGCAAACCGGTGCTGTCATCCTGGCAGAAGCTGCTGGACTATGTCGCCCTGGCTTATGCCGGCCAAACGGTCGAAAGTTTTCGCGTCCTGTTCCTCGACCGCAAGAACCGGCTCATGCTCGACAAGGAAGTTCAGCGTGGTACGGTCGACCACACTCCCTGCTACCCTCGCGAGCTTGCTCGGTTATCGCTGCTCGTAGAATGCGCTGCCGTGATCCTGGTTCATAATCATCCAAGTGGGGCGCCAGACCCAAGCCGGGCCGATATCGACATGACGCGCTCTGTAGATGCCGCTCTGAAGGCATTGGGGATTGTTCTCCATGACCACATCATCGTTGGGGCTGGTGGGGCCTATACCAGCTTCAAATCGTCCGGCTTGCTATGATGGGGGCCGGGCAATGAGGCAAGATGCGCCATCGCCGCTGCCACTTCTCCGTATTGGGGACGCGGTGGAGGTTTACAGCTTCGGCGTTCACCCGGGCGTGATCACAGGCTTCGCACCAGTCGTCACCATCCAGGGTCGCACCATTTCGCGCACCGGCTGGGTCCGCGTTCATCTCCAGGATGGCCGCATATGGAACGGCACTGTCTCCGATGTCGCCCCTGTAGAGGGTGGGTTGCCACCGTTTTGATTGTCGAACGTTCGACATAACGTAGACAGGAACATTGTTATGAACCGGATCGTCATCACGATGGACGGTGGGCTGATCCAGCATATCTGCTCGGATCGCCCTGGGGACATCCAGGTCATTATCGTCGACTTTGACGTGCAGGGCACCGAGGAGAAAACGGTGCGTGTGAATTTCTCCGATGGAGCCAGCGAAGAGGCGCTGGTCTCGATCTATCCGGTTGAGGTTGGAGACACCTGGTTGGATACGGCTCAGGTTCTGGCGTCCGCCGAGGGAGGGCTATCCGGTGAGTAAAGACGAAACCGGGCCAGCCGCTCGCACCATAATGCGCAGTTCCCGCCGGGACGTGCGAAACCCCGTCCTGCGGCTGCCTGCAACGCTGGGAATGATCGAAGAGATCCCGCCAGACATCCGCCGTCAGCTGGGAACCCTCTTGCGCCAACTCGCCGACCAAGCCGCCGCCGAAGGTGAAAAATGCTGGCGCGGCGGGAAGGCGATGATGGGTGCCTATTGGCGGGTGGTTGCCGTCTATTCGAAACACATCGCGCATGCCATCGATCCCCGCAGCACCGTGAGAAAGGTCGGACACGATGTATCTACACTGTAGACACCGGCGCCTATATGGTTGTATCGTCAATGTAGATACGGCCTTGGAGGAAATGATGCATGCGTCCCTTGCCCAGTGGGGCAACAGCCTCGCGATCCGGATTCCGAAAGCAGTCGCTGAGCAGTTGAACCTGTCGGCGGGAAGCGACGTCAACATGGAGGTGTCAGGGGCTGGGCTCGTGATCACGGCCGCGCGGCCGCGCTATACGCTGGAAGAACTGGTGGCCTTGATGACGCCGGAGAATTTGCCGGATGAAACCTTTGACGTGAGGCCAGTGGGCGCGGAGGTGGTTGAATGGGACCCCAAGTGAAGACCACCGTTGATCGGGGCGATCTGATTTGGATTGACTTCGACCCTCAAGCGGGAAGCGAACAGGCTGGTCGTCGTCCTGCTCTGGTAATCTCCCCGCGGGTCTATAATTCCAAGAGCCGTGTCATCATCGTTTGTCCGATCACCACCAAGGTGAAGGGATTTCCGTTCGAGGTCATGTTGCCCGCCGGTGCAGCCGTCAAGGGCGCAGTACTGGCCGACCACATCAAGAGCATGGACCATGCGGCACGTGATTTGGAACTGATCGGCAGGGCGCCGCAGAGTGTCGTAGACGAGGTGCTGGCGCGGGTGGCACCGCTGGTGAGCTGAGGCTGGGCTGCATCATTGTCGAACGTTCGACAATGATGCTTCGCTAGGGATGTGAGGAAGACATGCCGCAGTTGCTATTGGAAGCGCACTATTTCGCGGTGTCGGTCGCCGAGCGTAATGCGGCAAATGCCGCCGGAAACGCCCTCCCTGTCGGCGTGCTGCGGTTCGCGCACTCTGCTGGTGGTCATAGGCACTGGCTGGAGGAAGATGTGTATGTATCGGGTAAGCGCGAGGCCAGAAAGATCGTGGCTGAACGTGGCGCAAAGGCATGGAATTTCTGAAATCATCCCCGAATGTCGGAAAGATCATGACCAGTAATCTCCCGCCTATCCGCCAGGATCTGTCACCGGCCATGGTCGCCGCCCTAATCAGCTATGCTGAGGGACGCCCTTGGCATCATCTGTCGGGGCGATCCATGCACGGGGGTGCATCTGGCACCGTGTACGGCTTGTCACGTCGGGGCCTGTTCGACCCAACTAAATACGAGCTTACCCCCGACGGCTGGATGGAGGCGCATGCGCTGGTCGCGCATCGTAACCAGCGCCGGCAGTCGCGCTGACCGTTTCCACCAGTTAGGTCTTGAGGTCGAAGCGGTAGGAGACACCGTCCTTCTCGCGCGTGATCGCGCCCTTCTTCAGATCCTTCAGTGCGAAGGTGTCCGAGAAGGCGACATATCTTGGATCCTTCGACGGATCAGGATAGGGCACCAGGGCCTGAAACCGTAACTCGATCTTGCCGCCGGTGATGCGTGCGGCCAAGGCGCGGCTTCCCTCGCAGTCCAGCGTCTTCCGCCAGGTCGGCCCGTCGAAAGCCGTGTCCTGCATCATCACATGGATGGCAGGGGAGACGGAGACGGTCACGCGGTAGTCATAAAGGTCGACCTTCGCTCCGGCCGTCGGAACGGGCTTATCCTTGGTCTCGCATGCTTCCTTCAGCAGCGCCCGCTCTGCTGGCACCGCATCTATCTCACTGCCACCGTAGGCGGGGTTGGCCAGGGACAGTGCGGTCGCTGTGATTGCCAGAACGAGCAGATGCTTCATGGTTCCCCCAAGAGGTAAGCGCCAACCTTCTAACCGCACTGTGGGAGCCCTGCAACAGGCACTGCCGACAGGGTAAGAGTACGGTCGGATCTGGCATAACGGTCGCGACAGTGGCGTTGGTCAATATATGTCCAGGGCCTGGAGTTTCATAGGATCGCTCGTTTGCCTAAAGCGGCACGGAACATCCAGAAACCCCAAGATCAACTGGGCGTTATAATATTGCAGTGCATGAACCAGATCATGCCCCGTCGTGCTGACCGAATAACCGATCGGCTCACCACACCACCGCGCTTCATGGATGAGCTCATTGCGAAGGCCGCTGAGGACAGTTGCGTCGCCTGCGCCGAACGCAGTCGGCATCGGCGATCCATATTTCTGGCCGAGCACTCCTGGGCGCCTGCCATGTGGACTGCGATTATTGAGGCTGCCGAACGCCGGATCAGTGAGGCACGTCAGCCTATAGATGTTATCCATCACCGTGTATTGCCAAGCGAAGCGGTCATGCTGTTGACGGTAGGAATGCGCCGTCAAATGCCAGTGTATTGCTGAGAATGCGAGGGATCGGACCTCTGGCGGCTGTGGCAGCCAAAAGTTCAATGCATGTCTCAGAACCACGAGGATATCCCGTTTATCTGCATAGAATGGGCTCAGAGTTCGTTCCTTCCACGGGGTGGCCATGAGATGTCCGGTTCCCTGCGGGGTGAGTTTCAGGCCGAGACAGAAGCCCAGCACCAACACGAGAAAATCGCCCTGGTCGGCGTCATAGGCATGGCCCGTAACAGTGAGACAGTGAGTGACCGGGAGCTCAAACCGGTCGCAGGGCAAGCATGTGCCTTCAGTCATGGAGTGCAAAATAGGTGGGTGGAACCATTTAGGGCCAAGGGATTCGGCAACTCGCACCTCTTCGACCGCCTGTGTGAATCTCTGGACGGGTCTGATTTCAAATAGTTCATCCCCGAAATCCGTATTGCTATCCCACCAACCAAAAAGGTAGCGGGCCTGCGGAATCAATGTTTCTTCCATTATGTCGCTGTTGGTCATGTTGAACACCGTGGCTGGCTATGTAGATGTTCTCGTTAACCTACAAGAACTTTCGTAAGGTGCAATAACCATTGTTTACTCGTTCAAAAATAGGACAAAATGGACGAGTTCTCGCACTTTTTGTGTTTATATCAATTGGTTACGAGAGGACAGAAACGGCATGTTGACCTGTGTCGGCTGACGGTCGAGATTTGCCTCGTCCCCACCCACGCGGGCAGATGGTTGTGGGAAGGAACTCGGTCACATTCCCTCAAGCGGCTAGATTCCGGTTGAGCGCATTGAGGCTTCGCTTGGCTTGCAGGAGCGTGATGGACGTTCGTCGGTCGTCGGTCGTCGGTCGTCGGTCGTCGTCGGCCGGCTGCCGGTAACCGGGGAAACTGCCTGCGATTGTAGCGGCCCGGTCCTCGTGCTGGCTCGGGGTGAAGATTGCTCGCGACCGGCGTGGATGATTGGGAGCCGCGGGCCGTCATTACCCCTGCAACAGTGGTAGCCGTTGGCATGGGAGCATTGGCCTGGTTCTGGCAACACCGACGCCGCCGTGGCCCTTTTCGACTATGCGCCATTCTGTCGGATAACCATCGCGTCGGACGGCAGGCCCAGCCCCGCACCCCTTCGCATGGCTTGCAGCCAAGCGGGCGTGCAGGCCCGGCCCGCTACGACGCAATGGTCATCCGCCATCCTGCCGCATGACGTCGGGGCACGCGGCGACGCTGGTGTCGCCAGAACCCAGGAGAAGCTCCATGTCCACAATCATCGGCACCATTCGCAAGACCGAAGACGGCAGCTATCGCGGCAACCTCAAGACCCTCACCGTTCGGGCGGAAATCGACATCGTTCCCGTAGACAATCCCGGCCCCAACGGCCCCCACTTCCGCATCTTCGCGGGCACCGGTTTCGAGGCCGGCGCGGTCTGGCGCAAAACCTCCCGAACCAACGGCACCACCTACCTGTCCTTCAAGCTGGATGCACCGGAGCTTCCCCAGACGCTCTATGGCAACCTGGGACGCCAGCCCGGCCAGGATGATGAGGACGTGCTGTGCCTCATCTGGTCCCGCGACTGACCTCTCGCGCGGGGCCGGCCGCCAGGTCGGCCCCGTGCCTCCATTCGCCGGCGCCGGCCAGGTCGTCGTGCAGGACCTGGACGCTCGGTGCGGCCGAACTGAAGCACGCGGCGTCGGCGTTGGTGCAAATGCTTGCGCAGCAGAGGGGCGGAGTGTGAGCGAGGGAAGCGGCCGCCTCAATGATGCGCGGTGCCCCCAATTTTGCCGCAAGCGACAAAATCGGCTCCCCCACGCCCCGCTACGCGGCGCCTTCGGCGTCATTGACCCGGCCGCTTCCCCCGCCCGCCGGCTGGCCCATCTACAACTTCAGCAGATGGACAACACCATGTTCGCGGAAACGACCACGTATAGCGTCCTCGATCTTGGCCTGACCGATCAGGAGCTTCTGGCACACATGGCGGCGCGGCGCGCGGCTGCTTCTATACGTGCCCGCCGTCCTCGCTCCCCGGAGTATGAGGCCGAACTGTTGGCCGACCTCGACAAGATCGAGGCCAGTTGGGGGCGCTGAGCCCCCTCTTCCAAGCCGCCACCTGCTCTCTCGGAGCGGGTGGCGGTTGCTTGCGCTCTTTTGGTGGGGTTGAGAACAAAAACAGAACATCGTATGGTCACCGTTCCGCGGCGTGGTTAGGCCGCATTTGCCGGCGTGCTGATCATGGACCAGGTCGAAGGAACGGATGGGGCGGGCGGAGAAGAGGAAATCCGCGCCCTGAAGGATAAGGTGGAGCGTCTGTTCTGGCAGGCGGCCGCCGCCGAACGATTGCTGGACGGCGTTTTGCGGCGGATGGGCGTTGACCAGGCGGCCATTACCCGTGTTCATCAGGCGCAGAGCATGGACCTTGTCCACGGAATTGGTGCCGCCAATCTGGTGCATGAATGGTTGACCGGCGAAAGCCTCTGGAGCCAGTACGAGGACAGCATGTGCGGACGATACGCGATCACCGCTGCACCCAGCGATCTGCGGGCCCTGTTCGGGACGTCAAACCCGCTGGTCAATTTCGATCCGAATTACAACGCCGCGCCCACCCAGGCCCTGCCGGTGGTCCGTCTGCATCCTAAGGACGGCACGCGGCACCTGGACTTGCTGCAATGGGGCTTCGTACCGTCCTGGGCCGATCCGGCCAATCGGGGGCCGCAGCCGACCAACGCCAGGGCGGAGACGCTCCTGGAGAAGCCCATGTTCCGGAACCCGTTCCAGCGTGGCCAGCGGTGTTTGGTACCGATGAACGCCTTCTACGAGTGGAAGAAGCTGGGGAACGTCAAACAGCCCTACGCCTTTGCCCTACGGGGTCGGGAGCCTTTCGCCGTGGCGGGCCTGTGGGAGTGGAAGAAGCTCGCAGGAAACGAGGTTCTGCGGTCGTTCACCGTCATCACCGGCAAGCCGAATGAACTGGTCCAGGATGTTCACGATCGGATGCCGATGATACTGCCTGAAAGCGCTTGGTCCACCTGGCTGGGCGAGATCCCGAACGCCATGCCGGACAGCGTGTTGAAGACCTTGCCGGCCGAACTGATGCAGGCCTGGAAGGTGGATGTGAAGGTCGGGTCCGTGAAGAACAACAGCCCCGATCTTCTGGAACCTTTGCCGGAATAGTCGGATAGGGCAGGGCCTGGAACACAGAGGGCAACAGGGAGTATGGGGGGCCGCCCCGCCAGGGCGGGGCAACCTGCGTCTCCTTCGGAGCCGCAGGTTGTCCGAACGGTACCAGTTCTAAGGGTCCAGCGCGGCCTATGGGCCGCGCCAGACCCTAAGAACTGCCGAGCCCCGCAAGCGGGTCTCGGGCTATCGCGTAGGGTTCGGACGGGGGGCTGCTCCCGGCCGCAGTGCCGGCCGGTGCCCATCGGCCTGCGGGACGCGCGTTATTCGCTGGCGGCCGCCTGGTTCTGCCCCACCTCCACCAGCTCACCCGTCGTGACGGGGAGGGATGGGGCCTGGATGAGAAAATAGTTCACGCAGAAAATCCGGATCGCTCCTGTCAGGGAGGCAGCACCCCGCTTGACGTCCAGCACGTCCAGCACGTCGGTGAGTGACCGTTTCTCGGTTTTCACGATCAGCTCAATGGCATCCCAGAACGCTGGCTCCAGTCGCAACGAAGTTCGCTGACCGCCAATGTGGATATTCCGAATAATTGTTTTCTGCGTCAGGTCGGTTTCCTGAAACAGCGGGTGGGCCGGGGGAGGGGAGGACGACGGTGTTGGCTTGCGGAGCGGCGGCATAGTCTAGAAACGCGAGTTATTAATTATAAATACATATCATTGCGCGAGACACGATGCCATGGCTGAGAAGCCAAGTTTCTTCGTTGGCGCTGCCCAGCTGGTGCTGAGAAGCGGTGTCGGGCTGACGCCCGACGAGATGTTCGTCGTCATTTTCGGAGCCTGCCGTCGCTCGCGTGGATGCGCTGGCGGAGAGGGGGGCGGAAAATGCCGGTCAGGCAGCGCGGCCGCGTCCGTCGCAGGTCCTCCGGCCCCGCGCCAGCCGCACCCGAGCCACCCTCCCTTTCCCATTTGCCGCCCCCCTCTCCGCCAGCGCTTTAAAATCCACGCGACGGCAGGCTCCGAAAATGAAGCAAACACCCCATTGATAGCCATTTCTCGCTACGCTCGAATGTCATCAAATAAATGCTCTGGCTCACCAAAAATGAGAGCATTTGTCATGCCAAGTTGTGAGGTAATATTACTTTTCTTGATGTTTTTAATTGCTTCTCTCTTTATTGGTGTTTTGTTATAGTAATCGTGTTGGTGTTCTCTAGTTGATGGTGTTTTCGTTGCTGCTGGATATTCGATTTTCTCTCGCGGTTGGCGATGTCGTCGACATCTTGAACGAGCGCGACCCGCGTGCCGGCAGAGGCTGGGTAATCACCCACATTGATGGCGATCTGGCGCTCATGCAGCGCCATCCAGACTTCCAGTGCTGCTCAGGCCCAGGGATCGGGCGTCATGTCCGGGACCTCGCACCAACCAGATACAGACACATGCGCCAGGTCGATCCAGCCGATCTCCTGGCCGAACATGGGGGTGGTGATCATGGCATTCAGTGATCCTGAATTATCCGACTTAGCAGCGCAGGCCCGTGAAAACGCCCTGCATGTCTGCGCTCATCTGTTTCCCAACGGATATGTGGCCGGTCGCAGCTTCTGCGTCGGCAACATCGCGGGCGATGCCGGCGACAGCCTGAAGGTCAACTTGGCCAAGGGGCGGTTTCGGGACTATGCCGACGATACCTGCAACGGCGACATCCTCAACCTGGTGCATCTTGCCAGCGGCGGGCATGATTGGTCGCGCACGAAGCAGCGTCTGCGCGAGATCCTGCGCCTGCCGGTGCCGGAGGAGTTCCGGGCCAAGCCCAAGGGACCCGTCAAGTCCACGGCGGAGCTGCAGGCTTTGGCCCAGAGGATCTGGCGCGGCGCCCGCAACCTGCGCAACACCCTGGCGGCGCGGTATCTCCTGCGCCGTGGCGTTGGCCGGCACCTCTCCAACCTGGCTTTCGACGCCAGCTGCTGGTGGGGATGGTGGCAAAAGACCCGTCCGGGCGAAAAGGGTGTCCAGCACACGGGCAGGGGGCCGGCGCTCATTGCCCGCTTCCAGGACCTGCACGGGCGGTTCGCCGGCATCCACCGGATCTATCTGAGCGAGGACGGTGGTAAGGCCGACATGCCCGATCCGAAGATGTCGCTCGGCGACCTCTATGGAGCCGCCTGCCGCTTGCAGGGCCGGGACGTCCGGGTGCTGTTCACCACCGAGGCGGTGGAGGACGGCGCTGCTGTGGCCACGCCCTTGCCGGAGCTGGCCGTCTGGGCCGCTTCGTCGGCCGGGCACCTGGGCGAGATGGATATTCCCGTCGGCACCAGGATCCTGCTCGTCGGTGCTGACAACGACAAAGCTGGCGATGCCGCATTTGAGCGCCTCGTCGAACGGCTCCAGGACCGGGATGGTCTTGTCATCGTTCGGGCCCGGCCGGTGCTGAAGGATTGGAACGAGGACCTGCTCAAGCTCGGCCCGCAGGCCGTCGCCGCGCGGATCCGCAGCCTCTACCGGCACCTGGTGCAAGAAGAGGCCGATACCGCTGGCGCCAGCTGGTGGAGCCGCTGGCGCAGCCCCGTCCAGGCACTGGCCTAAACTCCCGTTCGCATCCTTTCTCTCGGAGTATCCACATGTCCGACCAGCCCAGCATCGCCGTCAGCGACATCCCAGAAGCCGAGGTGGCTGCCGCCCTCACCTTTGCCATGGACTTTATGGGCGAGTTCGAAGACGACACGGAACAGCAGGGTGTCGCCGCCGCCCTGGCCAAGCTCCGTGCGGCTCGCGATCAGGGCTATCGCCTGATCCGGGCAGCCTGACCAGGCTAGGAGACCCGCTATGTCCCGGTCCTCCCTGATGAGCGTCCTTACGGTCGGCTGGCTCAACCCATATACCCAGCCTCCGGCTGATACGGACACTATCGATGGCCGGCTCGTCTGGACCTGCACCGTGCTGGATCGCGCCTATGAGCGCGCCGTCCAGGAAGAGCACAGGCCGAAGGTGAGGCCTGGGTCCGGCTGGAACTACGGGTGGACGTGCATTTACCCCGAGCCGCGGCGGTGGTCGGCAGAGCGCAAGGCGGCCACGCGGCGCCAGAACCTTCGCCGGCGTCTGCAACAGCGGTTCCCGCTGTTCGCCGCCGAACTGGAGGAGCGCGAGCTTGGCCGGCGACCGTACTACTACGATCCCCTCTGCATCGAGGCGGGCACCGACCTGCGACCGGTCAACCGGCAGCTCGGTCACAACGGCGGCCCGCCGCTCCATTGACCTTTCAGCACCTTCATGCAACGAGCAATGAACATGAGCTATCGCGACCTAACCGATGAAGAACACGACGCCATAGAGGCCTTCGCCGACGAACATGGCCGGCGCTGGAAGGACACGCTGGTGATGACGTTCTGGTACAATGCCCGCCTCTGGCAGGGGCCGGCGCCGACCATGGGCGCCACCCTGCACGCGCTCCGCAATGAGTTCGGGAACGGCTGGCTCTACAAGCACTTCGTCCCGCGCGCCGGGAGCCCCGCCGACGAGAAGCCCACAAGGGAGCAACTGAAAGCCCTCCAGGAGATCCGGGGCGGCGCCGTGCGGAAGGTGAAGCATGGCCAGCACCGGTTCCTGATCACGGGCCCTGCGAACCCGTCGCTCGTCGGACGCGTCGTCGCTCTGCGGTGGGCCCGGTGGCCTAAGGGCCCCTTTGCCGAGCAGGTCTGTGAACTGTCCGAAGTCGGCATCCGCGTGCTGGAGAAACACCAGCTGGCAGGCGACGACACTGTCAGCAACGCCGCTGGCTCCGCTCCGCGCCAACGGCGGGCGGTTGCCGCATGACGATGCCGATCGGTGCGATGCGGTCGTGCCGACACTGACCAGATTCTGGCCACCAGCACATCGGTTGGTGGTTACCGATACACCTCTCGGCAGCACCCTGAGCCCAAAGGATCTGGGTAGCTGACCGCGATCTCTCCGCCCGCTGTCGGCACAGCCGGCCGGGCGCCCTGACGCACGCCATACCATCACGAGGTTTATTATGCCGCGCTTGGCAGCTTGCGCGAACGCCCTTCTGCGCCCCGTTGACGCCCCAGTAGGCCTTGAACCGGTGGTGGTCGCCTACGGCGGCGGCGTCGATAGCACGGCCCTCCTGGTCGGGCTCCACAAATGCGGCCGCCAGGTCGACCTGATCCTGTTCGCGGACACCGGCTCGGAGAAGCCACAGACCTATGCCTATCTCGACATCATGGACGGGTGGCTGATCCAGCGTGGCATGCCCGCAATCACGCGGGTCAAGCGCAACAGCCCACGTGCCGGTGACACCAGTCTGCATGGCGAGTGCCTGCGGAAGTCGGTTCTGCCCAGCCTCGCCTACGGCAGGCACAGCTGTTCGCTGAAGTGGAAGGTCGACCCGCAATGGGCCTTCTGCCGCCGGCATTTCGGTTGGCATTCCCGCCGCCAGACATGGGCCCACGGCCCATCCATCACAAAGATGATCGGCTACAATGCCGGTCCCAAGGACGCGAAGCGGATACGCAACGCCGTCGGCAAGTGGCCTCCCGGCCACCGGTACGAATACCCGCTGGTCGAGTGGGGCTGGGACCGCCAGCGCTGCGAGGACGAGATCCGGGCGGCTGGTCTGCCGGTGCCCTTGAAGTCCGCGTGCTTTATGTGCCCGGCCAGCAAGGAGCCGGAGGTTGTGTGGTTGCAGGGCAATCATCCTGACCTGGCGGCGATCGCGATGGAGATGGAGGAGAGGGCGCATCGGCAACACAGGATCATCCCGCGGAGAAGGACCAGTGGGCGTTGGTGATCTGGTTTTGGCGGTGGGGAAGGGGCCTTCCTGGCCTGCGGCCGGGTCCAAGATGTGGCCACAGAGCCTATCATCGAAGCCGTCGGGCTGGTGGCTTCTCCAGATAGAAGCGCCTGCCGGCGCCGGATGCTAAGGGGCTTCGCCCCTGGCGCGCAGAAGGGACAAGCGCCGGCTGCGCCGTCGTCGCCGGAGAGGTATCCCCAGCTCTCACTTCGCTACGCTCCGTTGCGAGCCGACCGGCACGCCGGCCGCCCTTCGGGTGGGTGATCCCCCTCCTCTCCGGCGATCCCTTCCACTTGCCTCCCCGCCTCGCCGGCTGGCAGCCGCCGGTGCATGCGCATCGGCAGCAATTAAAGGAAAGGAAGCCAGAAATGATCAACACCAGCAGCAACCGCGAGCTTATCAACGGCACGCCCGAGTTCTACCGTGCAAGGGCTGTCGCGTTTGCTCTGATCGGTGAACTGGAAGCCCAGGATGATCGGAACTTCCAGTTCGCATTGCTGGAGGCTCGTGACAGCCAAGTGGTGCGGGACATCCTTCAGGCGCAGGGACGGCTGTCGTTGCTGTCGCCTTGCTTTGACATCGAGGACGAAGAGGTCGAAGAGGATGGCGACTTCGACATCCTGAAGCAACGTTACACGCGCCGCTTCTACAGCAAGGCGCACGGTGGGATCGTGACGGTTACGGTCTCCACCTGCTCCGACTGTGAAGGGTCGAGCTACGAGCGCACGACGACGCTCAACGGGTTCTGTCATGACGTCGATGGGCCTGCCAGGACCGTTCGGAAGAACTACCACATCCCCGAGGAAAAGCACCTCAATGAGGACTACGTGCAGCACTTCCTTTACGGCCTTCTTCGGAGCACAGTCGAGGATACCGCTGCTCTCTGTGCGCGCCTTACCGAGAGCGAGGCACGCTATTTCGGGTGGGATGATCGTGGCGACCTGGAAGCCGCTTAAGGAGCACCTGGGACCCGGCGAATGAATGTAGCGGACAGTTGGTTCCGATGAGAAAAGGCCCCCGCGCAAAGCGGGGGCCTTTATCATTTGGGTCGATGGTGCGACGATAAGCCGTCACATCACGATGCGGGAACCTGCTTCACCAGGTCCTTCGCGGCATCAATGATCCGGCTCAATTGAGCATCGTTGATACCCAGCAGGCCCGCCGCCTCAAATGCCTTTCCAATCTCCGTCACACGTCGTTCCTTGAGCTCCCGCCGCCGGGCGGCAAGGTCAGCTTCCTGACGGTCGAGTGCCGCCAGTTCCTCAAGGACGGACGGGGAGCCGGGACGTTTGCGCTGAGGGGCCATTGTGAAATCCTTCGTGTGATTGGATGGCGGAAGCTATCACCCGACAACGCTGAGTTCCACTTCATTGCGGCTGTGTGGCGGCACCGTGGGCGGGGAGGGGCTCGCTGCGCCCCTCCCCTGCATCCCCACCCGCCGGGGGGTGAAGTATCCTCTCTCTGACTTCCGATGGTGTCGCGCATTCCGGTCAGCGTCAATGATGCACGGTACCCCCAGTTTTTTCCGCAAGCGAAAAAAATCGGCTCCCCCGCGCCCCGCTCCGCGGCGCCTTCGGCGTCATTGACCCTGCCCGGCCTGCGTGAAGCGCAAAGCCGGCGGGAGTGGGTAACTGCTCCTTGCCGGCTTTTCGCGTCAGAGGAACCGGCGCCCGGCGGCGACCCTGGGGCCCCGGCCTTCGGCCACCCCGCGGCCCGCCCTGCCGGGCTCCCACGATGAAAGCTCGGCATCACGGCTTCTGCGAACGATGCCCGCCCACATACCCACAGGGCGACGCGGTCTCCCTATGGATATGTGGACGGCCAATGGTGCGGATGGCATCGACGGTCTGCTCCAGCGGCTGGGCGAGCCGAACGACCGCGATGATATCCACAGGCCGCCCGCGCGCCGACTTCGTCGCCACACGGACGGGATCTAGCCCGCCCGTCCGTGCACGCGGAGAGGGCGTTCGGACGGGCTAGATCCCTGCGGCCTGTGGATATCATCGCGGTCTATACCAAGGTGCGCTGGAGATCGCAGGCAACCGACGCCGTTGAGACGGAATTGCATCCACACGGCTGGTATGGCGTGGGGAACGGGACCGCTTCGCCTTCTGCGGAACCGATCCCAGGCGTCAATGAATCCCAGGGGCGCCGGCTGCCCCATACCCCGCCCATCTCACGCTGGAAAGCGGCCGGGGACGGATGGGTGAGCGAGTGAAACCATGAGAGGGATTAGCCTACGGGTTATGGGTTTTTTCACACCTGATGCAGCTTTGCTGCGGATAACGCACTGTTTTTCCTGGAATAAAACGCAATACAGCGTATGGCGTTCCGTATGGCGCTGTATTGCGTTTTATGCAACCCGCAGAAATGCTAAAAGGTTCGTAATGATCGGTTGAGTTGGTGGAAGACATGTCGGACGGTATCCGGATATCTCGGTCTATCCGAATGACGGATGAAGAGTGGGATGCGGCGGCCGCAAAGGCGAAGACCCTAGGCTACCGTGATACGTCAAGTTGGATCCGCGACCTCATCCTTCGTGGAATTACAGGCGCATATCCGGCCCCTGACGCGAGTACAGGATCGTTCCCGGCAAACCTCGCTGAACGGTTGATGCTGAGGGCGGCTCTCCTGTCCTGGAAGGCGCTGGAATCCGGTCTCACCGAGGACCAAGCGGTAGCAATCCGCCAAGAAGTTGATGATTTGATCCGAAAGCAGAACCTGATCGGAAACGGGGGCGTGAATGGCTAAGAAGGAAGCGGCGGACAAGGCGAGTGGCGTCAAGCACTTCATTCGTGGCGGTCAGGTTACACATCACTCGCTGGCCATGTTCTGGCAGGTCTGCAAGTTCCTGATTTTCATCAGCGTGTGGATCATCGTTGGTGTCGGAATCTACCGGTTCATGGACAACACAGACGCCTATCAACGCAGCGTCGCCCGGTCCTACTTCTATGCCTACTTGCAGCATGACTGGTCGGGAAGCGCGGACGGAATGGTCGGCTTTGTCCGGCCCGATGGTTCGCGCGTGGACGTGGCCGCCCGTGAGCTGCTGACCCATCCGGGCGTGCGCCAGGTAGCCGGTCAAGTGAAGAGTGAACTGATTTCCGCATTCAAGGTAAGTGCCCTCATAGCGGCGCTACTCTGCTGCCTGGTGGCGATCTATTTCACCCTGCGCGGTTCGTCGCTTGCTCGACGTCGCCATTTGCAGGGCAGCCTGCTGGCAGCGTCACCAAAGGCCTTCATGAAGGCTATCAGAAAGCACAATCGCAGCTTCCCGAAGGAGCGGCGGACCCCGGTGGTTCACATCGGTGAACTACCCCTGACCATGGGCGATGAGACGAAGGGTATCGTCTTCATCGGGGCGGTTGGCGTCGGCAAGACGGTAGCCCTGAACCGCCTGCTGGAATGGATCCGCGCCAATGGAGACCGTGCGGTCGTGTATGACAAGATGGGCACCTTCGTCGAGGCGTTCTATGACCCGCAGAAGGATGTCATCCTCAATCCCTTCGACAATCGCTCACCGTCCTGGAACTTGTTTGACGACGTCCTTCTGCCCACAGACTTGATGTCGATTGCCACGGCTTACATGCCGGACAAAAGCCAGGGCGGGGACCCGCTCTGGATCCAAGGTGCCCGCATCCTGTTTGACAAGGTTGGCCAACAGGCCCTGCGTACCAAGGATCCTGACAACAAGTTGCTCATCGACGGCCTTCTGAAGATGCCCATAGACCAGATGGCGAAGCTCCTGAAAGGAACAACGGCATCCTCGCTGGTTGACGCCAAGGCACCGAAGCAGGCGCTTGGCTTTCGTGCAGTTCTGGCAACTTGGCTTGATCCATTGGACCGGCTGCCGATGGACAGGGAACGGTTCAGCATCCGGCGCTGGCTTGAGGCAGACGATGGCGAAGGCTTCCTGTTCCTGCCTTCGCGTGGGGATCTTCACGCCACGATGAGACCATTGATAACGGCTTGGCTGGAGATCATCGTCAACGGGCTGTTGACCCTACCTTCTTCGCCCACGCGGCGCATTTGGATCATCACAGACGAACTGCCAAGCCTGCAGGAGATACCTTCTTATGAGGCACTGACGGCCGAAACGCGGCAGAAGGGTGCTTGTCCCGTTGCCGGAATTCAGAACTTCCCGCAGATGGAGGCGATCTATGGTGAGAAACGGGCAAAGGCAATTTCCGGCAACTGGCGCACGAGGTTCATCTTCTCCACCGGCGATGGCGAGGTGGCGAAATGGTGCTCAGATCAGATCGGCGAAAGGACGGTGTTGGATTACCGTGAGACCGTGACTTACGGGGCTGTTGATTCCCGCGATTCCGTCGCACTGAACGAACAGCGGGAGAAGGAGTTGCTGGCACTTGCTTCCGATATTCAGGATTTGCCCGACGGTCATTGTTACGTCCGTATGCCTCAAGGAATACCCGTCGGGAAGATCGTGATACCGCACAAATCTTATCCTTCGGGAGCCCCCAGTTTCGTGCTGCGGTATGACTTGTTCAAAAAGAAGTCGCTTGCAGAGCGCATGGAGGAGGAGGAGGAGGGACGTGACGGCGGTGAGCAGGTATTGCTCCCCAATAAGGAGGCCCGCCCACCTGGTACCGGTGGTGAGGTGCAGCGGCAGGGTGACTTGTTGAAAGACGACGGGCGGCCAGATTCTGAACCGGAGAGGCGACCTGACGCGCAGTCCCTTCTCAATGATATGGACATCATCTGAGGCATCCAATGCTGTCAGTATCGACACTCAGCTCAAGCGCCCAGGCGGCCAGCTACTACAAGGGCGCTAAGGCTGGCGACTACTACTCCAAAGGTCAGGGCAGCTCCGTCGATACCGAGAGTGGCGGTCCCGATGGCGGGCCATCGTGGGCTGGTATCGGGGCAACCGGTGGCGGCGGACCTCTGACCGGTGCCGAACTGCGCGCGAGCACATGGTATGGTGCCGGCGCCGCCGCTGCGGGCCTTTCTGGACCGGTCGATCAGGACATTTTCCGCTCCGTACTGGAGGGCCAAGTGCCAGGCGGACCGCAGTTAGGTCGTACCGTTCAGGGCCCCGACGGTGCAATGGAGCGCCTCCATGTCCCCGGTATCGACCTAACATTTAGCGCGCCCAAGTCGGTGTCGGTTCTGGCCTTGGTAAAAGGGGATCGGGCCGTTCTTGAGGCCCATGATGAGGCTGTTGCGTCGGCGCTGGCCTACCTGGAGAAGAATGTCCTGGAGACACGCAAGTCGGTCAACGGCGTCATGGAAGTCACGACCGGCCAGGACATGGTGGCTGCCCTGTTCCGGGAGGAGGCAAGCCGGAACCTGGAGCCCCAACTGCACACGCACGCCGTCGTTGCGAACATGGTTCGGGACGCGGATGGCAGCTGGAGAAGCCTGCATAATCCATCGATCTATTCAAACAAGATGCTGGTCGGCCAGATCTATCGATCACATCTTGCGAAGTCGCTGACGGCGTTGGGATATGGGGTGGAGCGAACCAGCGACGATGGGCTGTTCGAGGTCACCGGCGTGCCTAAGGAGCTATGCGAGACATTCAGCACGAGGCGCCAGGAGATCAAGGCGCAGCTGAAGGCTTGGGGACGGGCTGATGCCACGGCCGCCGCGAATGCCGCTGTCGCGACACGTCGGGCAAAGCAGTCTGTCGGACCGGATCGGCTCATGGAGGCTTGGCAGCTTATCACCAACAAGCTGGGCTACGAACTGGATCAGCTTGGCCGGACGCAAGACCAGGGAGCGGAGACGGTGGCCACCGTCACGCCGATTCCAACAATGAATACAAAGGCGCCAACCTTCCTCTCGAAAGTGACGTCAGCGATGACGGCGCTGGTTGCACGGTGGCGTGCCGCCCTGGGTGCATCGGCTGAGCATTCCATATCTGACCCGCTTGCTCTCGATGCCGGCATCCGACGCGACACGGCAATGGATGCGGTGCTTTACGGATTGGCGGATCTTAGCGAACGCAGCAGCGTGTTCAGCTTAAGCAACCTGAAGGCGGCTGTCCTCAGCTCTGGGCTGGGGAAATTCTCGTTGCATGACATCGACCAGGCCGTTGCCACCCTCACGGAGAATAGCGTCATCTTGCCGGCCGTTCATCCCGAGATGGCCAAGGCGGGAATGATTACGACCGGAGCGGCGCTGGAGACGGAGCGGGAGACCTTGCGCCTCATTGACGAGGGCAGGGGGGCGGTATCACCGCTGGCGTCGTCCGAGGGCGCCAGCTCAATCCTGGATAACGCCGGTATCTCCGGGGAAGCCCGAACCGCTGCCCAGGTGATCGCCGGCAGCAAAGATCGGTTCGTCGGGCTGCAAGGGTGGGCGGGAACCGGCAAGACGACGCTCTTCCAGGCTGTACAGGCTGTCGCGGAGGGTCACGGCAAGCAAGTCCTGGCGCTGGCGCCGCAGACGTCCATGGTCCGGCGCCTTGAAGAAGACGGCTTCGATGCCCGCACAGTTGCAAGTTTCCTGACCAAGTTCGGTGGCGTGGTAGCAGGGCGGTATTCCGCAGCGGGCCTCAGGGAAATGCGGGGGCGGATGAAGGACGTCGTTCTGCTTGTGGATGAGGCGGGGAGGCTATCGACGGCGCAGATGCGAGACCTTAACCGAGTGGCGACGGCGTTGCAGATCCCGCGTGTCGTTTACGCCGGCGACATCAGGCAGCTCGGTGCCATTGAAGCAGGTGCGCCGTTCGAGCAGGCGCAGGGCGCCGGGATGACCACGGCCACCTTGACGGAGATCCGGCGACAACAGACGCCTGAGACCCGAGACGCTGTCTATGCGTCCATCGATGGCAACGTGGCGCGCGCCTTCCGCCTTCTTGGAGAGGGCCGGATCGTCGAGGCGAACGCCGACGTGACCGGTTTGAAAGGTGCAGCGGTGGGTGCCGCCATCCGCAATGCTGTTGCGACCGCTACGGTCGCGAGCTGGGCCGATCTGTCACCGGAAGAGAGAGCCACCTCTGTCGTAATTGCTCCGTCAAATGCCACCCGAAGCGCCGTCACGTCGGGGATGCGCGAAGTGCTGAAGCAGGAGGGCCAACTTCTCGGGGTGGAGCGCACGATCGGCGTGCTGGCCAACACCAACACCACGAAGGTACGGACCCGTGTCGCCGACAACTATGCCGTCGGCCAGGTCGTGCGCTTCACACGTCCAATCCGAAGCTTGGGCATCGCGGCCGGCGACCATCTGGAGGTGCTGCGGGTTGATGCGCAGACAAATCAGATCCAGCTCCAGACAAAGGACGGCACTACAGTCAGTTGGGATCCAGACGGGGTGGAGGTGCGTCGGGGTGAAGCAGTGCAGATCTACGAACGGCGCGAGCTGGCCCTGATGGCAGGGGACAAGATCCGCTGGACGGTCAAGGATGCCGGCCGGAAGATCGATGGCGGTGCTACGGGCAGCGTTGAGCAGATCGATGACAGGATGGCCACCGTCCGCCTTCAGGATGGCCGACTAGTGTCCCTGGACCACTCTGCCGGCGAGTTGCGGCACATCGATCACGACCATGTTCAGACGACTTTCCGGGCCCAGGGGCTGACAGCGGGTCGCGCCATCATTGCGATCAACAGCCGTGAACGCTTCCTCAACTCCATCCGGAGTTTCTATGTCAACCTTTCGCGCGCGCGCATGGATCTTCGCCTGGTCGTTGACGACCGACATGCGGCCATAAGGTCCATCCTTGCCAATACGGGCGACAAGGCCACCGCCTTGGCAAGCCAGGAGCGTCTGGAGGTGCCCGAGGTTCCCCGGTCGTCATTGCCGCCGGCGTTGGAATATGCCATCGCCCATCTGGCGGAACGCGAAGCAGTATTCAGCCGCGGCGATGTGCTGAAGGCGGCAATGCAAGCTGGCTTTGGCAGCCACAATGTCGATGAAATTGAACAAGCAGTGGAGCTTGCGGAAAAGCAGGGGACACTGATCCCTGCCGGCAACCCCCATGCGTCGGGCAAGGCGCGGAGCAACGAACGCTACTTCACCACCCCGGAAGCCCTTGTAGCGGAAAAGGCGGCCGTGGATCACATCCGACGGGGCAAGGGCGCCGTCGCGCCCCTGCTGGACCAGACGGCGCGGACTGATCTCCTGGCCCGACACCCGCTCAACGCCGAACAGTCTGAGGCCGCTACCTTCCTGTTGGCCACGCCTGACAGGTTTGTGGCCGTACAAGGGCTCGCCGGCGTCGGGAAGACGACAATGACCCGGGCAGTGGTCGACGGTATCCGGTTGGCGGGAAGCCAGGTGTTGGGGCTGGCGCCATCCACCGCTGCGGTCAAGGAATTGTCGGACGGTGCCGGCATCAATGCGGAAACCCTGGAATCGTTCCTGCAGGAGTTTGGCTACGTTGCCAGGGGGGAGGCGTCGCCGGCACAGTTGGAAGGCCTGAGGGACGAATTCGGGCGGACGGTCATCATCGTGGATGAGGGCTCCATGGAGTCCAATCGGCAGATGGCCGACCTGGTGCGGATCGTCGAGGCGGTCGGAGCGCGATCAATCACCTTGGGCGACGTGAAGCAACTCCGGAGCGTGGAGGCCGGCAGGCCTTTCGACATCATGCAGCGTTCCGGGATGGCCACCGTCTATATGACGGACATCCAGCGCCAGACGGAGGAGGACCTGCGGAGCGGCGTCTATGCGGCGTCGGAAGGGAAGGTGGCCCTGGCATTGGCTAAAGTCGGGGCGGACAACATCATCCAGGTCGGCACCGAGGAAGAGCCGGCCTCCCGATTGAGTATCGCCAGCCGGATTGCCGCCGACTGGCTGGACCTGCCCCAGGCGGATCGAGCCGTGGGCAAGGTCATGATCGTGGCGCCAGCGCGCTTCACGCGCGACGCGATCAACCACGAGATTCACGAGGGGCTTACGGCGAAAGGTGAGATTGGCGCTCAGCAGGCCACCGTGATGGCGTTCAGAAACAAGTCGTTCACCCGGGCACAATCTACCTTGGCGTCGAACTATCAGGCCGGCGATGTGGTTCGCTTCGTAACCGGCCTCGGCGGTGCCGCCATCCGCAAGGATGAATATCTCACCGTCGTTCGTGTCAACCAAGCGGCCGGGACCGTCAGCCTACGGCATGGCGATCGGGTGATTGATTGGAAGCCAGGCGATGCCAACCATCGCGCCAAGGTGGCCGTATACGAGGTGGTGCAGAGGCAGATCGGAGCCGGTGAGCGCATTCGATGGACCAACAACGACAAGGTCGCAGGCACCGTCAATGGCCGGCGTGCAGACGTGGTGGAAGTCGATGGCCGAACCGTCCATATCCGCTTTGAAGATGGTCGGATCGGGCAGTTCGACGTCAACGACGCGGCGCTGCGCCACATGGATTACGATTACGCGCGCACGGTCTATGCATCGCAGGGAGGAACGACTACCGCTGTCTGGGGAGCACTGGCGACCGCGGATAACAAACTCGCCAACCAGCAATCGTTCTATGTCGTGCTGTCGCGGGCCCGCGTTCAGGCCAAGCTCTATGTCGATGATCTCAAGGGGCTCACCAAGCTGCTGGAGGCGCAAACAGGTGTAGCCAGCTCAGCGTTGATGGGCGTTGGCCATCCACTCGCTCGGGAGAATGATATTCTGGATCGGTGGATCGGAGGAATGGCGGGTCCTCAGGCCGGCCTCGGGCGGACCCCGCCAATGCAGGGGCCGCAGGCGGGTCCCACGGCAGCGCCGGTTCCGCATGGCGCGGGTGCCACCCCGACCAGCACCCCGCAGCATTATCATGACATCGAGCTCAGCTTGTGATGGGGGTGGGGCCGGGGAAAAGATACTGGGTGAGCAGTATGGCTATTCTGCTGCTGTTGCCCACGACGTCGGTCGCCAAGGACCTCGCTGGTCGGCCCAGGGTCCTGGACGGTGATACGGTGGTCCTGGAAGGCACCAAGGTGAAGCTCCATGACATCGATGCGCCGGAGCGTGACCAATGGTGTCTCAGCCCCACGTCCGCACGGTATCCCTGCGGCGAGCACGCAGCCCGAGCCTTGTTCCAGGCAATTGGAACCGGTGACGTCCGATGCCAGAGCCGCGGCACTGACCGGTACGGTCGTATGCTGGGGGTCTGCTTTACAGCGGCGGCTTGAATCTGAATTCGTGGCTGGTGCGGGGTAAGCATCCGGCGTAGACCCTTTTCAGGTTTTTGCCTTCCAGTTCCATGGCAAGAGTTCGGCGATTGCCTTTGCGGGATGGTCGTGGATGCGGTCGAGGACATCGGCGATCCAGGCTTGGGGATCGACGTCGTTGAGCTTTGCGGTCTCGATGAGGGTGTAGATGGCGGCGGCCCTGTCGCCACCGGCATCGGAGCCGCAGAAGGTCCAATTGCGGCGGCCGACGGCGATGCCGCGCAGGGCTCGTTCGGCGGCGTTGTTCGACAGGCAGATGCGTCCGTCCTCCAGGAACCGGGTCATGGCGCCCCAACGGTTCAAGGCGTAGTCCATGGCTTTGGCGGGATCCGACTTGGGCGACAGGCGGGCACGGGCGTGGCGGAGCCATTGCTCCAGATCGTCGATCAGGGGGCGGCTTTGCTCCCGGCGGGTTTCGGCACGTTGCGCGATGGTGAGGCCGTTGATTGTGCGCTCGATGGCGAACAGTGCGTCGATGCGCTTCACGGCCTCGGCCGCCAGAGGCGACTTGCCCTCCTTGGCCAAGTCAAAGAACCGGCGGCGGACATGGCTCCAGCATCCGGCCTCGCGCAGCGGGCCGGGCTTGCGGGCGGGCTCGTAGAGGCCGGCGTAGCCGCTATAGGCGTCGGCCTGGAATATTCCGGCCCAGCCGGCCAGGTGCCGCTGCGGATGCTCGCCGGCGCGGGTGCGGGCATAATGGTAGAGGGCGGCGGGCGGATCGCTGCCGCCGAACGGCCGGTCATCCCGCACGTAGACCCATAGTCGGCCGGTAGCCGTCTTGCCTTTGGCCAGGACCGGTACCGGCGTGTCATCACCATGCAGACGCTCCGCCGCCAGCACGTGGGACCGTATCGCTCCTATCAGCGGGCCCAGGGTTGCCGCCGCCGCGCCGACCCAGTCGGCCAGGGTGGAGACATCCAGGTCGATCCCTTCACGGGCATAGGCGGCACTCTGCCGGTGCAACGGCAGATGCTGGGCATATTTCCCGGCCAGCACCATGGCCAGCAGGTTCGGCCCGGCCCGCCCACGGCGGATCGGGTGGGAGGGGGCCGGCGTCTGGCTTACCGCCTCGCAGGATCGGCAGGCGAACTTCTCCCGGACATGCTGTACCACCTTCCAGCGGCGGGGCTCGCATTCCAGGCTCTCCAGCACATCCTCGCCGATCTTGCGCAAGGCACTGCCACCGCAGCGGTCGCAGGTACACGGACCCGGATGCACGATCCGCTCCCGTGGCAGCGCCTCTGGCAGCGGCCGCCGGGCCGGCTTGCGCGGCGTACCGGCAAAGGCGGGGGTCGGGGCGCCGAGTTCGCCGGCCACCTCATCCTCGGCGCTGGTCTCCTCCAACTCTTCCAGTTGCAGTTCCAACTGCTCCACCAGCAGCCGACCGCGCTCGGACGATTGGCCGTAAAGCTCCCGCCGGGCCTTGGCCAGCGCCAGGCGCAGCCGTTCGATCTCGATCTCCCGTTCGCCGGCCTGTTGCCGTGCGCTGGCCAACTCCCCCTGCAACGCCAGGATCAGCGCATGGGCCGCCGCGAGGTCGGCGGGCAGGGTGTCGGCAGCGGGGACAGGCGGAATGGAGCTGGACATGGGGTCATTGAATCATGCCCACGTCATCCTGTCTGCAGCTTTTCAGCCCGCCCGTTCCGGCCTAGCCGTGTGCTGCGGCAGCCGCCAGTCGATCCCTTCCAACAGATAGCCCAACTGGGCCGGGCTCAGCGTCACCGCCCCGTCCACCACAGACGGCCAGATGAACCGGCCGCGCTCCAGGCGCTTGGTGAACAGGCAGGCGCCCTGGCCGTCATGCCAGATGACCTTCACCAGGTCACCGCGGCGACCGCGAAAGACGAACAGGTGACCGCCATGGGGATCACGCCCCAGAACCTCCTGGACCTGCCGGGCAAGGCTGTCGAACCCCTTGCGCATGTCCGTCCGGCCTGTCGCCAGCCATACATGCACACCCGGCGGGATCGGGATCATCCCGCCCCTCCAGCAGCCCGGATCACCGCCGTTGCCAACCCCGGATCCACCGACCCTCGCAGCCGCACCTCGACCCCGCCGGGCAGAAGCACCGAGATCTCCGCCGCCGATACGGCGGGAACACTGGGGGCCGGCACTGACGCCTCCATGGCGGGCATGACGCTCGCCTCACCCACGCACGCAAGCTGGACCGGCGTGAAGGCCGGAACCGGGTGGTCGATTTCTGGAACGGAGACGCCCAGTTGCCGGCGCCACCGGTACAGTAGGCTCTCATGGACCCCAAAACGCCGGGCAACTTCCTTGACCACGATGCCGGGACGGAACGCCGCCTCAACCAGCCGGACCTTCTCCGCATCCGACCAGATACGCCGCCGTTCCGTCCCGGTCAAAATCTCCAGCCGCTGATAAGCCATCACGTTTGCCACTCGTTTGCGTCCGCGCTATCGCGCTTACGCAAAGACTCTCAGCTACCCATAACCAACGGCAAGGCGGTCCACGCCGGACGCGTACGGTGCGGGCCGGTTATGCGGTCTCCTACAACCGGCATACTGGCTCATACCTCTCGGAAGAAGCAGAGGCGCAGGTAGCCGGCCGCGGGCTATGGTCGGGAACCTTCGAGTTGCCCGGTGATTTCAGGCGGCGCAAGCGGGATGCGTTGCATCGGCCGTGACCGCTGCCCGAGCCGGCTATCGTGGCCTGGGTCAGACCGTATCAGTCAAACGTTGCCGATGGTCGTCAAACTCATCAGCCGCGCGACGAAGATGCTCCGCGAGGTCGAACGGCGCACCTGATTGGTTCTGAAGAATGGCGGCCGCACCAACCAACGCCATGATCCGAAACCGGACGTCCGAAACTTCCGGCCGGATCTTGGTTGCGGTCGCCGCCAGCTCTACCGTCATGGCCGAAATGGTCGCTTCGGCCGCCATTCTCTCAACGATGTCCATTTCTGCTGCGGGCCTTACGTTTACGCATTTGCCAGAGCGGCGGCCTGCTGACCCGCCAGGTCGGCATTGCGACCACGGGCGTTCACGAATTCATCTTCCGTAAGCACCTCTTCAAGGTGCGAAAACCGCAGTACCCCATCATGGGCCTTTGCGCGGAATCGCTCCAGCGTCGCCTTCGTTTCGTCGCTGCAAACGGCTGCGATCCGCTCTATCGCGTAGCCGGCAACGGGCACGCGCCAAGTTTTACGATCATTCAATCGGACCCGCGTCACCAGATAGAACGCCCAGCACCAGGCCAAGGAGCCGGCGACCGTCAGCCAGCCCTGCGCGAAAGCAAAGCCCCCGAGGATCATCGCAGCGCCCGCTGCGGCGAGCGGGGCCTGGTACCACGGATAATCGAAGCAGCGATGGCGGCGATACAGCCAGCCTTTAAACAGCTGACGTTCCTTCTTCGAGAGCATCAGGTTCTCCTTGATGACCAGGTGCCAGGATCAGGCGATGTTCGGACTCTAGTTTACCAGTCCATCGGTGTCCGGCAACACGCAAGCGCGAAGGCTACCGCCGCCAGATGTCGCGAGGTGACCAAACCTTGCTGGCGACCGGCGCCGGCACCGACGCTTTCGGGCGGTTCTTACTACCTAGCGGACGCCCGCCCCGCCGGCGTTGTTTCACGGGCGGTTCGTCATCCACGGGCTGGACGTCTGCGGCACCGGCGCTGGAACCAGGAACAAATTCGTCAGCCGCACGAACCCGTGCCTCCAGTGCATCGTTGGTCGGGTTTACATGGGGCGCCGGCATCACTGGAACCGACCGACCAGCTTCAACCGCACGAAGGAGACCTGACACCTCGGCGGCGATGCTGTTCGGAGCCGCCCTCCATAGGCGCAGAAGATCCAGCTCCTTGCGGGACAGCATGGGCGCCGATGCTGTCGCACTCTCGGAATAGTCCACCGACGGCCGCCGCACATCCGGCGCGTCGAGCCCGTCGAAGAAGTAGGTCACGGGCACATCGAGAATCTCCGACAATCGATAGAGTTTAGCTGTCGATACCCTATTGCTGGCTCGTTCATATTTTTGAAATTGCTGGAACGTGATTCCAAGCCGCTTTGCGACGTTCATTTGCGACATGCCTTGCAGGCCGCGCCGAAGTCTGATGCGCGCAGCAACATGCGTCTCTATTGCAAGCTCCAACGCATTGATCGTTTCGTTTGACGATCGTCTCGGCACCTTCAGCTACTCCTACTCATGCCGACCTTACACGGCCTGACCAGTTGAACGTTAGCGCTGCCGATCTGCCGGGAGCGCCGGGGAATGGCCTCGTGCGATCGCTAGGCCCGTTGTATGTTTATGACCGCGATCATCATATCCTTGCCTTTCCGGCGCTGCTGCCAGCCGTACCAGCCGGTGAAGAAAAGCAGGGAAGGGGTCACGACAGACAGCCAGGCCGTCCAGAAGGCGCCGACGGAGGTCGTCGTCGGAAACACGAAAAAAGCCACCGCGACCAGGGAGGCGGCGAGCAGGGGAGGTGCGATGGCCGTGGCCACCTTCGCCTGATTTCGGACCGCTTCCAGCACCATGTCATATCCAGGCTGGAGATCCGTCATGCCGCCGTTGTGGGCCTTGGTCAGGTTGTACAGGTCGTCACCATGATGCATAGCCACCAAGGCCTTCTCACCAGTCGGCGAATTCTTGAAATCCGAAATCGCGTCGTCGAACCGATTGCATGCCGCATCAAACGCCGCCAATTCGGCTAACTCCCTGTTTCGGCCAGAAGCATTCTTGCGATTGGGCAAGGCCCACATGATCAAACCACCCCCCGCCGCAAATGCCCCGCCAACGGCGGCGGCCAGCACCAGCCATTTATTTTCCGTCGTCTCCGTCAAATAGCTCAGTGCGCGACTGCCGCATAGAATGAAGAGCATAGCGGCGCCACACGCCACGATATGTTGTGTGATTTTCAACAACTCTTCCTCCATTTGGCGCAGTCCGCTGACTATAACCTTAACTAGGAGGCCTGGTACCGTGCTGCAAGCTCGCCGCGATTAATACACTCATAATGCATAGAGGTTGCGTTACCCTCAGCGAGTTGTACGGTTGCCTTTGAAGGACAAGGGTTGCCGTCCATGCACATGGCTGAGAACTGCATCGGCTGCCAACTTCAATCCAATTGCTCGGGCAACATTAGCCAAGTCCACAAGCTGGCCCTCCAGCGTGTTAGAACGGTAGCTCATTGCCGGGAGCGAACTCGCATAATCTCCAGAGGCCAACCGCTTCGTTGACCAACTGCGACTGTAAAACGTGATCGGCTGTAAATGCCCGTCGCTACCCACTCTCCAATGATGGGTATACCGCGAAGAATGGTGGTATTCATGGCCTTCAGGATATCTCTCCAGTCGCACGCGGTAAATGTGTGTTGCGGCCCCATCTCCATATATACCGGGATAGGTCCGACCAATAGCCACGGCTTCTTTCAAAGAGCCAATATAATTGCGGTATGGGAATTCTGTGCTGCCTTCAATTCCGCGTACTTCGTATAGGATGCACACACCGTCACGGTCCCGGAATTGGATGGTATTCAGGTGCGCAGGCGGTGTCTGGTAGCCCGGTGCTGAGCCCCCAGCCGCAGAGGAGGAGTTGCTTCTCCAGTCAACCTCTACCTCCATATGTCGCTCCCACCTCTTGGTCCAATCCCTGTTACCGACGGTTCCTCCGAAGGCGGAGGCTTGGATGTTCGCCAATTCTTGATGCCGTTCGTATGTGTTGGCGTCAGATACTAAAATTTCTGCAAGATGGCTGAACCGTAAGAGATTGTGAGAATCTAGTCGACGATATGATTCCAGCCAATCTTTCGTGTCGTCGCTGCATATTGCTTTCATCCGTTCGATCGCAAAGGGCGGTACTGGGGATTGCCATTGCTCACGGTTGACCAACCTTAAGCCTTTCCACCTGCGGGCGGCGTGAAGCAGCGCAAGTGCACCGACCGCTACGATGACCGGTTGACCTACGCCAAAGCCGCCTAAAGCGACCACGAGGGCCGCTGTTGCTGCTGTCGGTAGCCCCTGGGGCATCTCAAAACATCGGTGGCGACGGTGAACCCACCCATCGAATAAGTCTCGCTCCTGAACTGTCAACATCACTTCACCTTCTCGTCCTTCAGGTGCGCACCGATGGATCAGGGGGTAATATGCGATCAGAAACTACACGGAGCTCGTCAGCAGGAACAGGCTCACGGCGCCCACACCGCCACCAAGTTGCACCGTCCCATTCCATCAGAAGGGGCATCAAACCCAAATGCACCCAGTAGTATCCAGCTTCGATCGGCTGCACCATTTGTTCCCCAACCTTGTGGCTACGCCGCTAAAGCCGGCGAGCATTTTGCTGACAATCCGTCGGCCTGGTCCACATCGATCAAGCCTCACTGCCCTACCCTCGGCAGGTCTAAGGGGGTAGAAATCAGGATCCCGCTGAGATGATTGTGCCAACGAGGACTCCGGCAATAAAACCTGATGTGCCATCGCCGCCGGCGCTGGGGGGCTTGCGGGATCCGATCCCTGCGAAGTCGGGAAGATGGCGACCTGGCTGCAATAGACCTGCAGGCGGCTCACCCGTCTCCGCTGCGGAAGCGGCTGCTTCATTGCCAAGGGCGGTAAGAGCAAGGTGGTCGATGTGCCGCCCGAGGTGGCCGGGGTGAGGGCTGGTCTGTCGAACAACGACGTAATGCCCGTTCCGTTCGAGCCGTCGCGCGATGCTCGGGTCGAGATCCTGCCGCGGTCGCGGACCGTTGATCAGCGAACGAAGCGTTGCCTCATACCCTCCATTGGCACCGTCACCGGTCATTTCATTGCTCATCTTGGCCTCCGAGCCCTGGTATTTCGATAACGTGAAGGTCGGGACTTTAGTCAGCAGATTCCAGACCTACTCGCTCACCTTGTGGTCCATGAGCCGCCACTTTCTGCGGGATGTCGCATATCGCGGTCATGTTGCCTTGAAGCCCAAGCCAAGGCCCGATGCACATCCTGTCCAGCTATCGCGTCGCAACCATATGCGTCGGACCCCCAGATCAGACCATTCGCCACGTCGGGATGCAACGACACCAATCCGATCCCGACTGACGCGCCGCTCCCAAGCAACTGACCGATCCATGCCCTTGCGATATCCGATGGCGGGTAATGGAAATTTGGCCAGGCCCACCATTGCTCCCCCACTGCCGCTGATACGGCTGCCAGTGGCCCCTGCCACACGGTCTCAAGGGTGAGGTCGATAACAGTCACGACCTCGTCCTGGATAGCCAACACAGAGCCGCGCCCAACCGGATTACCGTCAACCTTGACCGCGTGCCCAACTTTTATCCGGCTAGGTACGCCCGTCTTGTCCGTGCTCATAGAGCGCCCTCACCTTGTGACCTGTTTTGGCTCCGCCGACACCAGCGCCAGGAACGAATGCTCTGGCCAATACAGCACCAGACCATCGGCGGTCTCCGAAAGGATGGATACCGCTCTACAAGATCGGCGGCTCGACCATCGCATTCTCAAGCCGCTCACCGAATATGTTCTCCGCGTCGGCGGGTTCACCTGCAGTCCACTCTTCAGGTGTTCGGGTGGGGTCCTTGATGATGAATGCCTGCACCTGGGAGTCGGCTGGATGGGTGATGCGCCACAGTTCCACGCCCTGTTCCATGCGGATCAGTTCCTTTGCCATCTACTTGTCTCCTATCGGCGTCTCTACGTTTCATGTGTTGGTCATCAAGGCGAGCCGCTCTGTCCGAGATAGGTTGCGGTGGCCATGTTCGCTCACCTTGTGGTCGCCTCAACCATGCCGGATCCTCATGGCATCCTTTGCTGTCGATATGAAGCTCTCTAGGGCGCCTGGAAAACGGCCGGCTAGCTCGTGCAACTTTCTCCCCTCATTACTCCATTGAGAGACATGTCGTTTGTGCTCATGATGTTCTGAAAACCGCGTCCAGATGAAGGCGAGCACCTCGTCCCAGATCAACTGCACCATATCGGGTTTGAGATCGCCCAACGTGGAATTCCGATCCCCACCAACCGCAACATGCCGAATGCGTGTTGCACCGTGAATGGCCAAACCGGTTTGGTAGAGAGAATCGGCGACAGTATTGATCTCTGCGCACGGTATGCATCCAATTGCTGCAATCACGCGCTGCACATTCTGTCGCTGGGAATCTGTCCAGGACCGATTCAGAGTGCATCGCCGGCTCGTCTTTACCTCGACGATCACTATGTCATCGAAGTTGGGAGAAAGTTGCAAACGCCCGACGTCGTCGACCATTGGCACGGCATCGTACAGAAATTCTTTTCGATGTCGGAAGCGGACACCGATCAGATCCGCATCAGTTCGCTGGCCGCCATCGGACACATTGTGGACGACAAAGTTTTCGAGCAGCAGGAAGCCATTCAGCCGAAAGTACCAATAGGCCACGAGCTCGCAACTGAGCTCGAGCTGTTCATGCCTCTCTAGTGTGGAGTTACGTGGCACATACCCCTCCGACTCAGTTTGCCCATGAACGAAACTCGCCAGCCAGGCCGTACAGACTGACGGCGCAGGCACGGTCTGCGACAAGCCGCGTCTGGTCGGCCGCGAACCGGGCCTAGTTCAGCAGGGCCTGGGGGGTCTTTTTGGTCATAGGTTCAATCCTCAAATCGCTCTTCTGCGGTCCGGATTACTTTCATGCCATTGGCAAGCGTAACGGTCAGGATGTTCATGTCGGGCCGAACAGAAAACGCACGCGATTGATCGTACCATCGCCACTTGTATACCAGAGACCAATCCCCCTCGCACAGTTCCCAAACGGCCTGCTGGGATGAAGGGTCATCGCCCAGCTTTCGCAGCTCTAAACGGTTGGCTTCGTCGTCCGCATCCTTTCGAGATGATTTCGCCGCCGCCGATTTGATCGCAGCCGTCATCCGCTCAAATGCCGCTTCAAGCATCGCCTTCCTCACCTTGTGGTCAGGTGGCCGTGCATCGTGTCCACCTTCAGATACCAGAGACTGACGGGGACATTGATGGCGAGGAAAAAGCCCCCGACTATGAACCATTGCCCACCGAACCCGGCATGTCCCAGGCATGTGGCAATAACCCAGAGCGCCCACAACGACCCTATCGCAGTCTTCAGTAATCCGCGCAGGCTCATCTCGTTCCTCACCTTGTGATTAGCGAAAAACATGCCAGTAATTGCCATCACCCGTCCGCTCAGCGCGTAGAATACCCTGACGAACCAAGTGCTCAAAATGCTGGTTGCGCTTTGCCGCTTCAAGTGTGGACAGTGGCTCTGCGTTTGGCAACCCAACAATCTCAGCGCAAACTTGATCTACGGCCTGAAATTCTATGGTGCCGGCCGCCACTTCGTCCAAAATGTTTTGTAGATACCGCTGATCAATTACGCTCATTTTAACCTCCTGACAGCGCGTGCTCACCATATGGCCGTAGCTGTGAATCGTACCACAGGTTATCCGTTCCGTCCTGACTGACAAGAGAACGGCTTCACTCGGCTCACCTTGTGATCTGGTCGTTGTAATTGGCCACCGGCGGTCTGGATACGCCCACGCCGATTGAAAGTTCTCCGAGAGCGGCAAATAGGGGGACTATCGGGAATTCCGTGCTCGGCTGGGCCATAGTGAGATGCGAAAGGAGCTTCACGATGGCACGACGCAAGG
>NZ_JBXAFZ010000027.1:0-71666 GCF_058793615.1 Niveispirillum sp. GW835-FHT14G11
CCGGTGCCCGGTCCAGCCGCACCGCCTCAGGGTCAACCCGTGCCGGTTGCTGCTCCTGACAGTGCCGGCGGAACCCGTAGCCACGCCGTGCCGGCCGCTGGTGCCAACACCGCGCTGGATCCGGTTGGCACGACGCCGGTGCCCGGTCCGGTCGCACCGCCTCAGGGTCAGCCCGTGCCGGATGCTGCTCCTGCCAATGCCGGCACAGCGCAGCCCCAGGCCATGCCGGCCGCTGGTGCCAACACCGCGCTGGATCCGGTTGGCGCGACGCCGGTGCCCGGCCCAGCCGCACCGCCTCAGGGTCAACCCGTGCCGGTTGCTGCTCCTGACAGTGCCAGCGGAACCCGAAGCCACACCATGCTGGCCACCGGCGCCAACACCGCGATGGATCCGGTTGGCACCACGCCGGTGCCCGGTCCGGTCGCACCGCCTCAGGGTCAACCCGTGCCGGTTGCTGCTCCTGACAGTGCCGGCGGAACCCGAAGCCACACCATGCCGGCCGCTGGTGCCAACACCGCGATGGATCCGGTTGGCACCACGCCGGTGCCCGGTCCGGTCGCACCGCCTCAGGGCCAACTGGTCCCAGCCGCTGCCCCCGACGGCGCCGGCGTGGCCAACACCACGACCGATGCGCCCACCGCAGTCCCCGTCGGGGTTACGTTGCCCCAGGGCGAGTTGCTGACGGGCCCTCCCCACCGCGACGCTGGTCCTGCATCGGGCCAAGCAACCTCTTACCCGACCCGGCCAGTAGCCGCCTCGGGTCTACAAGATGAACGAGATGGCGTCCGACACCTGGATGTCGATCAAACAGGTGACCAAAGTGGTGTGCCCTTGCCAGATAATGCCCGGAGCATTCCCGGCCAAGCGCACCCCGCGCAGCCCCCCATAGCAGTGCCAGAGGCTTCCACAGACGGGAGCCTGCGACCACGAGTTCGACCACGGGGCGGTACATCTGATTGACCACGGTGAAGGTCACATGATATGTTATCTGATTGATATATGCTGGTTGTTTTCGCGCTATCGCGCGATTGTTACAATGGCTGACTGACGAGAGGTAGGCACATGGGCGCGTGGGAACCAATCATCGGTCTGGTCGTTCTGTTGGCGATGATAGTCGCTTTTTTTGCTGTCGCATCACGCGCGACGCGACGTAGCGTTGGCAGCGATGGCGGACAAATGCCTATTTCCAACGCGCCGCTGGACCCGAGCAACTTTGGTCCAACGAGTATCAGGTTCACCAGTCCGGGGCTGGCGCAGAAGTTGGGCATGCGCTGAAAGGCCATCTCGAAACGCTAGGCAGATTCACGTTGAAGTGCGACGAGGTTGAATTTCCCTTTACCCGGTTCCCGTGATGGTCGCCAGCTTATTGCTGAAAGCCTCTGCTGGCGTTTGCCATCCCAGGCACTTGCGGGGTGTGTCGTTCATCCTGGTGGCGATGGCCGACAGTCCGGTCGAGGATCGATCCTCGACCGGACTGTCGAGCGGCAAACGGCGTCGCACCCGTCCGTTGGCATTCTCAATGCCGCCCTTCTGCCAGGGACTGTGCGGATCGCAGAACCAGCTTGGGGTCCGGACACGAAAGTGATCATATTGTCCGGTTCGCGCGAACGTAGGGCGAACAGTGACTTTCAGCCAGCCATTTCGGTGTCGGAAACCTTTTCCATGGCTGCATAGAGGGCGGTTTTCCCGACCTTGAGCCTGGCCGCCGCTTCCCTGACCGTCAGGCCCTGGGCGATAAGGGTCTTTGCTCGCCGCAACTTGTCGTCCGTGACCACGGGCTTGCGGCCACCACGTCGCCCACGGGCGATGGCAGCATCCAGGCCTGCGCGGGTCCGTTCCCGGATCAGATCTCGTTCGAACTGTCCCAACGCCCCGAAAATATGGAAGATCAGGCGTCCACCTGGCGTGGTGGTGTCGATGGCTTCCGTCAGAGACCGGAAGCCGATGCCCCGTTCTTCCAGTGTTGTGACGGTTTCGATCAGATGCGGGAGAGAACGGCCGAGCCTGTCCAGCTTCCAGACAACGAGAACGTCGCCCTCCCGCAGGAAGGCCAAGGCAGTTGTCAGGCCGGGCCGGTCAGTCCTGGCACCGGAGGCCTTGTCCTCGTAGACGTGGGTGCAGCCGGCTTTGGCCAGTGCGTCGAACTGGAGCGCGAGGTCCTGTTCGCTGGTGGAGACGCGCGCATACCCGATTTCGACCATCACTGTCCGCCTTTGTCCGTAAACTTGTCCGTTAATCTATGTGTCCGGAAAGTCATTGTAAAGGCAGATAGGCGGACAAGTTGGACAGTGACCGTCAAAGGGCCGTTTGTGGGACAAGGTTAATATTTCTATAATATTGGAAATATCGCTGACAATCCGGCGGTGCGGGATATTTTCACAATTATCGAAATGAATGGAGCCCATCATGAGCGCTCTTCCCATTGCCGTCATCGGCGCCGGTCCCGTTGGGCTGGCCGCTGCCGCCCATCTCCTTGACCGCGGGCTTGACCCGCTGATCCTGGAAGCCTCCGATGATGTCGCCGCCCATGTCCGCGACTGGGCACATGTCCGGGTCTTCTCCCCCTGGCAATATAATATCGACAAGGCCGCCCGCGCGATGCTGGCGGCGGCGGGGTGGACATCCCCGCCGGACGATGTGCTGCCGACAGGGGCGGAACTGGTGGAGCAGTATCTGCACCCCCTGTCCCGGTTGCCCGCCATCGCCGGCCGCTTGCGCCTGGGCCACCGCGTGACGGCGATCAGCCGGGCCGGTTTCGACAAGGTCAGGAGCGCGGGGCGGGAACAGGCCCCCTTCCTGCTGCGCGCGGCCACGCCGTCGGGCGAGGTGGACATGCTGGCGGCGGCCGTGCTGGATGCGTCGGGCACCAGGTCGCAGCCGAACCCGGCCGGGGCCGAGGGGCTGCCCGCCATCGGGGAGGCGGCGGTGGCCGACCGGATCGCCTATCGCATCCCCGACATGGCGGGTCGGGACCGGGACCGCTATGCCGGCCAGCATGTGCTGGTCATCGGTGGCGGCCATTCTGCGGCGAATGCCCTGCTGGATCTGGCCCGCCTAGCCGAACAGGCGCCGGGCACCCGCATCAGCTGGGCCGTACGCAGTGCCGATCTGCGCCGCACCTTCGGCGGCGGCGATGCCGACGCGCTGGCCGCCCGCGGCGCTCTGGGCAGTGCCCTGCGCGCTCTGGCCGACAGTGGCCGGATGGAGCTTTTCACCGGCTTCAAGACGGCGCCATTCCAGCAGGGACTGGGCGGCCTGACCGTCACCGGGCGCGACGGGCGCAGGGTGGCGGACGTGGATCAGGTGGTCGTCGCCACGGGCCAGCGCCCCGACCTGGATATGCTGCGCGAACTGCGGCTGGGCCTGGACCCGTGGCTGGAAAGCACAGCGACGCTCGGTCCGCTGATCGACCCCAACCTGCATAGCTGCGGCACCGTCCGGCCCCATGGGGCCCGGGAGCTGGCGCATCCGGAGCCGAGCTTATATACGGTCGGCATCAAGAGCTATGGCCGCGCGCTCACTTCCTGATGGCCACGGGCTATGAACAGGTGCGGTCGGTGGCGGCCTTCCTGGCCGGCGACTACGCCGCCGCCGCGGAGATGCGGCTGGAACTGCCCGAAACCGGCGTGTGCAGTGTCAATCTGGCCAGCGGCACGGCGGCGACGGATTGTTGCGGCGGTCCCGCACCGACCGACGCTGATGCCTGTTGCGACAAGGATGCCAAGGCCCAGGCGGTGGGGGCTGTCGGCTGCGGCTGCCCGCCGCCGGCGCCGGTTCCGGCACGGGCATGCTGTGGGGCCGCATGATGCGGGGCGGGGCCCTCTCTAGCCCCGCCGGCGTCATCGCCGGGCTGGGTGTGGCCCAGATCATCTGGACACCTCCGGGAACCCTTTGTGATGCCGTTTCCGGAGCGGGATTTGTGCAGCACGGCGCCGGCTTGGCGGTTTTCCGCCGCATCACGGCCTGCCAAAGGCGCCCTTTCGGGCGAAATTGGCATCATGCGGACGCAGTTCTCCCGTTGAGCCAGACCCATCGTTTCATGTTGTAGGCCATGGCGGCGAGCGTGATGGCGGCTTCGGCGCGTTTGATGCCGATGGTGCGGATGAAGAGCCGCATCGATCCTTTCAGCATGGCGAACGGATGCTCGACCTTGGCACGGATGGCAGCTTTACGGGCATTGGCGCGGGCGGCGCGGTTGGACATCGGCTTGCCCTTGGGCTTTTTGACATGGATATGGCTGACCTTGCCGGCCTCGCGCAGGAACGCCTCGTTGGCCTGCGAACGATAGGCTGTGTCGGCCCAGACGCCAGACGCCGTGTTGTCCGGGTCGATCAGTCCCTCGCGCAGGCGTGCACCGTCATGGGCGGCGGCATCGCTGACCAGCCGGCGCCGGATCACCCCATGCCGCCGGTCGATGGCGATATGTGCCTTGTAGCCGAAGAAGGGGATGGCAATGTCGGGCGGCTGCGGTGCCCCCTCGGCCGCCGGCTTAGCCTTGGTGAACTTCACCGTCCAGCGCGCATCCACATCCTTCTGCGCCGCCTTGGCCGGCTGATCGGGCCAGATCTCTTTAGCCGACCGGCCCTGCTTGATCGCCGCCTTCTCGTCCTCCTTGTTGCGCTGACGCGGCGCCGCCACCAGCGTGGCATCCACGATCTGACCCGACATCGGCAGGTAACCCGCCGCAATAATCGCTTGATCCAGCCGCGTGAACAGCGCGTCCAGCGCTCGCGCCGCGATCAACGCCTCGCGGAAATCCCACAACGTGTTGGCATCGGGCACCCCATCCCCCGGACCCAAGCCACAGAACCGCATCCAGCTCAGCCGGTCACGCACCAGATACGAGGTCTGTTGCAGCGACAAGCCGTGCAGCGCCTGCAACACCAGCATCTTGAATTTCAGCACCGCATCAAAGGGCGGGCGACCGCCCTTGCGCGGGTCGCAGCGCCGCAGCGCCTTGGCCAGAACCGGCCGGAACTGCTCAAAATCAACCGTCGCCGACAGCCGCTCCAGCGGATCACCTTCCGCCGACAACTCACGCAGACGATCCTCAAAATCCCAGAAACCGCCCTGGCCCGACATGACCAACCCCGCTACAGGCTGCATGCCTCATCATAGCAGAAATTGGCAGTTTCCGGAGGTGTCCATCTCCTGGGGCAGCCTGATCTATGCCTTCCCCCTGCTGGCCACCCCGATGGCAACGGAGTTTGACTGGGGCCGAACGGAGACTTTCGGGCTGGCCTCGCTGGCCCTGGGCGTCGCAGGTCTTGCCGCCTATCCGGTGGGGCGCGCCATCGACCGGGGCGGCGGGCGGCGGGTGATGGCGGCCGGGTCGGTGCTGGCGGCGGTGGCCCTGGCCGGCTGAGCCAATGCCGGAGCGGCCTGGACGCTGCCACCGCTGTTCGCGCTGATCGGGCTGGCTCAGGCCATGACCCTGTATGAGCCGGGGTTCGCCGTCGTCTCCCACCGCTATGGCGCGGCGGCGCGGCATCACGGCCCTGACCCTCAGGGGCGGCTTCGCCAGCACGGTTTTCGTGCCGGTGACCCAGCTTCTGCTGGACCGGCTGGGCTGGCGCGGTACGCTGGAGGTGCTGGCGGGTTTCAATCTGCTGCTGTGCCTGCCCCTGCATCTGGCCGTCATCGGGCGGGATGACCATCATCCGGGCGGCGGCGGTGCCGGTGATGCTGACCGCACGCGCCTGTGGCGCCGTCAACGGGCTGATGAGCCTGCCCGGTTCGGTCTGCAAGGCGCTGGCCACGATGCTAGTGGCGCTGTTGTGGGAGATATCGGGCTCCTACATTCCCGTCCTGTGGCTGGGCATCGCCATCTGCGTTCCGGTGCTGGCCGCCGTCACGCGGCTGCGGGTTCCGCACAACAGCCCGCCGCCGTGACCGGCCGCATGCAACATTGTTCCTTCAGGAAGGCCAGCAGCGCCTCCATCTGCGGATAGAGGGGCCGGCAGATCAGCGACCGCCCCTCGCGCACCTGCTCCACCAATCCCGCCTGCACCAGCAGCTTGATATGGTGGGACAGGGTGGACAGCACGATCCCCAACTCCTCCGCGATGGCCCCCACCGGCATGCCCGCATCCCCGGCCTGCACCAGCCGCTGGTAAACGGCCAGGCGCGACGGGTGCCCCAGTTCGGCGAAGCAGCGGGCGGCGGTGTCCAGATCCATGTCGGGGCGCTTTCGGCAGGTCGATATCGTTCCCCAATATGGGTCTGACGCTTTCCGATTTCCAGAAATGTCGAAGGATATGGGGGCGCCCAAAAAAAGAGGCGCCCACCTTCACAGGTGGACGCCCCGGCCACTCAGACCATTAAGGTCCGCTTAGCAGCAATCCCCACCCGCGCTGCAGCAGGCCAAAACCAGATCGCAACAGGTTTCCACCGCCTGCATGACGGCATCCGGCGCCGCATAGGCGGTTGCCGTGGCTGCCAACAAGGTAGCCACTCCGAAAAGGACAAAACGCTTCATCTTCATTCTCCAGTTTCAAGCATTGAAGTCGAAAGTGATCAGGCCGTCTCACCCGCGGGGAGGAGGATCCTCGACTTCAATCTCCCGGCCGGTCCGAAGGTCTGCGACCACCCCATCCCATTCCTTAAGGAGTGGCTCCGCCACAAGACTATGAGCCGAGCGTGTCGGCAGCATCAGGCACAGCAACGCGCAAGGAGCAGGGCAACGCATCGGCATCGGATCGCAGCAATCATCGTTGCAGCGATCCTGATGGGACATCTCCATCGACCGGGAAGTCATGCCGTCTTCCAACGCAAACTGAGCAGAGGCGACTGGTGCGCCCCACACGGAAAGCCCAAGCAGGAACAACATCAAGAGCGCCACCACCCGTCTGGGGCGGACGCTGCAGTCATGAAGGCCGCGTAGCGACCAGTATGTTCGACGTTGGATCAGCATGCCGGAAACATAGTGAATGACCGCACCTGGAGCAATCGTGCAGTTCACGCGTGGCAGGATGCCGAACTCCAGGCTCCTCAGGCGCTGAACTAGGGGTTCGGGGAGCAATGGAACAGCGAACCGACTTAAGTGGCCACCGGGGTAAGCAGCCCGTCGTTTCGTTCAGGCGCGTGCCCGCCGCGACGCGGGATGCCACGCCAAGCCAATCAGCGCGATGACGCAGAAAGCCGCACCGGCATAGAACGTAACCGATGCCCCGAACCGATCCCACAGCAGACCCGCCACGACGCTGGCGAGCAGCATGGCGATGCCGCTGACCAGGTTGAAGAAGCCGTAGGCAGTGCCGCGAAGGTCGGCCGGCGCGGTATCGGCCACCATCGTCGCCAGCAACCCCTGCGTGATCCCCATGTGCACGCCCCACAGGACGACCCCGACCAGGACGACGCCCCAATGGTCATTGGTCGCGAGCACCAGATCGGCGGCAATCAGCACGGCGAGCCCGAGCGTGAGCAGCTTGGGATGACTCATGCGGTCGGACAACTTACCGAAGGGATAGGCCGACAGCGCGTAGATCAGGTTCATCGCTACCATCACCAGCGGCACCAGGGCAATCGGCACGCCGCCCTGCTGCGCGCGCAGGACGAGGAAGGCTTCGCTGAAGCGGGCAAGCGTGAACACCGCACCGATGCCGACCACCCACCAATATGGGGTGCCGAGGCGGCGCAGGTTGTCACGCCGGATGGGGTTCGTGCGCTTGTCGGCCTGAAGGTGGGTCGGCTCGCGCAGGCCGAAGGCCAGCAGCGCGACGGCGGCCAGTCCAGGAATCACAGCCACCCAGAACACGGCGCGGAAATCGTTGGCCCACAGCAGCATCAGGCCGACCGCCAGCAGCGGGCCGAGAAAAGCTCCCACTGTGTCGAGCGACTGGCGCAGGCCAAAGGCCGCACCCCGGATGTGCGGCGGCGTCAGGTCGGCGACCAGGGCGTCGCGCGGTGCGCCTCGCACACCCTTGCCAATCCGATCCAGCAGGCGGGCGGTGAGCACGATGCCGGCGGTCGGTGCCAGGGCAAACAAAGGCTTGGTCAGCGCGCCCAGCGCGTAGCCGAACACCGCCAGCCCTTTGCGCTTGCCCAGGTAGTCGCTCAGCGCACCGGAGAAAACTTTGACGATGAGCGCCGTGGATTCGGCCAGACCTTCGACCAGACCGACCATGAAAGCGCTTGCCCCCAAGGTCGTGACCATGAACATCGGCAGCAGGCTGTGGATCATCTCCGACGAGATGTCCATCAGCATGCTGACGAAGCCGAGCACCCATATGCCAGCCGGAATCTGTTTCAGCGGGCTGCTGCTTCTTTCTGTGTGCACGCTTGTTGTTCCCTTCGAGGTTCAGTTTTTGCACAGTTGCTCAGTCACCGTTCGCCCTGCCGAGCGGCCTCAACTCGCCGCGCGCGACGGCTTCCGGTACCGAGAACGAGTAGCGCCCATGGTTGAGCGAGAGCCACAGGCCGTAATCGCGCCACAGGTAGAACCAGCGCCGCACCGTCGAGGCCGGTGGGAAACGAGGCGGCAGCATCCGCCAAGGCAAGCTGCCTTGAAGCAGATAAGGGATCGCCTCCACGATCCGGCGCAACGGCCATTTGCGCGGGCGGCCAACACAGGACGCAGCAGGCAGCGGCGGTTCCAGAATGAACCAATCCGCATCGGTCAAATCGCTTGGCAAAACCAGGCCGTTGCGGGCATGAAGGGCGCGGGTGGTATCAGTCCACATCGGGGATGCACGGTTGTTTTTGGCGAAACTCCTGAATCTCCGATAGGGCGCGCTGTTAAGCTAGCCCGCTGATACCACGCAACTTAATCTCGGATCAGGCTCTAAGTGTGGGTTTTTGGCCCCTCCTATGCCCTCGATACCGCCATCAGGCCCCACCTTTGATCTCAGCGAGCCGAATATTCAACCCGACCAGTTCCTCCCCTGGATGTACACATGGCCCGCCGCAGGCTGCTGACGCCTCTGCAGTGGCAGAGCATGCTCGGTATCCCTCATGATGACCGCAGTCTGATCCGGCATTATACCCTGAACCGTGAAGAGCTTGGCCTGCTCTATCACCAGACTGGTCTTGCCATCGAGGAGCATTACACCGACACGGGCGGGGTCACCGACCATGTCTTCGGGCTCTGCCACCTATTGGGATTTCGCTTCGCGCCGCGTATCCGCGACCTGAAGGATCGCCGCCTCTACCTTTTCCCTGGCGACGCACCACCGACCCTTCTGAAGCCGCTGATTGGCGGCGAGATTGATCTGGAGCATCTGGCCGTCCATTGGCAGGAACTGCTGCGCCTGGCCGCCTCCATCCGATCCGGCACCGTCACCGCGTCAGCCATGCTGCGTCGACTGGCCGCCTACCCAAGACAGAATGGCCTCTCCCTGGCGCTACGCGAACTCGGCCGCATCGAACGCACGAGTTTTACGCTGGACTGGCTACGCGATCCCGCTCTGCGCCGCCGCACCAATGCCGGCCTCAACAAGGGGGAGGCCCGCAATGCCCTGGCCAGGGCCGTGTTCTTCAACAGGCTGGGTGAGATGCGCGACCGCAGCTTCGAGAACCAGACCTACCGCGCCTCCGGGCTGAATCTGTTGGTCGCCGCGGTCATCCTGTGGAACACACGCTATCTCCAGGCCGCGCTCGACCATCTCGCCGCTTCCGGCATGGATGTCCCGCAAGATCACATCCGACATGTGGCACCCCTGGGATGGGAGCATATCGGGCTCACCGGCGACTATGTCTGGGGTGCCGACCCACTGCCCAAGGAAGGCCTCCGCCCACTGCGGCGCCCGACATCCATGCTGGTCGCGTAGTTCCTATTCCGTTCGCGCGAACCGGACAATATGATCACTTTCGTGTCCGGACCCCAGCTTGGCATGGGCAATGACCGCCAGGCGCCGACAAACTCGGTGCCCCGGTCGAAAGTGATGCTGCGCCGGGCGGAAGCGGGCAGGGGGGCCAGCGCGTCGGTGATCCGGGACATGACACCCGCGGAACGCCGATCTTCATTGCCCAGCAGCAGCAGATAGCGGGTTTGCCGCTCCTGCAGCGAGGTGACGTTGCTCTTGCCATGCTTGCGGGCAAAGATCACCAGATCCGCCTCCCAATGGCCGAACTGGCTTCGTTCACCGATCTCGGCCGGGCGGGCATCAATCCACCGCTCTGCCGGGATCACCGGACTGCGCGGCTTGCGGCCGGCCCGGCGGCGGCGATGCCGTCGGGCGACAGCCAGCAAGGCATAGAGCTTCGCCTCCCGCCCCTCCGCGCTGTAGACGAAGCGATAGATGCTCTCGTGCGATATCCGTCCCATCGGCTGCGGATCAACCTTCAGACGGCCGGAAACCTGCTGTGGCGACCAGCCCGAATGCAGTTTTGCCAGCACATGCGCCAGAAGAGCCGGATGCCGAAGCAGCTTTACCCGGCCACGCCGCCGCCGCCGCTTGGCCCGCGCGTTCGCCGTCATGCAGTAATAGCCCCGGTAGTCGTTCCCGAACCGGTCCCGGAAACTCGTGTGATAGAAATTCCGGTTGATCTCACGATGGATCGTCCCGCGATGTCGGCCAAGCCGCGCCGCAATCTTGCAGATCGGCATCGATGCCTGCAGCATCTCGTCAATCACCCGCCGTTCCGCCAAACTCAGGTGCGAATAACATTCCCCCATGGCCACCTCCATCGATAACCATCTGATATTAAAGGAATGTCGCACTTCAAAATAGAACCCACCCCGCCTACAAATATTTGATCAATAACAACTATTATGGAAATACCCGGAGCGGTTTTGGCTGTGTAAGGGACGTAAACGACGTTAGGATTCTGGCACATCCGGGTACGTCGTGGACATAGATATCCGTAGTGTCCACGATGCTTGATATGCGCGACCGAGAACCGGCGCGCGGCGCCTCAGCGACGCAAGCGCGCCGGGACCGGTCGTCGCCGTACAACATCTCGACCCGACCCGGACCCAGCCGCCAGGCTGGGCTTGTAGACTGGCTAAGGGCCCATCCCAGTGTTGACGTCGTGATCTCGTCAAGCTGGCAATGGCATTCACCGAACCACTCTTGAAAGTTTAGAAAGACGCTCTCGTACTTCCCTTCTCAAATCATCCTCCGCCTGGTCGGGCGTTTCATATGAGCGTTCCGGCATTGTGAAGCTCGGAAGACGTCCGGCCAGTACATTACCGTCTATATAGTATCTTCCAAATTTAGATATCCTATAGATGACAACAATACCATCCACTTTGATCGTATTGGCTTTTGTCCACAATTCCTGCACTTCACTGTGAAAATCGATTTTGTTCTGCATGTTGCGCTACTCCGGTTACAGAGAGAATTGTCGCTAAAAGTTGTTCGGTGCCCGCGTTCAGAATTGCGATTGGTGGACGGGTCATTCGTCTTCGTCGGCAAACTGGCCCAAGCCATCGATTGGGGGCAACCGTCATCATACAGGTACAGATCGTACCGTGATGGGGTCACGACATAGAAGGGGCGACAAACCACGCTAAGCGGACAAATTGGGAACATCAGGTCGTTAGGCGTTCGGATGGCGTCCGGAGCATTCTGTAGCCGTCTTGGTCGAGCTGCGCCGGTTCGGCCCAGAGGTAGTCGCCGGTGAGGTTGATGTGCTGCCAGCCCAGGGGCGCCAGATAGGGCAGCAGGGTGTCGGGAATGTCCTCCCCTTGTCCACGCAGCAACCGGATGGCGCGGTCCATATAGACCGTGTTCCACAGGATGATGGAAGCCACGACCAGGTTCAGGCCGCTGGCGCGGTGCTGACGACTTTCCAGGGTCCGGTCCCGCAGGCGACCCAAGCGGTGGAAGCACACGGCGCGGGCCAGGGCGTTGCGGGATTCTCCTTTGTTCAGTTCGGCCGTCGCCTGCCGGCGCAACATCGGATCGTCCAGCCAGTCGAGGGTGAACAGCGTGCGTTCGATCCGGCCGACTTCACGCAGCGCCAGGGCCAGCCCGTTCTGGCGGGGATAGGAGCCCAGGCGGCGCAGCATCAGAGACGCCGGCACCGTGCCCATCCGCACCGATGTGGCCAGCCGAAGCAGGTCGTCCCAGTGGGTTGTGATCATGGCTTCGTCGATCCGGGCCGCAATGAAGGGTTCCAGCGCCGGCCAGGTCGAAGCTGGTCCGAATGTGTGCAGCCGGCGGTTGGCAATGTTAGGGATGCGCGGCGCGAAGCGGAAGCCCAACAGGTGACAGAGGCCGAATACATGGTCCGAAACGCCACCGCCATCGGTGTGATGGACGGCAATGTTGATATCGCCGCCATGATAGAGCAGCCCGTCGATGACATGAGCAGCCTCCCCCTCCGACACGGATATCACCTTGGTGTGGAAGGGCGCATAGCGACCGGAAATGCAGGTGTAGAAGGAGATGGCCGGTCCCGATCCCTTGTGCGGGTTGACGGCACCGGCCACTTCGCCCTGGCCGCCCAGCGGGAAATGCTGGCCGTCCGAACTGGATACCGACGCATCGCCGAACCAGACGGACAAAGGCTGTGCATGCTGGGCGGTAATGATGCGGGCCAGGGCCCTGCCGTAATTCTCCTCGCTGAGATGCCAGCCGGCGGCCCAGGCCAATTGCCGGTAGCTGGCGACATTGCAGGCCTCAGCCATGCGCGTCAGGCCCAGGTTGGTGGCATCGGCCAGCACCGCCGTCAGGGTGACGCGCGGGTCGTCCCCTGGCAGATGCGACCGCAGGTGGGTGAAACAATCCATCATGCCTGTCCAGCGGTTCACCTCGGCCAGCAACTCGGTGATGCGTACCCGTGGCATCACGGCCTGGACACGGTCTGCCAGGTGCTCGGCCGCCTCCGGGGTCACGGCTTGCAAGGGTGAGATCTTCAAGGCGGCACCGTTGATCCTGACATCCGGCAGCAATTGCTTGGCGGCCTGCCCATCCACCTGGCGCAGCCGCTCCTCCAGCAACTCCCGCCTCTCGTGCAGATACCCGATGGCTTTATCCTGCACCGCGACCGGCAGCGGCCCGGCCAGCTTCATGGTCGAGAACAAGGTCTTGGGCACGAGCTGATCTTCCACGGCCCGGTATTGCCGGCTGCCTTCCACCCAGATGTCGCCGGCGCGCAGCCGGTCGCGCAGTTCCACGAAAAGGCAGAGTTCATAGGCGGGCGCGTTGATCCCATCGCCGCGCAGCACTGCGGATCGCCAAGTACGCCTAATAAAGCCGGTCGGCAGACCCTTGGGCAATGTCCGCCGCGCGCTGGCATAGAAGGTCCGCATCAGAGCCAATGCGTTCAGCAGGGCACTGACGCCGGCGATGCCCTGGAAGCTGAAACTGTCCAGGAACATCGGTCCCACGCGACGCAGCAGGGCGTGGTTTGTGGCGGCGAGTGCAGCATAATCCGTAGCGTCATCGCGGGTCAGTTCGCCGGCCTCCGCCACAGCGGCCTTGAATTTCTCCCACGGGATGACAGCGTCAATGGCGGCGAAGGCATCGGTCCCCTTACCGCGCGCGTCGATCAACGCCTCGCCCACTCTGGCCAGCAACCGCACCTTCTCACTCATGGCCCGGCTGTTGGACTGGATCGTTTCCGCCGCACGGCGTTCCGCCCGCCGGAACAGGCCGCCGATGAGACGGTCGAACATACCGATGATATCGTCGGTGAGCCGGGTGATGGTCTCCAGCACTGTCACCGTCAGGATGGACTGGCGGCGCAATGGCGCCAGAGCAGACAGATGCTGGGCCGAGAGCCGGGTGCCTTCCCGGATCAGGAGGTGGACACGGTCGGCATGGATGCTTTCTCGGATTGCCGGATCGATGCCGAGTGCACGCAAGGCCGTCAATTGCTCATCCAGTCGGGCCATGGCTCGATGTCCCGTGGCGCCGGGCGGCTGACGGGCCCAGGCCAGCAGGCTCACTCCGGTATCAGGGCGTTCCGCCAGCAACCCGTCAATTCCCCCGCGCTGTTCCATCGTCAGGGCGCTATCGATCTGCCTTTCGACATGGCGCTCGGCTTGCAACAGAGCCGCAGCCACGAGGCGTTCAATGGTAGTGGTCGCCGGAGCTGCGACGGTCCGCCGCCGCAATTCCTCCATTAGCAGGCCCGCCAGAACCAGGCCGCTTGTGGTGGCCAGCGCGACCGGCAGCAGCCATTTGGCGATCTCCCGTCGGATCGGCTGCGACAAGGTGGTGTAGCCATAGATGGCGTAAAGGGCTTCGAGTTGGTCGTAGCGTGTCTGTGACCTGGTGGCATATTCTGCCAACGCGTCGGGCGGCAGATCCAACTGGTCAGCGACGAATGACAGCACCTTTGGAGGAACGAGTTCCCCCGGTGGCAACAGACGGCCCGGATAGCGCAGGGCACAGAGCTGGACGGCGAAGCCCAGCTGGTTATGCGGTCGACGCCGGCGCGCGACGACGGCGATGTCGGCGGGGCTCAGCGTGTAATGGCGGATCAGGTCAGCCTCTGCCGTGGGCAGCGCGAACAGCGCCTTGGCCTGGGCATCGGTGAGCACGCTGCGGCGCGGCATGGCGGTGTTGTCCCAGTTGGAGTAATGTCTGTCTGATACGCGACAATGCCCAGACGTTCTGCCGCCGCCAGGGCGATGCCGCCGGGAGGGTTCAATTGGGACAGCGTGTGGCCATCTACTGCCGCGTGTCCACGGCGGATCAGTCCTGCGAGCGACAGGAGCGGGACCTGCTCACCCTGGCCATGCGGGCGGGTTACGAAGTCGTCGGCAACTACAAGGAAGCCGGTGTCATTTTCAGAAGGTGACTGCACGGAATATCAAGAGTCGGCTGCACAGTCTTTTCTGATCTGTGGTCGTCTCAGAAAACGGAAAATAAAGCACGCTAAGCTGTGGAAGCCCCTGCCAAGCTCGTTCCACCTTGCAACGACGCAATCAGCGGACACGAAACATTCCCCTGCCGCGAATGGCAGGCGCACACCAGGTCAGACAGCACAGCCTCCATGCGCGCCAAATCGGCCATCTTCTCACGCACGTCTTGGAGCGTGTGCTCGGCCAGGCTGCTGGCCTCCTCGCAGTGGGTGCCATCGTCGAGCCGCAGCAACTCGGCGATTTCATCCAGGCTGAAGCCCAACCGCTGGGCCGATTTCACGAATCGCACCCGTGTCACGTCCGCCGCGCCATAGCGGCGAATGCTGCCATAGGGCTTGTCCGGCTCGGGCAACAAGCCCTTGCGCTGATAGAACCGGATGGTCTCCACGTTGACGCCGGCTGCCTTGGCAAAAACGCCAATGGTCAGGTTCTCCAAATTATTTTCCATACCGCTTGACTCCGTACATGAGTACGGAAGTAAGGTTACGCTATCCAATTCAAATTCGAAAGGACAAGCGCATGTTTGAACCACAAACCGGGCGCGGCGCGCTCTTCACTGGCGGGCTGGCCGCCATCCTCGCCTCGGCCTGCTGCCTCGGGCCGCTGGTCTTGGTCGCCTTGGGATTCAGCGGGGCATGGATCGGCAACCTGACCGTGCTGGAGCCGTATCGCCCGATTTTCATCGGTGCAGCGTTGGTCGCGTTGTTCTTCGCCTGGCGGCGCATCTACCGCCCTACGCAAGCCTGCAAACCGGGTGAGGTCTGCGCGATTCCCCAAGTGCGAGCTACTTACAAGCTCATTTTCTGGGTCGTGGCCGTGCTGGTCCTGGTCGCCCTCGGATTTCCCTACGTCATGCCATTTTTCTACTGATCGGAGTTCACCATGAAAAAACTGTTTGCCTCCCTCGCGCTCGCCGCCATTGTTGCCCCGGTGTGGGCCGCCACTCAGACCGTCACGCTGTCTGTACCGGGCATGACCTGCTCCGCCTGCCCGATCACCGTCAAGAAGGCGATTTCCAAGGTCGAAGGCGTCAGCAAGGTTGACGTGACCTTCGAGACCCGCGAAGCGGTTGTCACTTTCGATGATGCCAAGACCAGCGTGCAGAAGCTGACCAAGGCCACCACCGATGCGGGCTATCCCTCCAGCATCAAGCAGTGAACCACTGAACCCGAACCTGGGGCGATCATGGGACTGATCACACGCATTGCCGACAAGGCTGGCGCGCTTGGCAGCGTTGTTTCCGCGATGGGCTGCGCCGTGTGCTTCCCGGCCATCGCCAGCTTGGGCGCGGCCTTCGGCCTCGGTTTTCTACAGGAATACGAAGGATTGTTCATCTCCAAGCTGCTGCCGCTGTTCGCTGTCGTGGCTTTGCTGGCGAACGCATTGGGCTGGCTCAGTCATCGCCAATGGCACCGCAGTCTGCTCGGCATGATCGGGCCAGCCATCGTGTTCGCTGGAACTGTCTGGCTGCTTGGCAACTGGTGGGCAGCACACCTCGTATACACCGGCCTGGCGCTGATGGTCGGCGTGTCGATCTGGGACTTGGTTTCGCCGGCACATCGCCGTTGCGGCCCGGACGGTTGCGAACTCCCCACGAAACAAGGCTGACGGCGGAAGTCGGCAGCCAACACAGAAAAGGAACGATGAATGACCACCCTCAAAATTACCGGCATGACCTGCGACTCCTGCGCGGTTCACGTCAAGGAAGCTCTGGAGAAAGTGCCTGGCGTGCAATCAGCGGAGGTTTCCTATGCCAAGGGCAGCGCCAGGCTCGCCATCGAGGCCGACACATCGCCGGATACGCTGACCGCTGCCGTGGCCGGACTCGGCTATCGGGCTACGCTCGCCGATGCGCCCGTGGCTCCGGCGGGCGGCGGATTGCTCGGCAAGGTGCGCGAATGGCTGGGCAGTGATGACAAGGCTGGCGGGGATGCTGGCAAGCTCCATATCGCCGTGATCGGCAGCGGCGGCGCCGCGATGGCGGCAGCGCTGAAGGCCGTCGAACAAGGCGCGCACGTCACGCTGATCGAGCGCGGCACCATCGGCGGCACCTGCGTGAATGTCGGCTGCGTGCCGTCCAAGATCATGATCCGCGCCGCCCACGTCGCCCACTTGCGTCGCGAAAGCCCGTTCGATGGCGGCATGCCGCCCACGCCGCCGACGATCTTGCGTGAGCGGTTGCTGGTCCAGCAGCAGGCGCGCGTCGACGAACTGCGTCATGCTAAGTATGAGGGCATCCTGGACGGGAATCCGGCCATCACCGTTCTGCACGGCGAAGCGCGTTTCAAGGACGGCCAGAGCCTTGTCGTTCGTTTGAACGATGGTAACGAGCGCGCTGTGGCCTTCGACCGTTGCCTGGTTGCCACGGGTGCCAGTCCGGCCGTGCCGCCGATCCCGGGCTTGAAAGAGTCACCCTACTGGACTTCGACCGAGGCCCTGGTCAGCGACACGATTCCCGAACGCCTGGCCGTGATCGGCTCGTCAGTGGTGGCGCTGGAACTGGCGCAAGCCTTTGCCCGACTCGGCAGCAAGGTGACGATCCTGGCACGCAGCACGCTGTTCTTCCGCGAAGACCCGGCCATCGGCGAAGCCGTCACGGCCGCGTTTCGCATGGAGGGCATCGAGGTACTGGATCACACGCAGGCCAGCCAGGTCGCGCATGAAGGCGGGGAATTCGTGCTGACCACGGGGCACGGCGAAATACGCGCCGACAAGCTGCTGGTCGCTACCGGCCGAGCGCCGAACACGCGCAGCCTGAATCTGGAAGCGGCGGGCGTCACGCTCAACCCGCAAGGCGCGATCGTCATCGACCCCGGCATGCGCACCAGCGTGGAACACATCTACGCCGCCGGCGACTGCACCGACCAGCCGCAGTTCGTCTATGTGGCGGCGGCGGCCGGCACCCGTGCCGCCATCAACATGACCGGCGGTGACACGGCCCTGAACCTGACCGCGATGCCGGCCGTGGTGTTTACCGATCCGCAGGTAGCGACCGTGGGCTACAGCGAGGCGGAAGCACACCATGACGGCATCGAAACCGACAGTCGCACGCTGACGCTGGACAACGTGCCGAGGGCGCTTGCCAACTTTGACACACGCGGCTTCATCAAGCTGGTCGTTGAAGAAGGTAGCGGACGCCTGATCGGCGTGCAGGCGGTCGCGCCGGAAGCGGGCGAACTGATCCAGACCGCCGCGCTGGCGATTCGCAACCGGATGACGGTGCAGGAGCTGGCCGACCAGTTGTTCCCCTACCTGACGATGGTCGAGGGGCTGAAACTCGCGGCGCAGACCTTCAACAAGGACGTGAAGCAGCTTTCCTGCTGCGCCGGGTGAGGAAAAGGAGGTGTTCGATGAACGCCTACACGGTGTCCCGGCTGGCCCTTGATGCCGGGGTGAGCGTGCATATCGTGCGCGACTACCTGCTGCGCGGCTTGTTGCGGCCGGTGGCGTGCACGCCAGGCGGCTACGGCCTGTTCGACGAGGCGGCCTTGCAGCGGCTGTGCTTTGTGCGGTCCGCCTTCGAAGCGGGCATCGGCCTCGATGCGCTGGCGCGGCTGTTCCGGGCGCTGGATGCAGCGGACGGTGGCGAAGCGGCCACGCAGCTTGCCGTGCTGCGCCAGTTCGTCGAACGCCGGCGCGAAGCGTTGGCCGATCTGGAAGCGCAGTTGGCCACCCTGCCGACCGAGCCGGCACAGCACGCGGAGAGTCTGCCATGAACGGCCCGGAACGCCTGCCGACCAAGACACGCAAGCCGTTCACCGGCTACCTGTGGGGCGCGCTGGCCGTGCTCACCTGTCCCTGCCATTTGCCGATTCTCGCCGTTGTGCTGGCCGGAACGACAGCCGGCGCATTCATCGGGGAACATTGGGGTATTGCAGCCCTCACGCTGACCGGCTTATTCATTCTGTCCGTGACGCGGCTACTGCGCGCCTTCCGGGGCGGATCATGATGACTTCGCACCCCGCCGGATGGACGGCGACTGAGTTGGCGCAGGCGGCGGCGAGCCGGCAGCTTGAGCTGTATTACCAGCCGCTGGTCGATCTGCGTAATAACCGGATCGTCGGCGCGGAAGCGCTGCTGCGCTGGCGGCATCCGAGCTTGGGACTGCTGCCACCAGGTCAGTTCATACCGCTGGCCGAGTCGTCCGGCCTGATGCCGGCAATTGGCACGTGGGTGCTGTGCGAAGCCTGCCGACAGATGCGCAAGTGGCAAGCATTGGCGTGGCAGCCGTTCCGGCTCGCCGTCAATGTGTCCGCGAGTCAGGTCGGGCCGATGTTCGATGCCGAGATTCAGCGGGTGCTGACCGATGCGGACTTACCCGCCGAATGTCTGGAGATCGAGTTGACTGAATCGGTCGCCTTCGGCAATCCGGCCCTGTTCGCCACCTTCGAAGCCTTGCGTGCCCTCGGCGTGCATTTCGCGGCCGACGACTTCGGCACGGGCTATTCCTGCCTGCAACATCTGAAGTGCTGCCCGATCACCACGCTGAAGATCGACCAATCGTTCGTTGCCAGGCTGCCGGACGATACCCGCGACCAATGCATCGTGCGGGCGGTGATCCAGCTCGCGCATGGGCTGGGCATGGAGGTAGTGGCCGAAGGCGTGGAAACACCCGACAGCCTGGCGTGGTTGCGGCAGGCCGGCTGCGACACGGTGCAGGGCTTTCTGTTCGCCAAGCCGATGCCGGCGGCGACCTTCGCCAGCTTCGTCAACCAATGGAGAAACACCACCATGAACGTCAACGAACCGAGCACCGCTTGCTGCGTGTGTTGCAAGGAAATCCCGCTCGATGCCGCCTTCACCCCGGAAGGCGCGGAGTACGTCGAGCACTTCTGCGGGCTGGAGTGCTACCAGCGCTTCCAGGCACGCGCCATTACTGCGACCGAAACCAGCGCCAAGCCGAGCGCTTGCGATTCGCCGCCGTCAGGCGGAGGCTGACTACTTGTCAGGTACGGTTGAGTAGTTTCGTCCCATCTGGGCGCAACTCGCCTTTTGGGGAAATGTGTCGGTACAGGGTCTGTCGCGTGATGCCGAGTTCCTGGCACAGGTCGCCGACCTTGGTTTCGGGCTGGCACATTGCCGCCATCGCCAGGCGCAGCTTGGCGGCCGTCATCTTGAACGGTCGGCCACCTTTCCGACCGCGCGCCCGTGCCGAGGCCAGGCCCGCCACGGTGCGCTCGGCGATCAGTTCGCGCTCGAACTCGGCCAGCGCGGCAAAGATGCCGAAGACCAGCTTGCCGGCGGCCGTCGTGGTGTCGATGGCCGCACCGTGGCCGGTCAGCACCTTCAGTCCGACACCACGGCCGGTCAGGTCGTGGACGGTATTGATCAGGTGGCGCAGGTCACGCCCGAGCCGGTCCAGTTTCCACACCACCAGCGTATCCCCCTCGCGCAGCGCCTTTAGGCAGCTCGCCAAGCCAGGGCGGTCTTCGCGCTTGCCAGACGCCTGATCCTCGTAAAGTTGGGTGGGATCGACGCCAGAAGTGACTAGCGCATCGCGCTGCAAGTCGGTGGCCTGTGAGCCGTCTGCCTTCGATACCCGCATGTAGCCAATCAGCATCTTGCACCTGTCACATATACGTTCGATTATGTGACAGTGTGAACCGGAAAGTTCTGGTCGTCAAAATTTGTCACTTAACCCGTCATTCTGTCTAAGACATGCAAAGGGCTCATCAGGCTCGTAATGTGACAAAAATTCCGTGGGGATGCCTTCCTTCGCGAAGGTAGCGCGCAACTGTTCCAGGGAAGCGGGGTCGCGCCGACCATAGGAAGCCAACGCGAACAGCGAGCGTGCCGTCTCGGGGCCGTGCCGCGCTTCAATGATGGCCTCATCAATGGCCTTGACCGCACGCTGCCAGTGATCGACGGGTTCGGGCTTCAGCGCTTTCGCCGGCAGGCCACTGGTGAACCCGGTTTGGGGCTCGGACCAGAACAGCTTTGCATGCTCGCCTGGCGGGCTAATATCCCTCACCTCAATCAAGCTGATTGCCGTTGCCGCCGCCTCCAGCATCTGCAATCGTACTGCCGGGTTCAGGGTTTCATACGGTCGCCACAGACTTTGCCCAGCACGCAGCGGATGCCCGCAGCCTTCCCATACTTGGCGGAGATACCCCGCGCAGGTTCCGCACGTCGAAAGCGGGGTGTTCAGCTCATCGAGCAGCGTGCGTATTAGCCGAAACCACAATCCAGCGTGGATGCGTCGGCGCGGCAGCTCCACATGGCCGGTCGTCAGTGCCTGCCAGGTACGCCGGTCCATCACTGCAATCGCGTCGCTGGCGGTGCGCGGCGCAGTGTCGGCGTTATCCCAGCCGAGAAACCGCCCAGGCACGCCCCAATAGGATTCCAGCCAGCAACCATGCAGCGGGCAGCTCAGCATCAGGGGCAGCTTCCATGCAAGCAGTACGGCTTGGTTTGCCGGGTCGTTCAGACAGAGCGGACAGGCGCGATGTATCGGCTGGCTGGGCAGCCAGGCACGCCAGTTCGTGATGGATCGCGTCCTACGGCGGAGTTTCGGCAGCAGCACCGAGAGCTGGAACGCATAGGTTTCCAATGCGTCTGGAATCTGATCATCAAGGCTATCCAGTAGCCAAGGCACCCAGCCGGCGAAACTCATGCAACGCAGCCGGTCCAGCTCGATGCCGCTCCGCTGGAAGAGCATCATCAGCAGCGACAGTGGTGGCGCGGTATCCAGGTCATCAACCTGGCCGTGACCAAGATCGTGCTCCAGCAGGTCGGACACCTCCATGTGATAGCAAAGGGCCACGCGGTTGAGCCATGAAGACAAGGCTTCGCCTTCCTTGGGAGCCGGATGCAGCGGCCAGCGTGGCGCTGGCTTCACATCAGTTCCCGCTCGAATTGCCGACGCCGCTCGCTTGGGCCGGTGTAATCGGCCATGCTGAGCGTGCGGTGGTTGATCGCTTCCTCGCCGCTCTCCACGGCGACGAGGGCCGCCGCCATCAGCAAGTGCGCCAGTTCGCCGATGGTGCCCTCGCTGCGTGTGAGCAGGTAGCGGGCCATGTCCAGCGTGGCAATCGACGAGGGTCGCCGCAATGGAAGCGAAGCGGCGAAGCTGGCCAGCAGTGAGCAGCAATCGTCGTTGGCCTCCCACACCGGCAGCATCATGGGCTCGAAGCGGTTTTCCAATTGGTCATCCGAGCGGATGGCCAGGTAGGCGTCGCGCGTGCCGACCCCGACCAATGGGATGCGCAGCTCATTGCCGAGGAAGCGCAGCAGGTTGAGAAATTCCCGCCGGTTGACGCTGTTGCCGGCCAAGACGTTGTGCAGCTCGTCGATCACCAGCATGCGCACGCCGACCTTGCGCAGCAGTGCCAGCGCCAGTTGCTCCATTTCCGGCAGCCGTGGGCGCGGGCGCAATGGTGCCCCCATCGCGGCAAGTAGCGCGACGTAGAAGCGGATCACCGACGGTTCGGACGGCATCTGCACGACCAGCACCGGCATGTGTTCCTGGTCCGCGTCGGAGCTGGCCGGATGCGTGCGCCGGAATTTCTCGATGATCATCGACTTGCCGTTGTTGGTCGGGCCAACCAGCAGCAGGTTGGGCATGCGTTGCTTGTTTGGCCACGCATACAGGGTTTCCAGCCGGTTCAGCGCCTCGACCGCGCGCGGGTAGCCGATCCAGCGGTCGGCGCGAAGGCGCTGGATGCGCTCGTCCGCCGGCAGCCGAGCCAGCCCCTGTGCCGCTGGCAGCAGGTGTGACAAGTCGATGATGGGATATTCGTCCACGGCTACCACTCCTCGATCTGGTCGAACGGTTTGGCCGGAGGCAGGTTGTCTGCCTGCGGATCAGCAACGTCCGTTTTCGGCGGAATCGGCTTGTCCGGCGGAGGCGATGCCTTGAGGTGCTGGCGTCGATCCGCGTCGCGCCGCGCCTTGCGCGTGGCCTTCTGTGCGGTGGTCACGATCTCGCGCATCTGCCCGATCATGCGGAACAGCGCCGACTCATCCACCTGTTCGCGTCCCTGCTGCCGCAATTTCGTCAGCGCCTGCCGTTGTTCCCAGAGGGTGACAGCCGGGTGCGACAAGGTACGGTAGGGGATTTCCAGGTAATGCTGCCCCTCCGGTTCCAGCACCCAGATACGGCTGATGTCACGCGGGTCGCGCCGGATCAGGAAAGCGGGCAAGCGGTCGCGTCGTGCGATCCACGGTTTGAGCGCATCGGCGTAGTAGTGAATGTGGTCGATGACAAAGCCGGTGCGAGTCAGAGTACGGCGAATGATGGGCAGGAAATCGACCAAAAAAGCCAAGGCGCGGGTGACGACAGCCGGTACACCGACACGCGCCACGGCTTCTGACCAGCGCGCCGCCGGCGGCTGAAGCAGGCCGTTGTGCACAGAGCCGTGATAGGTGCCCACCGCCAACGTGAGCCAGCGCTCCAGCTCACGCAATGTCAGGGCGGCCTTGTTTTCGGAATCGTAGTCCCCGCGCTGGTCAGGGTTGGAGAAGGTCGTCCCTGGCAATTCATCGTGGATCATCTGCATCGCCGTACCGATGATCCGTTCCACGATGCCGCCGTAGTGCGGCTGCCCTGGCGGACGATAGTCCAACCGGATGCCGTGCTGCTCGCAGCCACGGCGCAGCGCCTCGCTCTTGAACTCGGCCGCGTTGTCCAAGTAGAGCAGCCTGGGCTTGCCGCTCATCGGCCAATCCATTTCTATATTCAGACCCTCCAGCCAGGGACGCTTGTCGCAGGCGACATGCACAAGGCACAGGCCGACCGAAACAGATGACGGCGCTTCCAGCGTGACGACCATGCCGAGCACGCAGCGGGTAAACACGTCGATGGCGATGGTCAGATACGGACGGCCAATCGGTTGCCGGTCGCGCTCGTCCACCACGATCAGGTCGATGACCGTGTGATCAATCTGCACTTGTTCCAGTGGCGCGGTCACGGCGGGAGGCTCACCACCGACACCTTGCAGGCTGCGGGACGCATCCTGACCTTCCCGGCGGCGAGTGGCCTTGAGCGGGTCGAGGCCGGCGATCCGCAGGGCCAAAGTGTTGCGCGCCGGCACCCGTAGCTTTTGCGCTTTGCAAGCCTGCGCGACCTCGCGGTGGAACGCCGCCAGGCTACGCTTCTGCTTGGTCAGGAAGCGCTTTTGCAGCAACTCGCGGATGATGCGCTCAACTGATTCCGGCAAGCGTCCCTTGCCTTTTCCGCCGCCGGACTGGCCGGGAACCAGGTCCGTCACAAACCCAGCACCTTGCCGGGCACGCCGGATCAGGACATACACCTGCCGCCTGGATAGGCCCAGCGCTTGAGCAGCGGCATCGGCGGCTTCATGCCCAACCACTTCAAGCGCTGCCAGCGGCCCGATGATTTCGGTCCGGTGCCGGGCCTGTGCCCATGCCGCATCGGGCAGGGTGGCCACGCCCTGCTCGGCAATTGGCAATGTGTCTGACGCCATGCTCACACCTCGCTTTGGTGCACACGAGTATTGAGCATAGTCGAGATTGGTGCAGATGACTTCTGATATTGCGTGGTCAGGAGCCGACTGCACACCTGGCGTTACGCCCCGTCAATTGGTGCAGTCGTCTTCTGAAAATGACAGCTTTGCGCCAAGCATCTGACATCAGGTTAGGGTATAGCTCAAATAGACACCCAATCCCAAGCAAGCACATAGATGGTCGCGTATTCTTTTCGTTCATCCCGACGCTGCCAGTGAGACAAAACCGGCAGACGAACCCAAAAGCCCGTCTGCTTCGCTCACCGAGGGACGATTACTTCACGTTGGTGATGACATAGGCTTTATCGCCTTGGGCAAACTCGAAATCGACCGTCTTGCCGACAATAAGTTTGTCCAGCAGCATCTTGTCTTTGACCTGAAACCCCATGGTCATGGCTGGCCAGTTCAAGCTCTTGACGGGTTCATGGGCAAGGGTGACGACATTGGTGCCGGTGTCGACCTTGGTCACCTTGCCCTTAGCCATGTGCACAGTTTGCCCGGCCGCTGGCTTTCCCATCGGCATAGTCTTCATCCCGTCCATCTTCTGCTGTGCCATCGCCGCGGTGGCCGAGAGCACAAGAATGGCTGCGAGTGAGTTGATCAGTGATTTCTTCATGTTCAGATTTCTCCAGTAATTGGGAGGTTGGGAAACCGATCCCTGGCAAATCCAGAGACCGGGGTTTTCATCAAGGGTGTTCGCCGTCTGAATGAATGGGGTGCGCTTGCTCTTGTGCGAGCGGTTGTCGGCGAGGCCGACGCATCAGGTAATACGCTGCCGGGATCACGAACATCGACAGCAACGGCGCGGTGATCATGCCGCCCACCATCGGGGCCGCAATGCGCTGCATGACCTCGCTGCCGGTGCCGCCGCCCCACATGATGGGCAGCAGGCCGGCCAGAATCACCGCCACTGTCATCGCCTTGGGGCGCACGCGCAGCACAGCCCCTTCGCGGATCGCGTCCAGCAGATCGGCTTCGCTGATTTGGTTCTGGTCAACGCGTTCCATCCACGCCTGCTTGAGGTAAAGCAGCATGATCACGCCGAACTCGGCCGCCACCCCGGCAAGCGCGATGAAGCCCACGACGCCCGCCACCGACAGGTTGTAGTTCAAGCCGTACAGCAGCCAGATACCGCCGACCAGGGCAAAGGGCAACGTCGCCATCAGCAGCAGGGCCTCACCGAAATGCTTGAAGGTCAGGTAGAGCAGCACAAAGATGATGAGCAGCGTGAAAGGCACCACCAGCTTGAGCTTGGCAGCGGCGCGTTCGAGAAACTCGAACTGCCCTGACCATGCCACCGAGTAACCGGGTGGCAGCTCCACTTTTTCAGCTACGGTTTGCTGCATATCGCGCACCGCCGTGCCTAGATCGCGGCCGCGCAGATCGACGTATACAAAACCGGCTAGGCGGGCGTTCTCGCTGCGCAACATCGGCGGGCCGTCATCGATGCGAATGTCCGCAACGTCACCCAGCACCAGCTGTTGCCCTCGCGGTGTCACGATGGGCAGGCTGCGCAAGCGATCCAAAGAGTCCCGCACCTCACGTGGGTAACGCACGTTGATCGGATAGCGCTGCAAGCCCTCAATGGTTTCACCGATGTTCATACCGCCTACAGCGCTTGACACCACCGACTGCACGTCGGCCATGTTGAGCCCGTAGCGCGCCGCGCGCTCACGTTTGATGTCCACGTTGACATAGCGCCCACCTGTCAGGCGCTCGGCGAAAGCGCTGGTCACACCGGGCACCTGCTTGACCGCTTGCTCGATCTCGCCCGTGAGCCGATTGATGACCGCCAGATCACTGCCAAGCACCTTGACCCCAACCGGACTCTTGATGCCGGTGGCTAGCATGTCGAGGCGGTTGCGAATCGGAGGAATCCAGATGTTCGTCAACCCTGGCACGCGCACGGTCTTGTCCAGCTCTTCGACGAGCTTCTCTGGGGTCATGCCCACGCGCCATTCGCTCTTGGGTTTGAACTGGATGGTGGTCTCGAACATCACCAGCGGCGCAGGATCGGTAGCGGTCACGGCTCGGCCTGCCTTGCCGTAGACCGTGGCGACCTCTGGCACCGCCTTGATCAGCCGGTCGGTCTGTTGCAGCAATTGCGCCGCCTTGCCCGCCGACATGCCTGGCAGGGCGGTGGGCATGTACAATAAGTCACCTTCGTCCAGCGGCGGCATGAACTCGCTGCCCAGTTGCTGCAATGGCCACCAACTGGCGGCAAGAAACACCACGGCAACCGCGATGGTGGCCTTGGGAAAGCGCAGCACCACTTCGAGCAAGGGGCGGTAGATGGCAACAAAGAAGCGATTGATCGGGTTTTTCTGCTCGTCCGGGATGCGACCCCGGATCAGATAGCCCATCAACACCGGAATCAGCGTCACCGCCAGACCGGCGCTGGCCGCCATGGCATAGGTCTTGGTGAAGGCCAGCGGCGAGAACAGCTTTCCTTCCTGCGCCTCCAGCGTGAAGATCGGCACGAAGGAGAGGGTGATGATGAGCAGCGAAAAGAACAGTGCCGGTCCGACCTCGGCGGCAGCGTCTCCAATCACCCGCCAGCGGGTTTCGCCTTGCAGCTGCTCCCCGGGATGTTCGTGGTTCCATTCCTCCAGGTGCTTGTGCGCGTTCTCGATCATCACCACCGCCGCATCCACCATCGCGCCGATGGCAATGGCAATGCCACCCAGCGACATGATGTTGGCGTTGACCCCCTGCCAGTGCATCACGATGAAGGCCGCCAGAATGCCCAGGGGCAATGAGACGATGGCCACCAAAGCCGAGCGCAGGTGAAACAGAAAAAGCATGCAAACCACCGCCACGACGGCAAACTCTTCGAGCAGCTTGTGGCTGAGGTTCTCGATGGCCCGCTCAATCAGCGCCGAGCGGTCGTAGGTGGGCACAATCTCCACGCCTGGCGGCAGGCTGTTCTTCAATGTGGCCAGTTTTTCCTTGACTGCCTCGATGGTGGTCAAGGCGTTCTCGCCCGAGCGCATGACGATCACGCCGCCCACGGCTTCACCTTCGCCGTCCAGTTCACCAATACCGCGCCGCATCTCGGGGCCGATCTGCACATGGGCCACGTCACCCAGCAAGACGGATACACCCGCCTCGGTAGTCATGAGCGGGATGGCTCGGAAATCGTCCAGGGTCTGCAAATACCCGGAGGCGCGTACCATGAACTCGGCTTCACCCATCTCCAGTACCGAACCACCCGCCTCTTGGTTGGCAGCGCGAATCGCCGCGATCACCTTGCTGTGGGGAATGCGATAGGCGGCCAGCTTGTCCGGATCGAGCTGCACCTGGTATTGGCGTACCATGCCGCCGATGGTGGCCACCTCGGCCACACCGGGTACAGTCTTCAGCTCGAATTTCAGAAACCAGTCTTGCAGGCTGCGCAACTGGGACAGATCCTGCTTGCCGGACTTGTCGGTCAGTGCGTACTGGTAAATCCAGCCCACGCCCGTTGCATCAGGCCCCAGCGCTGACGTGGCGCCGGGCGGCAGGCGCGATTGCACCTGGTTGAGGTACTCCAGCACCCGCGAACGTGCCCAGTAGAGGTCCGTGCCGTCTTTGAACAGCACGTAGACGTAGCTGTCGCCAAAGAAGGAATAACCGCGCACGACCCGCGCCCCCGGCACCGACAACATGGTGGTGGTCAGCGGGTAGGTGACCTGGTTCTCGACCAGTTGCGGTGCCTGCCCCGGCCAGGAGGTGCGAATGATCACCTGGGTGTCCGACAGGTCGGGCAAGGCATCGAGCGGCGTGCGGGCCACCGACACCACGCCCCAGGCCGCCAGCAGCACGGTGGCGATCAGCACCAGAAAGCGGTTGGCAATCGACCAATGGATCAGACGGGCAATCATTGTGTGCCCCCCATCGCCTTGCTCTGGCGCGCGCGCCATTGGACGATCTGTGGTGCATCGCCCTCCTGCATGCGGAACTCGATGTCGATCTCGCTGCCCGCCGAGGGCTTGAGCGAGGCAGCGTCCGGGGCCAGCTTGAAGTCCATGGTCATGCCCGGCCACTTCAAGGCGGGGACTTCCGGATGCGTCAGCGTGAGGGTTTCACCCGCCACGGCTTCCACCCGTGCGGTTGTGCGGTAGGTTTGCTGCGTCGCGCTCGTTGGTCCTTGCTCCTTGGCGGATGACAAGCGGGCTTCCACGCCTTTCAGGTTGGCTTCGGAGTCGATGAGGAACTGCCCTGACAGCACGATCTTCTGGCCTTGGCTGAGGCCAGCCAGGATTTCAGCTTGACCGTTCTGTTCGCGGCCTACCAGTACCTCGACCGGGCGGAACGCACCTTCCTCGACGACCATCACCAGCGTGCGCTTGCCGGTGCGCACCAGCGCCTCGGAGGGCACCAACAACGTGGCGCGCGCTTGGCCTTGCGCCGATGGCTTGAATTGCATTTGCACGAACATGCCGGGCACCAGCTTGCCCTTGGGGTTGGCCAAGGCCATGCGCGCCTTGCGCGTGCGTGTCGTCGGATTGACCTCAGGCAACAAGGCCTGCACCTGGCCACGAAACACATCCCCCGGTAAAGCCGGGGTTTGCGCCGCCACCTGTGCGCCCACGGCAAGCTGCGACGCCTGGCTTTCCGGCACGTCGGCCTGCACCCACACAGTGGACAGGTCGTTTATGCGCATGAGCGGCATGCCCATCATCGCCGTGCCCCCTTCACGCGCCATCAGTTCTGTGAGCACGCCACCGGCTGGCGCGACCAGGGTCATGCGGGCCTGCACCTGCCCCGTGCGTTCGACCACGGCGATCTGTGCCTCGCTCATGCCAGCCTGGCGCATGCGCTGACGGGCTCCTTCAGCGAGGGACTCCAGCCCGCGACCTTGCAGGCGCTTGGCGGTCAAATAGTCTTCCTGCACCGCCACCCAATCCGGCACATAGAGGTCCAGCAGCGGCTGCCCTTTGCCGACTTGATCCAGCAACGCACGCACGCGCAGCTTTTCAATAAAGCCGGTGGCGCGCGCTTGCACCACGTATTGACCGCGTTCATTCCAGGCTACGGTGCCTACCGCTGAAACCTCGGGTGCTAGTTGACCAGAAACGACTTCACCCGTGCGCACCCCGAGGTTCTGCTGAATGCGCGAGCTGACGGAGACCGTTCCGCTATCGGCACCCTGCGCCCCCGCATAGGCGGGCACCAGCATCATGTCCATGAAGGGCGACTTGCCTGGGGCCTCGAATTTTTTGCCCGGCACCATGGGGTCGTGGTAGTAAAGGATTTTGCGGCCGGTGATCGGATCGACGTCACCGCCTTTGATACCAGCCTCGATATGTCGCCGTGTGGCCGTCTCGCCTTCAGGTATCCCCCAGGCCGAGGGGTCGATGGGTGCAGCCATAGGCGAATCCGTGGCCTTCGTAGACACGGCCATCGGCGCACTCGTCCCGTTCTTGGCACCCAGTTGGTAGAGTCCGAACCCGCTCGCACCGAGCACTCCGGTTGCAAGCAGTGCGGTGATGATGGTTTTCTTGTTCATGGTTGCGACTCCTGAGCGGGTTGATGGGAAGGACTTGGTGGGGGTACCTGCGCAGGCAGGTCTTCAGGAATCAGGAACTCAAGCTCGGCCCACCATGCGGCGCTCTGCTTTTCGATTCGCAGCCTTTCCAGGCGGGTGTCGGTCACCATGCGCTGGGCTTCAAGGACGGTGGCCAAAGGTGCCTTGCCACTGCGGAAGGCTGCTTCCGTTGCGTGGACTCGTTCTGTCGCCAGCGGGATCAGTGTCTTGTCGTAATCTTCCAGACGGGTGAGGTTGCTGCGCCAGTTGGTGAGCAAGCGCTGCACGTCCAAAAGATGCTCGCGCCGCATCTCTTCGCGCTCCAGGCGTACCTGTTCAACCCGTTGCAACCTGGCTGACAGCTCGCGATCCTGTTTGCGAGCCTGATCCCATTGCAGAGGAATGGAAACGCCGAAGGACACCATGTCGCCGAACTGGCTGCCCCGTTTGCTGTACATCAGCGACCAACTCCAGTCAGCGCTTTTGTCCTGTTTTGCGACTTCAGCTTCAGCCAGTGCGACGCGTTCCCGTGCATTCATCACGGCGATGTCGGGGTGCTGCTCGATCTCATGGCCCAACTGGTGTTTGGCGAGACGGGTACGGTCGATTTTCGGGGGGACGCCGAGCGGTTGTTCCGCGCTATCACCAATCCAGCGCTGCAACTGCGCCTTGGCATTGGTGAGCTCGGCACGTACCTCGTGCAATCGGTCATCGATTCGAGCGACGGCAGCATGCGCAGCCAACACATCCGCCTGGCTACTGCGCCCACCACGGTAGGCGGACTCAACCGCGTCGCTCACCCCGCTGGCTTCCTCACGTTGACGCTGTAGCAGGTTGAGCATCTGCTCCTGGAAGTAGCGGTCGAACCAGGCACGGGCAGTTTGGGTGAGCAATCTGGCCTTTTGCATGGAGCGTATAGACAACGCGGCCTCGGCTTCCCGCTCGTATCGTGCGCTGCGTGCCTGGCGTTTTTCGGAACCCGTGAAGGTCTGCATCAGGCTGACCGAACGCATCGTCATGAAATCGTCTGTCAGGCTGTAGCGCATTGGCCCTTCGATGGGCAAGTTGTCCACAGACAGGCGCAACACCGGGTCTGGTAGACGACCGGCGGAAACGGCCATTTCCCGGGCGGCACGAGATGCAGCGTCCTGGGCTTGAAGCGTCGCAGAGCGGGCCTGCGCAGCATCCAACGCCGCGTCCAAAGTCAGGAGGGATGAGGACGGTTGTGCCGCCGCTAGGCTGGTGATGCCGAGTGACAGCACGGCAGCAACGACAAGTCTGGTTCCGCGCGGCCAGTACCGGCGAGCGCTATGAACGGGAGGCGTACTGCCTCCTTGAGAGGGAAGTGAATGCATTGGCTAACTCCATGCGTGATGAACCCGCGCGATTTATCGAGCACGGGCAAGGAACTGTCAGCCACAGGGTGGCCGACAGCCGTATCGCGGTTACACGGAATTAGCTAAGGGATGGCGGTCGCCAGACGCCGGAGGGATCAAAAGAGGCGATCAACGCGCTCAGTGCAGGCACAGGAGCAGATGTCTGTGCAGGGGGAGTGTGTGAGTGAAACGACGGCAAAACGCACGCGCTTGCTGAGCTGCATGGGATATCCGTCTTGCAGAGTTTGCCTGTCTTGGCCGCAGTCTCGGCATCATTGCAGCAATCCTCGGCAGCCTGAACAGATTCATCGACGGAAGCCGTTTGGCCACCAGCGTGATCCATGGGGCAAGGCATTTGGAAGGCATGCGCGCTCACGCTGCCTTGGAAGGCAACGATGAAGCAAAGAAACAAGGCCAAGAAGACGCGCATCAATCCATGATATCAAACATGGTTTTTCGGCGACATGCTTAACGTGCTTTATTTTCCGAATTCTGAGACGACCCCGTCATGGAAACTCTCGGATTATATCATTGTGAATGATTATAATTCCCATTTGCGCCGGTGTCCACCGCCTTGCCTTGGGTTAGCATCTGCATGATGAGCAAAGCAGCACCCGATGTGATCGCCACATCTGCGAGGTTGAAGGCGGGCCAGTGCACAAGCTGCCAATGGAAGTCGAGGAAATCGACAACCGATCCACGCAGCACACGATCCGCGACATTGCCGAGCGCACCACCAAGGATCAGGCTGTAGCCCATCGCTTCGAGACGTGGCCGTTGCTGGCACAGCATGCGCCCCAGCCAAGCAGAAACAGCCAGACCCAGCGTGATGAAAAAGTAACGTTGCCAGCCACCAGCGTTCGCCAAAAAGCTGAATGCCGCACCCGGATTCAGGACATGAACGAGGTTGAAAAACGGGGTGATTTCGACTTGCTCACCGTAGGCAAATGTGCGGATGATGGCGAACTTCGTGAGCTGATCGGTCATGACAGCACTAGCGGCCACGGTGAACCAGACCCAAGCCGATGTGCGGCGGGCCGATTGCCACACAGGGGCGGCCAGCGGCAGCAACCACCCGGCAAGTACCGTGCAGCTCCATCCCAGCGTCCACCCCGCCAACACATCGGCCGGAAAGTGCATTCCGGCCGCGATGCGCGACCAGCCGACCAATGTGGCGTACAGCATTAAACCGAGACGACCACGGCGGCCCATCAAAGGCCAGAGCGCGCCGACCACCAGCGCGGCATAGGTGGCATGCCCGCTGGGCAGGCTGTAGTGAAGCTCTTTGTCCCCGATGACGCGCGCCAGGTCGCCAAGGACGGCAGGCGGGCGTGGAAAGTCGAACCATAGCTTCAAGGCGGTGGCGACCAATAACGCCAGCAAGAAGGCCGCGCTAAAACCAATAAGGCGATGCCGAACGGCCGTACCACGCGCCGGGTTTGTAGCCGATTTCGACCACCACCACAGACCCAACAGCATCAGCGGCGCTGTCCAGTAACTTCCCACGAGGCCAAAGAACCATGCCAGTGGTTTCAGCGTGGCGGGCGTGCCTGTGTTGATGGCTTGAAACAACGCGATGTTCAGGCCACCCCAGTCATAGAGAAAGAGTTTCCAGCTCATCGGCGCAACAACCTCAAGCCGTTGCCGACAACAAGCAAGCTGGCACCCATATCGGCGAACACAGCCATCCACATGGTTGCGTGACCCGTGAAGGTGAGCACCAGAAAGACTGCCTTGATGCCAAGGGCCAGCACAATGTTTTGCATCAGCACCTGCGCCGTCGCACGCGACAGGCGCACGAAGGTCGGAATTTTGCGCAGGTCATCGTCCATCAGCGCCACATCAGCCGTTTCGATGGCGGTGTCGGTGCCAGCGGCTCCCATGGCAAAGCCGATATCCGCACGCGCCAAGGCCGGTGCATCGTTGATGCCATCACCGACCATGCCAACCTTGCCGCTTCGGGCCAGTTGCTCCACTTCGCGCAATTTGTCATCTGGGAGTAGGTTGCCTTGCGCACGGTCGATTCCGGCTTGTGCGGCAATGGCCTGTGCCGTATGGGGGTTGTCGCCGGTCAGCATCATGGTGTTGATGCCCAGTGCGTGCAGCTCGGCGATAGCGCTCCTGCTGCTGTCCTTGATGGTGTCCGCTACGGCGAATAAGGCATGTACCCCTTTTGCGCCTACCAACATCACGACGGTCTTGCCAGCGGTTTCCAGCGCAGCGATGCGCTGCTCCAGCTCTGGTGTGCACTGCCCCAGCTCTTCGAGCATCCGGTGGTTGCCCAGATGGTAGGTCTCCCCGTCGATTTGGCCTTGCACACCCCGACCGGGCAGCGCGTTGAATTCGGCCACGTCGAGCAAGGCAACCCCGTCCGTCTGCGCGGCCTGTGCCACCGCCTTGGATACAGGATGGTCTGAGCGGGCCGCCAGACTGGCAGCGATGCTGCGGCTGTCCGAGGCGAGTGCATTGCCCCATGTGACAAAGTCGGTCTGTGCGGGCTTGCCGTGCGTGATCGTGCCGGTCTTGTCCAGAGCCAGCCAGCGCAGCTTGCGGCCTTCTTCCAGATAGACGCCACCTTTGATGAGAATGCCGTGGCGAGCGGCGGCGGCCAGGCCGCTGACGATGCTGACCGGTGTAGAGATCACCAGTGCGCACGGGCAGGCGACCACCAGCAGAACCAATGCACGGTAAATCCAGTCCATCCATGCCGCGCCCATGAGAAGCGGGGGCAGCAGTGCAACGGCGATGGCCAGGGCGAAAACGAGGGGCGTGTACCAGCGGGCGAACTGATCGACAAAACGCTGGGTCGGTGCACGGCTACCTTGCGCAGCCTCTACCGCGTGAATGATGCGGGCCAAAGTGGAACTGCTGGCCACGGCAGTGACGCGGTATTCGAACGAGCCGGATTCGTTGATCGTCCCAGCGAACACCGGATCACCGGGAGATTTCTCGACCGGCAGGCTTTCGCCCGTGATCGGGGCTTGGTTGACCGTGGAGCGTCCGTCTAGCACCTCGCCATCGAGCGCGATGCGCTCACCCGGTCTGACCCGGACTCGGCTGCCAATGGCGATTTGCTTGGCGCTTGCCTCTCGCCAGGTGCCGTCAGGCTGTTGCACCGTGGCCTGCTCCGGGGTCAGGTCGAGCAGTCCACGGATGGCGTTGCGGGCGCGATCCAATGACTTGGCCTCGATCACCTCGGCCAGCGCGAAGAGCACCATCACCATCGCAGCTTCGGGCCAGTGGCCGATGAACATGGCACCTGTGACAGCAATCGACATCAGGGCGTTCATGTTGAGGTTACGGTTCTTGAGCGCGATCCAGCCCTTCTTGTAGGTGGACAGGCCTCCCGTCAAGACCGCTACAAGCGCCAGAATGACGACCGACCAATGATTGCCGTTGTGGAACCAGTAGACCGCTTCGGCCGCTGATGCGGCGATGAGGGAAATACCGAGTGGCCACCAGTTGGTCTGCGTTGTCACAGGGGACGCCGATGGCGACGCGGCCATGGCCTTGTCCTCGACCTGCGCCTCGAATCCGAGCGCTTGTAGTGCCACAAGCACATCCGGCAGAACCCCGTCAGCATGGCGTACCGACAACGTGCGCTGCATCAGGTTGAAATCGAGACCGGTAACCCCGGCCACGGTGCCGAGCTTGTTGCGGATCAATGCTTCCTCTGTCGGACAATCCATCTTGGCAATGGACAGCTTGGTTGTCTGCCCAGCCGACGCCTCATCCATGCGCACAGCTTGCATGCCGATGGCCTTCAGTGCCTGTTCAACGGGAGACAGCGAAGGCAATTCGTGCTGCACGGTCAAGGTACGCTGCATCAGGTTGAACTCAAGACCAACCACACCCGCCAGCCCAACCAGCTTGCCTCGGATCAGCGCCTCTTCCGTGGGGCAATCCATGTTCTCGATGCGGTACACCGCTTGAGCCGATCCGGTTGTCGGCGGGGCTTGTGTCGTGGGTTGCATGATCGGCCCAGCCGAGCAGCCACACGCCTTTGAAGCGCATTCACTCATGGATAACTCCTTCAAATCTTCTGTACAACCTCCATTAAAAACTCTATAGTTACTATAGAATCAAGTGATAAATGGAGATTGAGGCATGGAAATCAGAATTGGCGATCTAGCCAAGCGCTCTGGGTGCGAGGTCGTGACCATCCGCTACTACGAAAAGGAAGGGCTGCTGCCAAAGCCAGCGCGAAGCGGTGGCAACTTTCGGTTGTACAGCGATGTGCACATCGAGCGTTTGCAGTTCATTCGTCATTGCCGTTCGCTTGACATGACGCTGAGCGAAATCAGGATACTGCTGGGCCTACGAGATAACCCTGCTCAGGACTGCGGCGACGTCAATACACTACTGGATGCCCATATTCGTCAGACCGAAGATCGCGTCGAAGCGCTGTTGCAATTGAAGCGGCACTTGCTCTCGCTGCGTGAAAAATGCTCAGGCGCTCGACGAATAGAGGCATGTGGCATCTTGCAAGGTTTATCAGATTGCAATCATCCGGGATGCAACGCATAGCATGAGTTGTTTCGCACGCCGACATTGGCCTGCGATTTTGGATTCGTGAGCGGCCTGCCTAATTGGCATCGGAGAAGGTCGTGCGGCTGACTTCTGATATTCCGTGCAGTCGTCTTCTGAAAATGACAGCCGGATCAGGCGCCCGGCTGGACCGGGCGGAGCGGAAGAAGGTGATGGCGCTGGCCCAGGCACGGCAGATCGATGCCGTGCTGGTGACGGAACTGTCACGCTGGGGCCGAAGCACCATGGACCTGCTGCACACGCTGCGGGAATTGGAGGCCCGCCGCGTGTCGCTGATCGCGATGAGCGGCATGGCGTTCGACCTGGGTACAGCCACTGGCCGCATGCTGGCCACGGTCCTGGCCGGGATTGCGGAGTTCGAGCGCGACCTGCTGCGCGAACGGGTCAGATCCGGTCTTGCCGCCGCCAGGGCGCGGGGCAAGATACTGGGGCGCAAGCCGGGACAGCGGCCCAAGTCCGATCGGCTGGCGCCCAAGGTGCTGGCCCTGGTTGCGGCAGGGCGCAGCTATAGGCTGATCGGAAGGGAACTGGGGCTCAGCAAAAATACGGTGACGGAGATCGTCAAGCGGGACCGGGACGCGAAGGGGCGGGTCGCTGCCGAGACGCTGGCTTAGCGTGGTTTTTCGTCCCTTCTATGTCGTGCCCCCATGTTGCGGGAACTGGAGGCTCGCCGTTTATCGCTGATCGCCACCTTCGACCTGGGTACGGCCACTGGCCGCATGCTGGCCACCATCCTGGCCGAAATCGCGGAGTTCGAGCGCGACCTACCGCGCGAACGGGTGCGATCAGGCCTCGCTGCCGCCAAGAAGCAGGGCAAGGTGCTACGGCGCAGGCTGGGACGGCGGCCCAAGTCCGACCGGTTGGCGCCCAAGGTGCTAGTCATAGTCGCGGCGGGGCGCAGCTATCGGCTGATCGGCAGGGAACTGGGGCCGAGCCAAGAATACGGTGACGGAGATCGTCAAGCGGGACAGAAAGGCGAAGGGGTGGGTCGCTTCTGGTATGTCAGCGTCACATAGTTTCCAGACCTTTTCATATCGGGACCCAATACTGCGTCAACCAGCCAAACAAGTGTTGTCCGCGAAGTCTCATTCCTCATATGCCAACAGCCGCAACGCATTAAACACAACCAGCAGGGTCGATCCCTCATGCATGGCGACGGCCGGGCCGATGCCGAGCCCCAGGATGGTGGCCGGCACCAGCAGGGCGACCACGCCCAGGCTGACAAAGACATTCTGGCGGATGATGGAACGGGCCTGCCGGCTGAGGCCGATGGCAAAGGGCAGACGTGACAGATCATCGGCCATCAGGGCCACATCGGCTGTCTCAAGCGTTACATCCGACCCGGCAGCCCCCATGGCCACACCGACTGAGGCACTGGCCATGGCGGGGGCGTCGTTGACGCCATCGCCAACCATGGCCACCGCCTGTTCGGTCTTCAGCGCCCGGATGGTCACCACCTTGTCTTCCGGCATCAGGTCGCCCAACGCCTCGCTCAACCCCACCTCGGCAGCGACCGCAGTGGCCACGCGTTGGTTGTCGCCGGAGATCATGACCATACGCTGAACGCCGAGCGCCCGGAGCCGGCGCATTGTGTCGATGGCCCCCTTGCGCGGCGTGTCCATCAGACCGACGACGCCCAGGTCGCGGTCGCCACGGCGCACGACCATCGTGGTGCGCCCCTTCCCCCGTAGTTCTTCGACCGCCGCTTCCGTGGCGGCAGAAAGCGGGGCGATGCCGTCATTGCCGAACATCTCCGCCTTGCCGATCAGCACTTTCTCCCCGTCCAGCAAAGCGCTGACCCCACGCCCGGTCAGGCTGTCCAGACTGCTGACCGACTGTACCGGCCGCCCTGCCAGCCATTCCGTTCCGTCGCGCACGATGGCACGGGCCAGAGGATGGTCGCTCAGGCTTTCCACGGCGATCGCCACGGCCAGCAAATCGGCCTCCTCCACCCCCTCAGCCGGGACTACATCGGTGATGCGCGGCCGCCCTTCGGTCAGGGTGCCGGTCTTGTCGAAGGCAATGGCGCTGACCGCGCCCAAGGTCTCCAGTGGCCCGCCGCCCTTCACCAGCACGCCGCCCCGTGCGGCGCGGGCCACGCCGGACAGGACCGCGCTGGGGGTGGCGATGGCCAGGGCACAGGGGCTGGCCGCCACCAGCACCGCCATGGCGCGGTAAAAGCTGTCACGGAACGGTTCATCCACAACGACCCAGGCGAACAGCAGCAGCACGGTCAGCGCCAACACCGAGGGCACGAAGAAACGCTCGAATTTGTCGGTCAAGCGCTGGGTCGGTGATTTCTGGCTTTCCGCCTCGCTGACAAGCCGGACCAGGCGAGCCAAGGTGCTGTCATCGGCGCGCTTGGTCACCTCCACTTCCAGCGACCCACCGCCATTGACCGTGCCGGCAAAGACGCGGTGGGCGCCCGTCAGCTTGTCCAGATTGGCGCGGGCCTCGGCTGGATCGGCCACCGGCTGCTTATCGACGGGAATGCTCTCCCCGGTCACGGGGGCTTGGTTGACGCTGCTGTTGCCGACGATGACGAAGCCATCCGCGGGCAGACGGGTGTCAGGCTTGACGATAACGATGTCGCCGATGGCCAGCGCCTCGACCGGCATCTCATTCACCTCGGTACCCCGGCGGACCATGGCCGTGCGGGGGGCAAGGGCCGCCAGCGCCTCCATGGCGCGCTTGGCACGACCCATGGCGTAATGTTCCAGCGCGTGACCCAGGCTGAACAGGAACAGCAGCAACGCCCCCTCCGCCCAAGCGCCCAGCGCCGCGGCGCCGGCGGCGGCAACCAGCATCAGCGTGTCGATCTCGAAGCGTTTCTGCCGCAGGTTCTGCAACGCTTCGCGCCCCGTGAACCAGCCGCCAAAGGCGTAGGCCAGGATGAACAAGGCGAGGCTGATCCAGCCCGGTGCATCGGTCATCAGATATTCGAAAAGAGCACCCAGCCCGAGGGCACCACCGCACAACAGCGCAAAGACCAGTTCCGTGTGGGAACCGAAGATGCCGCTGTGACCATGATCATGGTCGTCACCGCCCTTATGGTCACACAGGCCGGGTTCCGGCCCGCCATCGTGATGGGAATGATCCTGCACGTTTCCCTCCTTGCCGGTCTTGGCGCTCGTTTCGGTTTTCAACCGCTCATCAGATAATCGAGGGCCAATCCCAGCAGAAGAAGCGCGCCCGTGATGACCAGGGCAGCGCGGCCATCGACAGGGCGCCTCATTCCCTGTCGGCGACGCATGGCTTTTTCCACCGCAGCTGGACGCGCCTGCCGGCCCCCCTTTGGGCTGGCGTTTCTGGCGATCTCCCCGCGTGACGGTCTGATGCGACGGCCCATGGAACAAGCTTCCAATGAAGGACGGTGGCCTGTGGTGGGATGACCACCACAGGCCCCTTTAACGCTCAATGGCCGTGGCCACCCAGCTCGAACTTGGCTTGGCCGCTCTTGCCGGCCTTGGTGCGCAGGTTCAGGACAATGTTGGCACCAGCCGGCACCTCACCCTTGCCTTGCAGCTTGTCACCGGTCGCTTGGAGAACAAGTGTTCCCTTGCGGGTCGCGCCTTGGGTGAAAAGAACGCTGGCCTGGGCGCCGTCCACCGGCACCGAAGCCCCTGTCTTGCTGTCGAGCAGGTACAAGGTGACGACGCCGTCACCTACGATCAGTTCAGCGTCCTGCCCGCCCACTTCCTTGACGATGCCACCATGCGGCCCCTTGGCTGCATGGTCATGGCCATGGCTGTCTTGCGCCATGGCAGCGGCGGGCAGCAGGCAGAGGCTGGCGGCGATCAGAAACGGCTTCAACATGGTGTATCTCCTCAAAGGGTTGATGGCCCGACGCCAGGGCGACCGGAGCTGTCGTCGATAGGATCATGAAGTATCAGGTAGAATAGGAACCCGGTGCCATGGCCACGGGTTCTTCCACCGCTGCCCCGCTTGCCACGGGCCCGGCGAAGCGGCGGTAGAGGGCAGGCAGGACCAGCAAGGTCAACAAAGTGGCCGTGATCAGACCACCAATCACGACAGTGGCAATGGGCCTCTGCACCTCGGCCCCGACGCCGGTGGACAATGCCATGGGCACGAAGCCCAGGCTGGCCACCAGGGCCGTCATCAACACAGGCCGCAGACGGGTCTGCGCCCCTTCCCTGACGGCATCTTCCAGGCTCTTCCCTGCGAGGCGGAGTTGTCGGATATAGGAGAGCATGACCAACCCGTTCAGCACGGCGATGCCCGACAGGGCGATCATGCCAACGGCAGCAGAGATCGAGAAGGGCATGCCACGCAGGAACAAGGCCAGAATACCGCCAGTCAGGGCCAGTGGCACGCCGCTGAACACCAGCATGGCATCGCGGGTTGACCCCAGCGCGCTGTAGAGCAACAGGAAGATCAGCGCGAAACAGGCCGGGACCACGATCGACAGACGTTCGCGCGCCGCGATCAGGTTCTCGAACTGCCCGCCCCAATTGACCCAGTAGCCGGCGGGCACCTGGACCTGACCGGCTATCTTGGACTGCGCGTCCAGGACGAAGGAGCCGATGTCGCGGCCGCGGACATTGGCCTGCACCACGATGCGGCGTTTGCCGTTCTCGCGGCTGATCTGGTTCGGTCCTTCCGTGAAGTTGAAGCGGGCCACCTCGCCCAGCGGCACCGTCCGCATGGCCGGCCCGCCCTCGTCCCCGGCGACCTCGCCAGACAGCGGGATGGGGATGGAGGCCAGCGCCACCGGATCGTTGCGCAACGCATCCGGCAGCCGGGTGACAATCTCGAAGCGGCGGTCGCCCTGATAGACCATGCCGGCCTCGCGGCCGCCGATGGCCATCGCGACCACCTCCTGCACGTCGGCCACGGACAGGCCGAAGCGCGCCGCGCGCGCTCGGTCGACCTCCACATTCATGAAGGAAGCGCCGGACACCTGTTCCACCCGCACGTCGGCCGCACCATCGATGCCCCGGACCACACCGGCGATCTGGTTGGCCGTGGCCAGCAGCGTGTCGAAATCGTCACCGAACACCTTGATGGCGACGTCGCCGCGCACGCCGGCCAGCAGTTCGTTGAAGCGCAACTGGATGGGCTGGCTGACCTCGTACACCTGGCCGGGCAATGATCCCACAGCCTTCTCCAGCCGCTGAACCAGTTCCGCTTTTGACAGGCCGGGGTTCGGCCACTGGTCACGCGGCTTCAGCATTACAAACATGTGCGAGATGCCGGGCGGCATCACGTCCGTGCCGATCTCGGCCGTGCCGGTCTTGGAAAAGGCGAAGGCCACTTCCGGGAACGCGGTCACGGCCTTCTCGATCTCCAGCTGCTGGCCCGTCGCCTGGGCCAGGTTGGTGCTGGGGATGCGGAAGGCGTTCAGGGCGACGTCGCCCTCATCCAGTTGCGGGATGAATTCCTGGCCCAGCTGGGTGAACAGCACCAGGCTGCCGGCAAATAGCAGAGCGGCCAGTGCGGCCATGCGCATCGGCGCCTTCAGCACCTTTTCCAACAGCGGCCGGTAGGTCTCTCCGGCTTTGCGGATGATGGCGTTCTCCTTCTCCTCTACCTTGCCGGAGACGAAGATGGCGATCATCGCGGGCACCAGCGTCAATGACAGGACGAAGGCCGCTACCAGGGCAATGATGACGGTCAACGCCATCGGTTCGAACATCTTCCCTTCAACGCCTGTGAAGGTGAGAAGCGGCAGATAGACGACAATGATGATGGCCTGGCCGTAGACCGACGGTTGGATCATCTCCTTAGCGGCGACCCCGACCTCCGCCAGTCGCTCTTTGAGGGTCAAAATGCGACCGAGCTGATGCTGCCGTTCGCCCAGCCGGCGCAGGCAGTTCTCTGCGATGATCACGGCCCCGTCGACGATCAGGCCGAAATCAAGGGCGCCAAGGCTCATCAGGTTGGCGCTGACACCTGCTTCCAGCATGCCCGTCGCCGTCATCAGCATGGTGACAGGAATGACGAGCGCCGTGATCAGGGCCGCGCGGATATTGCCCAGCAGCAGGAACAGCACCGCGATGACCAGCAGCGCGCCCTCGGTCAGGTTCTTGGCCACCGTCTTGATGGTGGCATTCACCAGATCGGTACGATCCAGCACCGTCTTGGCCAGGATATCGGCGGGCAGGGAGCGGCGGATCTCCTCCAGCTTGGTATCGACGGCCGCCGCAACCGTGCGGCTGTTCTGGCCAATCAACATCAGGGCAGTGCCGACCACCACCTCCCTTCCATTCTCGCTGGCGGACCCGGTGCGCACCTCCTGGCCCGTCTGGACCGTAGCGACGTCGCCCAGGCGCACGGGCACCCCGCCGCGGGTGGCCACGACAACTTCGGCAATCTGCGCAGCTGTGGAAATGCGCCCATCCGACCGGACGATGAAAAGCTCGCCATTGCGCTCAAGTTGCCCGGCGCCCAGGCTCTGGTTCGCACGCTCCAGCGCTTCGCCCAGTTCGGCGAAGGTCAGGCCGAAGGAAATGAGCCGGGCCGGATCTGGCATGACGTGGTACTGCCGGACATAGCCGCCGATCGTATCGATGCCCGCAACGCCGGTCACACCCTTCATCTGCGGGGAGACGATCCAGTCCTGGACCGTGCGCAGATAGGTGGCGCGCTCGGCCTCGGACGTCAGCTTCTCGCCCTCCGGGGTCAGGTAGGCGCCGTCGGGCTGCCAGCCAGGCTTGCCGGCCTGGGCCTTCTCCTTGGCGAACGGCGCATACTCCACCGTCCACATGTAGATCTCGCCCAGGCCCGTGGAGATCGGGCCCATCGTGGGTGTCAACCCCGGCGGCAACTGCTCCTTGGCCTCGGTCAGGCGCTCGCCCACCTGCTGGCGGGCGAAATAGATGTCCACCTTCTCCCCGAAGATGGCCGTAACCTGCGACAGGCCGTTGACGGAGATGGAACGGGTGTTTTCCAGCCCGGCGATACCGGCCAGGGCCGTCTCCACCGGATATGTCACCTGCTGCTCGATCTCGAACGGCGACAGGGCGGGGGCAAGGGTGGTGATCTGGATCTGGTTGTTGGTGATATCGGGGACCGCGTCGATGGGCAGGCGCAGGAGCGACTGCACGCCGAATGCGGCGGCGACCGCCACGAGCAGCACCACAAGGAAGCGGCGCTGGATGGCGAAATTGAGGACGCGTTCGATCATGCCGTCGCTCCTCAGTGCGCGTGGGAATGTTCGGCGGCGCCACGCGACGCTTCCGATTTCAGCAGGAAGGTGTTGCCCGTCGCCACCTGGTCGCCGGGAAACAGGCCGAAGGTGATTTCGGCGGCGGCACTGTTGCGGCGGCCGATTTCAACGGCCCGCGCCTGGAACCCCTCCTCGTTGCGCACGAAGACGACATTCTCGCCGTTCAGGGTCTGCAGCGCCGATGCCGGAACGGCGATGTCCGCCTTCTCCCCGTCGGCGACGATGGTGCCGGTACCGAAGTCACCGGGACGCCACTGCCCTTCGGCATTGTCCAGGGCCGCCACCACGTGGGCCGCTCCCGTCTGTGCCTCTAGCGTGGCACCGGCCGCGATGACCGTGCCCTGTGCCGTCCGGCCGTCCTGGCCCTTCAGTGTGACGGACTGTCCCTCGCGCACCTGCGCCAAGTCGGCTGCGTAGACCGGCAGTTCCACCCAGACCTTGGACAGGTCGGCGATGGTGAAGATTTCCTTCTCCGCTGCCGCCAATTCGCCGCGCACCAGCTCGCGCCGGGTGACGCGGCCGGCGATTGGGGCGCGAACCTCCAGGCGGCTCAGACTGGAAGCGCCTTGCCGCGACAGGTCCGCGATTTCCGCCGACGTGAGGCCCAGCGTACCCAGGCGCTGGCGGGTGGCGTCCAGGGTGATGCGGCTGGTCTCGGCATTGGTGCGGGCGTCGAGATAGTCCTGCTCCGCCGACACCTTCTTGCGCCAAAGGTCTTCCTCACGCCGCAGCGTCGTGGCGGCCAGCGCCTCCTGCCGCTGGGCGGACATGTATTCGGCCTTGGCGTCGGCCAACTCGCGGCTGTCCAGGACAGCCAGCACCTCGCCTGCCGCCACCGGCTCGCCCAGGCGCTTGCGCACCTCTATGACGACACCGGGAACCCGTGTCGTGACATGGGTCATGCGATCGGCGTCCGCCACGACGGTACCCATCACCCGGATTTCTCTGGAAACCTCGGCCGGACCGGCGGCCACGACCTTGATGTTGGCTTTTGTGATCTGTTCGGCCGTGAGGTGGATGGTGCCTTCCTCATCCTCATGCCCCTCCTCGCCCTCACCGCCGTGGCCGTCCTTGCCGGACGTCAGCTCGGCGGTGGGCTTGCCGTTGCCGCCAAAGGTCCAATAGCCGACGCCGGCGACGGCCAAGGCCAGGGCCGAGACGCCGATCAGAATGCTCTTCTTGTTCATGGTGTCACCTCTCCGCCCTCGGCGGTCGCGGTCAGGCGTTCAAGCTCGGCCCGCGCATTGTGGAAACCCTGGAGCGTGTCGATGAGGTTGCGCCGCGTATCGAACAGCGTGCGCTGCGCCTCAAGCATTTCCAGGTATGAGAACTTGCCTTGCCGATAGCCCTCCTGCGCGGCGGCGAAAGCCTGCTCGGCGGTGGGAATGATTTTTTCCTGCAAGGCTGCAGCCGTATCGCGCGACGCGTCCAGGTTGGCGCGGGCGACGGTCACGCGCCGCTCCTGGTCGATGCGCTCGGCCGCCAGGTCCGCCTCGGCGGCAACCAATTCGGCACGCGCCCGTTCGATGGCGCCGCGGTTCTGGTCGAACAGCGGGATGGGAACGGACACGCCGACCAGGAAGGCATTGTCACGGCCCTCCCGGAACCGGCGAAAGCCACCGGACACCGTCACGTCGGGAATGGCCTTGGACCGTTCCACATCAAGCTCGGCGCGGCTGCGCCGCACTTCGGACTGCCGGCGCAGCAGCTCCGTGGACTCCGCCGCCGGTTCAGCAGCCGTCGCGTCGAGCCGTCGGAACCAGTCCTCTTCCAGCCGGAGACCGGCCTGGCCGATGCCGGTAAGTCCGGCCAGGACCTGACGGGCCGCCCCGGCCCGGCGCTTGGCCTGCTCCAGTTCTAACTGGGCCTGGCGCCGCGCGATCTCGGCACGGCCGAGTTGGATCGGTGCTTCGCGGCCAGCCTCCAGGCGCGCCTGGGTGGACCGCTCCACCTCCCCGGCCAACCGCAACTGCTCGTTGGCCAGAGTCACGGCGGCATCAGCGGCGACCGCCTCGGTGAAAGCCTGGCGCACGTCTCGGACCAGGTCCAGCTTCGTAGCCGCCAGGTCGAAGCCGGCGGTGGACCGGGCGGCCCGGGCCGAGCCAACCCGAGCCCCGCGCTTGCCGCCCAGCTCGATCTTTTGGGACAGGCTGTAGGTGGTCTCCACGTTCCCATAGCCGCGATAGGGACCGCTGCCCTTGAAGTTCTCCAACTCGACCGAGATCTCGGGGTTGGGCATGACATCGGCTTGGTCGACCGCCCCGCCCGCAGCCCGCAGCCGTGCGGCGACCGCAGCGATGCGCGGCGCCACCTCCAGAGCGCGGGCGATGGCCGTTTCCGGCGTCAGGACGGATGGGGATGAGGGGGAAAGTGTGGAGGGTTCGGCGGCTTGGGACTGTTGTGCCCCGACCGTCGGCGCCCAGACGAAAACCATCGTCAAGGCGGCTGCGACTTGCGTGCGCATGGATGCTCCGCGTGCGGACAAGCGAATGGCGGGCGGACCCAAGGGGCAATCACCCGGACGGAATTCGGATTGTCAGGCGCGCGGTGGTTCGTCAGGCAGGATCGGATCGGCACTGGCCGGCGGAAGTACCGAATCCATCGCGTAGCGGGTCTGCTCCCACACCACAGGCTCGGCCACGCGGGTAGCGCGTGCCCGATCGGCCACATGCATGTGGCTGCAACCATGATGGTAGTCGACATGCGCCTTGCCGGCCGGGTGGCTGCTTTCGGCAGCCACCGTCTGGACGTCACAATTCCCGATGTCCGCGGCATGGATGCCGGGGGCATTGAACAGGAACGCCGCGAGAAGCAGCAGGACGGTCACGAAGCGCATGAAGCGGAAAATAGGCGTGTGTCACGGCCCCTGCAAGCCTGTATTTTCGTAATCGTGTACGATGCGGAAGGCAATTGCTTCCCCCGCCTATTCGGGAATAGGCTCTGACGGTTACGTTGTCCCCTTCGAAGGGTGCCCGGAGCAATGCGTCGCTTCGTTTGCACGATCCTATCTGTGATCATGTTCTTGACGGTCTTCCATGCGGCGACCGAGCTGGTCTTTGATGCTGGGGAGCCGGCCCTCACGGCCTCGACCCTCAATGATATCGACGAGGATATGGATACAGCACGGCGCGTTCCGGAGCGCGCCGCCGGGCAGAATGGGGTGTTCCTGCATCGCTGCCATGATGGCGGACTCCATCTTCTTGTCGTTCTGCCTGCGGCGGACGCCCTGGCTATCATGGCGATGACTGACCATAGTGGGGTGGTGCCAGGGGGATTTACATTGCCTGAAAATCACATCCGCATTGACCGCCCGCCAAGGGCAGGCTGAGACCAAAGTAACTAAGGCCCCCCTGTGCCGGACATTGACGAAACAGGGGTTTCCGCCCGCGCGCACCGCAGAAGTCGCGTTTGTCGACGATGAACGGGTGCACCCGGCTTTCCCGAACTCGATGTGAGAATAATCATGAAGACGATGATAACCGGCATAGTGGCCGCGTTGCTCCTGACCGGATGCGCGACCACACCACAATCACCGGCCAGGACCGTTGCCGACAGCTCCTGTGAAAGCGGTCAGCGCTACATGCAGGTAGGTACGCGCCCAACCGGTCATAAGTGGCACGGTCTCCGGTGGCGTCGAGGCGAGTGCGCGCCGGGAACACCCTTGCAGCCCAAGCCTTGAACATAAGCCAGGGCGTAAGGTGCCATTGATCAGACGGTCGCCTTGGTCCGTGACAGTTTAATGCCATACTAGTATCAAGCCGCCTTGAGCTTGGCTCGTAGCGGCTTGATACACCCAAATGCTACAAGAGTTCCTGCCTTATGAGTTCCCCGATAAGGTGAAATCTATGCGACAGAAGGGTTTGAAGGTCGACTCGACAATTGCTCCCTCGTGTATCAAGCCCCAGGCCGCCGCCAGTTTCTGACCGCAGCGGTCTGAACTCGTCCAAAATGCCGAACCGGCTCAACAGCCGAAATCGTCGAAAGCGACCTGGTCGCTGGAGACTCCTAACCCGTGAAGCATTTCCAGCGTCGCCTTCAGCATGGCCGGCGGGCCGCACACCAGGAACTCGCAGGATCGCAGGTCGCGGTGGCGGGCAAGGTACTGGGCTCGGACGGCCTCGTGCACCATGCCCCGGTGCCCGTGCCAGTCGTCAAGGGGAGCGGGCTCGGAAAGTACGACGTTCCAGGTGAAGCCGGGATGCTCCTGCTGCAACCGTTCGAATTCCTCGCGATACAGGATGTCCCGCGCGGTCCTGGCACCGTACCAGTAGGTGATCCGGCCCCCGGCATCCTTGCGCAGCAGTTCGTCGCGGATGATCGCCCGCAGAGGGGCCATGCCGGCGCCGCCTCCGATTGCCACGATTTCCCGGCTACCTTTCCTGGCTGCAAAGTTGCCATAGGGGCCGAAGAACCGTACCTCGTCATCGGGTTGAAGCCCAAAGACATAGCTTGATCCGGCACCGCATGGGATCGCGGCCGTATCGGGAGAGGACATGAAGCGGACGTTCAGGACAATCTCGTTCGCCACTTCACCCGGTCGGGTTGCCAGGGAGTAGGACCGACGGAGGCCGCCCTGGTGACGGATAGTCTCGGGAACGGCCAGTTGGTGCCAGTCCGCCCGCCAGTACTCGGGGATGCCGAACCGGGCCGGACTGGTGCTGTAGGCCGGGATCGCCAACTGGATGAACTGGCCGGCCCGGTAGGCGGGCACGGTGCCTTCCTTCATCCGCAGTCTGACCTCCTTGATGGTCGGGCTAAGAAAGCGGATGCTGGCGACTGTCGCCCGGTATCCCTCGTTGTCGAGCGCCTGGTCGGGAACCGTGATAATGCCGCCGGGCACAACCCTGTGCCGGCAGGCTAGACGGTGACCTTGTTCCAGCGCGCGAACTGGAATGTGCTGGCGGTCGGCATCACTGATCGGCGTTCCGGCAAGGGTGACCCGGCACAGCCCGCAACTGCCGCCGCCGCCGCAGCTGGACGGCAGCACGATGTCGGCGCTGGCAAGGGCATCGAAGTAGGACACCCCTTCCGGCAACGCCAAGTCCCGGACGGTGCCCGATACCGTGCGCAGTGACACGGGAACGCCCTGCCTGCGCAGCCGGCGGGCGATCCGCCCTAGGTTGAAATCCTGGCGCCCGAAGCTGTCATAGACCAGGAACAGGCCGGAGACGGCCAGCCACAGCGCCGCGACGGTGGCGAGGATGATCAGCGGGTGGTTGAAGCTTTCCCGCTCCCCGTAATCCATGATGTGCAACATCCAGGCGATGTCCCAAAGCCGCCAGGCATCGTTGCGCCGCTCCAGCACCCGCCCGGTTTCGGTCGAGATGTAGAGCGTGGTGTTGTCCACATCGGCGAAGGCGACGCGCCACATCGCGCCCTCGTGCCTGCGGGCCTCCAGGTTCGGCCCGGCAAGCCGCTCCACGCCAGCGATGGGTGCGGGGCCGGCATAGTCCGCTGCCGCGATACGGCGGGCCAGGTCCTCCGTTATCCGCACGGGAGATCCGTCCTGCGCGGAAAGGAGATGCACGCCCCCGGCGGTGTGCGCCTCATAGACGAAACCGTCCAGCAGCGACCGCAGGCGCAGGGCGACGACCGGGCTGCCGGCCAGTCGCGATCGCACGACCGCAAGCGGCACCAGCGGCGTGTCCGTCGACAACAGCGGCGGGGTTAAGGTCCGGCGGGTATGGTCGCCAATGACATAGTGGTGGTCGATGAGCGCCATGGCCGCACCGCTGGCCGCCCACAGCGCGAACTGCAGCCCCATCAGCAGGCCGACCCATTTGTGAAACCAGCGGAAAGTCTGCAGCATCAACGCCTCCCAGCCCGGGCCGCAGCCGTTCTCCGGCGGCGGAAACTGTAGAAAAGCAGCCAGACGCCGCTGGCCATGGCGATGGTGGCGGTCAGCGTGGCGACCCGCAGCAGCGTGTTGTTGACATCCTCACGTTCGGCATAATCCATAATGTGGAACATCCAGACGAAGTCGAAGAGCCGCCAGAGATTGTGCCTGCGGGCCAGCAGGTCCCCGGTCGTTGGCGACAGGTAGAGCGTGTGGTCGTTCCAGCCGTCGAACCGCACCTGCCAGACCGGGGCCGCGCGGCCCCGGATTTCCGACGGTGCCTCCGGCAGCAGGGTGGCAGACCGGATTTCCGAACGACCGGCATACAGGCTTAGCGCCACCTTGCGCGCCGCCGCCTCGTCCAGGGGCGGACGCTCCGCCCCGGTGGCCGCGTCCACCAACAATGTGCCGATGGACCGCTCAACCACGTAATGGGGCTGATCCAGCAGCAGCTTCAGCCGCACGCCGCGGACCTCATCGTAGGTGCGGCGGATATCGTCCACCTCGACGCGCACCTGGTCCAGCGGCAGCGGTGCCGCGCTATGGGAGCGGATGAAATGGTCGCCATGGATGATCTCGATCGGAACCGCGACCATGTAGAGACCGCTGACCGCCCAGATCACGGCCTGGACGCCGATCAGCAGGGCCAGCCATTTATGTGTCTTCCTGGCAATGGAAGCCGGACGCATTCACGCCTCCAAGGACGTTTGTGGGTATGCGGCGGGCCCGGCCCGGAGCCGTGCCCGCCGCACCGGGTCAGAAGTTGAACGTCATGCGCACATAGCCGCGGCGGCCGAGCAGGTCGTAGGTCATCGTATCGGTATTACCGTCCGTCCAGCTTTGGATGAACGGTGCGTCGCGATCGAACAGGTTGTCGATACCGATCGCGATGCGGGCGCTCTCCGTCACCGCATAGCCCGCCTGGACATTGTGGTAGAAGACGTTGGGTGTCCGGTAGCCGATGGCCGTGGGCGCGGCGTTGAAGTCGGTCGCCTTGCCGATCCACTGCACCGAGTAGGTGGCGTTCCACGTCTCGTCCGACACAGTGCCGCTGAGGTTGGAGCGCCAATGCGGGAACCCGCCATTGCCACCGCCGATGAACCCGTCAAAAAGGATCGGCGGCGCGCCCTGGAACGGTGTGACCGTGTACTTGTCAAGGTAGGTGGTGTTCCAGTCGATGGCCACGCCCAGGTCGGCCAGATCGAACTGGTACATCAGGCCGAAATCGACGCCGCGCATCTTCTCGCGGCCCGTGTTCACCGGCTGGGCCGACAGGAAGTTGATCTCGCCGGTCAGCGTGTTGCGGGTGAAATGCTCCGCCCCGCAGAACGGGTGGTTGAGACCCGGCGCGTTGAAACAGACCGACAGCTTGGTGGAACCGGGAATGGACCTGATGGCATCCTTGATCCGGATGTCGAACAGGTCCGCCGTGACGGTCAGGCCCTCCGCGAAGCCTGGCTGGAGCACGGTGCCGATGGTGAAGCTGTCGGAGGTCTCCGGCTTCAGGTCGCTATTGCCGCCGACGGTGGTCAGCACCGTGTTGCCAAGCTGACGGAAACCGGCGGGAACGCCGCTGGCCCGGCAGTTGGCCGCCACGACGGAGCCCGACGGCAAGGACGAATAATTGCTGCACGGATCGGTCGTGGTCAGGTTGCCTTCTGACACGCCGCCGAACAGCTCCGGCACGTTGGGGATGCGGAACGCGGTTCCATAGGTAGCGCGGAACCGCAGGCCGTCGACCACCTGCCAGTCCAGGCCGGCCTTGTAATTGTCGGCGCTGCCGAACAGGTCATAGTCGGAATAGCGGGCCGCCGCGTTCAGTTCCAGCCGCTGGGCGAAAGGCAGGTCGGCCAACAATGGTACCTGCAGTTCCAGGTAAGCTTCCTTGGCCTTCACCCGGCCCGCGATCGGATCCTGCTGGTTGGTGTTGGCGACGCCCAGTACGGTCAGCGCGTCCGGGTCGCGCCAGCCCTTTTCCTCCCGGTAGACGATGCCGGTGGCGAAGCCCAGGTCGCCCGCTGGTAACTCGAACAGGGAGCCCGTCAGGTCGAACGTGCCACTGATCTGCTCGTTCCCCCCGCTGTCGCGGCTGGTATAGAGGATGTAGTCCAGCACCTGCCGCGACAGGTCGCCCGCCCCCAGATAGTCGCCACAGGGAATAGCGGCGTTCGCAGCGCCGCTGCAGACGCCGATGTTCAGCGTCTGGCGAACCCGGTCCAGATTGGCGACGTTGGTGGAACCGTCCACGCCCTTGTTGCGGCCCCAGTTGAAGGCCGTTTCCCAGCGCCAGCCGTTCCCCAGCGTGCCATCCAGGCCCAGCACGGCCCGCCAAGTATCGACGTCCTGGTAGAACTCCCGCGGTCCCGGCTCCACCAGACGCCGGCCCTGGATGATCAGCGTCTGTCCGGTCGGGTTGGTGGGATTGTTCGCCGCCACCGTCAGGTTGCGGAGCGTACCCGGCGTGGCGATCTGGTCAGACTGCCGGTTGGTGAACATCAGCTCACTGAACAGGCGCACGTCGTCCGACACGCTTAGATGCCCGAACATGCTCGCCGATACGCGCTCGATTGGGTTCACCGCATTCAGGAACGGGTTGGAATTGAAGTTGTGCTTAGCCCCGGAATAGGGTTCGTAGAAATTCCCGTTGCCGCCGGGCGTCTGGTTGAAGTTGATGCTCTGGCCGTTGGGCAGCAGCGCCCGGCCGCCGGCGGTGGACGAACTGCCGACACAGACAAGCTGTCCGCCGCTCTCTCCCAAGCCGCAGGGTTCACGGTCGGCTAGGTTGACGGAGCCGGATTTGGAGTAGCTGAGTGACGAGACGATTGAACCCTTGTCGCCGGACACGCCCCAGGTCAGGTCGGCGCTCTTCTCCTCCCCGTCGCCTTCGTCCGTGATCCCGTACTTGGCCGAAACCTCGACCCCGTCGAAGTCGGTGCGGGTGACGATGTTCACCACGCCGGCCACGGCGTCCGCCCCATAGATGGCTGATGCGCCGTCCTTCAGCACGTCGATGCGCTGGATGATCGACACCGGGATCGTGTTCAGGTCGGGTGCCGAGTTGGCGCCGGTGCCGCCAGCCACCACACGGCGACCATTCAGCAGAACCAGGGTACGGTTGATACCCAGACCACGCAGATTGACCTGCGCCGTGCCGTAGCCGTTGTTGGCCCAGTAGGCGTTGGTCTGGTTACCGGCAAAGCCGGCGCTGGATGGCAGCCGCTGCAGCAAGGTTTCGATGCTGGCCACGCCCGTGTTCGCGATGGCCTCCTGCGTCAGCACGGTTGCCGGGCCCAGGCCGGTAATGTCCTGGCGCGCGATGCGGCTGCCGGTGACGACGATTTCTTCCAGCGTCTGCTTGCTATTCTGCGCCATGGCAGGCGCCGCCAGGACGCCCGTGGCCAGGGCAGTAGCGATAAGGAGGTTCCCCGTGAAGCTCTTCATTTGATGTCCCCGTTCCAGTCTTGGCAAGGACCGGCAGCCCGCTGATCAGGGCGCAGCAGGGTCCTTGCCTGGAAAATCGAATGTCTGTCCCCCAATGACTGGAGATCCCCGCCGTGACCGGGATGGTCGGAACTGGGATGATCCGGCAGTCCTCGGCCCTGTTGTTCTTATGGTCGGGGCGTTTCCGAGGATCGGGCTACATCCGGGCGGAACCGGTCCGTCCACTCACCGCATCGCGAAGCGCGGAGGGAGCGGTCCATCCGTGGATGACTGCCGGCAACCTGATTTGGGGGGATGGTGGCCGCGAGGCCTGGACTGGCGCCACCAAGGCGCACGTGTCCCTTGCTCAGGCCGCTACCGGCGGCCGGAGGTTGGGCGCGTGCCCTATGCCGGCAGGCACATCGCCCGCCACCGGCTTTCTGTCGTCGCTATCCAGTGTGGCGGGTAGCACCGTGTCACCCGATGGCAGGCCCGACAGCATGGTGAGGCAATGGATGACGCCGCAGCAGGCGCCGCCTCCGGAACAGTCGGTAGGGCAGGCTTCGTCCGCCATCCCGTCCGACAAAGAACGGCCCGCCATGACCATGCCGTGGCGGGCTGTCCCGGATTGTCCGGCAGACGGGGCTTTCCCATGCGCCGCTTCGCCAGCAGCACTGTCCTGGAAAGTCCGGGCGTGGGATGCGTTGGAAACGGCGAGCACGAGGGCCACGGTCAGGGCAAAGAACCCCACCAAGCACAGGCGCCGTATCGTTTCCAACTGATCCACCAAGTCCCGCCCCCTGACTGGTCTGAACCGGATTATCAGCATATGCTAAGTACAGGGACCATAACCGTCAAGCGCTTCGTCGACCGGGTGGACGACGAAGTCAGAAGCGGTCCGGGGGACGGTCAGCGCATGGCGCGAAGGAGGCCGCCCTCCCGCCGGACCCAGGATCGCCTACCTGAAGGACCTCAGGCGCAAGGCGTTGCCGACGACTGACACAGAACTCAGCGCCATTGCGGCAGCGGCAATGACGGGACTGAGTAGGAACCCGAAGAACGGGTAGAGGACCCCGGCCGCCACCGGCACACCCAGCGCATTGTAGATGAAGGCCAGGAACAGATTTTGCCGGATGTTGCGCATCGTGGCGCGGCTCAGCGACCGTGCCCTGGCGATGGCCGCCAGGTCACCCTTCACCAAGGTGACGCCCGCGCTTTGGATCGCCACGTCCGTGCCCGTGCCCATCGCAATGCCGACATCGGCCTCGGCCAGGGCCGGGGCATCGTTGACGCCGTCGCCTGCCATCGCCACGACTCGCCCGTCGGCCTTCATGCGTCGGACGATGCTGTTCTTGTCATCCGGGCTGACCTCCGCTACCACCTCGTCGATTGCCAGGCGCCGCGCGACCGCCATCGCCGTGGTCTTGTTGTCGCCGGTCAGCATGACCACCCGGATGCCATCCGCGCGAAGCACCTCCAGGGCGTCGTGTGTGGTGGGTTTGATGGGATCGGCCACCGCGATGATTCCGGCCGGGCGGCCATCCGCGGCTACGAACATGGCCGTGGCCCCGTCGGCCCGCAGGCTTTCCGCCTGTTCTGACAGGCGGTCGAGGGATATGCCCATTTCCGACATCAGCTTCGCATTGCCCAGGATGACCTGGCGCCCCCCGGCCACGCCCGTCACGCCGCGGCCGGTCAGGGAGCGGAAATCCGCGACCATGGCCAGGCTCGCGCCCCGTTCGGCGGCGGCGGTCAGGATGGCGGCGGCGAGCGGGTGCTCGCTGCCCTGCTCAAGGCTCGCCGACAGGGACAACAGCTCTAGTTCGCTGAAACCGTCCGCCGCCACCAGGGCCGTGACCTTGGGCTTGCCGACGGTGAGCGTGCCCGTCTTGTCCACCACCAGGGTATCGACTTTCTCCAGCCGTTCCAGCGCCTCAGCATTCCTGATAAGGACCCCCTCGGTCGCCCCGCGCCCGATACCGACCATGACGCTCATCGGCGTGGCCAGCCCAAGGGCGCAGGGACACGCGATGATCAGGACCGAGACGGCGGCCACCAGTCCGTACGCATAGGACGGGCTCGGTCCCCATGCTGCCCAGGCGGCGAAGGACAGGAGGGCGATCAGGATGACGGTCGGCACGAAATAGCCGGAAACGGCATCCGCCAGCTTTTGGATGGGAGCCCGGCTGCGCTGCGCATCGGCGACCATCTGCACGATCCGCGCCAGCATGGTCTCGGCCCCGACCTTGTCGGCCCGCATCACCAGTCCGCCCGTGCCGTTGAGCGTCCCGCCGATGAGCTTGGCACCGGGTTCCTTCTCCACGGGGATGGACTCGCCCGTCACCATGGACTCGTCCACCGACGACCGGCCTTCGAGCACGACGCCGTCAACGGGCACCGCCTCTCCCGGCCTCACCCGTAGTCGGTCCCCGGCATGGACCCGGTCCAGCGGGATTTCCTCGTCCCGCCCGTCCGGCGCCAGCCGCCGCGCGACCTTGGGCGCGAGGTTAAGCAATGCCCGGATCGCGCCGCCGGTCTGCTCGCGCGCGCGGAGCTCCAGCACCTGTCCCAGCAGGACAAGCACGACGATCACCGACGCCGCCTCGAAATAGACGGCCACCGAGCCGTCGGCATTGCGGAAACCGCTGGGAAACGCCTGGGGCGCCAAAATGGCAGTGACACTATATACGAAGGCGGCACCGATCCCCATGGCGATGAGGGTGAACATGTTGAGGCTGCGGGCGAGAACGGATGCCCAGCCGCGGACAAGGAAGGGCCATCCCGCCCACAGGACGACCGGGGTCCCCAGCACGAGCTGCGACCAGGCATTCTCCGTCGGCGACAGGTAATGCGTCAGGCCCAGGCCCGGGATGTGCCCCCCCATCTCCAGAAGCAGGATGGGAGCCGTCAGGACGCCGCCGACGGCCATTCGGCGTTGCATGTCCCGAAGTTCTTCGCTCGGCCCGGCGTCCGACGCCGCTACCTCTGGCTCCAGGGCCATGCCGCAGATCGGGCAGTTGCCCGGACCTTCCTGTCTGACCCGTGGGTGCATGGGGCAGGTGTAGATCGGCTTCCGCTCAGGCGCATCCGCCTGTTGCCTTGTGCCCCTAAGGTAGGTCTCTGGATCCTGCGCGAACTTTTCCTGGCATCGGGATGAGCAGAACCAGTAGGTCTTCCCATCCCGTCCCAGCCGGTGCCTTGCCGACGCCGGGTCAACAGCCATGCCGCAGACAGGGTCTTTCCCAAGCATGGGTCCTGCACCATGGGATGCGTCGCCGTGATGGGCATGACCGCAGGCCGCGTGGCTGCGATGTGGAGTTCTGCTTTCGTCTTTTTGCATTATGACCTCCTACAGAGAGTAGGTGCTATCGGTCAGGTGGATCTCCCGCCCTGCCTTAAGGGGTGGAAGGCTGGCCGGACGCCCCCGCGCCAACTGGGGGATCCGGCTGCACCTGCCCTAAAACCAGAAGCGCACGCCGGTGACAATGGAGAACTGGCTGGGCCGTTCCCCCTCGCTACGCGCTATGTCCGCCGTGTCGCCCAGCTTGCGGTCCCACTGGATGCCGATATATGGGGCGAACTCCTTCACGAATTCGTAGCGCAGCCGCAGCCCCAGGCCCACGTCGTTGACGCCTCTGCCAACCCCCAGTTCAGCAACCCTCTGAACCGCGACATTCAGTTCCATGCTCGGCTGGAGGATCAGTTTCCGGGTCAGTAACAGGTCGTATTCGGCCTTCAGCCGGCCGGACAGGTCTCCGTCCTCGCTGAAAAAGGCTTGGGCCGTCACGTCGAAAAAGTGAGGTGCGATGCCCTTCATCCCGACCACGCCGTAGGCGGTCCCAGGCCGGGGCCGGAAGTCATAGCGGACACCGGCTTGCACGTCCCAGAACTCGGACCTCATCCGGCTGTAGAGAAGCTGGACTTCCGCCTCCTCGACGCCACCGCCATTGGGCTTGCTGCCCTCTGTCATGAACCAGAGCCTCTCCGTATCCCCGCCGGCCCAGCCCTGCGCTTCCCAATTCACGGAATCGCGCCCGTCGATCCAGCGGCGCTCAATCTGGTCGACCTTCAAGGTACCAAACAGCGGCGTCTCATGCTCCGAAGCATGGTCCTCCCCGGCCTGGGCCGTCGCGGACGACAGGGTCAGGATCCCGGCCATGAGTGTGGCCAATCCCAATCGCATCAGTTTCTTTTGCATCTGCCACTCCACGATCAAAGGCTGGCTGCTCTTGGTTCGACGATGAATCTCGTCATCATTCCAGACGCCATGTGGAACAGCAGATGGCAGTGGAACGGCCATTCGCCGGGCTCGTCCGCCGTCAACTGCACGGATTTGGACTGCCCGGGCGGCACCAACACGACATGCTTCTTCGGCATGCGGTCGGTCTGCCCGTTTTCCAGCTCCATGAACATGCCGTGAAGGTGCATAGGATGCGCCATCATGGTCGTATTGACGAATTTGATGCGCACCCGGTCACCGTAGGCCACGCGGATGGGCTCGCCCTGGTCGAACTTTCTGCCGTTCAGGGTCCAGATGTAGCGCGACATCATGCCCGTAAGCTGGACCTCGATCTCGTGCGTCGGCTCACGCAGGACCTTGGCCTTGGCCAGCGATTTTAGGTCGGCATACGACAGGGCCTTCGTGCCCGGCGGTGTGCCAGCATCCCCCCAGCCCACTGCGCGACCGGGCTCCGGCGGAGCCGGCTGTGTCTGGTCCATCCCCGCCATAGAGCCATGGTCCATCCCGGCCATGCCCTGCATCCCCGCCGTGCCGGACATGGAACCGTGGTCCATACCCTGCATCGCCCCATGGTCCATACCTGCCATGGAATCCCCCCCCATGCCGGCATGGGCCATGCCCATATCCGCCATGGTCAGGATGGTGCGGGGCCGGCGCTCCGGGATCTCCCCTTCGGCGCCCTCCACGGTCGCGATGGTCGCCCTGGCATAGCCGCTGCGGTCGATGGGTTCGGCAAAGAAGGTGAAAGGCCTGTCGCCCGTCGGCATGACGACGACATCGTAAGTCTCGCCGACGCCGAATCGGAACTCGTCGACCTTGACCGGCATGACGCTCTGCCCGTCCGCCGCAATCACCGTCATGGGCAGGCCAGGGATCCGCACATCGAAGATGCTCATCGCCGAGCCGTTGATGATGCGCAGGCGCACCCGCTCACCCGGCTTGTAGACGACCGTCAAGTTATCCTTTGGCCCCTTGCCGTTCACCAGGAATTGATAGCCGGTGACATCTGCCAGGTCTGTCGGGTCCATGCGCATGTCACCCCAGTCCTTCCGGTCCTGGATGGTGGCGCGCATGCCGTCGCGCTCGGCATCGGACAAGAAGTCTGACAAGGTGCGCTTACCCTTGTTGTAGTAGCCCTCGCTGACCTTCAGCTTGCGCAGGACCGTCTTCGGGTTCTCGGCAGTATGGTCGGAAAGCAGGACGACCAAATCGCGATCCGCCCTGACCGGCTCGCGGTCGGCCGGGTCGATGATGATGGCGCCATACATGCCCTGCTGTTCCTGGGCGGCGGAATGGCTGTGGTACCAGTAGGTACCGGCCTGCCGCAGCGTGAACCGGTAGGTGTAGGTCTCGCCCGGCTTGATCGCCACGAAGCCGTTGAAGCCGGGGGAGCCGTCCATGACGCCCTGCAGCAGCAGGCCGTGCCAATGGATGGAAGTGGGCTCATCCAGCCGGTTGGTAACCCTGATCACCACTTCCTGACCTTCGCGCCAACGCAGGGTGGGTGCCGGTACCGAACCGCCGATGGCGATGGCTTCTGTGGTCACACCGTCCACATTTATACGCGTCCGTTCAACGGCCAGATCCAGGGTCTGGTCGGCGGACGCGAAGCTGCGCCGACCGGGAAAGGCGGTCACGACACCCGCCATTCCCGCTGCCCCGGCAAGCCGTATTAAGTTACGCCTGGAAACCGATGTTGGATTGTTCATTTTCCGTCCCCAATCACTTCTGGATGACGATCTTGCCGGCCATGCCGGACTGGTAATGGCCTGGGATGTTGCAGGCGAACTCCAGCGCGGCGTCCTTGGAGAAGGTCCAGGTCAGTTCCTTCGTTTGCCCCGGACCGATCAATACGCTGTTTGGATCATCATGCTTCATCGATGCCATGTCCCCCATGGAATGGCCCATCTTGGAATGGTCCATGCCCGACATGTCGTTCATTCCGGTCGGCGTCAGCATCCCATGCTCCGCCATCATCTCCATTTCCTTCTGATGGGCGGCGTGCATTTCCACCGTGCCGATATTGAACTCGTGCAGCATTTCACCCTTGTTGGTAATGACGAAGCGGACGGTTTCGCCCTTTTTCACCTCTATCTTCTCGAGGTTGAAAAGGTTGTCGACGGTCTCGATCCGGACCGTACGGGTGGCCTTCGCAGCCTCCCCCGGCTGGCCGATCTCGACGGCATGGGCGTGGCCGGCTGCGCCGACGGCGGCCATGGCGCCCCCCGTGATGCTGATGATGCTGACCCCAGCCAGGATGGCGGAGACGGCCTGCGTGATGCGGAGGTTAATGTTCATCTTGGAATGTCCTGTCGGTATGCCGGCCTCCTTCGTAACGGTGGAGTCCGGTCGTGACCCAGCGAAGACCCTCTTCGCCTTGATAAGTCCGGTGCACGGATGACGCTGGCGAACATTCCTGCGGAAGCGGCCGCACGGTGTGCGGCAGGCATCGCGGACGGGCACGATGGCGAGACACCCCAGCATGGAGCGCTTACAGCCGTGCAACCGATTATAAGTTCGCTTTCAATCCTGCGCAGCAGAAGCCGCAAGCAGGCGATGCCCTTTGCCCAAGCGCGTCACTTGGGTAGGCCTCGGGCGGGAAGCCTCGGAGGGCGCAGCATTGGGGAGATGGAGCGGCCCTTGACGAGATCATTGACTACGGGCAGTAAATCCGCCATTCGCCAGCCGACATGGCTGAAATCGATCTCATAGTCCGTCAGTATCGATTGGCCGCAGGCCACGACGCAGCAACCCGTCTTGGACGCTTTCGACGTTGAGTCGCCATGGTCGGCGTGCTGCGCGTATTCATGTGCATCGTGACATGTCGCGTCCGACCCGGCGGACATATCCATGGCATGCATCGTCAGCGGCACGTGCGCCATCGCGGTAGCGCTGCCAAAACCCGATAGGCTACCGCATCCTATGAGGAGGCCAATCAGCATCACAGCGAGGGGGCGGGCGATGGACATGCAGAACGATACCCTACCGGCAGCGAACGACAGCGTCATTCAAATAATATTTATATATCGGAATGCAGCCATGGCGCAAGGTATTTCTTCGCCCGAACCTAGAGCGTCGGGTGAACAGTTTGTCATGAAATCTTTTCCACTCAAGTAAAAGAAACACCGTGTAGTTCTGGGCCTACACTATCTATAGGTACATACGCCAGCTTCGATCCGGTAAATATCATCGGAACGAATTCCATTGCCGCGGCAGCGGCACCAGCGTTTCTCCAAAAGACCAGCACGCAACGACCTCGGTTGGCGTGTCGTAAGTAGGGACAGCGAAATTGCGGCTGGCAGGTTAAAGTCGACGACGGTGAAGGGGCAATGCGCTGCTGGATTGGCGCATTCGTCCTAATGAAGAGCAGCTGACCGGACTCGATAACACAGAGTTGCGGTGACGTGCTGCTCTTGCCAACCGCAAAGGGCTGTGGGAGGGTAGCAGCATGAAACTGTGGATCGCCCTTTGCCGCCTGCTGTCGATCCTGACGGTGGCTGGCCTGTTGACCGCGTCGATGGCACCGCCGTCGATGGCTGGAGTGGGCAATGTTTCTCTCTCCGTCGCGGACATGGCCTCCATGCCGGACGAAATGCCTTGCTGTCCCGACGTGGATGAGGCTGCGCCCGACTGCGGCAAAGCTTGCCCACTGGCAATTCTTTGCCTGGGCATAGGTGTCGCCCAAGCCTCGGCGCCTGGTTCGATGATCGCGCGGCTGGACCCCATCGCCGTGATGCTGCCCGGCGGCGACAGCACCCATCGCAGCCGCGGGGTCCCACCACCCCGCAAGCCGCCCCGCCTCTGAGGTTCATCGCCGGCATCAATTGAGGCCGGTTGCCGATCCCGTGCGGGCTCGTGCCCTGCGCGGCCCTTTCCGATGGACCTTGGAAGCACCGCGATGATCTCGCCCCTGATGAGGCGGGCCGCCGGCCCGTTCGCCCTCGCCGCCATCCTGGCGGCGGGAACCGGTGGCTATTGGGCCGGACGGCAGGACACTCAGCCGCCGACCGCCGCCGCTATCGACGCCCCGGCCCGACGTATCCTCCATTACCGAAACCCGATGGGCCTGTCTGACACCTCGCCCGTGCCCAAGCAGGATTCCATGGGCATGGACTATATCCCCGTCTATGCGGACGAGGCCGACGAGAAAGGTGCCGTCGCTATCTCCACCGCCAAGCGGCAGCGGACGGGCGTGCGTACCGACATTGCCGCGATACGGATAATTGCCGAGCCCTTGTATGCGCCTGGCCTTATCCAGTTGGACGAGCGGCGCGTCACCGTGCTGGCGCCGCGCGTCGACGCCTTCATTGAGAAGGTGGCCGATGTGACGACGGGCGGCCGGGTGGCGGAGGGCCAGGTACTACTGCATTTCTACGCGCCCGACATCGCAGCAGCAGCAGCCCTGTTTCTGGGTGAACTGAACGGTGGTGCCACGCGCGGCGGCGCCCGCCAGCGGCTGGCCAACCTGGGCGTCCCGCCGGAGACCATCGTCGAGATCGAGCGGATGAGGCAGGTGCCCTTCCCCATGATGTGGCGAGCACCACGTGACGGGGTCGTCATGCAGCGCAACGCTGTGGAGGGGATGAAGGCGGCGGCGGGCGATGTGCTGTTCCAGTTGGCCGACCTCTCCAACCTCTGGATCGTCGCCGACGTGCCGGAGGGCAGGCTGGACGAGTTGCGCCCGGGCGCTGCTGCAAGCATCCGACCGCGTGGCCTGCCGGGCCGGGTGCTGAAGGGGCGAGTTTCCGTGATCTATCCGCAGGTCATGGCCGACACCCGCACCGTCCGCGTGCGGATCGAGGTCGCCAATCCTGACGGCGCCCTGCGGCCCGACATGTATGCCGATGTCGAGATAGCAACCGGTGACGGCACGCCCGTGCTGGCCGTTCCCGACAGCGCCGTCATCGATAGTGGTCGGAGGCAGACCATCATCCTGGACAAGGGCGACGGCCGGTTCGAGCCGCGCCAAGTGCTGCCGGGCCGGCGCGGTGGCGGCTATGTCGAGATCCGCTCCGGCCTTGTCGCCGGCGACCGTGTGGTAACTGCTGCCCATTTCCTGATCGACGCCGAAAGCAACCTGAAGGCCGCCCTGGACGGCATGCGGGACGGGGAGGTCACACCATGATCGCCCGCCTGATCGCCTGGTCGGCCCGCAACCTGCTGCTGGTGCTTATCGGCACCGCGTTCACCGTGGCCTCCGGCCTCTACGCGCTGAAGACCCTGCCGCTGGACGCCATCCCCGACCTCTCCGACGTGCAGGTCATCGTTTATACCGACTATCCCGGCCAGGCGCCGCAGGTGGTCGAGGACCAGGTGACCTATCCGTTGAGCAGCGCCATGTTGACCGTGCCCCGGTCGAAGGTAGTGCGTGGCTTCTCCTTCTTCGGTGTATCCTTCGTCTATGTAATCTTCGAGGACGGTACCGATCCCTACTGGGCACGGGCACGCGTGCTGGAATACCTCAACGCCGCCGCTCCCCGCCTGCCCGACGGGGTGAACCCGGGCCTGGGACCGGACGCGACGGGCGTGGGCTGGGTCTATCAGTACGCGCTGGTGGCGCGTGAGATGACGCTGTCCGAGCTGCGGTCCTTGCAGGACTGGGTGGTGCGCTTTCCCCTGTCGCGGGCCGGAGGCGTGGCAGAGGTGGCCGGCATCGGCGGCTTTGTCAAGCAGTACAGCATCATCGTGGACCCGTTGAAGCTGCGCACCCAGGGCGTCACCCTTTCCATGATCCGTGATGCCGTGCAGGCCAGCAACCGCGATGTCGGCGGACGCACCTTGGAACTGTCGGAGGTCGAGTTCATGGTGCGCGGACGCGGCTACCTGCGCACCGCCGACGATATCGCCGACATCACGCTGCGCAGCATGGAGGGCGTGCCGCTGCGCATCCGCGACGTGGCCCACGTGGAGATTGTGCCCGACGAAAGGCGCGGCATCGCCGAACTGGATGGCGAGGGTGAGGTGGCGGGCGGCATCGTCCTGCAGCGGTTTGGTGCCAACGCCCTGTCCGTCATCGACAATGCCAAGGCCCGCCTGGGCGAGATCGCCGCCAGCCTGCCGGATGGGGTGGAGATCGTCTCCGTCTACGACCGCTCCCACCTGATCGGCGCGGCCATCAACACGCTGACGGGCACGCTGCTGGAGGAAAGCCTGATCGTGGCCCTGGTCTGCGTGGTCTTCCTACTGCATCTGCGCAGCGCCCTCGTCGCCATCCTGATGCTGCCCGTGGGCATTCTGATGGGCTTCGCTGCCATGCGGGCCATTGGCCTGGGCGCCGACATCATGAGCCTGGGCGGCATCGCCATCGCCGTCGGCGCCATGATCGACGCCGCCATCGTCATGATCGAGAACGCCCACAAGCACCTGGAGCACAGTCCGCCCGACAAGCCGCGCACCCAAGTGCTGATCGACGCGGCGACCGAGGTGGGGCCGGCCCTTTTCTTCAGCCTGCTGGTCATCACCGTTTCCTTCCTGCCCATCTTCACGCTGGAGTCGCAGGAAGGGCGGCTGTTCGGCCCGTTGGCCTTCACAAAGACCTTCGCCATGGCCGCCGCCGCCCTTCTGTCGGTGACGCTGGTGCCGGCGCTGATGGTGCTGTTCGTGCGGGGGCGGATCGTTCCGGAGCATCGCAACCCCGTCAATCGCCTGCTGATCCGGCTGTACCGGCCCGTCATCACGGCTGTGCTGCGCGCCCGGGGCCTGACCATCCTGCTGGCCCTGCTGGTGCTGGGTGCCAGCGTCTGGCCGGCGCACCAGTTGGGCTCGGAATTCATGCCCAGCCTGGATGAAGGCACGCTGATGTATATGCCCACCACCCTGCCGGGCCTGTCGGTGACCAAGGCGGGCGAACTGCTGGCCACCCAGGACCGCATCATTCGCTCCTTCCCGGAGGTGGCGTCGGTCTATGGCAAGGCTGGCCGTGCCGCCACGGCCACGGACCCGGCACCGTTGGAGATGTTTGAGACCATCATCAACCTCAAGCCAAGGTCGGAATGGCGGCCCGGCGTCACCATCGACAGCCTGAAGGCGGAGATGGACAGGGCACTGCAATTCCCCGGCGTGTCGAACGCCTGGACCATGCCCATCCGCGCCCGCATCGACATGCTGGCCACCGGTATTCGCACGCCGGTGGGCATCAAGCTGTTCGGCCCCGACCTGGCGGTGATGGAACCGCTGGCCCGCCGCATCGAGACGGTCCTGCGCACCGTACCGGGCACGACCAGTGCCTATGCGGAGCGCGTGATCGGCGGCTATTACCTGGACATCGTGTCCGACCTTCGGGCGCTGGGCCACTACGGCCTGACCGTCGGCGACGTGCAGGATGTCGTGGCCACAGCGCTGGGCGGGGCAGTCGTCACGACCATGGTGGAGGGGCGGGAGCGCTATGGTGTCTCCCTGCGCTATCCACGCGACCTGCGCGACAGCCCGGCCACCATTGCTACCGAGGTGCATGTACCGCTGCCGGGCGGCGGATCGGTGCCGCTGGGGGAGGTAGCCGCCATTAAACTAGATCGTGGCGCCACCTCCATCCGCACGGAGAACGGCCAGCTCGCCACCTATATCTATATCGACATGGCTGGGCGCGACCTGGGTTCCTACGTCGCCGACGCGCAGGCGGCTGTAGCCGACGCCGTCACCCTGCCGCCTGGCTACACGATCGGCTGGAGCGGGCAGTTCGAGTATCTGGAACGGGCTGAGGCACGGCTGCGCATCGTCGTACCGGTGACGCTGCTGGTGATCTTCCTACTGCTCTACCTGAACTTCCGTGCGCTGACCGAGACGCTGATCGTCATGCTATCCTTGCCCTTCGCGCTGGTCGGAGGGGTGTGGCTGATGTGGTGGCTGGGCTTCAACCTGTCGGTGGCGGTGGCCGTGGGCTTCATCGCGCTGGCCGGCGTGGCGGCGGAGACGGGAGTCGTCATGCTGATCTATCTCGACCAGGCGCTGGCTCAGATCAGGGCCGAGCGCGCGGCCAAGGGCATGGCGTTGACCCACGAGGATGTGCGCGACGCAGTGATGCGCGGGGCCGTGGAGCGGGTGCGGCCCAAGATGATGACGGTCACCGCCATCATTGCCGGCCTGCTGCCTATCCTGTGGAGCGATGGGGCCGGGTCAGAGGTGATGCGGCGCATCGCCGTGCCGATGATCGGCGGCATGGTCTCCTCCACCCTGTTGACCCTGGTGGTGATCCCCGCCGTCTACGGGCTGGTCAAGGGGTGGCGGCTGCCGCCGGCGGGGGGAGGTGGCTGATGTAAAGCCCCTCCTTACTGCGCGCCCTCGTTCACCATTTGTCCGCTTAGCGTGGTTTTTCGCCCCTTCTATGTCGTGACCCCGTGATGGCCGAAATGGTCGCTTCGGCAGCGATCTTCTCAACAACGTTCATTTCCGATCGTTCCCCTTGTAGTCAGGCGGCGATCTCGGCACGACAGGTCGGCCCGCCGAAAAGCTCAAAGTTGGTTTCAATGTCATGCCGCGAGAACGACGCAGCCCCGGTTTTGCGGTTCACGTCATCCTGGTCAAGGTACAGATCACAGTAGTAGCGGCCATCCGCGCCAACCCAGCGGAGAACGGCGCAGCCCGTCCAGAGGCCGTAGTGGGCTGATGCGTCGGAGGCGTCGCCCGTCTGATATTGCCGCGACCATCACAACAGCACGTAGGGGCAGGTCGAATGCAGCATGGCCGGTTCCCTTCGAGATCTGGGTGTCAGGCAGTCGGCCGACGCTGGCGCGGAGCCCTGGCGCAAAGGGCGGCACTGGCCACTTCTTCCCACTGTCGGCAGCGCGCATCACCGTCAGCTGCAGCCTCCAAGACGGAAGCGCCGCCAAACTCATATCCAAGTGCGATGCCGACAGCACGGGCGGCCGCTTCAAGACGATCCTTCGAAATCGACATAGGGTATTCCTCCCGCGCCTCGACATGTGATCAGACTTTGTAGTCATCACACTCGGCACATGATACGTGTTTTGACATGGTGACAACGACCGTATCAAAACACGAAGTACCGGGCAAGCGGTGTCGTGTTTTGACAGGATGGTGCTTCGCATGGTAAACAGGGTTTCGTTCGTTCGCCTGACCCAGCATGGTCCATCTCTGGCGAGATGCAAAGATGTGCTTCGCGGCCGGGGCTACCCTGTTGATGAAGTGGACGATCCCATTTACGTGGCGGAGCCTGAGACCAAGAAGAAGAGGGAACTGTCGTTGGCAGCCATAGAGCCGCTGGCCCAAGCAGTTGTCTCCGTCATGTCGGGCGGCATCCTCGGTGTACCTAGCATGACTGCGTTCGGGTCGACTGTGGTTTGGTTCGAGGCGTGCGCAAAACTCGCAGCGAAGGACTGCCAGGTCGAGGATGCGGAAACCGGGAGGGTGCTGGACCCTAGAAAGGGCGCAGACATTGCCGCCGGAGCCGCCATGCTGCAACAGGCCGTCAACCGAAGGAAGGGCCGCACCATGACCGAGAAGCGTGTCGCGGCCGGCGTGACTGGAGGCAGGAAGAAGATCAAGCTAGCAGGCGCTCGGCTGTCCGAAGCCCTGACACTGTTCGTGGACCTGGAATGGAGCGTGCCGGCGATGGCCGAACATTTCGATATGAGCACGTCGACCTTTCTGCGCCGCGTTCGCGATGAAACAGGCATATCGTCACGCGAAGTGGCTGTGCGGCTCCACCGCGAGGGAAGCTGGCCACCGCCGACCAAGGCTCCAGATCGCCGGCGCAGTTCAATCAAAGCCGACAAGTCGTAAGGTGACGATCAGAGGCCCTCGCCGCAAATTCTCGTTCGTGCTTGCGTTTTTTCCTGTTGTTAGCGACAAGTAAAGAATGGTGGTAGAGACGATTCAGTTCACCCAGGAGCAGGCACGCGACATCGCGAGGGTTTCGCTTGGCGACGTGCGCGCTTGGCGCAAAGCCGTGCCGTATCTGGCCGACAAGCCCGGCAAGGCAGCGCGGTTCACCTTCGAGGACTTGGTGGGCCTCGCGATCACTAGCGATCTGACTAACCGCTTTGGAGTGCGGATCAGCGACATTGGGACCAGCGTGGACATGCTATTTCACGAACTCGCCGACGCGCGGCCTGCCCATCTCGAAGGCTTTGTTGCGCTTATCGGCTCGGCATGCGCGCGTCTCCTGACGATCAGCGATTTCTCGGTGCGGCAGATCAGTGAGCCCGCGCTAGTCGTGCCCTGCGCTCCCATTGTCAGTCAGATCGGTGCTCGTATGATGCCCTCGACGCTCAGTGCGGCGCAGACCGCGCTTCCTTTCCCGTTGCTAATCCTCAAGGCCGGACGATGAGCGAGGACTATCTCGAACGTCCGGTGTATGGTGCGCCGAGTCCTATGCAGCAACTGGGCAAAACCCCGCACGGCTTTTCGCCGCCGACCGCCATAGTGGTTGGACGATGACCGGATCCGTAAAGATTGATCTTGTCGAGGCGCTTCGGCAATTCGGGGCGGATGAGACGGCGTTGCGTTTGCTCGACGACAAAGAGCCTGCGCTCCTCCCTTATGCAACCTTGCTGTCTGCCCGCAGCGCCGGCAACGAGGATCTCCAGACGGTCGGCGGCATCTATGAGTGGCAAGGCTCACCGCTCGTCTTTCTGGTGGCAGCGGACCTGCTGGGCGAAGATGAGGCGCGCCTTCAGCGGATCCGGCGCCTACTCGCTATGCGCGGAGACGCGCCCTATCTAGGCGTCGTCGGTGCCGGACGTCTTGACATCTATCATATTAGCCTCGACGACTGCCGCCTGGCAGAGGCACGTGTTGATGTCGGGGTCGCGACAGGCCAGGAAATAGCGACGCTGGCCCATCTGGCTAATGCCCGGCCGGGTCTGCCGGCAGGCAACCGGCAATGGATTTCACAAGTCGTCCTCAAGCTTCTCGGCGGCTCAATCGACACGCTGAAGACTGTGTGCGGCGTCGATGATGACGATGCGATATCGCTAGTGGGACGCGCGCTCTTCACGCGCTTCCTCGGCGACCGTCACCTGCTGGGATCACTTGGGGTAGATATCCGCACAGCGGCAGGACTATTCGATGATGCGGCGAGCGCCGCGAAGACATCCGATTGGCTCGATGCCACCTTCAACGGTGATTTCCTGCCTACCTCTCTAGGAATCTGGGAGCGGTTGCCGCAAGACGCTTTCAAGGTGCTCGGCGACATCCTGCGGCGAGCACCGGGAGGCCAGTTGTATCTCAGCTGGGAAGAGCGCTGGGATAATCTCGACTTCGCCCACATCCCAGTCGGGGTGCTCAGCCAAGCCTATGAGCATTATCTTCACAGACACGCGCCCGACCGGCAGCGGCGAGAAGGGGGTTTCTACACGCCACGTCCGATCGCAGACCTGATGGTGCGCGGAGGGCTGAACGCGGTCGCCCGCACGATGCCTGCCCATGCAGCCCGCATCCTTGACCCCGCTGCGGGTGCCGGCGTCTTCCTGATTACGGCCTTCCGCCAGTTGGTGGCTGAGAATTGGCGCGCATCCGGACGGCGCCCGGACACGCATGAACTGCGCCGCATTCTCTACGATCAAGTCACCGGCTTCGACATCAACGAGGCGGCCCTCCGGTTCGCAGCACTCGGTCTCTATCTCATGTCGATCGAGCTCGACGCGCATCCAGAGCCCGTGAGGAAGCTCAAATTCGAGAATCTTCGTGGACGTGTTCTCCTCAAGATGAACGGCGACGAACAGGAGAGGTCGTTGGGAAGCCTCGGGTCTGCCGTAGGCGATGAACATGTCGGCCGGTATGACCTCGTTGTCGGCAACCCGCCTTGGGCGACCAGCACCCGCCTGCCCGGGTGGCATGAGGTGCAGGCTATCATCCATCGTATCGCAGCTGAGCGTTTGCCGGCGAACTATCCGCCGCCGCCGATCCCAAACGAGGTGCTTGATTTGCCTTTCGTGTGGCGCGCGATGGAATGGGCGAAGCCGCTTGGCCAGATCGCCTTCGCGCTTCATGCGCGGCTGCTGTTCCAGCAGGGCGATGGCATGCAGTCGGCGCGAAGGGCGTTGTTTGCGGCGCTTGATGTCACGGGTGTGGTCAATGGTGTCGAGTTGCGCCAGACACGGGTATGGCCGGAAATCGCGGCGCCCTTCTGCATTCTTTACGCTCGCAACCAGGTGCCTCCACTGGGCGCAGGATGCCGCCTCGTCAACCCCCGGCTGGAAGGCGCACTCAACCAGTCTGGCGGCATGCGGATCGATGCGACCAATGCCGAACTGATCACAGCGCAGGAGATCATTGAAACGCCGGAGATATTCAAGCTTCTCTTTAAAGGGACGCGGGCAGACGTCCAGGTCTATGAACGCCTGAGGGCCTATTGTCCCGAGCGCCTTGGCGAGTATTGGCGCCGCCTCTTCGGGGGCGAGGCCGGACGGGCCCGTTTTACCGGAAACGGGTACCAGAAGCTGAGAAAGAGCAGCCGCATCAGAAAACATGGAGATGGCCTGCCGGGCGAGCCGGCTGACTATTTGCACGGTCGCCGGGAAGTCACGCTCGCATCGATGACCGATATCCTGGTCGACGAAGAGGCGCTTCCCTTCTTCACCGAGGCCCGCATTCATGACGCGCGGGCCGAGACATTGTTCGACGGTCCGCTCGTCGTCGTCAAGAAAGCTCCGCCTGCATCTCTCGGACGGATCAAGACGGCTGTCGTGCAGGGTGGCGCCGTATTCAACACCAGCCTATACGGCTATAGCTCGCGAGCATACGATAATGGATTGCTCGTCCGTTACCTGAGCCTCGTCATCGGCAGCAAGATCGCTCTGTGGCAGGTACTAGTCACCAGTGGCGAGTTCGGCTTCGAGCGCGATACGATCGAAAAGTCGACGATCGACCGGCTGTTCATCCCGACGATGGAATCCCTCTCCAACGATGATCGGGGTGAAGTGCTTCGGCTTTTCCAATTGGTCCAGGACGGCGCCGGGCATGCATGGGACGAGGTCGATCGTTGGTGCGCCAGAATCTATCATCTGCGCGAGCGCGACTTACAGGTCGTGTCAGACACGCTGCAGTTCAACCTCCCTTTTGCTGAAAACCGTCGTCTCGCCCAAGCTCCGGCCGGAGACGAGGCTGTAAACCAATTCTGCAAGGTTCTGGAGGCCGAATTGTCGCTGTGGGGACAAAGGCTCGGCCGGTCCATCGAAGCACTTCCGGTGGCCAAGATGGGCGCATCACCGTGGCGAGGAATCCGTCTCACGTCCAGCATCGCGAGGCCGAAACGACAGCCAGCCCAGCATATCGACTGGGCCAAATTTCTGCCTCTCGCAGACCATTTCGCGGCAGCGGAGGTCATTTTCAAAGAGGCGCATGATTGCTTGTGGCTAGGGCGGCTCGACCAAGCGCGCTACTGGTCGGAAAGCCAAGCCCGACTTGTCGCGCAGCGATTAGCTTGGGAGCATATGGATGTGCTGAAGGGGCAGACAAACACGTGACTACCGGCTCCTCCATCCCGCGTCCCGAGCAGATTGATGAACTCACGCGTGGGATCGAGCTGCCATTGGCCGCGTTGCATGAGGAACATCTGGCCCTGATCGCCGACGTGATCGCGCTCGCCTGGAGCGACCTTGCCTTCAATCGGGCGAACACGCTGGCGACGGGTTCCGAGGCCGAGATCAACGCACTGCTGGAAGCCCGCCTGAACCGCCTGCTCGACGAGCACCCCTTGTGGGAACAACTGGTCCGCTCTGTCGCGCGCGGCAAGGAGACGGTGAGTTTCAACGGAGCACATCTCGAGAAACGCCCGGATCTTTCTATCTTCTTGTCAGGACGATCCCCGGCCTTTCCGCTGGTCGTCGAATGCAAGCTCATCGATGCGCCAGAGGGAAAGTCCGGTACCCTCTATTGCAACAACGGCCTGCGCCGCTTCCTGACCGGCGAGTATGGCTGGTCAGGCCAAGACGGCTTCATGCTCGCTTACGTTCGCGACCAGTCCACGATCGGGTCCTGCCTGTTACCGTTGCTTTCCGCTGGTCGAGCCGTAGAACCGGACCCTTTTGCGACTAGAGACTTGCCCAACGTGGGTGGACATGCGGTACTTGACTTGGCGGCATCACGGCACGACCGCGCTTTTCGCTACCTGAACCGAGATGCGCCCAGAGATGCGCCTGGTCCAATCGATGTATGGCACCTCTGGCTGCCAGCCCTGAGCGGCGGCACTTTGTCAGCGAGATGAGCAGCGCCCAAGGACGAGACCTTGGCGCGCGATAGCAGCACAAGGTGAAAGAGGACAGGGCCGTGGCATATTACCTGAGGCGACATGATGGAGTGGCAGAGACGTATCTGTACTGGTGGAATGAAAAGGGGGCGGCTTGGGGACTGGAACCGGAGAAGGCGCACCTCTTCCGCGATCCTGGGGAAGCGCTCGATTTGGCGGTTACCTGCGGCGGTCCAGCCGATGCCGGCCCCATCACGCTGGTTGAGACATGATCACGAGGTGAGGAAGGAGCAACAGACTATGAGCAAGATTCATTCGGCCCGCTATTGCCCAACACTGAAGGAACTCGGGGGTGGCGACGACAATCACCAGTGGATGGTGCTGCTGGAACTGTCGGACGCCATGGGCCTGCAAGCGTTCGATCAAGGCCGAACCCAGGTTTCCTTTCTCCTTCCACGAGGTGCGTCTGAAGAGGATGCCAAGGCGCTGCGCGATGCGTTGAACGTATCCGGCGTCAAGGTTGGGATCATTCAAGATTGATCACAAGGTGAGGAAGGCGATGACCCTGCGCGGATTGCTGAAGATCGTCTTGGTGGTGTTGTGGGCGGTCTGGTTTATAGCCACGTGCGTGGGACATGCCGGGTTCGGGGAGCAATGGTTCCTGGTCGGGTTCTATTTCCTCGCCATTTCCTTCCCTGTCAGCCTCTGGTTTCTGAAGGCGGACGCGACGGACGGCCATGTGACCACAAGGTGAGGAGCGGGAGCGGACAATGGAGGTGCTGGGGCCGGTTCTGGCCACCTACGAGGCGGCAAACGGCTGGCGGGTGACCATCCATGACGGTGCCCCGCAGCTTAATGGCCGGCACGTGCGCGGGCCAATTGCCCGGATGGTGGCCAAGGCGCGGTCGCTCATATGGTCCGATGCCTGGACCGGTCGAAATGGGACGACGGTGATAACCAACCCCACTGGCCAGCAGGTTGTTTCCGGTTACTGGATGGATTGGCGCGAGGTAGAATGGGGCCTGTCCTGGCTTCGATATCGCACCATGAGCAGGAGGGATCGGGCGGCGCTCGAAGTTCATCAGCAGGCAACAGCCTATTTGCGGGACTATCGGGAATTCCGTGCTCGGCTGGGCGGTTTCAAATCAGGCGTTCATGGCCTTTGTGAACCTGTCGCCGA
>NZ_JBXAFZ010000028.1:0-59303 GCF_058793615.1 Niveispirillum sp. GW835-FHT14G11
GCAAAGGCAATCGCCGAACTCTTGCCATGGAATTGGAAGGCAAAACCCTGAATGGGCCTACGCCGGATGCTTACCCTGGAAATATATGCGCTGCAAGTTTCGCGACAGGCTCGATTGTTAGATTGGCTCTCGATGAACAAGCCATCGTGAACCTTTCTACACAGAACTGTCACAAATCTTGTGGCAGCGGAGATGCGGCCATGCGCGTCGGTTTTCTTTTCAACCATGACCAAATCCATCAGGTCGCACACAGCCTGCCCATCGCCCTGGCCTTGGCCAGAGGCGGCTTTGATGGCGAAATTCTGGTGGCCACGACGAACGAGCGTATCCGCCGCGAGGTGAAGCGCCTGGGCGGTGACGAGATCGGCCGGCGCATCACCCATGTCGATCTTGGCCTGCGCAGGCGATCACAACTTCTGTCAGGCGTTCTGGAAAGCCTGGTGCCGTCCCGTAAACTGCTGGTCTATGGCGATAATCTGGACTTCTTCAGAAGTCTGGATGTGCTCGTCGTCGCGGAGAAGACGTCACTGGTTCTGAAGTCGCTTTACGGGCTGCACAACCTGAAGATCATCCATACGCGCCATGGGGCCGGGGACCGTGCCATCGGCTTCGACAAGGCATCGGCCGGCTTCGACCATGTATTCTGTTCAGGTCCGAAAATCCGGGAGCGGCTGATCGCGGAGGCGGGCCTGCCGGCAGAGAAGATCAGCATGGTGGGCTATCCCAAGTTCGACACGGTGGACCCGTCCGTGACGATCTTCCCGGTGCGGTCGCGGGCACCGGTCGTCCTCTACAATCCCCATTGTTCGACCCACCTTTCCTCCTGGTTCAAGCATGGGCGACAGGTGCTGGATTTCTTCGTCGACAATCCGGACTATCAGTTGATCTTCGCCCCGCACGTGATGCTGTTCGAACGGAAGTTCGTGCTGACCATCGACAAGCTGCGCATCGACCGGCCCGGCCATATCGATGAGCGCTATCTGCGCGCGCCCAACATCCATATCGACCTGGGCAGCCGCGCCTCCACCGATATGAGCTATACGATGATGGCTGACCTGTATCTGGGCGACGTCAGCAGCCAGATTTACGAGTTCCTGTGGCATCCGCGCCCCTGTCTGTTCCTGAACAGCCATGGGACCGACTGGCAGAGCGACCCCAACTACGCCCATTGGCAGGCGGGACCCGTTATCGGGTCGCCGGCAGAATTGGGGCAGGGTCTCAAACATGCCCTGGACAGCCATGAGGACCGGTATCGCGCCACCCAGGTAGCGATGTTCGCACGCAGTTTCGATCTGAGGGACCGGCCCTCGTCGGAGCGCGCGGCGGAGGTCCTGGCCGGTCTTACGGGCCGCACTCTGCAAAGCCCTGCACAGCGGTCCAGTCTTTCAGCATGACCACCCTGCTCACCATCCTGCTGCCCTTCTTCAGATTGGACGTGAGCCAGGCTGTGCACCCGTCCGGCGCGCTGCGCCGTATCTTCAGTGGCCTGGGCATGGTGCTGGGCGGCAAGGCGGGGGCCGGGCTGATCAGCCTGGCCTATCTGGTCGTCGCCACCCGGGCCCTGGGTCCGCATGATTACGGCGTGCTGGTGCTGATCCACACCTACATCACGACGGTCTGCGGCATCGTGGAGTTCCCGTCCTGGCAGGCCATCGTCCGCTATGGCGCAGAGGCACAGCGGGCGCGGGATCGCCACCGCCTGTCGCGGCTGCTGCGGTTCGGGGCACGGGTGGAACTGCTGGGCGGGCTGGCGGCCATCCTGGTTGCCGCGGCGTGCGCGCCGCTGGTCGGGCCCCACCTGGGCTGGCCGGAAACTGCGATCGTGCTGACCCTGCCCTACAGTCTGGCCGTGCTGGGCTCCATCCGCTCCACACCGGCGGGGTACCTGCAGCTGGTGAACCGGTTCGACCTGCTGGGCCTGCATAATCTGGTGGCGCCCTGTGTGCGGCTGGTCGGGGCCGGCATCGCCGCCCTGGCGGGCTGGGGCCTGGAAGGGTTCCTGGCGACCTGGCTGCTGGCGGCCCTGTGCGAATTCGCGGCCCTGTGGGCGCTGGGCCTCTGGCAGGTGCTGCGCCATCTGGGGCCAGACCTGCGCCGGCCCGAAAAGGGTGACGCCGTCGCCGACAATCCCGGCATCTGGCGCTTCCTGATGGCCAGCAATGCCGACGTCACCCTGACGGAGCTGGCCGGACGGGTGGCACCGCTGGTTGTGGGCTGGATGCTGGGGCCCGCCGCCGCCGGCCTGTTCTCTGTTGCCCAGCGCGCCACGGTCCTGATCGCACAGCCGGCGCAGATATTGGGCAACACCGCCTATTCCGAGTTGGCCCGGATGGTGGCCAGCGGCCATGGCGGGCCGGGTCTGCGCCGTACCCTGGGCCGGGTCGTCGCCGTTGCGGTCGGCGCCTGTCTGCCCGTGATCCTGATCGTCTGGCTATTCGCGGACCGGCTTGTCGGGTTGATTGCGGGGCCGGCCTTCGCCGATGCCGCCAGATTGATGGTGGTGCTGGTGATCGCCCGCGCCCTGGCCATGGCCGGCCCACCCTGCACCGCCGCCCTGACGGCGCTGGGCAAGCCCGGCTGGTCCATGGGGGCGAACCTTGTGGTCAGCCTGCTGTTCCTGCCGGCACTGCCACCGTTGCTTCATCTGTTCGGCCTGACGGGTGCCGGCATGCAGGCCGTGGCCCAGTCATTGGCGGCCAGCCTGCTGTTGCTGGTCCTGGCCTGGCGAAGGAGTGGCACACCGTGACCGCGACGCGCATCGCCTATGTCATCAATTCCGTGGAGGGCGGCGGGGCGGCCCTGCCCGTCCCGTCCGTCACGCGGGTCATGCGCGATGCAGGGGCCGAGGTTCGCGTCTTCGCCCTGACCCGCCGTGACGGGCGCGCCCTGCCCCCGATGCAGGAAGCCGGACTGGACCCGCTGGTGCGCGACGGCGGCACCGACGACCATTGGCAGGCGGCCTGCTGGCTGGATGCGCAGGTGCGCGCCTGGGGCGCCACCCATCTCTGGACCTCGCTGACCCGCGCCACCATCCTGGGCCTGCTGGTGGGGCAGCACCTCGGCCTGCCCGTCATCTGCTGGCAGCATGCCGCCTTCCTGAAACCCTGGAACCGGCGGCTGATGCGGCTGCTGCAATCGCGCGCCCAAATCTGGGTGGGGGATTCCGCATCGGTGTCGGCATTGACCCAGGCAAGGCTGGGCGTGGATGCAGACCGGCTGATGACCTGGCCCATCTTCGCCGCGAACCCGCAGCAGCCGGCCGCCGCCGCCTGGCAGCCGGGACAGGTGCTGCATCTGGGCAGTCTGGGCCGGCTGCACCCCGTGAAGGGCTACGACGTCCTGATCGCGGCGCTGATCCGATTGCAGGCCCAGGGCTTTCACCCACCCTACCCCGTCCGCCTGACCCTGGCCGGAGAGGGGGAGGAACGCGCCCGGCTGGAGGCCATGGCACGGCAAGCCGGGATCGTGGAGATTCTGCTGCCGGGATATGTGGAGCGCCCCGGCGACTTTCTGGCGGGGCTGCATCTCTATCTCCAGCCCTCCCGGTCGGAAGGCTTCTGCATCGCCGCGCATGAGGCCATGGCGGCGGGCCTGCCCGTGCTGGCCTCTGCCGTCGGTGAAATCCCGCATTCCATCCGGGAAGGGATCACCGGTCATACCGTGGCACCGGGCGATGCCGATGCGCTGGCCCGCAGATTGGCCTTCCTTCTGTCTGATCCCGCCGGGTTGCAGGCGATGGGGATGGCGGCGCGGCAACGCATATTGGACCGCTTCTCCCCGGACCGGTTCCGGGAGGCGGGGCTTGCCATCATGCGAAGGATCGCCCCAGGGTCCGTTTGACATCCAGCCACAGGCCCGCCAGGGACCGGTCGACATATTTCACATCAATCAGGGTGACACCGCCGCCGGTACTCAGCGTGTGCATGCCCTCACGATAGATACCGGCGGATGCCGGCAGCCCCAGCGCCTCCCCGGCACTGGCGGTGAACCCCGTCTCGTCCAGCCGGTCGATCCAGAGCGGCCGGATGGCCCCGCCATAGGTGCGGGTACAGTCCTGAACCGGCAGCATGATCCGCCCGCCCATGACAAGGGCGGTACCGCCGGGGCGGGCAGAGGTGGGGTCGATCCGCACGGGATTGCCCGGATGCGGATGCCAGGGCCCCGTCAGCCGTTCCGCCCAGGCGACATGCAGATGGCCCAGCTTGGTCGCCTTGCTGTCAGCAGGGGAATAGAACAGCCACCAGCGCCCGTCATGCCAGAGCGGGGTGGCATCCACGGGCACGCAATCAAGCCTGATTTCCGCCTCACGCCCCCAATCCGCCGGCCCCTCCCCCATGCGGTAAAGATGCAGACCGCCGGACCGGTACGCCTCCGGCAGCATCCAGGTGGCCCCGTCGGCGTCGAAGACCTGCGGATAGGAGAGGTGCCACTCCTCCCGCAGGCAGGGGCGACGGTCGGCCACCCGAAACCCCTCATCCAGGGTCAGCAGGTCGATGGTCCCGTGCCGCGTGGCATAATCATAGCGTTCCGCGAAGATATGCAGATGGTCCCGGCCCCGCCAGGGAAAGGGATCGGCCAGAAAGCCGAAGCGCGGTTCCTCCGGCAGCCAGTGCACCGGCGCGTGCGACAACCCGCCGGCCAGCACCTCCCCGACCGGTAGCGGCAGCAGCCCGCACCGCCAGATGTCCTTGCGCCTCGGCATGTTGCCCCTTGCCCCGCCCCTATTGGATGACCGGATAATGCCGACGGGCCAGCGCCGGTCAAGCCCCGCCCTCCGGTTTACCCTGACAGCCACAACACCCAATGTTCCAGCACCTCGTTCACGAGCGTCTGGCGCCCGCGACCTACGCCCAAATTCGCTCTCTTCTCTTACCAATATGTTACCTGCAGGGTGTGGGGCAGGTTGGCTCCAGAATGACGAAAGGGGACGGCAGCGCGGATCAGGTCGGCGAAGTTTTTTTGCGCTCCCAGGGCGTCGGCATCCTGGCGCGGGTGCTGTGGTCGGACGGACAGGCACCGGAAGCACAGCCGACGCAGCATTCCAGCGGCGCCACGCCATGGTACCAGCGGAAGAAGCGGGTAAAGGGGCTGGATTGCGAATAGCCCAACACCGCCGCATCTGCGCCACCGGCATGCCGGTCTGGCACCGATATTTCGCAGCCAGGTCGGCCCGCACCCCGTCACGGATCGCTTCGAAGCGCGTTTCCCGCTCCACCAGCTGGCGCTGCAATGACCGGGTCGACAGGCCCAGCACCCGCGCCGCCTGCACGCCGGTTGCCAGCTGTCTTCATCATGGCGTCGGACAGCATATCCGGCGGACAACAGCCGGCGGCATCAACGTCAGATCAAGCGTGGCTGTCCTTGGTTGATAATGGCGGCGTGGTTTTTCGCCCCCTTCCATGTCGTGACCCTCTTCTGCCTGCGTGAGCGTTCGCCTGCATCTCCCGGCCCATGCGGACAATCCCTCTTCATTTATCTCCATACGGATGGTAGCGTGCGAACGAACCAGAAGTCATATGATCTTTATTCCGAATGGGGGAAATATGCGCACGACAGCTCACCATGGACGAATAGGGATCATATCGCTTGCATCCAACCGACTCTGGCGCGGCATGGCGGCTCTTGCCATCACGGCCATGCTGGCCTTTGGGGTGACGAGGGCAATGGCGTCAGACCATGCCGACCCCACCAATCTGATGGGACCTGAGACGAATATCACCGATCTGTTCTTCTTCCCGAAGGATGATCGGTTGATATTGATCTTCAACGTTCGCCGGGCCTTGACCAATCCGCCGCCCTACAATCTGGCGCCCTACACCTATGACGTGAATATCGACCTGACGACGGCGGTGAGCTTTGACGACGCATCCGACAAGGCGCGGTATGGCGGCACCGTGGTCGAACCGGCCAAGCTGCATGCCGATGCGATGGTGCGCATCCGTCTGAACGATGATACCAGCCTGAAATCCATCGAATATACCGGCCTGAAGGACACCGATCAGATCCAGACCTCCTTCGGTGTGCGCGACGATCCGTTCAATTTCCCGCGCTTCTACAAGCGCAATGCCATCACCATGGTCATGAGCCTGCCGCGCAGCGCCTTTCCGGAGGGCCAGCAGAATTTCATCCTGTGGGGCACCACCGCGCGCGACGGCATGCAGATCGACCATGTCGGCCGGTCCATCCGCACGCAGCTGCCCCGCTTCGGCTTCCTGAACACCCTGCCGCCCAGCCAGCATGTGCCGGCCCTGATGGAGCAGTCGAAAAAGACAAATGATATCTACAACTTCTTGAAGGGCAACAAGGAATGGTGGTCCGGCGCCATCGCGGAACTGATGGAGACGACCTTCCTGATCCGCAAATATGACATTCAGCCCGACGTGATGATCTATAGTGAGAAATTCCCCGTCGGCTATCCCAACGGTCGCCTGCTGACCGATGATGTCGTCGCCCAGACCTGCGCCTTCGGTGACTGCCTGCTGCAGGATATCTCCTTCATCGAGGGGGATTTTCCGCGGTCCACGGTCAATGACAAGCCCTTCCTGGACACGTTCCCCTATCTGGCCGAACCCTGGCCGTCCAAGGCGGAACCGCCGGGGCCGCAGCGGTCGCTGACCCCCTATCTGATCGCCTTCTCCATTCTGTTCATTCTGTTGTCCTGGGCCTTGATGCAGTTGCTGCGCTGGCTCTGGGGCTTCATCTGGGATCGGTTGCGGCGGCGATATTATGCCTGACCGGCCTGTCGGACGAATACTGGTGGTCCTGCTGACGATGTTGCTGGTCGGCAGGACCGCGGCCCATGATTTCTGGATCGAACCGACCCGCTTTCTCCCCACCCAGGGCGCGGCGGTAGGGATCGGCTTGCGGGTGGGGGAAGAATTTGTGGGCGATGCCGTGCCCCGCCGGTCCAACGGCATTGCGCAATTCACGCTCTATCCCGGCGGTGGCGGACCGCCGACCCCCATCACCGGTACCGACGGAATGTCGCCTGCCGGCTTTGTCCTGGGCGACGGGCGGCATACTGCCCTGATCGCCTATGCCGGCGGCGGCGGCCAGGTGGAGATGCCAGCCGATCGGTTCACCGCCTATCTGCGCCAGCACGGGCTGGAGAGCATTATCGCCGAGCGGGAACGGCGTGGGGAGAGCGGGGAGAAGGGGCGGGAGGCGTTCCACCGCCATGCCAAGGCCCTGCTGACCGGCGATGACGCCGATCCCGTGGCCACGCAATCCGCCGGACTGTTGCTGGAGATCGTGCCCATGACCGATCCCACCCGGCCGGGGGCGGGTCCGTTCACGGCGCAGGTGCTGTGGCAGGAGGCACCCTTGCCGGGATTGCTGGTGCAGGCGCGCAACCGCGCCGATCCAGGTCGCGTCCTGTCGGTGCGCAGTGACGATCAGGGGCAGATTACCCTGCCCCTGGATCGCGGCGGCGTCTGGCTGATCATGGGTGTCTGGATGGTGCGGGGTGGCTGGTTCGATGCCCAGGATTGGCACAGCCATTGGACATCCCTGACCTTTCTGCGACCGGAGTCTAAATGATCCGCTTCCTCATTGCACTTCTGGGCCTGTCCCTGCTGTCGATCCTGGTCTTCTGGGCCCCGCCGGTATCGGCGCATGAGATCGGCGATACCCAGATCACCTTTGAGACCGCGCAGGACAGCTGGGTGGCGCGTATCGTCACCGCACCGACGCCCCTGATCAATCGGCTGGAACTGGCCGCGGGCCAGCCACCGACACAAGAGCTGACCCCGGCCATGGCGTCGCAACGGCTGGCCATGCTGGCCGGCGGGCTGCCGGGGCATTTGACGGTGGCCTTTGATGGGGTGCCGGTGCCGGCGACCCTGGGGGTCGAACAGGTGCGGATGACGGATGACCCGTCGCTTCCCTCCTTCGTCGTCCTGCTGGCCACCGGGCCTTTGCCGACGGGGGCCAGCGCGCTGACCTGGCGCTTCGATCTGGTGAAAAGCCAGCATGCGCTGCTGCTGGATGGCCGTATCCACTGGATCGAGGGGGATCAGCAAAGCCCGCCGCTGCCGCTCCATCCCGGCCCGCCGCCGACGGTCTGGCAAATCGCCGGACAATATCTGCATCTGGGCTTCATCCATATCGTGCCCCATGGGCCGGACCATGTGCTGTTCGTCCTGGGTCTGCTGCTGCTGACGACCCGCATCCGCCCGCTGCTGATCCAGGTGACGTCCTTCACTCTGGCCCATTGCCTTACCCTGGGCCTGGCGCTGCATGGGGTCATCGCCCTGTCCCCGACCATTGTCGAGCCGCTGATCGCCCTGTCCATCGCTTATGTCGCGGTGGAAAACATGGTCGCCCGCACTCTCACCCCGTGGCGCCCGGTGCTGGTCTTCGCCTTCGGCCTTCTGCACGGGCTGGGCTTTGCCGGTGTGCTGACGGAACTGGGCCTTCCCGACCAGAATCTGGGCGTGGCCCTGGTCGCCTTCAATATCGGGATCGAGGGCGGGCAGCTTGCCGTCATTGCCCTGGCTTATGGGCTGGTCCTGCATTGGTGCAAGGACCGGCCCTGGTATCGAAGCCGGGTGATCCGTCCCACCTGCGCCATTATCGCCCTGACCGGGCTCTACTGGACGGTGGAACGGATCATCGGGTGACGGTCACACGGTATTCTCCATATCCGGTCCCTCATATTTCCGCGCCAGCCATTCCCACAGGTCCATGTCGCTCGGCCATTCTGCCAGGATCTGATCGGTGATTTCCTGGCCCAGCGACCGGTAGCTCTCGAACAGGGTTTCATCGAACCATTGGTTGGCCGTGCTGTCATGGGGGAAGGCGGGGTTGCTGTTGGCATAGGCCACGATCCCGGCCCCTTCCGTCCCGTGATAGCTGGGCTTGATATAGAGGATATAGCCCTTGCCGCTGTTGGCACCGTCGGCATCGTCATAATTGATGCGGCCTACGGTGCAATAGGGGCCGGGCCGTGGCGGCTCGCCGGCGGCAATGCGGGCGCGCAGCGTGTCCATATGCGGAAACTCGATGGTCACGCCCAGATCGATGCTGATCTTGCGCACGGCATTGCCCAGATCCTCGAACTTGAAATCCGGGTCGCAGCCGGCATCCGACAGGACGACGGCCCGGCAACGCCGCCGCACCATTTCATAAAGGCCCAGATTCTCGAAATGGCCGCCATCGGAGAGGTTGATATAGGGATGGTCGGCATTGGTCAGCCCGAACGCCTCTGCCAGCCACAGTCCCGCCGACCGGTTCGGGCCCGACAGCCCGTAGGTCTTACTGCCCGCCTCGGCCGTATTGCCCAGCCACCAGCCCAGCCGCACATTGAACAGGGCGAACAGCAAGGTGATGGAGGGTGAGGAATTATAGCCCATGTTGGGGTTCGCGGCGGCACCGGAAATGGCCATGGCCGTCCCTAGCGAGATGCCGTCCGCGCCCCCATAGTCCCGGCTGGACCGGTAGGCACCGGCATAGCGCAGGGGCCGTCCGGGCCGGTTGCTCTGCGGTCGCAGATCGGCCGCCCCGCTGAACAGGGGAGAGACGACAAAGGACATGGCCTTGCGCTGCTGCCAGGCCTTGTTGCGTGTGGCAACCAGATTCAAGGTGCAGTTCACGATGTGATAGAGGGCTGATCCGTTGCCCTGTTCCGGCAATAGCCGGTGCATCTTGATATTGTCCTTGGTGTCGAAACCGGTGAAACCGTTGGGGGACCGGTTATGGTGACTGGCCCCCAGATAGGCCCGGATCAAACGGTTGCGGTACAGGTCATGCAGGGAGAAACGGTTGATATTGACCAGCCGGGACAAGATCAGCATCAGCAGGGCTGCCACCGCCAGGGCCACGACCAGCGTCAGGATCGGCCATGTCGTGGGCACGCCATCGCCCCACGGGCAGGTCAGCAACTCGCATCCGCCCGTGTTCACCGCCGGTGCCGTGCCATTGAAGATCAGGTCATGCAGGGCAAGCTGCGTGGCGTCGGGCCGGGCAATGTCGGCGAACAGGATATCCAGCAGCGATCCGCCCAGCACCAGCGCGTCGATGGCAAAAGACAGCAAAAGCAGCAGGGCCGTGAAGAAGATGAACCCGCCGGCCTTGGTCAGCACATCGCGCCAGGACAGGCCTTTGCCGGTCGGCTTGGCCTTGGTCTTCGCCCCCGACCCGAGAATGGCCGCCGTCAATCCGCCGGCACCGCCGGCACCGGCGATAAGCGCCTGATACATCGATTCGCCGGAGGTATAGGCAAGGTCGGTCAGCCGTGACCCCAGCAGGCCCAGCACCGATATAGCCAGCCACAGCACGATCAAAGCCGCGAACCAGCCCGCCGACCGGGCCAGCCATTCTCGTTGCATGTCGGAACCGGTCTCGTAATTGGTCAGCAGGACGAAGATCGATTCCGATGTCAGATGCGCGACGATGATCCATACCGGGGCCAGCAGCGCCAGCACCAGCATCCGCGCCGGCTGATAGCCGATACAGTCCGCGATCAGCAGCCCGGCATAGAGGATGAGCCCGTGCGTCAAGCCGGCCCCAAAGATCCAGGCCAAGGCGCGCCAGGCGCGGCGGGCCTGGAAACTCATGCTCAGTTCCGGTGCGGGCTTCGCCCGCAACACGCTGATGATGAAGGCCCAGAAGCCGACCACCTTGCCGCTGTTCTCGATATCCTGCGGCTTTTCACCGAACCTTTGCAGCCAGCCGAGAAAGCCGCTGATGGCAAAGGTGCCGAGCGATGCCGGAATGATGCCGGCCGGCGGAAATTCCGCGAGTTCCCAGCCATAAGAATAGATGACGCACAGCGACACCAGCAGGCCGCCCACGATCGCCACAAACAAATCCATGCGCAGAAAAGTTCCCTGTCCGCGCCGCTGCTCGCGTGAGGCGTAATTCAACAGCGTGTATCGCTGCGCCAGCACGATCAGCCCCAGACCAATCAGGCTGACAATGGTGGCGCTGTTGCCAAGCGACAGCAGCAGCGCCACGGCCGGGGACGACAGCAAGGTGAGCAGGAGCTTCAGCCCCAGCAAGCCGATGGACAGGATGGAAATGATCAGCAGCCAGTTGATGAACAGGTTGCGGACCAGCAAGGCGCCGGCCGCCCAGAAATCGGCGGATGCAAGCCCGGTCTTCGGCGTCAGATAATTGCTGTTCTGGCGCAGTTCCTCGATCTGCGGCGGCTCCACCTCCGGGCCCAGGGGCCGGCTGCGCAGGTTCTCCACCACCGCGGGCAGCGAGAACCGGTGCAGCCAGGCGGACAGCCAGCTGCCGATATAGCCGCCACCGGACACCGTGGACAGATAATCCATGCCGGCCAGCGCAGAATCCTCCGGTGGCGGCAGCGTGTTCGCCTTGCGGGGGTGGGCCGCCAGCGACTGGACTACGCCCAGGGCGAAGGTGGCGGAGCGGATGCCACCGCCGGAAATGCACAGCGCCTTGCGATGCAGTTGGTAAAGGGCCGTGTTCAGGGCACGGTCACGCTCGCGATCGGCCTCATGCAGGGCGACATGCGCCTCCTGTTGTGCGGCCTCCTTCTCGCGCTCCTCAGGCGGCTCCCCCAGGATAAAATGGCGGGCCAGCGTACGTTTCAAGCGCGCCAGAAATGTCTCGTCCTGCGACTTGGCGTCCTGAAGATTCTCCGCGGCTGCGCGTGCGTCGCTTTGCGTGCCGGACAGGTCCAGACTGTGGCCCCGCATGACCCGCACTTCCTCCAGCAGGATATCGGCCGTGTCGAAAATCCGCTGCGGGTCCGTGCCTTCAACCGCAATCGTCATGATATGCCCCCTATCGGCTGTCAACCCATCTCCCGTTCAGGTCCCGGATCGGATCAGGCCGTGCGGTTGCGGTCGGCCAGAATCACATCGGCGGCCTTTTCGCCCACCATGTAGACGGCGGAGACGATGAAGAAGCCGGGAATGCGCGGGAAGATGCTGGCATCCACCACGCGCAGGCCTTTGGTGCCATGCACCCTGAAATCGCTGGACAGCACCCCGAACTTGTCCTTCGGCCCGATGGGGCAGGTGCAGGAGGCGTGATGGCCCCAGGCATTGTCGCGCACGAACTGCTTCAGCTCCTCGTCGGTCTGCACCCCCTCGCCGGGCAGGTGCTCCTTGACGATCAGGCCCTGTTTCTTCAACGGCGCCGTCATGGTCCGCACGAACTTGATGCCGGCTACGACGGAGTTCAGGTCGGCACCATTCTCGTCATTCCCTTCCTCGAAATAATGGAAGTCGATCTGCGGCGGGTCGCGCGGATCGGCCGACCGCAGGGTGACGCGGCCGGCCGTATTGACCGTATGCGCCTTCAGGATGGCCCAGGTCAGGACGTTGAGATGTTCGGGGAACAGCCGGGAATAACCGGGGAAATAGCCCTTGAAATAGCCCAGAAGACCAAAGCAGAAGAGATCCGGCAATGGCCGTTCCTGGAAGGAACGTTTGATCACCGCCAGGACCGCACCGTTGGTGGTGTAGACGCCGGTGCGGCGCTCCTTCCATTGCTTGTATTGCGGATCGCCGGGGGCGAATTTAGCACCTTCCAGCACCTCCCATTGCTTGTTCATTTCATTGACGACACCCACCTCGTACCGGTCCTGCATGTTGCGGCCGACACCGGGCAGATCGACGCGCACGGGAATGCCGTGGCGTTCCAGTTCATCGCGCGGGCCGATGCCCGACAGCATCAGCATCTGCGGCGTGTTGAAGGCCCCGCCCGACAGGATCACCTCCCGCGTGCAGCGGATTTCGCGGCGCGGCGCATCCTCGGGCGCGGGTTCCCAGGCCGCACGGTACAGCCGTTCACCCTGCATCACCTCCACACCGATGGCGCGGTTGCTGTCATCGAACAGCACGCGGGTGACCAGCGTGTTCATCATCAAGGTCAGCCGGTCGGGATGTTTGGCCATCACCTCCAGCACGCGTTCGCGGGCCCCCAGGCGCTGATGGTTCTGATTGGACAGAGGCGGGTAGCGCAAGCCGGTGGCATTGCCCTCCACCAGGCGCCAGTCATTGGGGTCGCCCTGGCTTTCCAGCAGCCAGTCCAGCCCTTGCTCCTTGTGCGGCTGGGCCTTGATGGCCTTGGCCGCGGACTCGATGATGGTGGTGACCAGTTCCTTGTCGCCCAGGGCCTGCAGCGGAATGGCCTTCTGTGTGGACAGCCAGCCGGCCCAGCCATGCTTGGTGGGATTGAAGCCCAGCTTGGCCAGCCAGCGATAGAGGAAGAACCGGTAATGGCAATTTTCCATGCGCTGGAAAATCTTGCGCATGTTCTGGTGGTTCCAACTGTCGTCGCCCGTCAGTTCGGCGATATTGTCCCAGTCGGCATTATGCGGATAGACAAAGATCTGGGCGTTATGGGCGGTACAGCCCCCCAAGGTGCCGGCGCGTGGGTATAAGACGCCATTCTCCGACGGGGTGAATTTCGGGTCCCGTTCCTGCTGCGCATTATTGTTGTAATGGCGGACGAAAAAATCCCAGCGCATGGCCGTGTTCTCCGATGCGAACGGATGGAACACGGGTACATCATAATCTTCCGGCAACCGGTTCTGGTCAGGATAGGCCGGATCGCTGCCTTTCAGGGTGCGCGGGTCCCCGCCCGCCTCGATCAACAGAACCTTCGCCCCGCTTTCGGCCAGACGGGCGGCCAGCGTGCCACCACCGGCGCCAGAGCCCACCACGATATACTCATAGGATGCGTTGCCAACGGCGCTGACGCTCATGACCCAATCCCCCGCTTGGACAATGGCCCAAAAAAATCAGGGCGGGGGATGTCTCCCCCGCCCCAGGTTTGATCAGAAGGTCTTCAGGAAGGCGATCAGCGCTTCCTTGTCGGTATCCGACAGGGCCGCCGGACCCGATATGCCGCCAACAGTCGGCACACGGCCCGTGCCGAAATAGTGGCCGCGGTTCACCTCGAAATCACGGCATTTGCTGAGTTCCAGCAAGGGCGCCTTCAGGTTTTGGAAGACCCTGATGGCGTTCTCGTCCGTGTCATCCGCCGCCAGTGCCTTCAGGTCCTTCTTGATCTTCAAGACCACCTCGGCAAGCTTGGCGTCATGCTTCAGCCGGTCGCCCAGGCTGGCATCGTCCAGGCGCAGTTCCAGATTGGACAGAATATTGACCGGCGTCCCCTTGGGGATCACCCCGATCTCCAGCCCGCCCTCCCCGAACAGCCAGGGGAACCAGCGGTGCAGCCAGCCGACATGGGACTGAAGCACCTCCGGCAGATATCCGGTGGGGATTTCCAGATAGGAGGGAACGGTGGTGCGATAAATCTCACCAACCCCGTTGCCGCCAAGCAGGCTGTCCTTCTTGCGCAGATCCGGCCACAGCATCTGGCGGATAGAGGCGTCGAACGTCGCCACGCGCCAGGAAACGGACGGGTTCGGGCTGTATTCGGGGAAGTCCGGCCCCACCGTATTGTTCAGCAGATAGGGTGCGGTGGACCAGAGACTGGCCAGGTTCGCCGGGCGCGTATAGCCACGGCCGCCGGCGGGCAGGGTGATCGTCGTCACTTCCCCGGTGAACGGGTCCCTGACCGGAAGTTCGCCAACCGACGGCAGATCCTTGTAGCTGTCGGAGGTGAAATTATCCCAGATATTGTTGCGGATACCATTGGTCGCCAGCGGCGAACAGGCATTGGTCTGCAGCAGCGTCACGGGGATACGCATTTCCGTGGACAGATAATTGCCGTCCAGGAAATCGTCCCGCAGCGCCAGTTCCTTCATGGCCGCCTTATATTCCGGCGTCTGGACATAGGCCCAGTAGGTATAGAAGCGCTTCAGATAGTCCGGTCCGGCACTGTCACGCGGATCGACATTTGCCGGCAATTTCGGCTGTTTGGCGGAATGGCAGGCGGCACAATTCTCGGCAAACACCTCCTTGCCCCGCTTCAGGGTGGTGGCATCATCGGCGAGATAGGTGGCCCCTTCCGGCGTATCGGCCAGCTTGTGCGGCTTGCCGATACCGGGGTTCAGGAAGAACTGCGCCACGAACGGCGTCTGCGCCTCGGTCGCCTGCCAGTAGGTGGAATTCTTGCGGCCATCGGCGATCGTGATGGGTGACACATCCTTGCCGCCAACCAGCGGATTGAAATGTAGCAACCATTCCTCGCTGAACAGGCCGATATTGATATAGACGCGGTTCAATGCGCCCAGCACGCCCACGCTGTCGGCACCATCCTTCAGGACGTGGGGCGTCCACACCGTGTCCGGCGCCTTGAAGGTCTTGTCATAGGCTTCATAGCCGGGGAAATCCTTGAACTGCTTGTTGTTCAGTCCGCCGCCGGCCAGTTTCTCGCGACCCAGCCACAGGCCCAGCTCCACACGCTCCTTGGTCTGGTAGACCGCATTCATGGTGCGCGGATTGTTGATATAGTCGGTGGAAACCAGCGACGTATCCAGGGTTCCTGGCTTGGCCGTGTGGACCAGCTGGAAGATGAAATTCTTCTGGTTGGCATCCCAGGAGAAGATGCGATCAATCCAGAAGAACTGCGCCCCCACGAGCGAGGACAGGTTCTCCCATTTCGGGTTCTCAGGATCGGCCGGCGAGTTGGTGGGATCGGGGCCGACATGGCAGAAGCCGCAGCCCATGCCCACACGATAGGGTCGGACCAGATCCTTGCGGTTATAGTAGGTGGGATCGTTATAATACCGTTCCGGATCCCATTCCTTGCGCGCCTTCTCATCGAAGGCGGGATTGGGGAACAGGCGCAGGCCGACGATGCCGGTGGGTTCGCCATAATAGGAACCGACGGGCAGCCGTTCACCCGTGGCCGGGTCGATCACCTGGCCCCGCGCACCGATCTCCACCCCCTTGTACTTCTCGGCATTGGCAAACGGATCGGCGGGACACCCGGGGTCACGCTGGTCCAGCCACAGGCCGAAACGCTTGGGATCGGGGCCGGTGGGCTTGGTGAAGCAGGGCTCGTTGACCAGACCCAGATAGCCCCAGCGATTGTCACGGCTGGCCTTCAGGCCCGGCGCGCTGGAGATGGTCTTCAGCAGGTCGAAGCTGCCGAACGAACTGACGGTCAGGATGTCCCAAAGCCGATCATTGCCGGCTGTCCAGACAATCCAGTTGTTGCGTCCCTTCACCTCATCGACGGTCAACTGGTTCCCCTTCCAGCCGCCATCCATGTCCTTGAAGTAATCCTCGTCGGCCGCCGGGAAGGAGGCTTCCGTGCGCCCCACCTTCATGGCTTCGTCAAGGACCTCCCCCGGCTTGGGTTCTTTCTTGCCGCATCCCCCGGTTACCACCAGGGCGAGCGAGAGCGCGGCCCCCCAAAGCAATTTTCGCAACATCATCCCCCACCTCCACACCGCATGACGAGAAGAGCGTTGGGTCAATCATGGGCCAAACACGCATGATGGCAATAGTCTATTTTCTCGTTTTTGTCGTTTTTATAGCATAACAATCGTCTATCTGAATTTTTAGGCATATGATCCTCGTCGTGATATCGGAGGATAAACTGGCCCCTGTTCGGCCGGACAGTCAGGCGGTGGCGGCAGGCACTTATGAACGCGCGGAGCGAGCGCATTTTGAGGCCGGAATGCGGGTGGTTATTGTTGTATTCATCGATCCATTGCGGAACCACGGGCCCTCGACCCCGCCTTTCTGCCGCAAGTCAACAGGGCCAAACCCGACACCATCATCGTGCCGGCACGGAAGGATGGTTTCGAGAAGGTGTTCTTGGGCGAGGCTGGCCGAATATCCCAACCAGATCCTGGTGGCCGAATACCAGCATGAGGCGGCGGCGGCGCTGTTCCTGCTGTTGAGCCGGAGCCATGGGGTGGCACGGATCTATTCGCTGGCCGTGGAACCTGCCGCCCGCCGGCTGGGCAAGCACTGCCTGCGCCTGGAGGTCAGGGAGGACAATGCGGCCGCCATCGCGCTCTATATGACGGAGGGCTTCCGCCTGATCGGGCGGCGGGATGATCCGGTTGAGCCGCCAGTCATGTCGTTCCCTGTGCGTCCTGGCCGTCAAGCTGGGCACCTTGGCGGGCTATCTGTTCATGATGACCGGGCTGATGCGCTGGTCGGCTGGCCAGGCGATGATGGCGATCCAGTGCGTCTGCGCCGCCTGTGCGCTCGCCGCCGTCATCATCGCCATCCGGCGCCGGGAACAACTGCTGGGCGTCGGCTTCAACCATTGGGGCGAGGCGATGGTCTTCTGCTTGTTCAGTCTTCTTGCCGCGGTGTCAGGATCATGACTTCGATGCGATGAAGTGGCATTCCCGGCTCACGGTTCGCTGAACCGGTATCCGATCCCGGGTTCCGTCAGGATCAGGATTGGGTTGTTGGGGTCGGTTTCGATCTTCTGGCGCAGTTGCCGGATATAGACGCGCAGGTAGTGAACCTCGGTTGCCTGGGCCGGTCCCCAGACCTGTTCCAATATCTGGCGGTGGGTCAGGATGCGCCCGCCATGCCGCACCAGCAGATGCAACAGATCGAATTCCCGGGGCGACAGGTGCAGGCGCTCGCCGGACCGGCGGACCTGCCGCATGACCAGATCGATCTCCAGGTCGCCGACCTGGAGATGGGGACGCCCGCCGACCTGCTGGATGGAGTGCCGCAAGGCCGTGCGGATGCGGGCGAGCAACTCCTTTTCACTGAAAGGCTTGGTGACATAGTCATCGGCACCGAGATCCAGCGCCAGGACCTTGTCCTGCTCGCGGTCACGGCTGGACAGGACGATGATGGGCGCCGATCGTTCCCGCTTCAGCAACGGGATCAGGTCCAGGCCATCCATGTCCGGAAGGCCGAGATCCAGCAGGATCAGCTCCGGCATGGCCTGATGCAACTGATCAAGGGCGGCGGCACCGGTCTCCGCCTCCACCACTGCCCAGCCATGTGGGGTAAGGATGGTGCGCAGAAGACGTCGGATGGCAATCTCGTCTTCGACGACAAGCAAACGCTGCAACTTACTCATGCTGTCGTTTCCCCGAACGGTAAATCTCCACGCGGATCCACCGGCAACGTAATTTCGAAACAGGCACCAGATTGGCCGTCATCACGGTCTCCCACCTTGACGGTTCCACCCATGGCCTCAACAAACCCCCGGCAGATCGCAAGACCCAGGCCGGTGCCGGCCTGCTGATAGTCGCGCGCCTGTACCCGGAAGAACTTGTCGAATATCTGCTCCCGCAGTTCAGGCGGGATGCCAGGTCCACGGTCCATCACCGACAGGCACACATGGGCCGCCTGCCGCCGCGCCACGATACGGATGGTGCTGTCCGGAGGGGCGTATTTCGCGGCATTGTCCAGCAGATTGAACACAGCCTGTTCCAGCAGCAGATGATCGCCGCGCACCAGGGGTAGATCGATCGGAACCGCCATGTCTATGACGTGGCGGTGAAGGATCGGGCCGGCCCGCCGAACGGCCCCGGATACCACATCGGCCAGATCGGTGGGTTCCCGTTTCTGTTCCAGGGCGCCAGCCTCCAGCCGGGTCATGTCCAGCAGATTGCGGACAAACCGGCTCATGCGTTCCGCCTCCGCATGCATTGTGTCCAGCGTCGCCTCCCGCGCTTGCGCGTCAGTGCCCCCGCCGCCAGCCTTGAGGCTGGTAACAGCGGCAATGATGGCCGCCAAGGGCGTGCGCAGGTCGTGCGACAGCGAGGTCAGCATGGCCGATCGCAGGCGTTCCGTCTCGCTCTCCAGTTTTGCCTGATCGATGGCACGAACCAGCCTCACCCGCTCGATGGCCACCGCGGCCTGATCCAGCAGGGCATCCAGCAGCCGCCGATCATCGGGTGCCAGCAGCGGCCCGCCCGTCGGATCTTCATTGGTGATCCCCACCACCGCGACAACCGACCGGTCGGTGCGCAGCGGCAGGTAGAGCCGGGGCGACCCCGGCAGGGTGGCCGCGCCACGACCTGCGGGCCGGCTGTTTTCAAATGCCCACAGGGCAGCCGCATGGTCCGCTTCGGACAGGAGGTCATCAGGCGGGTAGGCAGATGCAAGCCCAAGTCCGTGATCGTCCGGCAGCAGCAGCACGACACGCAGCTTCAGCATCAGGGCGATCTGGTGGCAGGCGGCCCAGGACAGATCATCCAGGTCGCCGATACCGGCCAGTTTACTGGCGAAGGAGGATAATTGCGCCGTGGTGCGGGCACGCGCCCGCGCGATGTCCGCCTGTTCGCGCACCCGCGCCGTCAGACGGCTGGTCAGCAGCGCCACGGCCAGGAAGAAGCCCAGGGACCAGATATTGGACGGGTCGCGGATGGTGAAGGTATAGAGGGGCGGCAGGAAAAAGAAATTATAGGCGGCCACCGACGCGAAGGCCGTGAACAGGGAGGCCGAGAACCCGTAGAGCACGGCACTCCCCAGCACGGCCATCAGGAAGACCAGACTGATATTCTGCACACCCAACCAGTCATCCACCAGCACGCCGGCCGCCAGCGCCGCCGCCGTGAACAGGGTGGACATCAGATAGGGTTGCCATTGCAGTCCGCCTTGCGTCGACTTCAGCGTCGGCGGGCGGCGGGCGGCATTGCTGTCGGGATCGGCCTGTTCACCGGCGATGACATGGACGGAAATCCCCTCCGCATGACGCAGCAGATCATGCACGACCGATCCATGCAGCATTTCGAACCAGCGGGACCGCTGAGACTTGCCGATGACGATCTGGGTAATGTTGTTGGCGTGTGCGAAGGTGACAATAGCCTCCGTCACCGTCCGGCCCGGCAGCGTCAATGACTCCGCCCCCAATTGTTCGGCAAGCCGGAGGGCATCGGCCACCCGGTCGCGCCCTGCCTCGTCCAGGCGCTGGTGGCGGGCCGTTTCCACATAGACGGCCGTGAACGGGGCCTTCAGCCGGTCGGCCATGCGCTTGGCATAGCGGACCAGCCCGCCCGTGGCCAGATCGTCGGAGATGCAGACCAGAATCCGCTCTCCCGCCGCCCAGGGGCCGGCGATAGCGTGGCTGCGCATGTAGTTGACCATCTGGTCATCCACACGCTGCGCCGTCCGCCGCAGCGCCAGTTCGCGCAGGGCCGTCAGGTTGCCGGGGGAGAAATAATGCTTCAGCGCCCGCTGCGCCTGGTCGCGGACATAGACCTTGCCTTCGCCCAGCCGCTTGATCAGGTCGGCCGGGGTCACGTCGATGATCTCCACCTCGTCCGCGCTGTCGATCACCTGATCGGGCACCGTCTCGCGCACACGGATGCGGGTGATGCGCGCGACAATGTCGTTCAGGCTTTCGACATGCTGGATGTTGAGCGTGGTCAGCACGTCGATGCCGGCGTCCCGAAGCTCCTCCACATCCGAATAGCGCTTGCCGTGCCGGCTGCCCGGGGCATTGGTGTGAGCCAGTTCATCCACCAGCACCATTTGCGGCCGGCGGGCCAGCAGCCCGTCAAGATCCATCTCCAGAAGGTCCTGGCCGCGATAGGCCACCGGCTTGCGCGGGAAGACCTCCAGCCCTGACAGCATGGCCTGGGTTTCCACCCTTCCATGCGTTTCGACCACACCGACCACGACGTCCACGCCTTCGGCCTTAATGGCATGGGCCGTGCGCAGCATCTCATAGGTCTTGCCAACGCCCGGGGCGGCACCCAGGAAAATCTTCAGCTTGCCCCGCCGTTCGGCTGCCGCTGTCTGCAACAGGGCGTCGGGGGATGGGCGGCGATCGTCACGGGCGGTATCGTTACTGGGCGGCATGGGGGCCTGTCGAACGGGGAGACATGAAACGAATACAGGATCGTCATGTCAGGATCCCCGGTCGGGCCACCATGACATGACGATCCTCGTGCAAGCCGATCCGGAAGGCTTATTTGGCCTTGGCGTCGAGGGCCAGATTGAGCTTCAGCACATTGACCCGCGGCTCTCCGATCAAGTCCAGCAGCGGTTGTTCGACATGGGCATCGACGATCCGCTTCACCTCTGCCTGGTCCAGGCCGCGGGCGTTGGCGACGCGGGCGATCTGGTAATAGGCTGCGGCCGGGGAGATGTGTGGATCAAGCCCGCTACCCGAGGCCGTGACCAGATCGACGGGGACCTTGTTGGGCTCGCCGGCACCCAGACGTTCCGCCTCCTGCTTCACCCGATCCAGCAGCGGTGCACTGGTCGGCCCCAGGTTGGAACCGCTGGAGGCACCGGCATCATAGCCGCTGCCGGCCGCCGACGGGCGCGACCAGAAATAGCGGTCACCGGTGAAGGTCTGGCCGATCAGTTCCGATCCGATGATTGTGCCATCCTCGCTCCGGATCAGGCTGCCTTCAGCCTGTCGGGGGAACAGGGTCTTGCCGACGCCGGTCACCAGCAGCGGATAGCCCAGCCCGCACAGGAACGTGAACAGGGCCAGCAGGACCAGGGCCGGACGTATTTCCTTCAACATGGCATGAACTCCTTAGGCCAGACCGATGGCCGTGACGGCCATGTCGATCAGCTTGATGCCGGCGAACGGCACGACCAGACCACCCACGCCATAGACCAGCAGGTTGCGGGACAACTGGCTGGCAGCAGAGCGGGCACGATAGGCGACACCCTTCAGCGCCAGCGGGATCAGGGCGATGATGATCAGGGCATTGAAGATGATGGCCGACAGGATGGCCGATTGCGGCGTCGACAGGCCCATGATGTTCAAGGCCCCCAGCGCCGGGTAGAGACCCGCGAACATGGCCGGGATGATGGCAAAATACTTAGCCACATCATTGGCGATGGAGAAGGTGGTCAAGGCCCCGCGCGTCATCAGCAGTTGCTTGCCGATCGAGACGACTTCGATCAGCTTGGTCGGATCGCTGTCCAGATCGACCATGTTGCCGGCCTCGCGCGCAGCCTGCGTGCCGGTATTCATGGCCACGCCGACATCGGCCTGCGCGAGCGCCGGGGCGTCGTTGGTGCCGTCCCCGCACATGGCGACCAGCCGGCCATCCGCCTGTTCCTTGCGGATCAGGTTCAGCTTGTCCTCCGGCGTGGCCTGGGCCAGGAAATCATCGACGCCGGCTTCGGCCGCGATGGCCGCCGCCGTCAGGGGATTGTCGCCCGTGATCATCACGGTACGGATGCCCATGCGGCGCAGTTCGGCGAAACGTTCGCGAATGCCGCCCTTGATGATGTCCTTCAGATGCACGATGCCCAGCACGCGGTCGCCCCGCGTCACGGCCAACGGCGTACCACCCGCCTTGGCGATGCGTTCGGACAGGGCCTCCAGCTCCGGCATCCTCACCGACCCGGTGCCGCGCAGGACCGCAACATGGCGCAGTACGGCGTCCACGGCACCCTTGCGGATTTGCACGCCACCGATATCCACCCCGCTCATCCGCGTCTGGGCGGCGAACGGTACGAAGCGGGCGTCCTGATTGGCGACGTCGGGCAGGCGCAGGCCATACTTGTCCTTGGCCAGGACGACGATAGACCTTCCCTCAGGGGTCTCGTCCGACAGGCTGGACAATTGCGCCGCCTCCGCCAGCTCGCGCTCCGTCACGCCGGGCAGGGGCAGGAATTCAGTCGCATGGCGGTTGCCAAGGGTGATCGTACCCGTCTTGTCCAGCAGCAGCGTATCGACGTCGCCGGCCGCCTCCACCGCGCGGCCCGACGTGGCCAGCACATTGAAGCGCACCAGACGGTCCATGCCGGCGATACCGATGGCCGACAGAAGCGCGCCGATGGTGGTGGGGATCAGGGTGACGAACAAGGCCACCAGCACGATGACGGACACAGAACCGCCGGCATAGGCGGCAAAGCCGGGGATGGAGACGACGGCCAGGAGGAAGATCAGGCTCAACCCCACCAGCAGCAGGTTCAGCGCGATCTCGTTGGGCGTCTTCTGACGCTCCGCCCCCTCGACCAGCGCGATCATCCGGTCCAGGAAAGTCGATCCCTGTGCCGCCGTGATGCGGACGATGATCTGATCCGACAGGACGCGCGTGCCACCCGTCACGGCCGACCGGTCACCGCCGCTTTCGCGGATCACCGGTGCGCTTTCACCCGTGATGGCGCTTTCATCGACGGTGGCGATGCCCTCCATGATCTCCCCGTCGCTGGGGATCAGTTCGCCCGCCGTTACCACCACCAGATCGCCCACGGCCAGATCGGCGGCGGGGACGGACCGGGTACCGTCGGGCAGCGACGCCCCGATCAGGCGATTGGCCATGGTCTGGGTGCGGGCCTGGCGCAGGCTGGCGGCCTGGGCCTTGCCGCGCCCCTCAGCGACGGCCTCGGCGAAATTGGCGAACAGCACCGTGAACCATAGCCACAACACGATCTGGATGGAAAAGCCGGTCCCTCCGTTTCCGGCGGCCAGGTCACGCAGCAGCAGCACGCTGCTCAAGGTCGCAACCACAGCCACCAGGAACATCACAGGGTTGCGCACCAGGATCGCCGGGTGCAGCTTGACATAGCTGGCCCGCACTGCCGGCCACAGGATGGCGCTGTCCAGGAAGGATGCCCGGGCCAGCCGTTTGTTGCCATGGCCCGTGACGATATCCGCGTTTCTCATTGTCTCTCTCCGGTCGCTCACGGGGCCACGGCGGCGGTCAGCATCAGATGCTCAACCACCGGCCCCAGCGACAAGGCGGGAAAATAGGTCAGCCCGCCCACGATCAGGACGACCGCCACCAGCAGACCGATGAACAGCGGCCCGGTGGTGGGGAAGGTGCCTGCCGATGGCGGCACCAGCTTCTTCGATGCCAGCGACCCGGCCGCCGCCAGCATCGGCACGATGATGAAGAAGCGGCCGACGAACATGGCGATACCCAGTGTCACACTGTACCAGACATTGCTGGCCGTCAGTCCGGCGAAGGCACTGCCATTGTTGGCCGCCGCCGAGGTGTAGGCATAGAGGACTTCCGAGAAGCCGTGTGGCCCCGCATCCTGTATGCCCGACAGGCCGGCCGGCAGGACGACCGCCACAGCCGTGAAGCCCAGGATCATGGCGGGCATGGCCAGGATGGACAGCACGGTCATCTTGATCTCCCGCGCCTCCAGCTTCTTGCCGACATATTCGGGCGTGCGGCCCACCATCAGGCCGGCCACGAACAGGGCGATGATGGCCATCAGCAGCATGCCGTAGAGGCCGGCACCGACGCCGCCGATAATGATCTCGCCCAGCAGCATGTTGATCATCGGGATCATGCCGCCCAGCGGCATGAAGCTGTCATGCATGGCGTTGACGGCCCCGCAGGACGCAGCGGTCGTGATGACGGCGAACAGGGCGGACATGGCCGTGCCGAACCGCACCTCCTTGCCCTCCATATTGCCCAGCGTCTGATCGACATGGAACCCGGCGAACAGCGGATTGCCCCCCGCCTCGGCCCAGTACGCCACCGCCACACCGGCGATGAACAGCACACCCATGGCACCCAGGATGGCCCAACCCTGCTTCTCGTTGCCGACCATGCGGCCGAAAACGTTGGTCAGACCGGCGCCGATGGCGAAGATCAGCAGCATCTGCACGAAGTTCGACAGGGCCGTGGGATTCTCGAACGGGTGCGCCGAATTGGCGTTGAAGAAGCCGCCGCCATTGGTGCCCAGCATCTTGATCGCCAGCTGGCTGGCGACGGGGCCTTGGGCGATGGTCTGCTGTGCACCCTCCACAGTGGTGGCCACCGTATAGGCATCGAAACTCTGGGGCACGCCCTGCCAGATAAAGAAGATCGCCGCCAGAATGGAGATGGGCAGCAACAGGTAGAGCGTGGCGCGGGTCACGTCGACCCAGAAATTGCCGATGGTCTTCACCGACCTTCCCGCGAAGCCGCGCACCAGGGCCACAGCCAGGGCAATGCCCGTGGCCGCCGACAGGAAATTCTGCACCGTCAGCCCGACCATCTGGGACAGGTAGCTCATGGTGGTTTCACCACCATAGGACTGCCAGTTGGTGTTGGTGGTGAAGCTGATGGCGGTGTTGAAGGCCAGTTCCGCCGGCAGGCCGGGCAGGCCCTGTGGGTTCAGCGGCAGCACATCCTGCACGCGCAGGATGGCATAGAGCAGCGCGGTACCGGCCAGGTTGAACAGCAGCATGGAGACCGCGTAGGTCAACCAATGCTGACCCGCCTTGGCGTCCACGCCCGCAAGCTTGTAGCAACCCGTCTCGACAGGCCCCAGGATGGGGGATAGCCATGTGCGCTCCCCCGTGAAAATGCGCGTCATGAAGCCGCCCAGCGGCCGCGTGACGGCGATGATGATGGCGCAATAAAGCGCGATCTGCATCCAACCGATCAGGGTCAAATCCGAAACTCCGAAGGCCGGCGTCGCTCAGTAGCGCTCGGGCCGGCACAGGACATGGATCAAGTAAAGGGCAAGGCCCACGGCCGTGCCGACACCAAGGATCAAATCCAGCATCGTGTCACAGCCCCTCGCAGGCATAGGCATAGCCGATCCCAAGGGCGAACAGCCCCAGGATCAGCGCGATCATGATGATGTCTGTCATGGTACCCCACATCGATTACCCGTGCAGGCGCACGGAGGATGGTGGATTAGAACCCGTAGATGCGTAAGGGTTCGATGGGTATTCGGATCGCAAAAAGTAAAAATTCGTTTATGTCGTCCTGGATCAGGCCGGCCCCTGGATCGTCAGGCACAGCATTTCCGGCTGACGGGTCGTGCACACAGTCGTTCGAATGCCGTACCAGGCAAGGCGACGGGCCACGGCCCTGACCAGCGCTGCCTGTCGCACCAGCGCCACGCGCGCCGGTCGTCCCGCCGCCTGCTGCACCGTGAGGAACATTTGCCGGGCAAGGCCATCGGCACGGGGCGACAGGTCGGCCTTCTCCGCATCAGAAATGTCGGACATCGTCATCTCCATGGAAAGAAAGCGGCGGGACCCCGACGAAGGGGTCCCCTCGTTGGGAGTCCCGCCGCCATTGCCGTTCCAGCGGGGTCAGAAGGAACGGCTGAGGGTGGCGACTACGCGCTCGTCGGCCAGACGACCGAGATAGCCGGCATTGGTATCGACATAACGCAGGTCGATATCGAAGCCGCCCAGGCTCCAGACGAAACCGGCATTCCAGTCGGTCACGTCCTTGGTCGCACTGTTGTAATCCTGATACCCGAGATTGGCGAACAGGCGCAGGCTGTCGGTGACGGGGGCAGTGAAGCCGGCGGTCAAATACAGCGCGTCATCCTCCGTCCCGAAGAAATCGGGGGAGTAGTAGATCGCGGCCACCGGCTTCACCACCCCCAGGTCGATGGCGACGTTGGCCGACGCCTCGACATAATCATAGTCGAACCCACCCGGCACGCCGGGATAGGCATAGTAAATGACGCTGGCGCCGTATGAAATATTGTCGGCGCTGCCTGACCAGCCCAGAGTGAAATCAGCCTCCAGGTTGGACTCGTCATCGTTGAAATCCACGTTCGATCCCCAGGCAGAGACATAAACGCCGCTTTCATGGCTCCAGGTCAGGCCGGCCTGCACGGCCGCGTCACCGTCGGTCTGCGTGACGCCACGGAAGACATAGTCGCTGGCGGCGGCCACGCTGCCTGTCAGTGTTCCTCCGGCCAGCTCGGCAGCCAGCGCGGCAGGTGCAGCCGCCAATGACAGCAGCAGCGTACAGGCGACGATATTCTTTTTCATGATGGAGTGTTCTCAGGTGTTGGAGATTGACCCGCCGGCTTAGGGTACCGGCCGGATTGGGGGGGCGAGTGGCCCCGCCGCAATTTCAGGGAGTGCCCGACAGGCGGCTGTAGAGGGCGGCTTCCGCCGACCAGACATGCGGCCCCACCGCGTCAGCGTGTAATCGTCGCAGCATGGCAGTGCCCAGCAAGGCAGCGATATGGCTGGCCTCCGCCATGCCGGAGCAGCCAATGATGGCAACATCACCGGCATTGTCGCCCAGTCGCAGCCGGATATCGGCCCGCCTGCGGCCATGACGGTTACGATGCTCGCAGGCAGTCACTTCGCGCAAATCCGAAATCGGCCGGACCTCGGCATAATCCGACCCGCAGACCAGCAACTGGCCACAGGTGACATTGATTTCCAGCCGGCTGTTCCAGCCCGTCGTCAGAACACGCCAGTTCGGGTCCAGCAAGGACCGCATGCGTGACAGCAGCAAGGGCCGGCAAAGCCGGGCCAGCGATGATCGCCACCTTTTCGTGATGGACATGATGTCGTTCCGGATATTTCGCACAGCCGCGGGGCGCCGCTCGGCAACCACGGGACCCGACGGAATATCTTCCCGGAAGACCTCAATATTCCATGCTTATTACCATGAAAATACGTCAAAATTCTCTTATTATTATAATATATCCTCTATTCTATCAAACATAAGCAGATTTTTATTCGCCAAACCCTGTAGAAACCCGGTAATTGATTGCTGAAGGTTCTCGCAAGGCGTTAGCCTTGCGGCCCCAATTCCTCGGGGTCGTCTCCCTGCTCCTGGCATTGGCAAGCCCCGCAGATGTAACCTCGGCGGCATGCACGCTTGATCAGCCGATCGAGGTCACAGCCTCCTGGTATGGACCCGGCCACCATGGCCGCCCCACAGCCAGCGGCGGGTTATTCGATCAAGACGCGCTGACCGCCGTCGTTACCGACCGAGCGTCTTGTCGTAGAAGGAAGCGATCTCCCCGCGGAAGGCTTCCAGACCGGGGCGATCCAGATAGGGCATGTGGCCCCCCTCCAGGTAACGCTCGGTGATGTTGGCCACCAGTTCAGGCTCCAGGTTCATGTGGGCCAGATCCCATTCGGTGGCAAAGAACGGTGTCACCAGATCGTAATAGCCGCTGAGCGACAGCACCTTCAGATGCGGGTTGGCGCGCATGGCCACACCCAGATCGACGGTCGTATTGGCTCCGGAATATTGGAATGGTGCGCCGCCCGGCGGCTGGTGGCTCCAGGTCCAGCGGCCCATCATGGCCGCGTCGACGGTGATATATTCAAGATCGCTGCGATAACCCAGCGTTTCCGCCAGATGACGGCGGAAGCCGGCGACATAGGCGGGCGACATCTCGTTCGAGGGGTCGGCACCGGCCTTCTCCCCCCCTGCATCCATGGCCATGCCCACGGCACGGGCATCGGAGCTGCCGATGATGCGGCGCTGGTCGCGCAGCAATTCGGCCGTGTAGCGCGGCGCCAGGACGCGCAGATTGGCCTTGATCCAGTAATCCGCCGACAGTCCGGTCAGGCTTTCCAGCCTTGCCGCCACGGCCATCTTCTCCGCCGGTGAAATGTGATGGCCCTTGGCCAGGGCGTCAGCATAGTCGCTGATGGCGAATTCCCGTGCGGCCAGCACATGAGCCTGCAGGCTGCCGGCCGTCCGCTGCACCTTATTGTGGTACCAGGCGGTGGCGGCATAGGTGGGGATCAGGTTCACCGGCTCCCGGTCCAGACCGGACGCATGCTGGCCGAAATTCAGGATGGAGGAGACCAGGACGACGCCGTTGAAGGCCATGCCGCCGGATTGCAGCTTCTGCACCAGGACGGCGGAGCGCGGCGCACCGTAGCTTTCGCCCAGCAGGAATTTCGGCGCGTTCCAACGGTCATTCTCGCTGACATAGCGGCGGATGGCCTGGGCGAAGGCGTCGCCATCCTTGTCGATACCATAATATTGCGAGGCGAAATCCGGCTTCACCAGCCGGGAATAGCCCGTCCCCACCGCGTCCAGAAACACCAGATCGGTGCGATCCAGGATGCTCTGGTCGTTGGCAATCAGGTCGTGCGGCGGTGGCGGGGTCGGATCGGGGCTCGTGGTGCGGGCATAGACCGGCGACAGCCCGCCCATATGCAGCCAGATGCTCGACGACCCAGGACCCCCATTGTAAACGAACGTCACCGGCCGCTCCGGCGCCCCCTTAGGCCGGTCGGCCACATAGGCGACATAGAACATGTGCGCCGTCGGCTGGTTGTCGGCATCGGTCAGGGTCAGGCGGCCGGCCGTGGCCTTATAGTCCACCTTCTTGCCAGCGATGGTGACGCTGCCGCGCGACACGGCCTTATCCGCCGGCTGGACCGCCGCCGCGGGAGGCGCGTCGGCGGCCGGCACCTGGACGGCGGCCGACAGCAGCAGGGCGATGGCGGAAGCGCAGACCAGCGCCAGACGATGTTTCTTCATTGCGATTTCTCCACGTCGGCGGAACGCAGCGCGGGATCATGCGCCTGGAACCAGCCGATGATGTTGTCGGTCTTGGCGATCTGCTGGGTCGGGCGGGCGCCGATATTGTGGCCGCTGCCCGGGATGCGGACCAGGGCCGTCTCCACACCGCGGAGCTTCAGCGCAGTATAGAACTGCTCGGCCTCTGCCGGCGGGGTACGCCAGTCATCGTCACCCACCATCAGCATGGTCGGCGTCTTCACGTGCCCCACCCGCGACAGCGGTGACAGGCGCCAGAAAATCTCCCAGTCTTCCCAGGGTAGGGCGCGAACCTGATGACGGGCCACATGTGCCGCCGTGTCGCCGGCCAGCATCACGCTGGTCCAGTTGATGACAGGATTGACGGCGACGGCGGCGGCGAACCGGTCGCTGTTGCCGACGATCCAGGCTGTCATCGCCCCACCGGCCGACCCGCCGGTCACGAACAGCCGTGCGGGGTCGGCCAGACCCTTGGCGATGGCCGTATCGACCACGCCCATCAGGTCGGCCAGATCATCCTTGCCGGGATATGTCCTGTCGATGGTCAGGGCGAACGCCTCGCCGTAACCCAGCGATCCGCGCTGGTTGGCCCAGGCAACGACAAAACCCTCGGCTGCGAAACGCTGAATCTCGCTGGCAAAGCCGGGCCCATACATGATGGCCGGACCGCCATGGATCTCCAGGATCAGCGGATAGGGTTTGGACGGATCATGGCCGGGCGGCAGCGCCACCCAGGCATCGATGGCGCGGCCATCGGCACTGCTGCTGACCGGCAGCCTCTCCACCCGCGCCATGGACACCGGGTCCAGCGCATCTGCATTCACATCGGTCAGCCGCTTCGGCCGGGCGCCGGGTGTAACCAGAGCGATGTCGGACGGGCGGTCGGGCCGCCCCTGGCTGTAGGCGATCTGCAAACGCCCTTCGCGCGACAGGCTGAAACTGCCGCCGATATAGGGTCGCCCCCCTGCCCCGTCATTCATATCGGTGACGATGGTGGCAACCTTGCCGTCCAGTCCGACACGCACCAGTTCCACCCGCCCCTCGTTCATGATGGTGGCGAACAGGCAGCAGCCGTCCGGCGCCCAGGCGGGGCTGGAAACGGAGCGGTCCAGATCGGTGGTCAGCGACCGGCGACCGCTGCCATCGCGGTTCATCACATAGAGCTGGCTGGTCTGCCAGGAGAGTTTGCGATCATCATAGCCGGTAAAGGCGATCAGCTTGCCATCGGGCGACACGGAAGGTTCCGCATCCGGTCCCCGCCGGTCGGTCATGGCAATGATTTTACCGGTAGCGATATCCACGCGGTAAATCTCGCTCTCGCGCGGGTCCATGTCGGCATTGGCCGCCGCGTTGCCGGTGACCAGCACATGGCCGGCATCCAGCCATTCCAGCCCGCCATAGCTGACATTGCCCCGGGTCACGGCGCGCGGCGTGCCGCCCTCGGCCGGCACGACGAAGACCTGCATGGCACCGGGCTTCACGAAACCCATGCCGTCCAGATGGACGTTCAGACTGTCATAGACCTTGGCGGGTGGTCCCCAATCGGCACCCGGTGGGGGCGATGGCGGGGTGGCGAAACGTGGCCCCTTGTCCTCCACGAAAGACAGAAAGGCAACCTGCCCGCCATCGGGTGACCAGACGGACCCGCTGGCACCGCCGGAGAGCTTGCCCAACGGCCAGTCCGCCCCGTCGGCCAGGGACCTGACCCGCAGCTCGCCATTGCTCGAATACAGCAGACGGCGGCCATCGGGCGACCAGACCGGATCGGCGGCCGAGGCATCCCCCGTCACCAGAGCCCGTTGCACCCCCGTGGCGAGGTCGATGATCCACAGGGAGGAGCGGTAGCGGTCGGTCTTGATGTCGGCCGCACGGCGGACATAGACGACGCGCCTGCCGTCCGGGGAAATCCGCGGGTCGCGCGCGGCTTCCAGGTTGAAGATATCCATCGCGGTGAAGCGGTGCTGCGGCGCTTCCGCCTGGACCTGGACAGAGGCGGCGGCAACCAGCAGGAAACCGGCCAGCATCGTGCCGGCCAGTGACAGCGTCCTTGCCTTCATGGGGGGACCTCCCGGCTGTTATCGATGGAAAGAAAACAGCCCGGCGTCGGGTGACGCCGGGCTGTCGCTTTACCCGATCAGAACCGGTAGGCAGCGGTGACGCCCATCGTGCGGGGACGGAAGGTCACCTCACGATAGATGGGGTTGTACTGCCGGTACTGGGAACAGGACGGACCCGACGCCGCAACGCAGCCGGACCGGCCGTTGGAATTGTGGACGGCCAGCACATCGTCGGAGTTCAGCAGATTGTCGACGAAGAAGCCCAGTTCCAGGCTTTCCGTCAGGCTGTAGCCGCCGCGGATGGAGACGAAGTTGGTGGCTTCCATCTCGCCCGCCACGTCCGGTGAATAGCCGACGGAACCGTACTTCACGCCGGCCCAGTAGCTGGACGCATACTGGTAATCGGCGCGGACATAACCCTCGTTGCCGGCCAGGTCGAACTCGTACTGCAGGCCCAGGCTGACCTTCCAGTCCGGGATCGGCAGCGGATCGCCCGCCTTCAGGTAAACAGCATTGACCGGGGCCGGGCCGACGACACCCTTCTTGTATTCAGCATCGGCATAGCCCAGCGCCAAATTAGCGGTGAAGCCGCCGCCCAGATTGGCGCGTGCATCCAGGTCAAGCCCCTGGCTGACGGCCTTGCCCGCATTGATCGTGTAGGTGAAGCCACAGGTCGGCAGGCCGTAATTGGTCTGCGTGTCATTCCATTCCAGGCGATAGACGCTGGAATTCACCTGTACGCCGAAGAAATTGACCTTGGCGCCCAGTTCGTAGTTCCAGACCTTGTCAGAATCATACGTGGCCGGGGTGCCGGTGATGCCCAGCGTGGTCAGGTCGGTGGCGCAGCGGGCCGGCGGGATCTGGTTGACGCCGCCCACGCGATAACCGCTGGAAACGGTACCGAAGACGGAATTGACGTCATCGATCAGGTACTGGAACCCAACCTTGGGCGACACCGGAGTCTCGATGATCTGACCGGTGATCAGGCCGCCATTGGCGGCGGTGGGCACCGCGATGCCGGAAATGGGGCCGGCGGTTTCCTGGAAATAGTCCAGATGCGTGCGCGACAGGCGAAGACCGCTGATCAGCTTCAGGCTGTCGGTCACACTGAAAGTGACCTCGCCATAGGCGGCGATCTCGTTATCCGTCATGTCATGATCGCGGTAATATTCCAGATTGCCGGGCAGCAGCGGAATACCGAAGATCGCCTGCGGCGGCAGACCGTAGATGGCCTGGGTCAGGTCCGCCACGTTGGCCCGGTATTCGGTCAGCGCCTTGATGGTCATGTTGGAATAATAGATGCCACCCACCCAGTTCCAGCGGCTGTCACTGTCATAGTCGGACGAGAAACGCAGTTCCGCCGTGTATCCGGTGCGGTTGTTGTTGTAGGATGGATAGCTTTCATAGAGCGGCATGGTCGCCACGAAGGGGGCACCGGCCTGGTGGTTCTGCGGCTCCTGATAGGAGAAGTTCAGGTTGCCCTTGCTGCGGTCATCAATATAGCTGACGATGCCCATCACCTTGACCTCATCAAAAGAGGTCTCGGCCTTGATCGACGGCATGAACAGTTCGTTCTTCACCCCGACATTGGGCATGCAGGCGGGGATGGTGCTGGCGTAATTGTCACCGATATTGCAGGTGTCGCCGGAGCGGTACTTGCCATAGAAATTGTAGGGGCCATAAGTACGGGCCGGATTGTTCGGGCGGGCCGGCGCCGTGAACTGCTCCACATTGCGCCAGTAATAATCTTCCTGCTTCGTCTCCTGCCGGGACCAGTAGACGGACGGGGTGATCAGCGTGTCTTCCGTCACTGCGACGGCCACGGCCAGACGCGCCGAATAGGCGTCGGACGAGTTGGCATCCTTGTCGATGGTCTTGGCGGAATGCCGATCAACATAGTCGATATAGCCGCCGGTGTGACGGGCCATGGCGCTGGCGCGGAAGCCGATCTTGTCTTCCACGATCGGACCACCGACGGCGGCACCCCCTTCATAGGACCAGTCACCCTCCTTGGTGTGGGACAGGCCGACCTTCGAATGACCGCTATATTCGTTCAGGCTGGGTTCCGGCGTGATGAAACGGACCGTGCCGCCCTGGGAACCGCCGCCATAGAGCGTGCCCTGGGGCCCGCGCAGCACCTCCACGCGTTCCAGATCGAACAGCAGCGGAATCGGCGTGCCGCTACCGGCCGGACCGCCGCGCTTGGTCATCGGGCTGTCGTCCAGATAGACGCCCGTGGTCGCGGCACCCGTCGACGGCGAGACGCCACGGATGGCGATGGATTGCACGCCGGTATTGGAGCCCAGGTTGCTGACCGACAGACCGGGCACCATGCGGGCCAGATCGGCGGCATCCTGCACGCCCTGGCGGTCCAGGCTTTCCTGGGTCATGGCCATGATGGACAGGGGTGTGCGGTTGATTGACACCGCTTGGCGCGTGGCCGTGACGATGATCTCCTCCAGCACCACGCGCTCGCCATCGCTGGTGGTCACCGTGTCCTGGGCCGACACCGCGCCCGAGAAGGCGGTGGCCGCGACCGCCGACACCAGCAGACCGCTCCTGAAACATATACGGGACATCTTACCCCTCCTTATTTCCCTGTCTCCCCGCGCGTCCCCGGTGGGGCCGTGCGTTATTTCACATGTTATATATTTTCGATGAGCGAGATACTTGTCAAGTTAATTTGTTTTGGACGGTGAATAAAAAAAGGCGTGCCGGTCAATAATCCGGCACACCATGGGGAAAATAATAATGTATTTTAACGATCAGGGGCGATCACTCAAGGTATGATCATAAAAATTATCAAGATCACTCTTCATTTTTAACAGTACCTTCTGATCATTAAATGCCATGTGACCGGATTCATACAATTTATACGACACGTTCGGCACCAGTTGCGGTTCAAGCAGCATATGATCCAGCCCGTACTCTCCGGAGAAGAACGGCGTGCTCATATCGTAATAGCCACTCATGGCCAGAACCTTCAGCTGCGGGTTGGACCGCATGGCCGCCGCCAGATCCAGCGCCACGTTGGGAGAGGTGCGCAGGCGGTTGCCCGGCGCGCGGTGCTTGTGGTCCCACGCCCCCGCCACCTCCATGTTGTTCAGCGAACGGAAATTCATGGGCGTCCTGTAGCCCAGGTCACGGCTGAGATGATCGCGATAGGTCGACAGATAGGCGGAGGACACACCGGCGGTGGCCGGATCGTCGGTGGCGGGATCGAAGGTTCCGCTCATGGCACCATAGGCATGGGGTGCGGTGAAGCGGCTGTCGAAGCGGCCGGTGATCTTCGCATCGTCGCGCAACAGCTCGCGGCGATAGGCCTCAAGCTCGACACGCAGGTTGCGGCTCAGCAGATAATCGACCGGCAGGCCGATATACCGGCTCAACTGCTCGGCCACCGCCTGCTTTTCGGCCGGATCGATATTGTGGCCGCGACCCAGCGCCAGCGTATAGGGACCGCGCGCGAATTCCCGCACCTCCTTCATGAAGGTTTCAAGGCTGGCGGGGCGGTTCTGAAGACGGTTGTGGTACCAGGCCGTCGCGGCATAGGTCGGCACCAGCACGGCATAGTCATTGTCCGCCCCGCCATCGCCATTCACGACCAGCGACAGCAGGATGACGCCGTTGAACTGCATGCCCTGGTTCTGCAGGCGATAGACCAGACCGGCGGCCCGCGTCGTGCCATAGCTTTCGCCGAACAGATATTTGGGCGATCCCCACCGTTCATTCACCGTGACATAGCGGGTGATAAAACGGGCGAAACTGTCCATATCCTGTTCGGTGCCCCAGAAATAAGTGTCGGGGGTGTTGCCGATGGAGCGGGAATAGCCGGTGCCGACAGCATCGATGAAGACCAGGTCGGTCTTGTCCAGGATGCTGCCGGGGCTGTTGCGCATGATATAGGGCGCGGGGCCCGTGGCTTCCGGCGCGCGGGTCACGGCCTGCACGGGGCCGATGCCGCCGATATTCAGCCAATGGCTGGCCGATCCCGGACCGCCGTTGAACAGGAAGGTAACGGGGCGCGGCGCGGCGCCCTTGGGCTGGTCGACCGTGTAGGCGACATAGAACATGCTGCCTTTGGGGTCGCCCTCATGGCTGAGGATGGTCAACGTGCCGGCTGTCGCCTTATAGGCGATGGTCTTGCCGTTCAGGTCCGTCCTGTGCGCGGTGACGACAGCCCGTTCCTCCGCCGTGGCGCGGCCGGTCATGGCCTCCGCGGCCGACGGCTCCGCCGGTTTCTGTGCCAGGACGGGTGAAACGGCCAGCATGGTCGTCAGGCTCAGGGTGGCGCAGAAGGTGGCGGCTTTCAAACGCATGGCAATATCCCTTGGCTGAAGAACGGGGGTCATTGGCGGCTCTCCGCCAGGGTCATTTCCTGATAACGTTGGCGATACTGCTTCATGCCCAGCCATAGCAGGACGAAGGTCACCGGGCCGATCACGGCCGCCGCCGTGGCCAGGGCATGCGGCAATGCCCGGTCGCCGGAGAAGACGAAATCCGACAGGAAGGCCGGCAGGATCGGCCCCATGCTGACGCCGATGATGCCCACGGCGAACAGGAACACGGCACCCAGCTGGGCACGCAGATGATTAGGCGCCACCATCTGGATGGCGGACGGGATCAGCACCGGCGTGAAGCCGATGAAGAATTTGAATGGAAACAGCATGAAGGCCATGGACGCCGCTGTCGGCATCAGCGGCATGGCGATAGCCGGGATCATGATGCCCAGCGCACCATAGGCCGTCAGCCGCAGACAGGCATCGGCACGGCCCGCCGCCAGCATGCGGCTGGACATCCAGCCCGCGAACAGCAGGCCCAGCGGCCCAGCGATCAGGGAAGAGGCACCATTGATGCGACCCGACTCCTCCACATTCCAGCCCCAGACGCGGATGAACAGCTCCGGATACCAGCTGTCGGAATAGGCCAGGACGGAGAAGAAGGCCGGACCGATGAACAGCGACAACGACATCAGCCTGTTGGCACCGATGAAGGCGAAGACATCGGCAAAAGGGAAACGGCCGGCGACCCGGGGCGCCTGCCTCACCATGCCGGTACGCGCCGGCTCCTTCAGCGTGGATACCCAGAGCGCAACCATGAGGCCCGGCAGGCCCACGACGATGAACACCATGTGCCAGGACCGCATGGCGCCGATCAGCGGCAGTTCCAGGTCCGGATGGGCCTTCACGGCGGCGATCACCTCCCCACCGATGATCATGGCCAGCCCGGCGCCGATGAACAGGCCGAACGTATAGATGCTCATGGCACGCGGCAGGCGTTTCTTGTCGAAACTGTCCGACAGCATGGAATAGGCCGACGGCGACAGGGTCGCCTCCCCCACCCCCACCCCGATGCGGGCCAGGAACAAATGGGCATAGGAATTGGCCAGACCGCACAGCGCCGTCATCAGGCTCCACAGCGTGATGCCGACCGCGATCAGGTTCTTGCGGCTGTACCGATCGGCCATCCAGCCGATGGGCAGGCCCATCAGCGTATAGAAGATGCCGAACGCACCGCCGGTCAGCAGCGCGAACTGGAAATCGCTGATCGCCAGGTCCGCCTTGATGGGCTCGACCATTAGGTACAGGATCTGCCGGTCCAGAAAGGACAGGACATAGGCTACCATCAGCACCCCGGTGACGTACCAGGGATACCAGCTCCTGCTGCTGTTGCTGCTGCCGGTGGTCGGGTCGGCATTCACACCCATGCGTCAGCCCTCCTTCGGCGCGGCCAGGGGGTTTGGCGGCGGCGGTGTCACCGGCGGCACAAACGAATGGATCAGGGCCCAGGGGCTGGGCATTTCGCCCACCTGCACCTCGATCAGGGCAGGACCGCCGGCCTTGCTGGCGGCTTCCAGGGCGCCGGCCAGTTCGGCCGGGCTGCGCACCTGGGCGGTGCGGATACCGAAGGCCTTGCCCAGCAGCTGATAGTCCGGATTGGTCAGTTCCACCGCGAATTCCCGGCCGAAGGTACGGCGCTGGATACGCTGGACATTGCCGAACCGGTTATCGGCGAACACCACAATGGTCAGGTTCAGATTATACTTGGCCGCCGTCGCCAGATCGTTGAGCCCCCAGCCGAAGCCGCCATCGCCCGTGATCGACAAGGTGCGCTTGTCGGGCGCACCCACCGCGACGCCCAGCGCGGTGGGGAAGCCGTAACCCAGTGTGCCCTGGTAACCCGGTGTCACGAAGGTGCGCGGCTTGTACACTGGATAGGCGATGGAGGAGAAATAGCCGACCTGGGTCAGCTCGCTGACCAGGGTGGCGTCATCGGCAATATGGGTGCGCAGCACGTCGGCATAGTCGGATTGCGGCTTGATGGCCTGCGTCTGTCCGGCTTCCCAGGATTTGACCTTGGCGATGTCGCCGCCGCGCGACGGGCGCTGGAGATCAACCAGCGCCGCGCCGATGGCTTCCAGCCCCAGGCGGATGTCGCCCTCAATGGCCAGGCCCGGCTGGCGCGGCGCCCCCATGTCGGCGGGGTCCACATTCAGATAGATGAAGCGGCATCCGGGGGCGGCATGGGTGGGCCGGGCCATCGCATCCAGGAAGCGGCTGCCCGCCACCAGCACCACATCGGCATGTGCAAACACGCAGCGCCCGCCCAGCGTGGACAGGGCCAGTGGATGTTTGGCCGGCAGGACGCCACGCCCGCCCTCCGTCATCACGACGGGGGCCTGCAGCTTCTCCGCCAGCGCCCGCAGCGCTTCTGCAGCATCGCCGGCCGTGGCGCCACCGCCGGCATGGATAACGGGGAAGCGGGCGCCCGCCAGAAGATCCGCCGCCTGGGCCGCCAGACCGGCATCGACTGGCGTCGGCGCAAAAGGCGCGGCGTCGAAAAACTCAACCTTGTCGACCTTGGCCTGCAGCACGTCGGGCGGAAATTCCAATGCCACCGGACGGGGCCGACCCGACCGCAACTCCACGAATGCCTGATGGACCAGGGCCGGAATATCTTCCGGCCGGCGGGCGATCCCATGCCACTTGGTCAGCGACTTCAGGATGCCGGACTGGTCGGCGATCTCATGCAGCATGCCATAGCCCTTGCCGATGGTCGGCAACGGGATCTGGCCAGAAATGAACAGGACCCGCGAATTGCAGGCCCAGGCCGTGGACAGACCGGCCAGCGCATTCAGCATGCCCGGCCCCGGCACCATCATGCACACACCCTCGCGGCCCGTGGTCCGCGCATAGCCGTCGGCCATATAGGATGTCGCCTGCTCATGACGCGGCACAATGAAGCGGATATGGTCGGCCGCCTCGCACAGGGCGTCCACCGCCCAGTCGAGCTGCACCCCCGGTATCCCGAAAACGGTATCGACCCCTTCACGGCGCAACTGCCCCACGAGAGCCTGGCCCCCGGTGATAGACATACCCGTCACTCCTGTTTCGGCGCGCCGGTCGTGCCGGGGCGCTTTTGATAGAATTTAACTCGTTAAATATCTTCCGCGCCAGCTCCAATTTGTAACAGGGCGGAATTGTTTTATTGGTTAAGGTTCCACACGGTCGTCCCACCCTTCACATACGAAGGTGGGGCAGCACCATCACGGCGCGCGGGAACCCTCCGGCAGCAGTTCGCGCAAGTGGGCTAGGAAGATATCGTTCTCTTCCACCAGACCGATGGACACGCGCAGCCAGGTTTTCAGCCCGTAATTGGCCACCGGACGGGTGATGATGCCGCGGCGCATCAGCGCCTGCGCCGTCCCCGGCCCGTCACCGACATGGAACAGGATGAAATTAGCCCTGGACGGCACATGGTCGAAGCCGCCATCCGCGAACGCCTTGGACAGGCGCGCATTCTCGGCCCGGTTCAGCTCTTCATAGCTCTGCGTGAAACGCCGGTCGCGCAAGGAGGCCATGGCCGCCATCTGCCCCGCCGTCGATACGGCGAACGGCAGCTGCAATCGCTTCAGGATGGAGATGATGGACGGATGCGCGATGCCGTAGCCGACGCGCAGGGCCGCCAGACCGTGGATTTTGGAGAAGGTACGCAGGACCAACAGGTTGCGGCGGATGGCGATCAGCCGCCCCAGGTCCGGCCGGTCGGCGGCCGGCAGGAACTCCCGGTAGGCCTCGTCCAGCACAACCAGCACATGGTCCGGCACGGCGGCCAGGAAGGCTTCCAGCGCCGCTGGCGCCACCGCCGTGCCGATGGGATTGTTGGGCGTGGCCAGGAACAGCACGCCCGTTTCCGGTGTCACCGCATCCACCAACGCGTCCATATCATGATCCCAGCCCCTGGCCGGAACCGTGATCACCGATGCCCCTTGCGCCGCCGCCCCGCTTTCATAGGAAGCGAAGGAATATTGCGGGATGACGGCATTGCGCCCCGCCCCCAACCAGCCGCGCGCGGCCTGCAGGATCAGGTCGCTGGAACCGGCACCCGGCAGCACCCACCCCGTCTCCACCCCATTTTCAACCGCCAGCAGCTCGCGCAGTTCATGACAATCGAAATCCGGATACTGATGGGTCAGCCTCGCCGTTTCCAGAATGGCTTCCAGCGCCTTGGGCGAACAGCCCATCGGGTTTTCGTTCGACGCCAGCTTCACGATGCGGGCCGGGTCCAGGCCGAATTCCCGTGCCACGGCCGAAATGGGCCGGCCCGGCGGATAGGGCGGGATTGCCGCGACATGGGCCAGCGCCGTCGTATCCTTGTCTTTCATCGTCACCATGGTCAGTCCGCCTTTGCGATCACGGCGCTGCCGGCATCCAGCCGCACCAATTCCTTGTCAGGGTCGAAAGCGACGCCCATCGGGTCGCCGCCGGCTGCCATCGCCGCCAGTTGCCGGCGATAGACGCGGCGCAGCATGGCAATGCCCTGGTCGGTGGAGGTGAGGTTCTCCTCCGAATGGAAGGTGATGTCACCCTGGCTGACATGCGCCTCATAATCGCCGGGGAACTTCTGGTGTTCCTCCTCGGTCAGCTCATGCCAGAGCTTGCCGTTGAAATGGGAGCGTATCTTGGAAAGCGCGCCCGCCTCCGTCACCCGGCCGGCGGAATAGATGCGGAAATGCGTGTCATCAATGGGCAGGACCCAGCCGAGCAGCGTGGCCGGACCATCCTTTTCTGCGCGCGGGCTGGCCACGGCGCGCACCGTCGGGAGCACAGCCTCGGTGATGCGGCGATGGGTGCCGTTCTCCAGGTCGCGCAGCTGCACCGACCGCACACCGCGTTCGGTATATTCGAACGTCACGCGCGGCATCAGGGCCATTTTTGCGATGAACTGGTTGCCGCTGAACGACCCGTGCAGGATGGGCACGTGGAACGGGTCCATCACATTCTCGAAATGCTGCAGCCAGTTGCAGGGCACGATGACCGGGCCGCCGCTGCCGATGGAATTGGCGTCGGCCTCGATGAATTCGCCCTCCTCCATATTCTCCAGCACGTCGTAGCGCGGCAGCATCGGCTGCTTATCCGGCGGACCCATATAGGCGAAGATCAGGCCATAGCGTTCCTGTAACGGGTAATGCGGCTGGCGAACCTTGCCACAGGTAGCGGCACCCTGGTCCGGCTCGCATGGCTGCTCCACACAGGTCCCGTCAACCGCGAACAGCCAGCCATGATAGCAGCAGCGGATGCCTTCCCGTTCCACCCGCCCGTAATAGAGCGAGGCACCGCGATGGGCGCAGCGCGGATGTACCAGGCCCGGCCGCCCCGCCCCGTCGCGGAACAGGATCAGATCCTCGCCCAGCACCCGTATCTGGCGCGGCGTCTCGTTCGCATCACTGGCCAGTCCGACCGGATGCCAATAACGGCGCAGCAATTCACCCATGGGGGTGCCGGGCCCGACACGGGTCAGTTCCTCGAAGAAGGTGGGGGCTGGCCGGCCATAGGCCGTTTTTGTTTCCCCTGTTCGTTGCGTCATTTTTCTGCCTTCAAAGATCGAGCGTCAGGCGCTGTCCCCTGGCACGGGAGCAGCAGATCATCATGGTCCGGCCGGCCGCCTTCTCCGCATCGCTGAGGATCAGGTCGCGATGGTCGGGCTCGCCAGCCAGCACCCTTGTCTCGCAGGTGCCGCAGACACCATTGCGACAGGAGGCCGGCACGCTGATCCCGGCCGCCAGCACGGCGTCCAGGATCGTCTCATCCGCGCCGACCCTGATGCTGCGGCCGGTCCGCGAAAGCTCCACCATCAGCGCCCCGTCATCGGCGCGCGGTGCCACGGCGCCGAAATGTTCGACATGCACATGGTCCGCCGGCCTGTCCGCCGTGGCGTCCTGGAACGCCCGGATCATCGGCTCCGGGCCGCAGCAATAAAGATGCGCGCCGGACGGCACGGCGGCGACGGCGGCGGCGATGTCGGGCGGGCCGCCCGCTTCCGCGTCCACATGCAGCCGGACCTCCCCGCCCATCGCCCGTAACTCATCGGCGAAGGCGGCCACGGACCGGTCGCGCACCGCATAGAACAGTGACCAGCGCCGGCCCAGCAGGGTCAGCCGACGCGCCATCGCCAGGATGGGCGTGATGCCGATACCGCCGGCGAACAAAGCGGTGAAGGGCGCGTCCTCATGGAGCGGGAAGCTGTTGCGCGGGGCTGACACCTGCACACGCATACCGGGCCGCGCCACATCGTGCAGCCAGCGGGAACCGCCACGGCTGGTCCGGTCGCGCCCCACGGCCACCACCAGGCGGCGGCCGTCCCAGGCGCTGGTCAGCGAATATTGCCGGATCAGGCCGCCCGGCAGGTGCAGGTCGACATACGCACCCGCCGCATGTTCCGGCAGCGTCACACCCTGGGGGGCGACCAGTTCGAAGGAACAGATGCCTTCGGCCTCCCAGGTGATCGACCGGATGAGAAGTTCCATTTCCGGGGACATCCATCATGTTCGGGGGATTAGGGGGCCGGTTGGCGCCCGGACAGCGCCGGCGCCATGGTCATCGGCTCACGGAAATAACTTAACGTGTTAAATTTCCTCCCGCAAGCTGGTTTTTTCGGTTAATATCATTTTCATCACGGCCCCATGTCATCCACGCCGGCATTGCCGGACGGCATGTCAGGCCATAGTCTCGATCAGGATCGCCATACATGCAGGTGGAAGCACCCGTGCCGCAACAGCCCGACTATGTGAATGCCGAACTGCGCCGCCTGCCCGTGCTTCTTCACCGCACGCGTGAGGCATTCTCCGCCCATTTCCGGTCCGTCTTCCTGGAGAATGACCTGACGGACCCGCAATGGCGCATCCTTCAGCTGATCCAGAAACATCCTGAAATGGATATTTCGGAGCTCTCGCGGCGTTCGTTCCTGCTGGGCCCCAGCCTGTCGCGCATCCTGCGCGACCTGACGGAGCGGGGCCTGATCGAACGGCACCCCGATCCCAAGGACGCGCGGCGCGCCTTCCACAGCCTGACGGCAGCCGGGCAGGCCCAGATCGACAAGGTCCTGCCCTGCTTCGACCCGATCTATGCCGACCTGGACCGTCGGCTGGACCGCGATCAGGTGCGTGAACTGAACGCCCGGCTGGAAAGCCTGCTGGCGGTGTTGCGACCAGATTCGGTGGATTGAGCACCGGTGGGATTGTCGCCTTCCGTCCCCCCGTCGCACGGGAAAGCCTGCTCACTCCTCCCCTATCTCTCCTCCGCCCAGGATATCGCAGAGCGCGTTCAGTTCCGTCTTCAGCGCCGCCAGACGCGCCGCGCCGAACTGCACCTCGATGGCGATGTTGGCGCTGGCCGCCTTGGGCGAAACATGCCGGATCAGGTCCAGCCCCGCCGGCAGGATGCTGACCAGGCCACGGCGCATATCCTCTTCCGATGTCCGGCGCCGGATCAGGCCGCGCGCCGCCAGATCGCGCAGGATGCGGGACAGGGAGGAAGGCAGCAGGCAGATCAGGCCGGCCAGCACCGTCACCTCCACCTCCCCCACCTCGGCCAGCGTGCGCAGGGCACGCCATTGCTGTTCGGTGACATCATGGTCGCGCAGAACCGGGCGCAGCCGCGCCATGACGCTTTCCCGCGCCCGCAGCAGGGCCAGCGGCAAGGACTGCGTATAGGGCCGCATCACGGCCGGCGGTCCATCCTCCGTCGCCGCCGCCGGCGTCTCCGGGTCCAACCCCATGTTTTCCCTCCCCTTTTTTCCTTGCGCCCCATTCTGCCCGCGCCGGGCAGGAATGTCGCGCAGATATTTAGCATGATAAGGAGTTGACTTATTTCACATGTTAAATAAATGATCCAGACATAAGCATGTCGGGAGAATGACAGGTGACCAACGAACCGTTCCCCCTGCCGCACGGCGGCACGGTCTACGGGCTGGTGCTGAACACGCGCACGGAACTGGCGCGGCTGGGCGCAAGCCTGTCCGCGCCCCCCTACAAGGCGCCGCCCAGCGCACCCGTGCTCTATATCAAGCCGCGCAACACGCTGAACCGCGACGGCGGCCGCGTTTGCGTGCCGGCCGGTGTACCGGCGCTGGAGGTCAACGCGACCCTGGCCGTCCTGATCGGCGCCGCCGCGACCCGCGTGCCCGCCGCGCGGGCATTGGACCATGTCGCCGGCTATGCGGTGGCCATCGACATCTGTGAGCCCCATGAGAGCTACTATCGCCCTGCCATCCGCCAGCGCTGCCGCGACGGGTTCCTGCCTGTCGGGCCGCTTGTGGTGCCGGCGGCCGCCATCACGGACCCGGATGCCCTGGACATCACCGTATCCGTGAATGGCGCGCCGGCCGCGCGCTGGTCCACGGTCGATCTGGTGCGGCCGCTGGCCACCCTGATCGCCGATATCACGGAATTCATGACCCTGGCGGAAGGCGACCTGCTGCTGGTCGGGCTGGACCCTGCCCCGGCGCGGGCCGGTGCCGGGGACCGTGTGACGGCCCGCATCGATGGCATCGGCGCCCTGACCGTCACGCTGGAAGGAGACATCTGATGCGGCACGCGCGCATCGCCTGGTCCGGCGGCATCCACCGGGCAACCGTTTGCAACGATGGCCAGACCCTGACCCTGGCCGATGGCCGCCGCGTGGCGGAGGCCGAGGTCGTCTGGCTGCCACCCGTCATCCCCGGCACCATCTTCGCCCTGGGCCTGAACTATGCCGACCATGCGGCGGAACTGGCCTTCAAGGCGCCCGACGAACCGCTGGTCTTCCTGAAGGGACCGAACAGTCTGCTGGGTCACAAGGGCACCACCCGCCGCCCCGCCGACGCCAGCCAGATGCACTATGAATGCGAACTGGCCGTCGTGATCGGCCGCACGGCGCGCAAGGTCAGCCGCGCCGACGCCTATGAGCACATCGCCGGCTACACGATCGCCAACGACTACGCGATCCGCGAATATCTGGAAAATTACTATCGTCCGAACCTGCGGGTGAAAAATCGCGACGGCTGCACGCCGCTGGGCCCCTGGATGGTCGATCGCGACGATATCGCGGACCCGATGAACCTGACCTTGCGCACCCTGGTCAATGGCCGGGAGGTGCAGAAGGGCACGACCGCCGACATGGTGTTCGATATTCCCTGCCTCATCGAATATCTCAGCGCCTTCATGACGCTCAGCCCCGGCGACCTGATCCTGACGGGCACGCCGCACGGCGTGGTCTATCTGAACCCCGGCGACACCGTTTCGACGGAGATCGACGGGATTGGCGCGCTCACCAACATCCTGGCCGATGACGTGGCCTTCAATATCCCTGCCAACGGGAACAACGCCCCATGACCATCATCAAGCACCTGATCGACGGCATGTCCGTCGACAGCGCCGACCGTTTCGAAACCGTCAGCCCGGCATCCCAGGAAGTTCTGGCCGAGGTTGCGGCCGGCGGCGAGGCCGAAATCGCCCGGGCCGTGGAAGCTGCCAAGGCGGCTTTCCCGAAATGGGCCGGCACGCCCGCCAAGGAACGCGCCCACATCATGCGCCGCGTCGGCGACCTGATCAGTGCCAACGTCGCCGAGCTGGCGGCATTGGAGACCGACGATACCGGCCTGCCGATCCACCAGACGGGTCATCAGCTGATCCCGCGCGCCGCCGACAATTTCCATTTCTTCGCCGAGGTGGCGACCCGGATGGACGGGCGCTGCTATCCCGTCGACGACCAGATGCTGAATTATACCCTGTATCAGCCTGTGGGTGTCTGTGGCCTGATCTCCCCCTGGAACGTGCCGTTCATGACGGCGACCTGGAAGACGGCGCCCTGTCTGGCACTGGGCAACACGGCGGTGATGAAGATGAGCGAGCTGTCGCCGCTCACCGCCGACCGGCTGGGCCAGATCCTGCTGGAAGCCGGCGTGCCCAAGGGCGTGTTCAACCTTGTCCACGGCTATGGCCGTACCGCCGGCGAGGCGCTGGTGAGGCACAAGGACGTGCGCACCATCTCCTTCACGGGCGGAACCACCACCGGCTATCACATCGCCCAGATCGCGGGGATGAAGAAGCTGTCGCTGGAACTGGGCGGCAAGTCGCCGGTGCTGATCTTCGACGATGCCGATGTCGGCCGGGCCCTGGATGCCGCCCTGTTCACCATCTTCTCGCTGAACGGCGAGCGTTGCACGGCGGGGTCGCGCATCTTCATCCAGGAAACGATCTACGACAAATTCGTGGCCGAGTTTGCCGCGCGCGCCAAGCGCATCCGCGTCGGCGACCCGCGCGACGAGACGACCCAGGTCGGTGCCATGATCACCCGCCAGCATTGGGAGAAGGTCACGGGCTATATCGATCTGGCCGAACGTGAGGGGGCGACGATCGTGGCCGGCGGCACGGGCCGTCCTGACGGCCTGCCCGACCGCGTGCGGAGCGGCAATTTCATCCAGCCAACCGTTTTTGCTAATGTCGACAACAATATGCGCATCGCGCAGGAGGAGATTTTCGGCCCCGCCGTCTGCCTGATCCCGTTCAAGGACGAGGCAGAGGGGCTGCGGCTGGCCAATGACGTGCGCTATGGCCTAGCCTCCTACATCTGGACCCAGGATATCGGCAAGGCGCACCGGCTGGCGAACGGCATCCAGTCGGGCATGGTCTTCATCAACAGCCAGAATGTCCGCGACCTGCGTCAGCCCTTTGGCGGCGTCAAGGATTCGGGCGTGGCCCGCGAAGGCGGCGAATACAGCTTCGAAACCTTCTGCGAGGTCAAGAATGTCTGCATCTCCATGGGCTCGCACCACATCCCGAAATGGGGCGTGTGACGGCGGCGCCGCGCATAAACAGGGAGGAACCATTGAGCCTCTACGCATTGCAGAAACTGCTCTATACCCTGAACCGTGAGCCGGCATTGCAGGGCGCGTTCCAGGCCGAACCCGTCCCCATCCTGGACCGTTTCGATCTGGATGCGGAGGAACGCGGGGCCATGCTGTCACGCGATATCGGCCTGCTCTATGTGCTGGGCGTCAACGGACAGATCCTCATGCATTTCGCCGCCTTCTGCGGCCTGCCCTGGGCCGACTATCTGGAAGCGATGCGCGAGGGGACGCGGCGATACGGCCCCGTGCGGGCCGGCGTCTATGCCATGACCACATCCGTTGACGAGAAGGTGGCCGGATTATGAGCCTTGTCTTCGCAGGCGTGACCAGTCATGGACCAGGCATCACCGCCCGGCCGGAAACCGCCGATCCCGTGAAGCGCGAAGCCTTCTTCGCCGCGCTGGACCGGATGCGCGAACAGCTGGAGGCGGCGAAGCCCGACGCGCTGGTCGTCGTCGCGGCGGAACATTTCGCCAATTTCTTCATGAACAACATGCCGGCCTATGCCATCGGCATGGCCGACCATTACGAAGGCCCGATCGAGGATGAGAAATGGCTGCGCATCCAGCGCAACAGCCGCATTCCCGGCGACGCCGACCTGTCGCGCCGCATCATCACCCGCGTGATGCAGGATGTGGACGTGGCCTTCGCGGAGGAATGGAAATTCGACCACGGCATTTCCGTGCCACTGCATTTCCTCACCCCGCGCTATGATCTGAAGATCATTCCGGCCAACATCAATTGCCAGGGGCCGCCGCTAACGCCGCTGCACCGGACCTGGGCTTTCGGTGAAGCGCTGCGCCGGGCCTGCGATGCGGTGCCGGAACGCATCGCCGTCATCGGCACGGGCGGCATCTCCCACTGGCCGGCCACGCCGGACAGCGGCAAGATCAATGAAGCTTGGGACCGGGAGTTCCTGGACCGCTGGTCACGCAACGACCGTGCGGCGCTGACCCGCTATACCGACGCCGAAACCTATCGCGACGGCGGCCAGGGCGGGTTCGAGATCCGGACCTTCATCGCCCTGGCCGCCTGTACCGGCGGAAAGGGCGATGTGCAGTTCTACGCCCCCATCCCGCAATTCGCCGTGGGCTGCACCGTGGGCATCATGGACATCCAGGACATCTGACATGCCCCACTGCATCGTCGAATATACCGACAATCTGGTGGCTGAAGGCGACATTCCGGGCCTGTTGCGCAAGGTTGCGGCAAAACTGTGTGACAGCGGCGGGGTATTCCCCCCCGGCGGCGTGCGGGTGCGCGCCATCCGGCTCAGCGAATATGTCGTGGCCGACGGACGCGAAGACGACGCCTTCGTCAACCTGACGGTCAAGATCGGGCCCGGCCGGCCGGAGGACTTCAAGAAGAGTTTCTTCTGCGCGGTTTTCAGGCTGGTGGAGGATCATTTCGCTGATCTCTATGCCCGCCGTTATCTGGCCCTGGCGCTGTATGTGGAGGAGGCGGACGAAGCCGGCTCCTTCAAGAAGAACAATATCCATGCCCGTTTCAAAAGGGATTGACCATGACCGGATTGCCCATGGGCCTGCTGGCCCTGGACCGCCCCGACCTGCTGCGCAGGGGGGCCTATATCGATGGGCGCTGGCTGGACGGTGCCGGGACCTTCGACGTGATCGATCCCGCCAGTGGTGAGGTCATCGCCACGGTGGCGGAAGGCAGCGCCGATCTGGCACGCCAGGCCGTGGACGCCGCCGCCCGCTGTTTCGACACCTGGCGCTTCACGACGGTGCGTCAGCGTTCCGCCATCCTGCGCCGCTGGTTCGACCTGATCGTGAAGCACCGCGACGATCTGGCGAAAATCCTGTCCTGGGAGATGGGCAAGCCGCTGGTCGAAGCCCGCGGCGAGATCGGTTACGGCGCCTCTTATGTCGAGTGGTTCGCGGAGGAGATCAAGCGGGCCGAGGGCGAAGTGCTGGCCCCGCCCATGGGTGACCGCCGCATGCTGACGGTGAAGGAGCCGGTGGGCGTGGTTGCGGTCATCACGCCCTGGAATTTCCCCATGGCCATGATCACCCGCAAGATGGCTCCGGCGCTGGCCGCCGGCTGCACCATCGTGGGCAAACCGGCAGAGGACACGCCTCTGTCGGCGCTGGCGCTGGCCGTGCTGGCGGAGGAGGCGGGGCTGCCCGCAGGTGCGCTCAACCTGGTCCCCGCGTCGCGCGCCCGCACGCCGGAAGTGTCCGATGCCTGGCTGGCCGATGACCGGGTGCGGAAGCTGTCCTTCACCGGCTCCACCCCCGTGGGCCGCCTGCTGGCGCGCGGATCGGCGCAGACGCTGAAGCGGGTTTCCATGGAACTGGGCGGCGATGCGCCCTTCATCGTGTTTGACGATGCCGACATGGATATCGCGATCAGGGCGCTGATGCAGGCCAAGTTCCGCAATGGCGGCCAGGCCTGTATCGCTGCCAACCGGGTCATGGTGCAGGCCGGCATCCACGATGCCTTCGTCGCCCGCCTGCAAGCCGCAGTAAAGGCCCAGACAGTCGGTGCTGCGACCGATGGTCATGCCGATATCGGCCCCCTGATCAATGACCGGGCGCTGGACAAGGTGGAACGGCTGGTCGCCGATGCCGTGGCCAAGGGGGCCACGGTTCTGGCCGGCGGCGCCCGCATCGACCGTGCGGGTTTCTTTTTCCAGCCAACGCTGCTGACCGGCGTGGCCGACGGCATGGCCCTGTCCTGCGAGGAGATTTTCGGCCCGGTCGTCGCCATACAGCGCTTCGCGACGGAGGATGAGGCCATCGCGCGGGCCAACGCCACACCCTACGGGCTCGCCGCCTATGCCTGCACATCGGACCATAAACGCATCTGGCGTCTGGCCAGCCACCTGGATGTCGGCATGGTCGGCATCAATGATGGCAGCATCTCCACCGAATCCGCCCCGTTTGGCGGCATCAAGCAGTCCGGGTACGGCCGCGAGGGGTCGTCCCACGGGCTGGATGACTATCAATCCATCAAATATGTCTGCATCGGCGGACTGGGGTGATGCACACCATGCTCGACAAGCACCTGATCAAGGAACTGGCCGCCCGCCTGGACGTCGCGGAACGTACCGGCGTACAGGTCCGGCAATTCTCGCTGGATCATCCCGGCATCACGATCGACGACGCCTACGCCATCCAGAAAGCCTGGGTGGACCAGAAACTGGCGTCGGGCCGCAAGGTCAGGGGACACAAGATCGGCCTGACATCCAAGGCGATGCAACGGTCGTCCAACATCACGGAACCGGATTACGGCGTGCTGCTGGATGATATGTTCTTTGGCGACGGCACCGATATTCCCCTGTCGCGTTTCATCGTGCCCAGGGTGGAGGTGGAACTGGCCTTCATCCTGAAGGACCAGCTGCAAGGCCCTGACTGCACCATCTTCGACGTGATCGCCGCCACCGATTATGTCGTGCCGGCGATCGAGATCATCGATGCCCGTATCCAGCAGGTGGACCCGGACACCAAGGTCACGCGCAAGGTGTTCGACACCATTTCCGACAATGCCGCCAATGCCGGGGTGGTTCTGGGCGGGCGCGCCGTGCGGCCCATGGATGTGGACCTGTCGCGCGTGTCGGCCGCGCTTTACCGCAACGGGGTGGTGGAGGAGTCGGGCGTGGCGGTGGCCGTGCTGAACAACCCGCTGAACGGCCCGGCCTGGCTGGCGAACAAGCTGCACGCCCATGGCGTGGCGCTGGAACCGGGCCAGGTGATCCTGGGCGGTTCCTTCACCACCCCCATCCCGGCCCGGGCCGGCGACACATTCCATATCGATTACGGCCCGCTGGGCAATGTCGCAATAAGGTTCGTGTGATGGGCGGCGTGGCATCCAACCGATTCAAGCAGGCCCTGGCCGAAAGCCGCCTGCAGCTGGGCTTGTGGCAGGCGCTGGCCAGCCCGGTGACGGCGGAGCTTTGCGCCGGGGCCGGGTTCGACTGGCTGCTGCTGGACGGCGAACACGGACCCAACGATATCCCGTCGCTGCTGGCGCAATTGCAGGCCGTCGCCGCCTTTCCGGCTACGCACCCGGTCGGCCGCGTGCCCGCGGGAGAGACGCGGATCATCAAGCAATATCTGGATATCGGCTTTCAGACCCTGCTGGTGCCCATGGTGGAAACAGCCGAACAGGCGGCTGCGCTGGTCCGCGCCTGCCGCTATCCGCCCGACGGCATGCGCGGCGTGGGAAGCGGCATCGTCCGGGCCTCGGCCTATAACCGCACCGCCGCCTATCTGGCCGATGCGGATGCACAGATCTGCCTGCTGGTGCAGGTGGAAACGGCTCTGGGCGTGGAGAATCTGAAAGCCATCGCCGGCACGCCGGGCGTGGACGGGGTCTTCATCGGCCCCGCCGACCTGTCGGCGGCCTTGGGGCATCGCGGCAGGCCCGGCCATCCAGAGGTGCAGGCGGTGATCGCGGAGAGCCTGACCACCATCCGGGCAGCGCGCAAGGCAGCCGGCATCTTGATGGCCGATCAGACCCTGGCAACCCGCTATATCGAGATGGGGTTTTCCTTCGTTGCGGTGGGTAGCGATGTCGGCCTGCTGGTAAAGGCCAGCGATAACCTGCTTGCCGGGTTTCGAGACAAAATTCCATCTGCCGGGAGTGGAGCAAGCGTCTATTGATTCCGACCGTCAGTCAGTTTGAATGGACGGAAGGCGGCTCAACGGTCCGCCGATCCGGTGTGGCACCCAGTGGGAAAACAGAAGCTCACGCCCCCTGAGGGTAATCCCAAATCAACCAATACGGAACCGAGCCCAGAAGATAGCGATCCGACGGGTGTGCTCGCTGCCGGTCAGGAGCGTGGCCGCGCGAATCTCCGAGATCCTTAAGGGGGACGAATTCGGGCTGGTTGCCGGCAAAGGCACCGCCAGACTGGAGGGTTCTGGCCTGGTCAGGCGGCCATGGCGGGCAGCCTGAGAGCAGATGGTATGGACAGCCCCTTTCCCCGCGACCTGCTGATCCGGCAGCAGGTGGCTTGGGCGATGTCGTCAGCGCCCCTCCCGCAGCATCGCAGCCCGGACCCGGCGAAGCATCAGCAGGGCGGCAATGCCCGACGACAAGGCCACGATGGACATGGACCAGCCCACCTTCTGCGGGTCACGGAACAGATAATCCGTCAGCAATGCCGTCATCGCCGTGCCCACGGCCAGCCCCATGATGACATTGCAGAAGGAAACCAGCGCCGTACCGACGCCGCGCATCTGGTTCGGCACGACATTCTGCAGCACCGTGATGCCGACCGTGCCGCTGATCGAGGAGTTGAATATCCACAGACCGAACAGCGCAATGGCGATCCCGCCGCTGCCGGCCAGCCCGGTGCAGCCGCCGATCAGCCCGACGGCCACGGCCAGCATGGCCACCCTCATGCGCCCCCTGTCGCCGCCCCGTCCCGCGGACCTGTCGCTCAGCAAGCCGCCGGCGATCGTGCCCGCCCCGCCGATGATGATCGACGCCACCCCCAGCGACCCCGCGATGTCCCCCGGCGAATAGCCGAACCGGCGGCTCAGCAGGGCCGGAAGCCAGTTCTGGATGGCGAAATCCCCCGCCGAGATCAGCGACACGGCCAGATAGAGGGGCAGCAGCACGCCGGCCCGGCGGCGGAATTCCCCCAGCACCGACCTCAGGTCCGGGATATGGGCGGGCTCGTCCGCATGCACGCGGCGTTCGGGTTCGCGCAGCAACAGCAGCAGGATCACCGGCACCACGCCCGCCATGCCCAGCACCAGCAGCACCGACCGCCACGGCGCCAGCCCGTCCAGCAGCGGGCCGACTAGCGGCAGCGCCGCCAACCCGCCACCATTGGCATATTCCAGCAGGCCCCCGCCGATGACGATGGCGGCCCCGCTGCCCACGGCCATGCCCGTCAGCAGGCAGCCGATGGCCAGCCCGCGCCGGTGTGGCGGAAACAGGTCGGCGATCATGGAAACGGCGGCGGGCGCGAAGGCCGCCTCCCCGATGCCCACGCCGATGCGCGCGGCGAACAGGGTGGCAAACTCGTCGGCATAGGCGCAGGCGGCCGTGCACAGACTCCACATCACCACGCCCGCCACGATCACCAGCCGCCGCGCCATCATATCGGCCAGCCGGCCGAAGGGCAGGCCCGCCACGGAATAGATCAGGGCGAAGGCCAGCCCCTGGACCAGCGCCACCTGCGTATCCAGCAGCTTCAGATCGGCCCGGATGGGATCGACCAGCAGCGACAGCACCAGCCGGTCGGAATAGGACAGCACAGCCACGATGAAGAAGACCAGAAGGCTCCACCAGGCCAGCAGCGGGGACGGCCAGGGGCTATCCGGCGCCCGGTCGTTTGCGGTCACGGCACTCATCAACGCTCACTCCAGGGGCGCAGGTCGACGGACAGGCTGCTGGGCTGGGCCGGCGAACGGGCGATGGTCCAGACATCGCCCTTGCCATATTGGCGGAAGGTGCCGACATCGGCGCCGGCCAGGCTGATCCGCAGCCGGTGGCCCTTGGCGATCAGGGCCGCCACGGGAAACGTGGGGAAGGCCACCTCCACCACCTGCCCCGGCGGCAGCGGCGTCGCGTCCGCCCGGTTATAGGTCACGGCCGGCTCTGCCTGGGCATAAGGCAGACCGCCCGTGGGGGCTGGCTTGCGATGCAGGGCGCGGAACAGCCCCTCCGTCAGATAGGTGACGCGCCCGTTCGGGGCCACGTCGCTGAGATAGGCGAAGAAGGCCGGGTCACCCGTGCGGCTGGCCACGAACAGGCGGACGGACGGCGTGCCGACCAGTTCCATGTCCGCCTCGAACGGGGCGCTGGTATAGGTCAGCAGTTTGGCATCCGCCGCCGCGCGGTCGCCATAGGCGGCGGGCGCCCCGATCTGCGTTGTCCAGCGCGTGGTCTGCCCCGTCGTGGCCGTTTCATCGACCGTGTAGGTATCGCTGCCGGCGGCGTCCGGCGCGGCCGGGGTCAGGGCATTGCCGGGGGCGAAATGGAAAGGGACGCGCTTCACGCCGGCGGGCGGCCAGTCGGCCGTGGTGCGATAGGTGCCTGCCCCCAGCACATAATAATGGATCGCGCGCGCCACCGGCAGACCTGCCCGCACATCGGCCAGAAAGCCGGTCATCATCTGCCATTGCGCATCGGCGCCGGGGCGCGGTACGGCATCATCGGGCCGGAACGGGTCGCTCAGCCGGTCGCCAGTATGGCTGTTGGCGCTGATCCAGACCTGCATGGGCACATCGGGCAGGGAGCGATAGCGGGCCAGCGTCCCCTCGGCCGTGCCGGCATCCATCCAGCTGGCCCAATATTGCACGGGCACCTTCTGCCGCGCGATGGCGGACAGGCGCGACGCGGGGCTGCTGGCGAACATGGAATAGCCGTTGGCCCCCTTGTCATCGCGGAACTCCGCCTGACGGTAATCATCGGGCTTCCAGTGGCGCCGCGCCGCCATGGCCGCGCGCATGCGGCTGAAATCCTTGTCATCGTCGGTGGGCTGCAGGCGGGGCCACAGTTTGGCGCAATCCCCCGCCCGCGCCATACAGTCCAGCGGCGCCTTGGGGTCCAGCGACTTGCCATAATCGCGCAGCAGCGTGTCGCCGCCCCACAATTCCATCATGAAATCGTTGGACACTCCGCCCGGCATGAACAGGTTGAGATAGGCATCGAAATCGCTTTGCCGGATGACGGCCCCGTTCAGGCCGGCGGGCGACGCCGTCGCCAGATCGGCCGTGTCAGCCATATAGGAAACACCCGTGGCGAAGACCTGCCCGTCCGACCATGGCTGGGCCCGCAGATGCGCGATCAGGCTGTCCATGTCGCGCACCTCGTCGGGCCCCAGCTCGACCAGACGATCACCGAAGGAGGCGGTGGAGCCGCGCGTATCGACGACGGCCACCACATAGCCCTCCTCCAACAGCCGCGCATAGCGCCCGCCCTCGCCATAGATGAACAGGCCGGCGCGGCCATAGCGGGTCTGGATCAGCACCACTGGATGACGGCTGCCGGCGGCCATCGCCTTGGGGAACCACAGGCCCACGGCCAGTTCCACCCCGTCCGGCATGGCCAGATAATAGGCACGGTCGGACAGGCCGGCCGGCCGTTCAGCCGCCACGGGCCCGTCCGCTCGTGCCGGTACCATCGCTGTCGCGGTCAGCAACGCCGCCGTCAGCGCCATGCCCCCCACGACCCGCCGCCATCTTACCGCGCCGCAGCCTGCCGGTGACGCCCATCGCCTCATATCCCTGTTCCCTTGGCTTCGATCATTCATACAGGGGTGCCGCTTTGACATTTCTCGTCACGGCCCCTACCATAAATGAGACTGATCTCATTTTTATAAATTGACAAGGGGAACAATCATGGCACCCAGGGCTTTCGTCACCGGCCTGGCCCAGGAAACCAACGTGTTCGGGCCACTGCCCACGGGGCTGCGCAGTTTCACCGGGCGGTTTTCAGTGCAGGGGCGCAGCGACGACACCGCCCCGCCCTTCCCGGAATCGCTGCTGCTGGGCGGACGAAAGCGGGCGGTTGACGGCCTAGTGGAGCTGGTGGAGGGACCGACGGCCGGGGCGCATCCGGGCGGGCTGGTCACCCGTGTGGCGTATGAGGCGTTACGCGACGCCATCCTGTCCGCCCTGTCGGCCGCACTGCCCGTGGATATCGTCGCCGTGCATCTGCACGGGGCGATGATGGCCGACGGCTGTGATGATTGCGAAGGCGATTTGCTGGTCCGTATCCGGGAGTTGGCGGGGCCGGATTGCGCCATCGGCGCCATGATCGATCCGCACGCGCATGTCTCCCCCGCCATGGTGCGGGCGGCCGACATCCTGGTCGCCTACAAGGAATATCCCCATACCGATTTCCGGGAGCGGGCGGAGGAGGTGTGGGACCTGCTGCTGGCCACGCATGCCGACACCATCCGCCCCGTCACCGCCCTGTGGGACAGCGGCACCATCGGCATTTTCCACACCTCCCGGCCGGAAGTCCGGGCCTTGGTGGATGAAATGCGGGCCATGGAGCAGGATGGGCGCGCGCTCAGCGTCTCGCTGATCCACAGCTTCCCCTGGGGCGACGGGGTCGATTTCGGCACCCGCGCCCTGGTGACCTGCGACGGCGACCGCGCGGCGGCGGCCCGGTTGGCGCAGGCGCTGGCGACCCAGGCCCGAACCCTCGCCCTGCAAACGGTGACCGGCGCGGTCACGCTGGACCAGGCGCTGGCCCTGCGCGCCGACGATCCCGGCGCCGGCCCCTATGTGCTGGCCGACAGCGCCGACAATCCCGGCGGCGGGGCGGCCGGTGACAGCACCTTCGTGCTGGCCGACCTGCTGGCGCGCGGGGTGGAAAGGGCCTGCATCGGTCCGATCTGGGACCCGCAAGCCGTCGCCATCGCCGTGGAAGCCGGCATCGGCGCCCACCTGGCCCTGCGCATCGGCGGCAAGACGGGGCCGCTGTCGGGCATGCCCGTGGACCTGATGGTGCAGGTGCTGGGGCTGGACCCGGCCGCCACCCAGGATTTCGCGGGCGAGGCCTTCCCCCTGGGTGCGGCGGTGGCCGTACGCGGCCGGGGCATCGACATCGTCCTGGTCAGCGAACGCGATCAGGCGCGTGGCCCCGACCTGTTTACGCGCCTGGGCGTGACGCTGGCCGACAAGGACCTGACCATCGTCAAGTCCAGCCAGCATTTCCACGCCGGCTTCGCCCCGCTGGCCCGCCGGGTCCTGTATCTGGACGGGCCCGGCAGCCTGCAGACCGACCTCGTCGCCTACCCCTATCGCTTCGTCCTGCGCCCGCGCTGGCCTATGGATCCCGTGGGGCGGGAGCCGTGGGCGGTGAGGTGAGCGAGTGAGATGGGGCCGGAAGCGGATGGGCGGGTTTTCGCGCTCGGAATATGGATTGCGGACATTCCCGCCCGCCCCGCCGCCGTCACCTTCTCCACACCCGCTATATCTCCGTCGTCTCCGCCAGTTGCAGGGCGTCTTCCAAGTCGACGCCCAGGTAGCGGACCGTCGTCCCGATCTTGGTGTAACCCAGCAGGATCTGCACGGCCCACAGGTTGCCGGTCTGCTTGTAGATACGGGGCATGGGATATTGCAGCTTGAGCCCGTCGGCGATCACCTCGTCAAAGGCGGCGCGCATGCCGGTGAGTTTCAGCGTGCCCATGATCTCCAGGATTTCATGACGCTCCATTGACCGTTCTCCGCAGGCTGTCATACCGCCCGCAATCGGCTGCCGGCGTATGCCGGAGGGTCAGGGCGGCGGGGGTGAGGATGCTGACGGGGGTGCCCTACTCGACGCGGATCAGCATGCGCGTGCTGTCGATATCGTCGACCTTGAGATAGGCCACCTCCGAGACCCGCAGACCCGCGCCATAGGCGACGCCGAGCGCGGCCTTGTATTTGGTCCCCGGTGCGGCCTCCAGCAATCGGGCGGCCGCCTCGACGCTGAGCACATCCGGCAGCTTGCGATTGTAGCGGGTGACGACCAGGCTCCGGGCCAGATCGGGGCGACCCAGGGTCACGCCGAACAGGAAACGCAGCGCCGAGACGGCGCCATTGATGGACGCCACACCGACGCCATTCTCGTGCTGATGAAGTTGAAAACGGCGTAGTTCCTCGCTGGTCGCGGTGTCGGGCGAGCGTCCGAGGAAAGCCGCGAAGGTGCGGACATGGCGCACGTAATCCTGCCTTGTATGCTCTCCCAGCCCCCGGATGAGCATGTCGTCGAGCATGCGCTGGCGGAGCGGGCTGACTGGCGTGGAAGGCGAAACATTGACCATCACAAGGTTCCTCTCGCATTGAAGGAACCTCTATGGTCAGACCGCGGCTCGGCCTGTCTCAACGCCTCCCTGCTCCTCGCGACAGCGCAGTTCGGCACCTATCCCGCGAAGCGGGTTCGTGCTTGGGGCGCAAACAGGTCGCGCTGGTTAGCGCCTGGCTAACAGATCGAGTATCCGGCACCTTGCTTTTAGTGCGGTTGGCCTCCTTCTCAGGTCGGCGTGGGCTCAGTTGAGGGATGAACCGCGCCGGGTTTGCCGGAGGCTCCACCTCTTGATTAGGATGGAGCATCATGAGCAAGACAACGAACAAGTTTTCGCCTGAGGTGCGCGAGCGCGCGGTGCGGCTAGTGTTGGTCAATGAGGGCCAGCACGGCTCGCGTTGGCAGGCCATCCTGTCGATCGCGGCAAAAATCGGCTGTTCAGCGCTGCCCCTGAACGATTGGGTCAAGAAGTCCGAGGTGGACAGCGGGCGCCGCGCTGCCATCCGATCCGGCGGGGGCGGGCCGGACTCAACCTCCTGGCCATGGTGCTGGCTGGGAAATATGCCCAGCATCTGCCGCTCCACCGGCAGAGTGCCGCCCATGCCCGTGAAGGGATCGACCTGAACGTCTCCACCCTGGCCGACTGGGTCGGCGCAGCGGCGGCAACCCTGGTCCCGTTGGTGGCGGCGATAAGATCCCATGTTCTGGCGGCTGATCGTCTCCATGGCGATGACACCCCGGTACCGGTTCTGGCCAAAGGCAAGACGGCCACCGGCCAACTATGGGTCTATGTGCGCGACGACCGACCGTTCGGCGGCAGCGATCCGCCGGCTGCCCTCTACCATTATGCCCGCACCCGTGCCGGCGAGCATCCGCAGCGCCACCTGGCTGGCTGGGCCGGGATATTCCAGGCCGATGCCTATAGCGGCTATACAAGTCTGCATCACAACACCCATCTGTCTATGTTGTTGAGTTAAATAGGTTTTGCTGATCAGGGTTTGATCCTGCGGGGTAGTTGGGGTTCTGCCGAGCGCGTTTCGTAATGGCTTGAGCCATTGGCGCGGTAAGATCGTCCCGGCTGAATATCCAGGGGCCGTCGGGCAGCGGGTGGATGGCTGTGATTTGGCCGGCTTCAGCGGCCAGCCGGAGCGTCTTTGGCGTTATGTGGAGTACCTTGGCAGCTTCATTCAGGTTCAGCCAGGGCTTACCCGCTTCATCGGCGGGTTTGTGAACGGGAATTCGATGATGAGAGCGTAAAGACGTAACGTGTTCCCGTGTCCAGCGGTTGCCGTTTCCCGTTACCAGACCGTTGCGGTTCAACATGCCGGCGATGACGTCATCACCCGCGATCAGAACCAATTGGCGTACAGCAGTGATGATGTCAGCCGGCGTGCTGTTGCGTTGACCCCGCCGCCGCTTGGGCGGGCGTATCTCGCTATGAACGCCGCCGGCCCAGTGAACGACCAGCACGATATCGGATGCCGTATCGTCGATATCGGCGATGACCTCGTGGATAACGGTCCTCACGATACGCTTTTTCAGCCGTGCATCAGTGGACGGAGCGGTCCAAATACACCTGAGATCGGCGGCGAGATGTGCCAGTGTGGTTGGATCGACAGTAACCGTCCCTTCAATGGCCCGTCCGGTGGCCAGGTGGGCGGCAGTTTTCGCTTCAATCTCCGCCACATGTTCCAATGCCGTATTCCAGCGCCTTTCCAGCTCGGCCGCCACTAACCGGTTGGCTGGGTCGGCAGCGTCATACTGCCGCCGGGCGCGATCCGCGACATAGCGCGCTGCTTCGAGATCGCGTCCGAGTGCATCGCCGAACTGATCACGGCGGTGGGCAGCATCCTGTCCGGCAGCAACAGCGGCGGCGATGGCGCCAGGCCCAACGATGGCGAGCAGCGCCTCCTCAATGGCATCGTCGACCCGCAAACCGCCGAATGAAATGCAGCGGAGCGTACCATTATCCATCCAGCCCCGGTTGCAACTATAACGGGGAATGTGGTGCTGGGCGCCGGTATAGCGCAGGGTCAGCTTCTGTCCACACCGACGACAGCGCACCAACCCGGCAAGGGGCGCGTCACCGTGTTTGGGGGCACCGTGATGGCGGCTGGCTGGCAGGTTGTTGGAGATCATGGTGCGGATCGCTTCGGCCCTTTCCCAGCTGACATAGCCTTCATGGCTGCCCGGAATCAGCGCCAGCCAGTCAGCGCGCGCCTTGCGTCCGGTTCTCGGGCTGCTGCCCCGGATGTCCAGCCGGGAGCCGGCACCCGAGCCGGTGGCGGTTTCGGCACCGCTTCCCATGGGACTATCGGGAATTCCGTGCTCGGCTGGGCCATACTGAAGCGAAAGGAGCTTCACGATGGCAGGACGCAAGGAAC
>NZ_JBXAFZ010000029.1:0-53924 GCF_058793615.1 Niveispirillum sp. GW835-FHT14G11
GGCAATGCCGAATGCGGCGGCGTCGTCACCGCGAGCCTCGGCATCGCCACCATCGTGCCGGCGCGGGCGAAGGAGATTGAGCAGCAGATCCTGGCGCTGATGAGTCGGGCGGACACCGCGCTATACGAAGCCAAGGCCAGGGGCCGCAACCGGGTTTCGCGGGTTCCGGCCTTCGCCGCGGCCTGACATCGGCCCGTTAACCAACTTATGCGATCGCGGACGCCATGTTATCATCGGACATGCTGCGCCCCGACTTCCTTCCCCCCGAACGGCTCGACGAACGCCGGACGATGCAGTCCCGGCGGTACGAGCATCATGGCATGGCCGCCGCCTATTACCGGCGCGATGGCGGCGGGGAGGAGCCGCTGGGGCCCAACCCGGTGATGCCGGCTTTCCAGTTTGTGATCCCCTTGGTCACCATGCCAGCCCATGGCGGCTGGATGGACGGAAAGCGGATCGAGTTGCCCGCGCACGAAGCCGGCGCGCCCGGCTTCTTCGACTGGCGGCGCACCTGGTCGGCCGACCTGCGTGACCCGTTCGAGGCGCTGGTGCTGGTGATCCCGCAGGCGGCGATGGACGAACTGACCGACAGCCTGGGTGGGCGGCGCATCGCGCGCTTCGACTGCCCGGCGGAGCAGGAGACCCGCTTCGATCCGCATGCCTTCGGTCTGGCCCAGGCGCTACTGCCGCTGCTGACCCATCCCCATGAGGCCGGCGCGCTGTTCGCGGACTATATCTTCGGCGCCTGCCGCCTGCATTTCGCCGTCGCCTATGGCGGGCTGAAAGTGTCGGAGGCGCGGCGCACGGGAAGGCTGGCGCCCTGGCAGGAACGCCGGGCCACGGAGATGATGCTGGCCGACCTGGGGGCCGACATCTCGGTGGAGGTGGTGGCGACGGCCTGCGGCCTGTCGGCACGGCATTTCGAGCGGGCCTTCACCGTCAGTTTCGGCGCCCCGCCCCATCGCTGGCGCCTGAAGCAGCGGGTGGAACGGGCCCGCCGGATGCTGGAGGAGGGGGATGAGCCGCTGGCCTTGATCAGCGCCGTGTGCGGCTTCGCCGACCAAAGCCACTTCACCCGGGTCTTCCGACGTTTCCATGACGCCACCCCCGCCGGCTATCGACGGCAGCGGCGGGGATAGGAACAGGACGGCGCCGGCGTTCCAAAGATGGCGCCGGCGGTCAAGACCGTCCCGTCCACCGGCCCTATCTTCCGCGATGACATTCCTGTTCATCACGGAAGCGATCCATGCGTTACCGCATCTTCGGCCGCACCGGTCTGCGCGTCTCCGCGCTGGCGCTGGGAACCGGCAATTTCGGCACCGGCTGGGGCTATGGCGCCGACCGGGGCCAAGCCGCCCGCATCTATGACGCCTATCGCGCCGCCGGCGGCAACTTCATCGACACGGCCAACAACTACCAGTTCGGGCAGGCGGAAAAACTGGTGGGCGAGTTCATCCGGGCCGAGCGCGACGATATCGTCCTGGCCACGAAATTCTCGCTGGGCGCTGCCGCCGACAGCGGGCTGATGACCACCGGCAATAGCCGTAAGGCCATGGTCCGGTCGGTGGAGGACAGCCTGAAGCGGCTGGCCACCGACCATGTCGACCTGCTGTGGGTCCATATGCCCGACGGGGTGACGCCCGTGGAGGAGATCATGCGCGCCCTGGACGACCTGACCAGGGCCGGCAAGATCCATTATGCCGGCTTGTCCGACTTCCCCGCCTGGCGGGTGGCCACGGCGGCCACTCTGTCTGACCTGCGCGGCTGGGCCGGGGTGGCGGCGGTGCAGCTTGAATACAGCCTGGTGGAGCGCACAGCGGAGCGGGAGCTGCTGCCCATGGCCGACGCCTTCGGCCTGGGCACCGTCGGCTGGTCGCCACTGGGGGGCGGGCTGCTGACGGGCAAGTATCGGCGCGGGGAGAAGGGCCGTGCGGAAGGGCTGGGCGTGCTGACCCATGCGGAGAGCGATGCGCGCAAGACCGCCACGGTCGATGCGCTGCTGGCCGTGGCCGGGGAACTGGGCGTTCCGCCGGGGCAGGCGGCCATCGCCTGGGTCATGGCGCGGGGCGTCACCCCCATCCTGGGCCCACGCACGCCGGAACAGGCGGCGGACAATCTGGCGGCGGCGAAGGTGGTGCTTGAGACCGGCCATCTGGTCCGGCTGGACACGGCCAGCGCCGTCCCCCTGGGCTTTCCGCACGAGATGCTGGCCGATGCCGGCGTGCGCAACCAGTTGGCGGCCGGCAAGGCCGACCTGATCGATGCACCTATCCGGCCGGTGCGCTGAGGAGAAACATCATGGGTAAACTGCTTGTCACCGGCGCCACCGGCCATCTGGGCCGGCAGAGCGTGGAATTTCTGCTGGAGCGCGTGCCGGCAGGCCATGTCGCGGCGCTGGCCCGCGATCCCGCCAAGGCCGCCGATCTTGTGGCGCTGGGCGTGGAGGTGCGGCGGGGGGACTATGCTGATCCCGCCTCGCTGGAGCGGGCCTTCGCGGGTGTGGACCGGTTGCTGATGGTGTCCACGGTGATGTTCACCGACACGATCGGCCACCACCGCAACACCGTGGCCGCCGCCGCCGCTGCCGGCGTGGGCCACATCGTCTACACGGGCATCCAGCGGCGCGAGGGGTCGGGCTTCGCCATCGACATGGTGACGGAGACGGACATCGCCACGGAAGAAGCGCTGCGCGGGTCCGGTCTGGACTGGACCATCATGCGCAACAGCCTCTATGTCGACTCGCTGCCGCTGATCCTGGGCCCGCGCCTCGCGGAGCGCGGTTTTCGCGTCCCGGCCGGCGACGGCGCGGCGGCGCTGGGCACAAGGCGGGACTTCGCAGAGGCGAATGCCGTGGTCATGACCGGTGCGGGCCATGCCGGCCACCTCTACACATTGGGCGCCAGCCACGCCGTCTCCTTCGCCGACATGGCGCGTGATCTGGGTGTGCCCTATGCGGCTGTGGACCGTGAAGCCTTCGTTGCCGACCGCCTCGCCGACGGGCTGCCGCCGCCCGCGGCCGGCTTCCTGGCGCAATGGGCCGAGGCGGTGGCTTTGGGCGAATTCGCGGAGGTGACGGGGGACCTTGAGAGGCTGATCGGACGGCGACCCACCGATGCAGTGGGTTTCCTGAGGGAGGCCTACAGCCTGCATGGTTGAAGACATGAGTTGGCAGCGGCCCCCGATCCGGCCCTCAGCGGACTGCCGCTGCGGATAGGTGACCTATGGTGACAGCCCGTGACATGTTTCACGGATCCGGCTAAAGGCTGCCAAGGGTCGGGTCTTCTGGTGACAGGTCGCGTCGGCTGGAAAGCGCCCTATCTGCGACATTCGAGGCTACGCCCCAACGTCCGAAAGCTGTTATACGCAAACAACGCCATAGCAGTCCCTCTTCATTTTTGGAAATTAGTGTTCACGCAGCGCCCCAAACAAACACCTAATGTCATCATCCGACATATAACCCGGCGAGGATGAACGGTGCCAGCTGGAGCCCTCATCGGTGTGACTATTTTCTCGTTCAAGCAGGTACTCACGCTTACTCTCTATTCGGCTGGTGACGCCTCTGTCCGTCACGCCATAATCACTCAACACAGCTTTCAGTTCATTTTCAAAGGTTTCGAGTTCATCTACCGAGGAGATATCGTCGAGCGCATTGCCTAATTCTGCTATATAGCCTTTTAGGGCGACCTTAGCCGCCTCTATGGACAAATCCTCATCTGAACCATACCGAATGAAGGCATCGCTAACAGATTTGATCGTGTCTAGTGAGAGGGCGGACCCAAAATCTTTGAGCATGGTTGCGGCGGCGGCGGTAACGGCGTCAATGCCCTTTTCTCGTACCCACGTCGGAAGCAGTGTGGCCGTCAGTTGCTCTAAAACAAATTCGGCTAATTCTGCCTCATCGCCCTCGATTTCCATCTGAATTAAGTCATCGATGGCTCTATCAGCCAAAGCGGCGATTTCTTCGGCCTGAAAGCGGTCATAGATGTCTATGATAAATGTTAGCCGTTGAAGGGGACTCCCGCTGCCTCCCTCTATGAGGCGCACTACTGCGCTGGCCCATGCCTCTACCATTCCCGTTGTTGAGAGGTTCAGGGCACACCAGACAGCCCAAGCTTTTTCCAACTCGGGAAGTGCCTCGATCACGCCAATGATCGCTGGCAGAAGCCTGTCCTCTTCTGCTACACGTTGAAGAAAATCCTGAACACCAGGGTTAGAAAACCTGACCCTGCAGCTTTCGATGGCGAGAACAGATCCTTCGAGTTCTTTAACGGCGCTTCTGAACCTTGCCGGATGCTCGCTTTGAGCAATCGGGCGACCAAGAGATCTTGAAATTCGGCCAAATGTCAGTTCTAATGCAGACATTTGCACGTTTTCATTGTTGAAAAACAAAGCCAGCGTGAGGGACCGGGCATCATCGGAAATGTGGCTTCGGTACGGCTTTTCCCAAATAACATGCGGATTTTCTAAGACAGTGTTTATGGCTTCTCGTATCGGCACATCAACGAGAGAAAAATATTCCGCTGACGTCAAAAGACTAATGATGCGTGGATTGAAATTTCTATGATTAATGATCCCCAAAAAGAAGTCATCATCAAGCAGCGCTCTCCGATCCTGGGGTGCGAGATCAGAGAAAAATATGTGATTGAATAACATTCGCGCTTTGACGGAGCGTGTATAAAAGCCAACATTTAGAGTGAACTCACTTGGTTTGATAGCCGACCCACTGAGGCGGTCTGATTGTATCTGCGCTTGGTGAAAAATATAGTCGCGTGTCGTCATGATAAAACGTAGAGATTTGGACGATTTCACACGCCGCAAGAATGGCGGTAAGCGCTGATCAACGGTGCGTATCCAATCAGGAGTCAATCGCACCTGCCCCAGAAAGTCGTCAAAGAACACTAAACGGCGCTCACCGTCATTAGCGATAGTGAACGCATCTGCAATGTCTTCAATTACCGAAATCGTCCATCCTTGTTGGGCGTGCAGCCATATTAGCATTCTTGCAAGTGTGCTTTTACCAACACCTGGTTGCCCCTCGATGATTAGCACGCCGGCATTTTCCAGAATGGCCTGGGCCTGAGGAACGCTATCGTTCTGGACGAATTTGGGCACGACGGCACGAATCTCATCCATTTCGGCCTGTGTCCGATTATAGACGCCACTGTGAATGATACGGTCCAGAACAGCCGCACTCGCGAGCCAAAGCTTGAAATGTTTCTTTTCTATTTCGCTATGGCGCCCAAGGAGATTATTGAGGTCTTCGCAGCCGTAAATATCATGGATATCAATGGGTGCCGACGGCAATGCTGCTTTTAGTTTTGCCTTTCTCATTGGATTGAGCGACACGGATGTCACGAGTAGATAGCGGATTGGCCTAAGTTTCTTAACCTTCGCATCCTCTTTCTTTGCCGCTGCTAGAAGGGCATCGAAGCCACTGTCAGCGTAGTGCTTAGCCTGCACTACTGAGCACCCAGTGTTTACTGCAAAGCGGAAATCAATGCCGAGGTCTTTCCCTGGGCCAAAGCTTTCGAACAATAACCCAAACTCAGCCTGCAATAGGTCGCGAACCAACTCCTCGAAGTCCAGAGGCGACAGTGTTCGAAAATCGTAATGGCTCAATTCGGCTTCCCCCAACGGAAACTCGCTTATACGGTTGCAGCCAATGTAGCATGGTGAACCGGAGGTGTCCTTGGCGGTGTCGCGAAGTTGTCATCGCTGCCCCGCGGTCGGCGTCCATTCGTAAAATCCCCCATACCCGGCATATCCCGACCGGCATAGCGTGCCCGCCCGAAGCAATTGCCACCAGGGCGGCACGCCACTATGCACACCATCTGGATCTTGGATTCCGGTGACACTATACTTAATCCCATTAGCCCGCTTTGCCATCTTCACACCCAAACCCGCCCGTCCGCAACCGGCCCCGCGGCAGCCACAATAGGACCTACGCACTTTACTGCCTGCGACGATTCCAAATGAGCTTCGCCGCCGCCCCATCCTCGGTCGGAAACAAGGCGGCACTTACAGGTTCGAGCAAAGCCGGGTCGTCAAAGCGCACCCGGAGATAGGCGCGTGGTTCCTCCCCTGTGGTCTGTGCTTCCCAGGCATCGCCGATACGGTCGTGCCCCAGCAGCAGGCGGTAGGCTGGCGCAGTATCCTGGTCGCAATTGTCGTTGGGAACGAGACGCACCTTGGCATTGACGGTCAGGGTGCGGATGATGCCGGTCCAGCTGCCATCCTTCGCCAGCTTAAAATGACCGATGGTGCTCATGGCTCAAGCTTCCTTGTCATCGGTGGGAGGTGCCGCATCCGCGCTGACCTTGCGCCCTCCCCGGCGGCGGATAGGCTCCACAACAACGGGCAGTTCTTCCTTCCGGGCCTTGGCATAGACACGGTCGCTATCCAGGAAGGCATCCAGCATGTAGGGGACCAGATCGGCGACAGGTTCAGCCGTGCCGTAGGTGGCACGGTAGAGCGCGGCGTAAGACAGTAGGCGCTGATGCAGGTCGGGACTGACGGAGATGGTCAGCTTGACCGGCGTGCGATCAGGCAGCTTGGGGAGCTTCAATATGTCAGCCTCCACGGTAGGGAGAGAGGATCAGGTCGCGCCGGACGATGACGCGCAGCGGCCAGCCAGGGCGGATGGTCAGGGTGGGCTGGATATCCAGGTTGCGCTCGGTGAGGCGCTGGCCGGCGCGGTCGGCGTTCTGCTGGATGGATTCCCGCACGGCGCGGACCAGTTCACCTTCCTGTTGCCCGAAGGTCAGTTCGGTGCCGACGCCCAGCAGCGTCGCCATGGCGATGCCCTTCAGCAGGCGGCTGGTATGGAAATCCACCGCGTCGGAAAGGCCGGATCGGCCCTCGGTATCGGTGGCCGGCAGGTTGTCCAGTTGCACGGACGAGCCATCGGGCCGGATCAGGCGCTGCCAGACCAGCAGGGCGCGGCTTTGTCCAAAGCTGACCCGGCTGTCATAGGTGCCTATGAGACGGGATCCCTGGGGGATCAGCAAGGTCCGGCCGGTGATGCTGTCATGGACGTTCTCCGTCACCTGGGCCACGACCATGCCAGGCAGGTCGGAATTGAGGCCGGTGACGAGGGCGGCGGCAATGATGCTGCCGGCCATGATTTGGTGGGGCGAGGTGGGTTGCTGTTCGGCATAAGGATTGTAGATGCCGCTGCTATTCGGTTGGGACAGGAAGTCCAGCTTGCGCTGCTGGGCGTCGGGCTGGGTAGCCGGCGACAGGTCGGTGGGAGGCATGGGGCCACCACCGGGAACCGGATTCCGATTTCCTGGCGGTCCCGGCACGGCCTTCGGTTCGCTGCGGAAGAACAGGCCGGATTGCCGGGCCTGGTTGGCCTGCACTTGCTCTGGCGTAAGCTGTTGGGCCGGTCCCGTTGCTGGCCATTCGGTGCCATGCCGCTTCTGGTGTTCCAGGATCGGCCGGCCCAGATCACCCGGCAGGGGCGGCCCCAGAACCGGGGTGTCGGGCTTGATCTGGCTGTAATCGGTCGGCAGGGAGGCCAGCCCTTCCGGTGGGGGCGGCCGGTTGGGATGGGACAGCTCCTGCCCCTGCCCATCCTGTTTACGATCGACGCTCTGCAAAGAGATCAACGTCAGAGCCAGGATGGTGCCGGCGGCGATGCCGGTGCCAGCAATGATCAACCCCCGCCGAAAGCGGATGGCCCGACGTGGGGCGGCGCGCAGTTCCAGCTTTTCAGAAGGGATCTTGTCGTCACCGACGGGCGCGGTCATGACGGCCTCCCGTCGGTACGCTCAATGCGGACGATCTGCTGCGGCTCGCTGCCCAGGCGCAGTTCGGCGGCGGCGAACAGTCGGTCGACGATATAATGGCGGCCACGGACCCGATAGTTGACCAGCTGGGCCTCCCCCAGTGGCCCGATAACGAATAGCGGTGGCGCTTCGCCCTGGTCCAGACGGCGGGGAAACTCGATATAAACCTTGGAGCCATCGTCGAAGGCGCGCAGGGGCCGCCAGGGTGGATCGTCGCCGCTGAGGGCGTAACGGAAATGTAGTTCTTCCAAGGACAGGCCGCTGGCAATGGGCTGGGCGGCCTCGGCCTGGCTGTTCCGGCGTTGCAGGGCCAGCAACTGATCCTGGGGGTAGGTCCAGGACAGGGCCGCCATGGCGGTCTGCTCCGTGCTTTCCAGCAGCAGATGGTAGGCACGGCGATCAGTGGTGATGACGAGGTTCGTCGTCAGGCCGGCGGCCACGGGCTTGACCAGCACATGGACCCGCTGGCTGGTGCCGGCCCCACTGCTGGTGCCGCCGATGATCCAGCGCACCGTGTCGCCGGCCGAGACGGCGACGACGCCTTCGCCCGGCTGGAGGGCAATGTCGCTGACCCGTTCCGGCGCGGCATAGAGCCGATAGAGGGCACCCTCGGTATAAGGATAGACCTGGATGGCATTGACATAGCCATAGCGGGTCGGTTCCTGGGTGGCGGCCTTGTTGGCATCGGCCACCCGTTGGGTCGGCGGACGGTTGTCGGGCGTCACGCTGGTCTGGGGCGGCGGCTGCAACTGGCCCAGCAGCGGCAGGAGCACGGGCCTCTCGACCACCTGCACCGGCAGCGGGGGTTCCGGCTCGACCTCGGCCGGCCGGAAGTCGGCGCTGTCATAGGTGATGGCGGGGGGCTTCTTAGGCTGGCCGGCGCATGCGGTCAGCAGGCCGACCAGCAGGGCCGGCAGGATCAGCTTGGTCATGGCATGGTCCTCTGGGTAGCGGGGGCGTCGAATTCACGCGACCAGTCGATGGCGGTGATGGTGACGCCCAGCGGGTTGCGGGTCAGCGCCTCCGGCGTGCGGGGCGGACGCAGGCTGACGGCCAGGATGGAGGTCCAGCGCTCGGTGCGGACCAGACTGCCGCGCTCGAACAGCTGCTCGGTCCATTTCACCTGGAAGGAGAGGTCCGAAGCGCGGACGATGCTGGTCACCTGGACCGTGACGCTGTTGGTGCCGATACGGCTGAACGGGTCATTGACCTTGGCCTGTTCGTTCAGGAACAGGGCGGCACGGTCGGCCACGAAATCATAGGCCGCCAGCCAGTTCTGACGGACCAGCACAGGATCGGTGGAGAGTGCGCGGACATTGCCGATGAAGCGACCCAGATAATAGGCGACCTGGGCATCGGTCGGCTGATAGGCGTTGACGGCCGGAGCGATAGCGCGGGCCTCACCCAGCCGGTCCACTTCCACGACATAGGGCACGATGCGGCTCTGGCCGGACTGCCAGGCAGAGGTCGCGGCCAGGCCCATGGCGAGGCCCAGGCAGCCGAAAGCCATCAGCCGCCAATTCCGGGCCTGGACGCGGGCACTGCCGATGCGCTCGTCCCATTGCTGGGCGGCCTTCTGATAGGGCGTCACCGGCTCGGGTGTGCGGCCATAGCGTTGCAGAGAGCGTTTGAAGAACATGGCTCAATCATCCTTCTGATCGAGGGACGGGTTGGCGGAGCCGCCGGAACGATCGCCATCCTTGATGGCCTGGGCGGTGGCATGGCGATGGGCGCGGGCGGCCTGTTCGGCGCGCAGCTTTTGCGCCCAATCAGGCGCGCTATTGGTGCTGGATCGTGGCGATGGCTCGACGCCCCCTGCCCCGTCCGCATCCGGATGGGTCGATTGGCGTCCGGCCTTGAAGGCCTCCCGCACCGGTTCCGTCATGCGGCTGCCGGCATTGCGGGCACCGCGCATGGTGGCCTCCCCGGCGGCGCGGGCGGCACCGCTAACACCGGCGTGACCGGCAGCTGACGCCGACTGGAAGGCGCCCGTTGCCGGCCCACCCATGCTGGCGCCGGCCCGCAGGGCGGCCATCCCGGCACTGCCGGCGAGACGGGCGCCGGCGGCAGCAGCCCCACCCGCCAGCATCATGGTGCCCGCGGCGGCTCCCACGGTGCCCAGGGCCGCCCCTGCCCCCAGTTGCGGCGCGCCGGAAACGAGGCCGGCGGCGATACCCGGTCCGAAGATGCCCAGCCCCAGCAGGGCCAAGGATGCCAGCACCATGGTCATGGCCTCGGCGATACCGGGCTCCCGGCCATTGAGCGCCTCGGTGAATTCCCGGAAGAAGCCCGAGCCGATGCCGACAATGACGGCCAGCACCATGATCTTGATGCCGGACGAGATGACATGGCCCAGCACGCGCTCGGCCAGGAAGGCGGTCTTGCTCCACAGGGCGAAGGGCACCAGCACGAAGCCGGCCAGCGAGGTCAGCTTGAATTCCACCAGTGTGATGAAGAACTGCACCGCCAGGATGAAGAACGCGATGACCACGAAGAACCAAGCCAGCATGAGGATGGTTAGGCTCAGGATGTTCCCGAAGACCTCCGGAAACCCGATCATGGTCTCCGCCTGCTTGAGCAGCGGGTGGGCCGCCTCGAACCCCACCGCGGCCAGGTGTCCAGGATGCAGCAGATCCTGGGCGGACAGGCCCGAACCACCAGCCCGCAAACCCAACTGCGCGAAGGAGCTGTAGATGGCCTCCGACAGGGACTGGAAATTGTTCAGGATCAGGGCGAAGAAGCCGACATAGAGGGTCTTGCGCACCAGCCGGGGCATCACATCGTGATCGCCATCCAGCGCCCAGAACAGGCCGGCCAGGACCATGTCGATGGTGATCAGGATACCGGTGAGCCAGGCAACATCGCCGGACAACAGGCCAAAGCCGCTGTCGATATAGCGGATGAAGGTTTCCGTGAACCGGTCGATAATGCCCAGGTCGCCCATTGCGGTCTCCCTCAGCGGCTATAGGCGTGGCCATCGCCCAGGAAGCGCCGGGTGCGCTCGCGGGCCATGGCATTGGCCTCGGCGGTGGCGGCCTGGGTCTCGGCATCGGCGCGGTATTGGGCGGCCATCAGGTTCTGCAGCTGCATCTGCTGCTTGATGGACAGCGCCAGCAGCTGGTTGCCCGCCTGTTGGGCTTGCAGGCTGCCGGCGGCGTCCTGGCTGCGACCGACCAGGTCGGCCAGCAGGGGCGCATCGGCCTGGATGGAACCGACAATGCCCGATTGGACGCGCATGGTCTGGCGGTAAGCGGCGCGGGCACTTTGCCATTGCATCTCTGCCTGCCGGTCGAGGCTGGCAGCATCGGCCTCGGGATAGCTGCCCGGATAGGTGCGGCGCCAGGCGTCCTCGCTGCCGGCCAAGTCGAAGCCGATGCTGTCGGCCTGGATCATCAGCCCATCGATGCGGTTCAGCGCGCTGGTGATCTGGTTGAGCGAGGAATAGTCCAGCCGCTGGAGCTGCCTTGCCATGTTCTGCAACATGGTGGCCTGGTTCTGCAGGCTGCGGATCTGGTTATTGATCTGCTCCAGGGCGCGGGCCGCCTGGAGGGCGTTCTGGGCATAGTTGGTCGGGTCGTAGACGGTGAAGGCGGCGGCACTGCCCACCATCAGGGTGGCGGACAGCAGTGCCGCAGCCGGCAAGCGCATCATCATGGCATGGTCTCCCCTGGAAAGCGGTCCAGCAGGTCGGCAGCCCAATCGAGTTCCTGGATGCCCAGCCAGCGGGCGGCAAATGCCTGCGTCCCACCCTCGGCCAGCAGCTTGTCGATCAGCACCTGCGATACGGGATCGGACGCGGCGCAGAAGGCCTTGGCCACCGGTCCCAGACCAAGCTGGAACAACCGGTTGCCGCGCCTGGATTGCAGGTAATAGTCCCGCTTGGGCGTGGCCTGGGCGATCAGCGTAATCTGGCGGTCGTTCAGCCCGAAGGCGCTATAGACCGCCCTGGCCTGGGGCTCGATGGCCCGATCGTTGGGCAGGAAGATGCGCTGTGGGCAGCTTTCGATCAGGGCCGGCGCGATGCTGCTGCCGGCCACGTCGGCCAATGACTGGGTGGCGAAGAGAACGGCGACGTTCTTCTTGCGCAGGACCTTCAGCCATTCCCGGATGCGGGCCGCGAAGGCGGGATTGTCGAGATAGACCCAGGCCTCGTCCAGGATCAGCAGGGTCGGCGCCCCGGTGAAGCGCTCCTCCAGCCGGTGGAAGAGATAGGTGAGGACCGGCAACACAGCACCCGTCCGGTGCAGCAGCACCTCCATCTCGAAGCACTGGACGGCAGCCAGGTCAAGCCCGTCGGATGCCGCATCCAGCAGACCGCCATGGGGACCTTCCAGCGTATAGGGCTGGAGGGCGGCCTTGAGCGGGTTGGATTGCAGCAGCAGGGACAGGCCGGTCAGGGTGCGCTGTACGGGCGGCGCGCCGGCCAGGCTGTTCAGCGCCGACCAGACCATCTCCTTGATCTCCGGTGTGACGCTGACCTGCTCATGCTCCAGCAGGCCGGTGATCCAGTCGGCCGCCCAGGCGCGCCGGTCGGGATCGTCGATGCGGCGCAACGGCTGGAAGGACAGGTCGCCGGCCTGTCCCAGCATATGGTGCCGTCCACCCATGGCGAGGGTGGCCGCACGGGCGGAATTGCCCTTGTCGAAGATATAGACCTGCGCCCCGGCATAGCGGCGGAACTGCAAAGCCATCAGGGCCAGCAGCACCGACTTGCCGGCCCCCGTCGGACCGACGACCAGCATGTGCCCGACATCGCCGACATGGGTGGAGAGCCGGAAGGGTGTCGCCCCACTGGTCTCGGCTTGAAGCAGCGGCGGCCCATCCAGATGCTTGTTGCGGGCGGGACCGGCCCAGATGGCCGATAGCGGCATCAGGTGGACCAGGTTGAGGCTATGGATCATCGGCTGGCGGACATTGGCATAGACATGGCCCGGCAGGCTGCCCAGCCAGGCCTCCACGGCATTGACGCTCTCCCTGATCACGGAGAAGCCCAATCCCGTGATGGCGCGTTCCACCGCGACCAGCTTGTCGTCGGCGGCCTGCTGGTCGGTATCCCAGACCGTGACGGTGGCGGTGACATAGCCATAGCCGACATGGTCGGCGCCCAGCCCTTGCAGGGCCAGATCGACATCGGCGGCCTTGTTGTCGGCATCGCTGTCCAGCAGGGTGGATGGCTCGTTGGTCAGCACCTCGCGCAGCAGGGCGCCGATGGATTTGCGCTTGGCGAACCAGTGGCGGCGCAACCGGGTCAGGATGCGGGTGGCGTCCTCCTTGTCGAGCGGGATCCAGCGCGTCACCCAGCGATAGGGAAAATCCAGGTGGTTCAGCGCGTCCAGCAGGCCGGGCCGCGTCTGGTTGGGGAAGCCCAGCACCGTCAGGATGCGCAGGTGCCGGTCGCCCAGCATGGGTTCCAGCCCACCCAGCAGCGGCGTGTCGACCAGCACCCCGTCAAGGTGCATGGGCACGGCGGGTACCGTCAGCCGATGCCGACGGGTGGAGATGCAGCCATGCAGATGGGTCAGCGTCTCCGCATCGTCCAGATCATGCTGCTCGGGCAGGATGGATTGCAGCAGGCCGGCCAGCCGGAAGAACTCATCCCGGAACCGGTCCAGCTCCTGCCGCCAGTCCCGTGCTCGGGTTTTCCGGCCATCATCGACCAGGGCCTTGTGCGCTTGGTCCTGGCTGTCGGGGGAAGGCAGATAGAGGATAGTCAGGTGATAGAGGCTCTCGTAATGGCGGCCGGCCTCGCGGAACGCTGCACGGCGTTCCTCGTCGACCAGCCAGGAGGCGGGGTCGGGAAAGCTCCCGTCCGGATAGGCCGCCACCTCCACCCGCTCGGCCTCGAAGAACAAGGCCCAGCCCGAACCCAGGCGGCGGAGCGCGTTGTTGGCGCGAGCCGACAGGGCAATCAGTTCGGCCTCGGTGGCAGAGTCCAGGTCCGGTCCGCGATAGCGCAGGGTACGCTGGAAACTGCCATCCTTGTTCAGCACCGTGCCCGGCGCCACCAAGGCCGCCCAGGGCAGATGATCGGCCAGCCGGTCGTGCCGGGGCCGGTATTCGGCGAGGTTCAGCATGACCAGCCTCCCGCCTGCCGCAGGTGGCGGGCCAGGATGGCGGCGATGTGCGGATCACGCCGGCTGACCAGCACGGCCAGGCTGTGGCCGCCCAGCGCCAGCAGCAGGCCCGCCAGCCATTGCTGAAGCCCCAGGCCGATGGCGGCGGCGATGGTGCCATTGAGGATGGCGAGCGCCCGCGGCGCCCCGCCGAGCCGGATCGGCTCGGTCAGCGCCCGGTGCAGCGGGATGGTGAAGCCCTCCGGCATCTCGGTCGCGGCCATCACACCAGCGCCCCACCGCCGAAGGAGAAGAAGGACAGGAAGAAGCTGGAGGCGGCGAAGGCCACCGACAACCCGAAGACGATCTGGATCAGCCGCCGGAAACCGCCCGAGGTTTCGCCGAAGGCCAGGGTCAAACCCGTGGTGATGATGATGATCACCGCCACGATCTTGGCGACGGGACCCTGGACGGAATCCAGGATCCGCTGGAGGGGATCCTCCCAGGGCATGCCGGAGCCGGCGGCCTGAACCGGGGCGGCCAGCAGTAGGGCCAACCCGGCAAAGGCCAGGGAGCGCAGACGGGGAAAGATGAGGCGCGACATTTCATTCTCCTGTCAGATTGATTGCAGGTCGGCTGGCGCCAGGGTGACCACGCGATAGTCGCCCTGGGCATCCAGCCTGTCGGTGCGGGCGATGGCATCGACGAGACGCTGACCGCCGCGGGAGCGGATATGGACGATGAGATCCACCGCCTCGGCGATGAGCCGACGGGGCACGGTGACCACCGCCTCCTGCGCCAGCTGTTCCAGCCGGTAGAGGGCGGCATGGGCGGAATTGGCATGCAGGGTGGCGATGCCGCCGGGATGGCCGGTGTTCCAGGCCTTGAGCAGGTCCAGCGCCTCCCCGCCCCGCACCTCGCCGACGATGATCCGGTCGGGCCGCAGGCGCAGGGTGGAGCGCACCAGGTCGCGCAAGCTGACGACACCCGGCCGGGTGCGCAGGGCCACGCAGTCCGGGGCGGCGCATTGCAGCTCCCGCGTATCCTCGATCAGCACCAGCCGTTCGCTGCTGTCGGCCAGTTCGGCCAGCAGGGCATTGGTCAGGGTGGTCTTGCCCGACGCCGTGCCACCGGCGACAAGGATGTTCCGCCGCGCCCGCACGGCCCGGCGCAGGGCCTCGGCCTGGAGGGGCGTCAGGATGCCATCGGCGGCATAGTCTCCCAGGCGCAGGATGCGTACCGCCGGTTTGCGGATCGTGAAGCAGGGTCCCGTCACCACGGGCGGCAGCAGACCCTCGAACCGCTCGCCGGTGGGCAGTTCCGCCGACAGGATGGGTCGGTCGGCATGGATTTCGGCCCCGACATGAGAAGCCACCAGCCGGATGATACGTTCCACCTCAGCCGCGGGCATGCTGACACCAGCCAGGCCGATCCCCTGACCCGCCCGTTCCAGGCGCAGGGTGCCATCGGGATTGACCATCACCTCGGTAACGACGGGATCGGCCAGGGCATTGGCGATGTTCGACCCCAGGGCGGTGCGCAGCATGGAGTGGCGACGTTCGTCTGCCTCGCGCCGGGGGCTCATGGCGCATCCTCCCGGCCTGCGGGCAGGGTACGGGTTGGAGCTGCCATCTGGCGGCCCACCTGGTCGATGAACTTCTGAAACCGCTCCTTGCCCACGGCGTGGGCGGCCCGGTCAGGTTCGGGCAATGGCGCGGTGACGGTCAGTTGGTAGCGGACAAACAGGGCCAGGCTTTCCAGCAGCACCTGGGTATCCCGCTCAATCCGTTCCAACTGCCGCGTCTGCCGGTCAAGCCGAATGCGCAGCGCCTCAGCAATCGCCTGGGCACCTCGGCGGGACAGGTACTGGCGCAGAGCATCGGCGACGATGGCGGACTTGGTCGAACCCGGTTTGGACGCCAGAGCGTCGAGCTGGGCACTTAGCTCATCGTCGAGATAGAGGTGATGGCGGGGCTTCATGACCCGGCTCCAACGTGGGGGACGTTGGCGCTAAGGGTCGAACGGAAGCGCAGAATCTCTTACGGCCGTTAGATACGAGCCAGTACGATCATTTACCTCGGATCAAACCACAGACAATTTCCTAGAATCTATTGCTGGAGCTCTGGGGTTATTATTAAGACCAAAAACCAAATTCTCCAGTTCATCTTCAGGAATGTGCAATTGAGCAGCGACAGTGGCTTTAGTTATTCTGTCTTGCCAAAGGCTACCAAAGACCTGCTTCCACACAGCAGATGTCTCGCGGTCCATACCATTGGGCTCGTTCTCACGAAATCCACGTCGATTAATCTCAATATTGAATCCACGATTCTGCCAAGATGTAATGCGCCCAATCTTCCCTAACCTATAAACCAAAGCAGACAATGCAACTCCCCAGCGACGCTTCATCGGAATTAAGCTATCAAGATCAGAAACGTGAAAAACATGCGCCTTCACGTCATTTTCAGGCATAAGGAAAGCTGAAGCAAATTCATTTGCCTCAGCCTCAGCACGCTTACCTTGATTTGGCCCCCCGTGCTTATGAAGCAACAGATGTCCCAATTCATGGGCAGCATCAAATCGACTACGCTCCGATGTTTTGAACGTATTCAAGAAAACATATGGAACCCCATCTCGCCAACATGAGAAGGCGTCCACATGCTTGGTATTTTCAGCAAGAGAAAACACCCGAACACCCTTAGACTCCATAAGATGAATTATATTACCAATCGGTGCTTCACCAAGCCCCCACTGTCGCCGAATGTAAACAGCGGCCATGGATGGCGTGATATCGTTTGAAAGATCCACCAACTCTGAAGTAGGCAGGTTGAAGCGTTCATCTACCCAATCGCTCAGGAGATATGCCAATGCGCCGGCAGCAAGCGCGGCGTCCCGTTCACGAGCGGTCATATCTGTTAAGCTGCGAAAGCTCACAGCGTCCGCAGTCGGCGTATCTAGGTCAGATGCAAAAAAGAACGACCTGGGGAAGCAGAGTACTGACGCCATCGCATCGATATATCGATCGTCCGGCATATGATACTGCTGCTCCCACCGGGTCACATAGACTGGATCAACATTCATGGCTTCCGCCAGCTCACGGCCCGTTTTCCGCCGCCGTTTCCTGGCGATGATAAGGCGTTGAGCGCTGAACATTGATCCACTCACTTCCGGGTTACGGCAACCTCGTACTGACCGGGCGGCGAGATATCAGACTTCAGTACCGACGGTCCATCCCATTCGCCGTGTTGAATCAGAAAAATCCGCTCGTGGAAATCTTCGAACTGTCCATCGATAATCGCCTTGGGACAAGACAGTTCAGCGCGAACATCATCACCATTCGCATGAACAAAAAGATACCATACAGATGCATTTTGACGCTTACGGCGCTCCTCCTCCATGTAGGGAAAGAGAAACCCACAACTAGAACTGACCGCCCGTTCCGAGGCAGCCCCTTTATCATTCACAGACCTCGGATCGCGGCCTTCGATGCAGGCGGAATCAGCATTCTGAAAAATAATCCGAATACCCTGTTGAGGATCAAAGGTAGCGCACACGCCATTAATCGCTTCCATCTCCCAGCCCTTGGGCATCAGCAATTGGCGGATAGCTCCAGTTCCCTGGATGTAGGCGTAGGAACTATCTGAACCTGGGGGATGGACCCTCAAAATTTCACGACGCGCATTCACTGCCACGCGGACAACATGGCGCCATTCGTCCAGCGTCGTGCCGAAATCCGCCAAACGCTGCGCGATGCTCAGCGGTTCTTTGACAATCTTCACGCCCGCAAACATGGTCGCCCTCGTGTAAATTTTCTCATCCACAAATGTGCCAGAGAAAATTTACACAGGCAATGGAGTTTGTGGCCACAGAGGGAACTTTCCCAGCCCCAGCACCCCCATCAAGGCAACTGGTCAAACGTTGGTCTTTCGGGTTAAAGCCTTGGAAATTGCCACTCTGGAAGTGGCCGCATCGACACAGCAGGACGCAAGATGACGGAAAAGATCAGCAAAGACGACCTCGCCGCAATCGTCGCCGAAGTGACGGGCAGCACCAAGGCCGGCAGCAAGGAAGCCGTGGAGCGCCTCTTGGGCGCCATCACCGCCGGCCTGAAGGACGGCAAGGAAATCAACTTGGCCGGGTTCGGGAAGTTCACGGCCCAGCAGGTGCCGGAACGCCAGGGTCGCAATCCGCAAACGGGTGCGCCCACCACCATCGCCGCCCAGACCAAAGCCAAGTTCTCACCGGCGAAGGCGCTGAAGGATGCGCTGAACGGCTGATCGACAGGGCGATGCCCCATAGACGGGCATCGCCAGTCTGCCGGTACTCGCTGTCAGAAACTGGGCAGCAGATCGTCCCGTGATCCTTCGTTGATCGCATGGGCGCGGGCGACATTGGACAAGCGGTCCATGGCCCGCTTGTCCGCGGCCACATCGGTTTCATCATCCATTGAGCCAAACAGATCACCGGCTTCAGGTTCCGCCGGATTAGATATCCCTTCCTCCGGCAACCCCGGATGACGCTGCTGCTGCAAGCCACCTTCAGTCATCTCGTCCACGGAGGCCTCTTCGTCCTCCTCAGCCAACCGCTGATCCATCCCCCGCACTTGGCCGCCCCAATCATCCAACCGTGCCGGTGGCCGATCCGCGTAGGCCCCGTCCGCAAGGGTCGGCGCCGACAATACCCGCTCGGTGAAGTTCCGATCCTCATAATAGCGCAACTTCTTCGCCCGGATCGGCGCCAGCCCGGACACCAGTACCAGTTCATCCTTCGGCGGCAACTGCATCACCTCCCCCGGCGTCAGCAACGGCCGCGCCGTCTCCTGCCGGCTGACCATGACATGGGAGAGCCAGGGGGCCAGACGATGGCCGGCATAGTTGCGCTGCGCCCGCAATTCCGTCGCCGTGCCCAGCGCGTCCGAAATGCGTTTGGCGGTGCGTTCGTCATTGCTGCTGAAGGCGATGCGGACATGACAATTGTCGAGGATGGCGTTGTTCTCCCCATAGGCCTTGGAAATCTGGTTCAGACTCTGGGCGATCAGGTAGGCCCGGATGCCATAACCCGCCATGAAGGCCAACGCCGTCTCAAAGAAGTCCAGACGACCCAAAGCCGGAAACTCGTCCAGCATCATCAGCAACTGGTGCCGCCGCCGCTTGGCGGGGTCACCTTCCAACCGCTCGGTCAACCGCCGGCCGATCTGATTCAGCACTAGGCGCACCAGCGGCTTTGTGCGGGAAATGTCCGAAGGTGGGATGACAAGGTAGAGCGACACGGGGCGCGGTGCGTCCACCAAGTCGGCGATCCGCCAATCGCAGGCCGATGTCGTGGCGGCCACAGTGGGGTCCCTGTACAGCCCCAGGAAGGACATGGCCGTGGATAGCACCCCCGACCGCTCGTTCTCCGATTTGTTCAGCACCTCCCGTGCAGCCGAGGCGACAGCGGGATGGACCAGCGGCTTGTCGGGTGTGCCCAGATGGTTGGTCGCCATCATGCGGCGCAGCGTGTGGGCAAAGCTGCGGCGTGGGTCGGAAAGGAAGGTGGCCACACGGGCCAAGGTCTTCTCCTCCTCGGCATAGAGCACATGCAGGATAGCGCCGACCAGCAGGCTGTGGCTGGTCTTCTCCCAATGGCTCCGCCGTTCCAGAGCGCCCTCGGGATCGACCAGGATGTCGGCGATGTTCTGGACATCGCGGACCTCGTCCAGCCCCTTGCGCACCTCCAGCAGCGGATTGTAGCGGGCGGAACGCGGATCGGTGGGGTTGAACAACAAGCAATGGGAGAAGCGTGCCCGCCACCCCGCCGTCAATTGCCAGTTCTCGCCCTTGATGTCGTGGATGACAGTCGATCCGGTCCAGGACAGCAGCGTCGGCACCACCAGTCCCACACCCTTGCCCGACCGAGTGGGGGCAAAGGCCATCACATGTTCCGGCCCATCGTGCCGGAGGTACCGGCTGCCCAACCGCCCCAAAAAGACGCCCACCGGCCGGAACAGCCCTGCTCCTTCCACTTCCCGGCTGGTCGCCCAGCGCGAAGAACCATAGGTCGTGACCATCCGGGTCTGCCGAGCACGCCACAGCGACCCGATGACGGCGGCGGCACAGCCCATGAACCCGCTGGCACCGGCCAACATGCCGGCCTTGTCGAAGACATGCGGGGCGTAGGCCTCGTACCAGTACCACCACTCGAACAGTTGCCAGGGACGATAGATGGGCCAGCCAGCAATGACGATCCAGGGAGGGCCAAGCTGCGCCTGATAGCCCAGCATGGATGCCGCCCATTGCGTCGCCGCCCAGACCCCCAGGATGACAATGGCAAAGACAACCAGGATCTGGCCGATCAATAGCTTGGTGGGGGTCATGCAACACCTCCGAGCAGTATCAGCCGGAAGCAAGCCGGCATGCCCCGAGGAGGCGCCGGAACGGTCGAAGGCGGTATCGCCCTTACCTACGCCCTCACCGCCATTGACCCACTGGCGGCGGTTCACAAGCAGCCTTGACTCATTTCTATGATTCGATGATCATTGAAATATGGAAATCAAAGCCGCCACCGAAGCCTTCGCCGCCCTGTCCCAGGAAACCCGCCTGGGCATCTTCCGCCTGCTGGTGCAGGTGGGGCCGAACGGGCTGACCGCGGGTGAGGTCGGGCAGCAGCTCGGCGTCGCCGCCTCCACCCTGTCCCACCACCTGGCCACGCTGGAGCGGGCGGGCCTGCTGCGATCCTGGCGGGTGCAGCGGCATATCCATTACGCAACCGATTTCGAGGGGACGCGGCGGCTGCTTTCCTTCCTGGTGGAGGATTGCTGTGGAGGCCGGTCGGAACTGTGCGGCGACGGGCTGCTGGAGGCGGCCAGGACCTGCGCCACCGGCTGCGGCCCCGAGCCATGCGAACCCGTCCCCGCTGGAGAGCGCCATGAGTGACCAGCCCTACAACACCCTCTTCCTCTGCACCCACAATTCCGCCCGCAGCGTCATGGCCGAATGCATCCTTAACCGGATCGGCCAGGGCCGCTTCCGGGCCTTCAGCGCCGGCAGCCAGCCCTCGGGCCGCATCAACCCGTTCGTCCATGACCTGCTGGCCCATCTGGGCCACGATGTCGCCGGCTTGCAGTCCAAGACCTGGGACGAGTTCGCCGGACCGGACGCGCCGCAGATGGATTTCATCTTCACGGTCTGCGACAGCGCGGCAGGAGAGGTCTGCCCCGTCTGGCCCGGCCACCCGATGACGGCGCATTGGAGCTTCACGGACCCGTCCTCGGCAACCGGCTCGGACGCGGAGAAGGCCGCCTTCACGGCCGACATCTATCGCCAGATCGAGCGGCGCCTTCAGCTCTTTGTCAGCCTGCCCATCGCCTCGCTGGACAAGCTGGTCCTGAAGCGCAAGCTGGCAGAGATGGGCGTGGCGCCAAGCGCGGGGGCTTCGGCATGACCGCGATCACCATCTGGCACAACCCCGCCTGCGGCACCTCGCGCAACACCCTGGCCATGATCCGCAACAGCGGGGTGGAGCCGGTGATCATCGAATACCTGAAGACCCCGCCCACGCGGGAGATTCTGGCCGACCTGATCGCCCGCATGGGCGTGCCGGTACGCGCCGTGATCCGGGAGAAAGGCACGCCCTATGCCGAGCTGGGGCTGGACGATCCCACCCTGCCGGACGAGGCCCTGCTGGACGCCATGATGGCGCATCCGATCCTGATCAACCGGCCCATCGTGGCTACACCGCTGGGCGTGCGCCTGTGCCGGCCGTCGGAACAGGTGCTGGACATCCTTCCAGACCCGCAGCGTGGCGCCTTCGCCAAGGAGGATGGTGAGGCGGTGGTGGACGAAGCCGGTCGCCGCATCGCCCGCCCCCGCCTCCTGATCACGCCTGGAAAGCCTCTTCCATGACCGACCAGACCGTGGCGGCACCGCGCCGCCTGTCCTTTCTCGACCGCTATCTGACCCTGTGGATCTTCATCGCCATGGGGCTGGGCGTGGCCCTGGGGACATGGGTGCCCGGCCTGCCTGTGGCCCTGGAGCGGATGTCCATGGGCACGACCAACATCCCCATCGCCATCGGGCTGGTGCTGATGATGTACCCGCCCCTGGCCAAGGTCCGGTACGAGGAGTTGCACCGGGTCTTCGCCGACAGGCGCCTGCTGATCCTGTCGCTGGTCCAGAACTGGATCGTGGGGCCGGTACTGATGTTCGCGCTGGCGGTGATCTTCCTGGCCGACCAGCCGGATTACATGACGGGCCTGATCCTCATCGGGCTGGCGCGGTGCATCGCCATGGTGCTGGTCTGGAACCAGCTCGCCCGCGGCTCAAACGAGTATGTGGCGGGCCTGGTAGCCTTCAACTCGATCTTCCAGATCCTGTTCTTCAGCCTCTATGCCTGGATATTCCTGGGCGTGCTGCCGTCCCTGCTGGGGTTGGAGGGCAGCGTCATCGACGTGTCTTTCTGGACCATCGCCGAAGCGGTGCTGATCTATCTGGGCATCCCCTTCCTGGCCGGATTCCTGACCCGCAAGGTCCTGATCCGCGCCAAAGGCGAGAATTGGTATGAGAACCTGCTCCTGCCCCGCATCTCCCCCCTCACGCTGGCCGCATTGCTATTCACCATCGTGGCCATGTTCAGCCTGAAGGGCGGCGACGTCGTCCGGCTGCCCCTGGATGCGCTTTCCATTGCGGTGCCGCTGACCCTCTATTTTTTCATCATGTTCCTGGTCAGCTTCTTCATGGGGCGGCTGATCGAGGCAGACTATCCCCGTGCGACGTCGGTTGCCTTCACGGCGGCGGGCAATAATTTCGAGCTGGCCATCGCGGTCGCCATCGCCGCTTTCGGTCTCGCCTCCCCCGTCGCCTTCGCTGCCGTCATCGGCCCGCTAGTGGAAGTGCCGGTGCTGATCCTGATGGTGCAACTGGCCCTGTGGCTGGGCCGGCGTTGGTATCCGGCAACCGCACCGGCCAAGGGGTGAAAACCATGAACCGCCTGCGCACCCTCTCCAACCCGACCTACCTGCCGGCCTTCAATCCGGCCTATGCCCATCCGCAGCCCGCACTCGGCCTGGGGCCGCTGGAGCACAGGCCGCGCATCCTGCTGCTCTATGGTTCCTTGCGCGACCGCTCCTTTTCTCGGCTGGCGGTGGAAGAGGCGGCTCGGCTGCTGGAATATTTCGGAGCGGAGACGCGGATCTTCGATCCCTCCGATCTGCCTTTGCCCGATCAGGTGAGGGGCGACGACCATCCGGCCGTGCGCGAGTTGCGGGAGCATTCCATCTGGTCAGAAGGTCAGGTCTGGTGCAGCCCCGAACGCCATGGCCAGATCACCGGCATCATGAAGGCGCAGATCGACCATCTGCCGCTGGCCATGGGCGGCATCCGCCCCACCCAAGGCCGCACCCTGGCCGTGATGCAGGTGTCCGGCGGCTCGCAGAGCTTCAATGCCGTGAACACGCTGCGCATCCTGGGCCGCTGGATGCGGATGGTGACCATCCCCAACCAGTCCAGTGTCGCCAAGGCCTTTCAGGAATTCGACGAAGCCGGCCGCATGAAGCCCTCGGCCTATTACGACCGCATCGTTGATGTCATGGAGGAACTGGTGCGCTTCACGGTGCTGCTGCGCCCACATGCTGGCATGCTGGTGGACCGCTATTCGGAACGGCGTGAGGCCGGTAGGCCTATCGATCCTGCAACGGATCTGGCGACACTTGCAGTCGACAACAAATAAGCGACCGGGGTGATACTGTTGTCATCAGCCAACCGATCCGAACTCCGGCACGGCATGGGCTGCGATCAAAATCCGATCCACGATCGCGTTCCCGACTGGCAGGACCAGGACACTGGCCTCGCCGATAGGAGACGCCTCGTCCGGCAGCATTTGATGTATGGGACGCGCCTCGCTCTCCACCCGCCCGACCACATGCCGAACCGTCTCCGACAAACAGTCCCAGGCCTCCCCTCCCGCGTCCGGCAACAGTTTGGTGGCGGCAGGCCCTGACAGCATCTTCTGCCATCCGCCATCCATCCGATCAAAGACCATGAGGTTGGATAGCCAGGGACTGAGCACCCAGAGAGGCAACGTGTCGCGCGATGGTACCATCAAGGTCCCGGCGCCGGCTCTCGCCCACACTGCCAGCAGGGTCCATTCCGGCTCCATGAACTCCTCCCAGCTTGCGAACCCATCGGCAAACTGCACCGTGGCAAGGGCGGCATAGAAATCGTCAGAAGCGGCTTCCATCGCATCCTCACTTCGATTAGGAACTATACTTCCTGGAAGTATGCTTCACATTCGTCATGGTTTCCACCATGGACTTGATGGAAGCTGTTTCCCGGAATGTGCGGCGGTTGCGCCAGGAGCGAGGGTTGAGCCAGGAGGAACTGGCCAGCCGAGCGGATATCAGCAACCGTTATCTGGGCGACATTGAGCGTGGCCAGCATAGCTGTACCGTTACGGTCCTCGGACGCATCGCGGATGGCCTGGGTGTCCGCCCCGCCGAACTGGTTGAATAGATCATGAGACCGACGGCCCGCCCCGCTGCCGTCCGATCGTCCAGGAAATCCCCTCCGCCCGCATGATCCCGGAGACAGGCTGTCCGACATGCCGATCCAGGACCGGCCGCCAAGGCACCAGGGTAAAGTCGCGGCTCCGCTCGATCAACGCCACTTTGTCACCGGACAGGGGGATGATGCGGCGGAGAACGCCTTCCACCGGCTGGCCGGGCCGCATCTCGACATAGCCGAGCCCCAGTTCTTCGGAAAGCTGGCCCGCGACCCGCAGCAGCTCGCGCCGACGCAGGGCACCAAGCAAGCCGGAGCGATAGACGACACGATCCTGCTCTTCCCGGGCCAGACCCTCGGCGATCAGCCATTGCCGCCGGCGGGCCTGGGCCTCCCGGACCTCACGGCCGAAACCGGCGTCGCGCAAAGGCTCCGGATTTCCGGCAACCAGTTCGTGGTCGATCCAGGTGGCGCCATCGGCGCCGATCTGCTGTTCCAGCGGCAGCGCGGAGAGAATGCGCACCGTCACTGGTGCCGCCTTCGTCTGCCGACGTTCATACTCCAGGGCTCGATCGAGATGATCGGGCGCGATGGTCCAGGTGCCATCAGGTTCACGCGTGGCACCGCCAGTCATCCGTCGCATTGCCTCCAGCCGTCGGACATGGGTTTCGGCGAAAGCCTCCCTGGCCGACGGATCGTGGCGCAGGTGAATATCAGCGCTGTAGCGACCACCGTTCACAGCCGCGATCTCAGCGACGGTGCGATCTGCGGCCCGCACCTCTGGGCGCCGGGGCTCAACACGGATGACGCCCCCATCCGGTAAGGGGTCGGTGGCCTCCCCCCGGCCGATATCGACATAATGGGTCCGGCCGTCTGTAGCGTCGATGATCAGGTAGTGCCGGTCATTCAGTTCGTCGGCCAAGCCACGGGCGACGACACGGCCGGTGATGGGATGAGCGTCAGCGGCAGCCGGATCATGGATGATCAGATCGGCCGGCAGTCGGGCCAGGTTCCTGGCCGCCATCTCCCGGTGCATGGTCTTGATGATGTCACCGCGTTCACCCATCCGGCGCAAGGTGGTTTCCAGGTCATCGGCCAAGCGCCATTGACCAGGCCGCATCTCGCCGGCCAGTCCCAGCCGTTCCAGCTTGCGCAGCCGGCCCATGCGCAGGGCTTGCTGGAAGGGATCACGATCAACTCCTGTCACCAGGTGCTCCGGCGACAGGTCGCGTAGCAGGCGGCGATCGATGCTGGTCAGCCGTTCCTGCTCCACCTCCCGGCGCAGTTGGCCCTGCACCTCGGCGTTGGTCTTCGGACCCAGGTCCAGGCTGACGATTTCGGAGGCGCGCTCACGCATGCCCTTGGTCAAGTATTCCCGCGCGATGATCAGGTCCTTGCCGCGATCGTCCGTTCCCCGGACGATGATGTGGCTGTGCGGATGACCCGTGTTGTAGTGGTCGACGGCCACCCAGTCCAAACTCGTGTCCAGATCCCGTTCCATCTGTGCCATCAGGCGGCGGACCAGCGGCTTCAGGTCGTCATACTGGTCACCATCCTCGGCCGAGACGATGAAGCGGAATTGGTGACGGTCGCCCTCGGCACGGTCGAGGAAGGCTTTGCCATTCACTTGGTCCTGCTCAGCACCGTAGAGCTGTCCGGGCTGTCCTTCGCGGGTGACACCGTCGCGCTGGATATAGCGTAAGTGGGCACGGGCGCCCTGCATGCCCTTGCCGGCGAGCCTGACGATGCGGGATTTGACGATCACGCGGCGCTGCCGATAGGCGGCGAACTGGTCGCGCGACGCCAGGACACGGGCGACGCCGGCCCCGCGTCCGATCCGGCTGCCATCGAAGCGCGTTGACCGACGCCCAAAAATCATCGGTCCGCCGCGCGCCAAGGCGGTCGCCGCCAGCACCCGGTTCAGAAAGCGTTTGCCGCCGCGTCCGCTGGCGGTGCGTATCCGGCCCATCCGAGGCTCGAAATCATGATCATCACCGAACATCGCCGATCCTCCCGATCCAGAGGCCAAAGGCGGCCCCTTCGAGCCCTGGTGCCAGAATGGCGCCGGTCCGGCCGCCGTGGCGCCACCGCCCGGTCCCAAAAAGGATGTGCAGACAGGGGGTTGCGGGGGCGCTGGCGCCACCGCTTGATCTTGCCCTACAACGCCAGGAATCAGCATCAGCGCTTATCCACGCCCTCATACGCTCTCATGCCGAAGAAAAGAGGGAGCGACGGTGCAGAACCGCCGCTCCCGCATCATCGCCGTCTATGAGCCGGCAGCAATCTGGAAGGCCTTTTCGGCCACCTCCCGGCTGGCATAGGCACGCTGGCGGGTCATGGAATGCAGACGTTCATCACCGTCGACAACGCAACTGGCGACGATGAATTCTCCCCGGAAATGGCTCAGAATGAGAATGCAGTGAAGGCTTTCTTCACCCTCCTCATCCCCTATCCACTCGCCCAGATAATGCTCCCGGAAGCGCCCCTCCCAGATGAAATCGGGCTGTTCGGAGGCGATGAAACGCTCGACATTGGCCATCAACCCTTCCTCGCCGAACTCGGCGCGGACGCCTTCGACAAGGTCAGCAAAGCGGTCGATCGCGGGCTGCGGGTGTGCTGCAATGAACGACATGGGAACCTCCGTGGCTGGCGTCCCCCTCATCGAGGACGGGGTTCCCCCCTCAGCCGGAGAGGCGGCAGTCAAGGACGCCGAAGGCGCCGCGGAGCGGGGCGCGGGGGAGCCGAATTGCATAGCAATTCGGGGGGACCGCGCATCCTTGACGGGCGCCTCGGCCTGGCTGGTAGGATGGGCGGACCGAGATGAGACCCACCCTCTCCGGTGAGGCTCCGACATCGGAGACAGGGGCGAAGGGGCTGGATAGAAAAGAGAGCGGCGCCCCTGGACACCGCTCCCGGAATGTCATGCGTCCAGCAGCGCCAGACGCTTCTGCGCCGCCAGGGTCTCCATCACCATCGGGTTCTGGCGAGCCTGATCCTGAAGCGTGCAGACCCGCTCCCACGGCCCGATATTCTCTTCCGGGTCCTCGGATGAGCCGATGTACATCGGTGCACGGCTGCGCGCGATGATTGCCCTCTCCAGGGTCCGAATGAAGGCGAAAGCCTCTCCCCGCTGGCGCCAATAGGCGTCCGTCCCCGGGATCGGCTGGGTGTTGTTGATCGACATGGCATCCTCCATCGCTATCGTCCTCCTCATCGAGGACAAGCCCTGGCATCGGCCGGAGAGGTGGCGGTCAAGGACGCCGAAGGCGCCGCGGAGCGGGGCGTGGGGGAACCGAAATGCGCCAGCATTTTGGGGGAACCGCGCCTCCTTGACGGGCGCCTCGCCCCGGCTGGTAGGACATGCGGATCGAGATGAAGCCCCTCTCTCCGACCGCTATCGCCGCCCGGCATCAGCGTCGGACAAGGGAACGAACAGGCGCCTGTCTGCGGCGTTCAAAGGTACGAAAAGCGGTTTCGCCTGCTCCTCTCCTGCCCCAACCATGGCGGATAGTTTGGCCAGATAAGCCCTGGTCTCCTTCGGCAGCAGCATGCCGTCACGCAGATGTGCCTCATAGCGGCCAGGACCGGCATTGTAGGCGGCGAACAGACCGGGAAAGCCGAAGCGCTCCCGCATCTCGGCGAGATAGGCGGCACCGGCCATGATGTTGGCGGCGGGATCGAACACATCGCCGGCAATGACGTAGCGGTCGCGCATCTCCGCCCAGGTGCCGGGCATCAACTGCATCAGGCCCTGAGCCCCTTTGGGCGATACCGCCCACACGTCACCGCCGCTTTCCGCCTCGATCACGGCCCTGATCCAACCCTCCGGCAGATCGAAACGCTTCGCCGCCGCCTGGATTTCCGGCTCATAGAAGGGCCGGTCTGCCGCGTTGATGGGTGCCGCCAGGAGCATGGCCAGCACCATTCCGCCCAAGCTCAGCCGGCCCATAGCGGCACCAGCCGGCCGATGACATGCAGCGATGACACCGGCCCGAAATAGCGACCGTCCAGGGAGTCCGCCGCCGGCATCAGCAGCAGGATTTCGTCCGCCGGCAGGTGGCGGCAGCCCTCCCAGCGCGGCAGCGGCCGGCCGTCGCGATCGACCCGCCGCCGCCGGGCGACAATGTCGCCATTGATGGACAGGTCGTCGTCCCAGGCGCAGACATTGTCACCGCCCATGGCCGCCACCTGCTTGATCAGCGGCACGCCGCGCGGTAGATAGCCCCGACGCGCCGCCATGTCGGCGATGGCGGCCGGCGGCCAGACCAGGACCAGATCACCATTGCGCACCCTTGTCTCCGGCAGCACGAGATAGAGCCCGATGGGCGCCGAGGCGCTGCTGTTCCACACCAGCAATGGCACCGGCCGGATCAGCGTGGCGAAGCCCAGCGCCGCCAACCCGAACCCGACCAGGATCAGCATGCGGCGACGCATGGCACGCGGCAGACGGCGCTTGCGCGAGGGTCGGCGGACGGCCTGCGGGGCGAATAATGGCGAGCAGATCATGGCGCATCCCCCTTGCCCGAGGTGCTGTCGCGGCGCCCGCCCATCGACCAGGCATCCAGGTCATCGATGTGATAGCGGACGTAGCGCCCATGCTTGCGGAAGCGCGGGCCGCCGCCCGTCAGGCGCATCTTTTCCAGCGTCCGGTGCGACAGGCCGATATAGAAGGCAGCCTGGGCGGTGTTGAGAAAGGGGCTGCCCTTCCTGGCCTGCGCAGCCCGATTGACCTCGTCCTCCATGCCCGATCTCCCTCGGCGACAGCGGCGGGTATCGCCGCAGATGAGGCGAGGATGGCGGCCGGGAGCGTGGCTGGGGACGCTCGGAATCAGGCCCCCCTTGTTTTCGATCCCCCAGACGTAGACAGACGAAAAGCCCCGTCCCGGGCGTGCCGGAACGGGGCTGCTTCGATGCCGGGGTCAGCGGTCGCTCGGCTCCCAGAGGGCGATATGGGTGGTGCCGTCCTCACCGGGATGCTCCAGCTTGACGAGGCGGGCACGCAACCATTGCCGGCCAAACTCAGGTGCCCCCAGCTTGAGATTCAGGTAGGTCTCGCCGCTGGACTTGGCGACCTGGCTCCAGCCGGCGCCGACCTCGTAGCGCTGGCCATTGCCGGCATAGACGCGATGGTCGGGGGCGTTGTCGGACAGCTTCTGCACCGGGACGATGGTGAGGGCCGCCGTGACGTTGAGGGTCTTGAGGATGCCGGTGAAGCTGCCGTCATCGGCCTTGGTGAAGGTGCCGAGGGTGATGGCCATGATCTGTCTCCTTCGCTGCGGTCGCGGGACCATCCCCGCGATGTCCCCGGCGTCAGAGCCCGCAAGGGCGTCCCGCGCCACCCGAGCGCCAGCGACGGGCCGCAATGAAGTGGAGGACCCGAGGGGGAGAAAATTTGTCCCGCGAGGAATGCCGGGACCCGAACCCCGCCCTCGGCGGGGCGGTCCCGGCAGGGGAAATTTTCTCAAGACCCCGAGGGTTGGCGCGGGCGCCGCGGGCTCTACGCCATCAGGAGGACAGCGGGGGTAGGGGCTGCGAATAGCGAAGATGAAGGAGATGACGATGCCCATCACCAGGACACAGTCAGGCCCGGCGCCGACGCTTCCCTGTATCCGAACCCCATCGACAGGCGCCCAATCCATCCCGGATCCAGGGCCTCAACGCCGCCTCGCCTCCTGCCTTGCCGGCGGCCAGCCCTGCGACGGCGGCCGGATGCACCACCATGTCGCCGACAATGAGACCGGGACCGGATCGTGAATATCATGGCCCGTGCAGCGCCACCGGCCGGCGTATTCTGTCATCCGCCCGAGCGTGGCATGCCGGCGAGCAGCGCCCGGGCCCGATCGACATTGCCGCCATGCGGATTGGTGGCGATGGGCAGCAGCACCCTTTCCGCCTCGGCATAACGCCGACGCGCGATCAGTGCTATCGCCGTGTCGATGGCGATGTCGCCGACCAGGGGGGCCAGCGCCTGCGCCGTCATGAGATGGGCCAAAGTCTCGTCCGAGATCGCGGCCACCTCCTCGGCCGGCGCGCATTGGGCGAGCCGGTAGCGCGCAGTGTAATAGCCGGGGTCGGCCGCCACCGCGCGGGCGAACCAGGGACGCGCGGCGGCGAAAAAAGCCGCGCGCCGGGCCTCATCCCGCCGGCCCGAATAGAAATCCGCGACACCGCGGACATACAGCAGTTCCGCATCGTCCGGCGCTTGTTGCAGCAGGCGGTCGATCATCGCGACCCCGGCCATGCGGTCGCCGCTGCTGATCTCCGCGCGGGCCAGCACCCGTTGCGCATAGGGGTCGTCCGGATAGGCTGCCGCCGCCTTGCGGATCGTCTGGAGCATCGCGATCTCGTCCTTCGGATCGGGGATGCCCAGAATCAGGGCGGCGTGGGGCAGCAGCAGATCGTCGGCAGCCTCCGGCAAGGGGCGCAGACTGATCTCCGCCGCCGGTTCCGCCGGCCTGCCGATGACGGCATAGGCGATGCCGCCCTGCATATAGCGCTTCAGGTCGGCCTCGAACGTCGCATGATCCATGCCGAAGGCCGCCTGGAACGCATCCGGCTCTGCCACGCCGCGATGCAGGTCGGCCAGATAGCGGGCCAGGGCGTCGCGCCGGTCGGCGGCGGCGAAGATGTAATGCACGATCAGCCAGCTCTGGGCATAATACTGCCCGACCTGGGCCGGAGTCAGGCCGCCGACCCCGCCGGACAGGATCCGGTCGACCGGCAGCCAGGCGCCCCGCAGCAGCGTCACGGCGCGCGCCGGATTGTACCGGCCGATCTCGATCCGGTCCGCTTCAAACCGGGCCGTCATCATATATTCGGCGAAGCCCTCGCTGTACCAGGTCGGATATGACGCGGGGTAATAGCGCGTCGCGAAATGGTGCGCATATTCGTGCAGCAGCACCTCCTCGCCGTCCAGTCCCGGCCGGTCGCCGCGCACCGCGAACGCCGCCGTCCCCCCGACGCGGGCGGAATAGAACCCGCGCACGGCCGACGGCACATCGCGGATCTGCTGGAGCTTGCCGATGGATGCGACCCGATAGACCCTGAGCGGGTTCGGCGACGGGGGCGCCGTCGTGCCGGTCACCTGCCGCAGCAGCCGGTCATAGGCCTCGAGCAGCACGACCGACCGGCGCAGGTCATCTTCTCCGCCATCGCTGTAGACGATGAAACTGGCCGACCGGGCCTCCAGCCACCGCGCCTGCGCCAGTGACGGAAACAGCAGGACCAGAACCGGCAGGAGGAGGATGCCGAAACGCATGCTGCAAGCCCCGCATGGTGTTGAGAGCCGTCATTATCCGCATTGCCGGGGTGCCGGGATATCGCAAACAAGAGCCTTGCGGTCCTCCCGCGGCGGACGTAGGTTGCGGCCGTCGCGAAAAGCGACCGCCTCCCTTGATCCGCCCCATGGCGGAGTAAGCAGGTGGACGGATTGGCGTCCAGGCGGTCAAGCATATCCCGTCCATGCCCCTTGCAGGCACGGGCCGGCCAGCACTCCCCAGAAATCCCCTGACCCCTCGTCAGGCCTCATCGCCAAGCAATCGGCGCTTCGCGGCGCTGCACGCTCGCGGCGACCGGAGCACGTCATCATGAACAGGTCCCTTGTCGTCATCTTCATCACCATCGTCCTCGATGCCCTGGGCATCGGCCTCATCTTTCCGATCCTCCCCGCGCTGCTCGCGGACGTTACCCATGCCCAGGATGTGGCGCCTCATATCGGCATGATGATCGCCCTCTATGCGGTCATGCAGTTCATCTTCGCGCCGGTCCTCGGGACCCTCAGCGACAGGCTCGGCCGGCGGCCGGTTCTGCTGATCTCGCTCGCCGGCTCGGTCGTCAACTACCTGTTCCTGGCGTTCGCTCCCAGCCTCTGGATGCTGTTCGCCGGCCGTGCCATCGCCGGCCTGACCAGTGCCAATGTCTCGGTGGCGACCGCCTATATCACCGACATTTCCCCCGAGGACGGGCGCACCCGCCGCTTCGGCCTGCTCAATGCCATGTTCGGCATCGGCTTCATCATCGGCCCCGTCCTTGGCGGCGCACTCAGCGACTATGGGCTGCGGCTGCCCTTCATCGCGGCGGCCTTGCTGAATGGCGGCAACCTGCTGCTGGCATTCCTTGTCCTGCCGGAATCGCGCCCGCCCACCCAGGGGAGGATCGACCTCGCCGCCCTGAACCCGCTGCGGCCATTGCGCCGGGTCCTTACGGTGAGGAGCCTCCTGCCGATCATCCTCGTGTTTTTCATCTTCAGCGCCACCGGCGAGGCCTATGCTGTCTGCTGGGCGCTTTGGGGCGGCGACACCTTTCGGTGGAACGGGCTTTGGATCGGCCTGTCACTGGGAACATTCGGCGTCTGCCAGACCCTCGCCCAGGCGTTTCTCCCCGGCCCCGCCGTCAAGCTGTTGGGCGAGCGTGTGGCCATTCTGACCGGCGTGGCCGGGGCGTGCATCGCACTGACCGTCATGGCGTTCGCCCGGCAGGGCTGGGTGGTCTTCGCGATCATGCCGCTGTTCGCCATCGGCGGCATCGGCACGCCGGCCCTGCAATCCCTGGCGAGCCGCCAGGTCGATGACGGCCAGCAGGGACAGTTCCAGGGGGTGCTGGCGTCCGTGGTCAGCCTGGCGTCGATCATGGCACCGCTGGGGTTTTCAAGCGTCTACTTCATGGTGAGGCCGCAATGGCCCGGCGCCATCTGGCTCTCGGTCGTCGTCCTGTACGCAGTCGCCGCAATGCTGGTTTTGCGCCTGCGTTTCAAGGAGCCGGGGCGGTGATAAGGTCTCCTGCTCCTCATCAAGCCCGAGCTATGGCTGGGAAGCGCCTCCCACTGTAGCGCTTAAACGCCCGAGTGTAGTACTCGGAAGCGGCCGCTACCGTGTGCCAACGTTAGCCGAGTAGATGGCTGGGTTGAGAAGGTCCGACTGTCTATTTTCAGCACCAAGGCGGCTGGCCGCCATTAGTTTTGCTGGTTCAATCCGCCTTCGGACCAGTGGTAATCGTGGATGAAATGGACGTGAAGTGTTTTCCCCAAATTTGTTTCTCATTGAAGAGTCGGCTCCCTTCGCATTAAATTGGTTTCCAGGTAATTTTACACAGCAATGTACGGGTGTGGTATCTTGTGCATTGCGCCACGTGAGGGTATAATAACATGTATCCTATATTTTTCTCAGTTGCATCGAAGGACATCTCATTTGCGGAAAGTATTTTCCAAAGAATTCCAGACGGCACCACATATTTGTACTCAAAAACCGGAGTCGATGGTGCGCATCTGTGGGACGAGATTTCTAAAGAGGAGCTGCCCAAGTCACGCCTTGTCATTATTTTTTGGTCAAAGCGCTATATCAATGCAGGGGGATGTGTTAGGGAAATCCTGCAGGCCAAAGAACTAGTCCAACAAGAGCGCATTAGACCTCTCGTTCTGAGGCTCGATGACTACCCCATTACAATAGATGGTACGATTGATCCGTCGCTTGCTCCTGTATTCGAAGCACTCAAAGTGATGCTGGGGTATAGAACATCGCCTCCCTCCATTGATCTCTTTCATGCAACCGAACTGGTTCAGCGAGCTGTCGAGCCTTTTCTGCGCTCAGATCATCCTCAATTCCCCAGGCTTGATCTAGATCCAGTTTGGCGCACTGCAATTCAAAAAGATCGCTTCAATTGCTTGCCAGCCATGTGGATCACAGGTTTCAACGGAGTTGGCCGAGAAACGTTGGTCAGAAATTTTAATCGCGCATTTGTGCCTAATGGGCGCGGGATTCTTATTGAAATCAATGAAACATCATTACCAAATCAAGTCCTTCTACGAATTGAGAGTGAGGCGTTTGGCGCACCTAGGGAAAGCTTAAAGGAATTAAAGGATTCCTTGTCCAAAGATGAAGTGACGGCATTAGTGGCCGCTATTGAACGTGTGCATGCAGCAGGTGATTACATTATATTTAAGCATGCGCGAGTCATCGAGGAAAATGAAGAACTTCCACGTTGGCTGGATGATTTAATTAATCTATTACCTCCCTCGAGGCGCCCTAAATTATATATTATTTCGCAGACGCCAATTTTGGGGGAGCGTAGGATTAGTATTGCATCTTCTGCTGCGGTACAGCGAGTCCCCACAATCTCAGAATATGAATTAACCGAATTTTGCTATCAGTTGGTTAGTTATTTTGATAAAAATCCGGAGCGCTGGAGCGATCAAGATATACGCCGGCTGGTTAAAGCATCAGGGGGAAGCATTGGTTTTCTTGTTTCGTTGGTTCGATCGGCTTCAACGGTTGAGGATTTTGACACCATTGACCAGTTTATTGCGCGCGATAGTCGTTCCATGTCGGCATCAATTACTTCTTACGTTCGGTGGGCCTTCAATCAGCTACGAAACGCTGAGGATGAGCAGCGAGTTCTAATATTTCTAAACGACGTATCGCCTTGTGATTTGATCGATATAGAATCAGTTGTGAGGCCTAGCAAGCCAATTCTACGTGTAATGGGAAAGCTATTAGAGCTGGGGGTTGTTGAGAGAGAAGGTGAGAATTTGTATCGCCTGACTCCATTGCTTGCAAATCGCTTAAGTAGAGACCTAATTCGTGCAGATTTATTAAGTTGGCTGAGGAGAGCTCTTCAGGAATTTGTTAAAAACCCGATACAATTTGAAACAAGTCAGCATGAATACATTAGGATAGAGTCTCGAATTCAAGCTTCTCTTCTTGGAGATGTCGATCTTCTTCCAAAGAGCGTCATTGAGTTTGTCTCTGCGTCGCATTGGTTCCAAGCTGGGGTGCGTTTATATCATGCTAGAAGAAGGGGGCCTGCGTACCGCGTTCTGAAGAAGGCGTTTGAGACTCGAGAAGAATTTAAAGCAGAGTCACGCGTCGAACTTATCAGATATTTTTGCCTGAGCGCGACTAGAAACTATAAATACGATGAGGCGGATGCTTGTATAAAGAATTTGGATAATGTATACAACAACAAAGGAATGGCTGCTTTTTTGAGGGCAGACCTGCTTCATCATCAAGGGAAATTTAGAGAGGCAATTGAGCAATATGAGTTATCTTTGGAGCTCAATAAAGGTAAGAGTAGCCGAATAGAGCGCACTTATCGGCCGCTAATTCAATGTATCCTTCTTTCGTCTCGTCCAGACTTTCGCCGTGCTGAGGCTTACGCAAAAGAATGGCTTGAGCTGCGGCATACAGTTTTCAGTCTGATGGCCTTGCCAAGAGTGTATCTAAATTGGAAGTACAGAGCGGATGCTAGAAGTCCCGCCCCTCGGGATATCGATAGCAGGTTGGAGGCCGCACGTTCTACGCTTGAGAGTGATCCCGGTGTTGGAAGTGCCGCATTTGAATTGAGGGCGGAAGAGGCGGAGCTAACAGGAGATTATAATAGCGCTGTTCAATATATGGACAGGGCTATTGAAGTCGACCCAAGATTTGAATTGCGTACTGAGCGATGGCGCTTTTTGGCACGTTCGAAAATACCTGTTCTTGTTAGTCAGGCTATCAATGAATTAAATTCTGCTCGTACGAACTTGGATTACCAGAGCAATTGGCTTCCCTTCCTCCCTGGGCTAGCGGAGACGTATGGTATTGCCTTGCTTCACTCAGGTCGATCATTTAATGAATTAAATGCGTTCGCTCCTCAACTTTCGGCCGGTGAAATCGGATATATCATTGCGAAATTAAAGGGGCGGCATTGACCTTTTCCCAGGGACTCGCTTCCAACCAGCATGATACTAGCCTGTACAAGCAGCGGCTGCGATCACATGTTTATATGATTTAAAAACAGTGGAGTAGAAATTTATCTACGCTGGACAGCTGTTGGATTTAATGGCGACCATCGGTAACTTTAATCGCAGATGAATGTCAGCTATTCCGTTATCATGCTCTAAAATCTGCCCGTCCGCTTCCGGCCCCATACAAGTCGATAGTGGCACTGGAGGGGCACCCAGGTGCATCATAAAGCACCTCCGGGTGCTCGTGGGGATGATCACGCTTCCGGTCTTGCACTGAGTTCCCGGGCCAGGCGGATGAAGGCCTTCAGTGCGGCCGAAGGATTACGGCGTCCAGGATAATAGAGGCAAAGGCCGGCAAAGGGCGGCGTCCAGTCCGCCAGCACGCGGACGAGGTGTCCTGCCTCGATGTCGGATCGCACATCCTGTTCCATGAAGAAGCCCAGCCCGATGCCGTCCAGCACGGCGGTTCGGGCCAGGCCGGCCTCATCCAGGGTGATCGGTCCGCCGACATCGATCTGCGCCGTCTGCCCGCCCTTCTCGAATTGCCACCGATACAGGGCGCCGTTCGGCAGGCGGACGCGGACGCAGCGGTGATCGAGGAGGTCGAGCGGGACAAGCGGCCGGTCGCGCGTCTCGAAATAGGTTGGCGAACCGACGACGGCATATCGCTGCGGACGCCCGAGCGAAACCGCGATCATGTCGCTGGGCACGAGGTCGGCCACCCGCACACCGAGATCGAAACCCTCGGCGACGATGTCGACCAGCCGCCCCTCGGTGACGAGGTCGACATGCACCTGCGGATGGCGGCGGAGAAATTCCAACACCAGGGGCGAGAGGATCTCGCGCGCCGCCGTGGCGAAGGCGTTGATGCGCAGCGTGCCTGACGGCGTTTCCTGCTGCGACCGCACGACCTCCATGGCACCGTGGATGTCCTGCAGGGCCGGGCGGACCTGCTCGACGAACAGGCGGCCGGCATCGGTGAGTGAGACGCTCCGTGTCGTCCGATTGAACAGGCGGACACCAAGGCTCGCCTCCAGCTTTGCCACGGCGTTGCTGAGAGCTGTCGTCGACATGCCGAGGTCAAGGGCAGCAACGCGGAACGAGGCCCTGCGGGCAACCGCGATCACGGCATCGAGATCGTTCAATCCGGGCCGGTACATTGTCCTGTTATCCGCAATTCCTCATCCCTCTTTATCCTGCTTATCGGGACGAACGTCCACGCCTACATGGGAGAGGAGAGAAACGACAACCCAGCCGATGGAGCAGCACGATGAACCTGCCCTCCCCGATCCAGGCCTATTTCGACGCCGACGAAAGAGGCGACGACGCGGGTCTGGTCCAGACCTTCGCACCCAACGCCATCGTCGAGGATGAAGGCCACACCCATGCCGGCCATCAGGCCATCGGTGCCTGGTGGCGCGAAACCAAAGACAAGTATCAGGCCATCCTCCAGCCGCTGGAGATGGACAAGACGGACGATGTCACCAAGGTCCGCGCCAGGGTGACCGGACAATTCCCCGGCAGCCCCGTCCTGCTCAGCTTCCTGTTCCGGCTGGACGGCGACCGCATCTCGCATCTGGACATCCGCGCATGACCGGCTTCCTCACGCTTGAAGGCAAACGCGCGCTGATCACCTCCGGCACGCGCGGCGCGGGAGCGGCCACGGTGGCACTGTTTCGCGAACTCGGCGCGCAGGTCCTGACGGTGGCGCGATCCCGGCCGGACACGCTCTCCGGGGTGATGTTCGCCGCCGCCGACCTGACCACGCCGGAGGGCTGCGCCACCCTTGCTGCCGCGGTGCGCGAGCGTCTGGGCGGGGTCGACGTCATCGTCCATATGCTGGGCGGTTCGTCCGCCCCGGCGGGTGGCTTCGTGAAGCTGGGCGACGCCGAATGGGCCCGGGAGCTCGACCTCAACCTGATGGCCGCCGTCAGGCTCGACCGCGCGCTCGTGCCGGGGATGGTGGCACAGGGCAGCGGCACCGTCATCCATGTCACCTCCATCCAGCGCGAACTGCCGTTGCCGGAGGCGACGACCGCCTATGCCGCCGCGAAGGCGGCGCTGTCGACCTACAGCAAGAGCCTCTCCAAGGAGGTCTCGCCCAAGGGGGTGCGCGTGGTGCGCGTCGCCCCCGGCTGGATCGAGACCGAAGCCTCCGTGCGGCTGGCGGAACGGCTCGCGAAGGAGGCGGGAACGGACTATGAGGGCGGCAAGCGCATCATCATGGACTCGCTGGGCGGTATTCCGATCGGCCGGCCATCGAAGCCCGAAGAGATCGCCAACCTGATCGCCTTCCTCGCCTCCGACCGCGCCGCGACCATAACCGGCACCGAATACGTGATCGATGGCGGCACCATCCCCACCGCCTGAGCGGTGCGCGGCGCCTCTGCCGAGAAGGCCAGCGACAGGATTGTGGACATCGCTCCGGGCACTCGCCGCCCAGATCCCTGATGCTGCGGCTCAGGGGGATTGCGTTGAACGGCTCGCAACGGGCGCCTGCAGTCGCGAATGAGGATCGACCGATTGACTGAGGAGGGCGGCGCCTAAGCGCCGCCCTCCGCCCCGAACCGCCAGACGGGGATGCCCATCTTGCGGGCCTTGTCGGTGAGATTCTGGGAGATGCCGGAGCCGGGGAAGGCCACCAGTCCGATGGGCAGAACCTCCAGCATCAGGTCGTTGCGCTTGAAGGGAGCCGCCTTCTTATGGCGGGTCCAGTCGGGCCGGTAGACGATCTGCGGCACCTGGCGATGGTCGGCCCAGCAGGCGGCGATGCGCTCGGCACCCTTCGGGCTGCCGCCGTGCAGCAACACCATGTCGGGATGCTTGGCGCGGACCTTGTCCAGCACTTCCCATATGCGGACATGGTCGTTGCACTCGACCCCGCCAGCGAAGGCCACCTTGGGACCGGCCGGCAGCAGCAGTTGCGTGTCGGCCCGGCGGCGGGCGGCCATATAGTCACGACTGTCGATCATGGCCGCCGTCAGGGCGCGGTGGTTCAGCTGCGAACCCTGGCGCGGGCGCCAGGTGGAGCCGGTCAGGGCCTCGTACATCTCGGCGGCGATGTCGCGGAAGAACTCGAAGGCGTTGCGGCGCTCGATCAGGCCGATACCCTCGGCCGTCAGCCGTTCCAGTTCGACGGAGCGGATCTCCGAGCCGTCCTGTTCCCGCTGGCTGTGCTGCTGGGCCTGCTCGTTGGCGTCCAGGTCGCGTTCCAGACTGGCGATGCGACGGTGGAACAGGTTGACGAAGGACCAGAGCAGGTCGGCCAGGTCATCCTCCAGCCGCGTGCCGGTCAGCAGCCCGGCCAGGGTTTCCAGGCTGGCGCCGATCTCGGCCCGGGCCTGGTCGGCATCGGGCAGCGGACGCGGATCGGGCTCGTCCTGGAAGGGACGATAGCCACGGAGCTGCAATTCCTCCAGCAGGTGGGCCGTGGGGGCGGACGCGGCGGGCGGCTCGTCGTCCAGGGCGGCAGGGCGGGGGATGGAACGGGTCATGGCGGGGCTCCTCGGGTTTGGGCTGGCCGCGCCGTCCGCGGCCTTCACAGGGGATCGCCCGCCAGGGCCTTCAGGCCGGGTCCGCACCCGCTTTGCGGGCCGGAGCGAGAGCGGAGGATGGCGTGCCCCCGCGCTTTCTTGTTTCCGCGAGGAATGCCGCCGGCCCGTCCGGCGGCAGGGGAAGAAAGCAAGCGGGGCGCCATTGCGGACTTGGGCCGGCCCTGGCAGATCCCCCTCCCGGGAAGGCCGCGGGCGCGGCCCCCGCCACCGGAACCGGGAGGCTCCGGCATGCTCCCCTGCCCCGCTGCGGCCTGGTCAGGCGCGCGGTCCGTCTCCCGAGCAGCAAGGCCCACACGGCTGGAGGCAGGCATTGTGAGCATCGTCGGGATGGAGCTGACGGACGACATCCGCCCGCAGTGCCGGCAGGCCGAAGGCCAGCAGGTCGGCATTGAAATCCTCCCGGCGGGGCCGCAGCGGCCGGATGTCGATGCCACCGGCCCGGCCGCGCGCGACCAGACGTTCCAGCGCCCGGACACCGGCGGCGTCCCTGTCCTGGGCGACATAGAGCCGGCGCAGGCAGGGCGGGAACAGCAGGGCGGCGAGATGGCCGGCGGACAGGGCCGCCACCATCGGCAGGCTGGGCAAGGCCATGCGCAGCGCCAGCACGGTCTCGATGCCTTCCCCGGCGGCCATGACGGGACCGCCCGACCCGAAGCGGACGCCATGGCCCAGCAGATGGCCCATGGCCCGGCGGGGCTGGTCGACCGGTGCCTTGTCCCGGCCCGACGGGTCCAGCCAGGTGCGGTGCAGGCCGGTCAGATGGCCGTCATGGTCGGTGACGGCGGCGATCAGGGCCGGCAGGCTGATACGATCCTGGGGTCCGCGATAATGACAACGCGGATGGAAGCGCAGCGCCGGTTCCGGGCCATCCAGGATGATGCCGCGTCCGGCCAGATAGCGTTCCGCCAGCGTGCCGGGCAAGGGCCGGCTGGCCGCGAACAGCCGCCGGCAAGCCTCGAGCGACCCGCCGGGAGCGGGCATCGGCGGAGCGGTGACGGGCAAAGGCATCCGCAGGAAGGCCCGCGCCTCCGTCATGGCATCGCGCAGGGACAGGCCCCGATTCAGGGCGATCAGGTCCAGCAGGTCGCCATGCTGGAGCAGGGCGGCGTCGGCCCAGCGACCGGCGCGCGGCCCGGTCAGGCGGACATAAAGGCTGCGACCGGGATGGCCCCGCACGTCGCCCACCTGCCAATAATTGCCCTGCCGGCGGCCATTGGGCAGGAACTGGCGGCACACCGCCTCGGCCTCCAGCGCGAGGCGGCGGGCCAGTTGGCCGGCATCCCCCATGGTCAGGCACCCGTGCCGCCCGGACCACCGGGAGCGTCCGGCGGACGGTAGGCATCATACGGATTGCCGTCGGCGAGATGACCGAAGGGGGTCATGACGATGCCGCGCTGATCTCGGCCGACAGCACAGATGACGTAGCGCGGCTCACCGGTGATGACGTCGTTGCACTCCAGCAGCGCCAGATTGCCGTCCCGGGCGGCGCGCAACAAGGTGTCGAAATTGGCGCGGGCATGGTCGGGTATCGCCATTTCCTGTCTCCTGAAACGAAAATGGCCCGGCGCTGAGGCCGGGCCAGGTGGGGGTAAGGAGCCCAGCGCGGGCGGCCAGGCTCCATAAGGGCGGGATCGGAAGTTATTCGGCGGCGATCGACTGCGGCGGCACCTCCGGTTCCGATGCCGGTTCGGTCACCGTGTCGGGCGTCTCCGGTGCGACAACCGCCTGCCCCGGCGTGCGAAGCAGCGCGGGCAGCCAGCCGGTGCCGGCCAGCATCAGTTCGGCCTGCACCGCCATGTCGGGCTTGCGGAGATGGTCGATCTGGCGGGCGGCGGCCTCGCCCTTGGCCTCCGTCACCGCCTCCAGGATACGGGCCTTGGTGACGCGGCCCAGATAGTTCAGCGCCGTCGCCATCCAGCCCACCGCCGCCATGTCGAGATGGACGGCACTCGCCAACCCGTCGGCGTGCCGCCGGCTCTCCGGCCCGTATTCACCGGACGACTGCACGGCATGCACCGTCAGGCCCACACAATGGGCGAACAGTGCCGCCCGGCTGTCGGCATCGAAACCCACCAGCACATCCCAGAGATCACGCGGGTCCTGGGGCAACTGCTGCACCCAGTTCGCATGCCGGGCATTGATGGACTGGGCCGGGATGCTGTCTGCCAGCCCCGGAGGTTCCGCCATGAAGCCCGGACTGCGCGCCGTGATCTGCAGGCAGGAGTTGGAGCTGCGATGATAGAGGGACTGGAGGCAGAGGACGTGCAGCGCGGCGATGAAAGCCGTGTCCGGGTCCCGGGCCAGAGCGTCACGCAGGGCCAGGGTCCGATAGGCCGTCAACTCCATCACCAGCCGTTCGGGCAACGGCTTCAGCCCCTCGTCTTCCGGTTCGGGCTCCTGGCTGACGGAACCGCCGGTATGGGCAGCATGGGCGGCAGCCGGGATGCGGGAGCCATCCGCATCGCCGTCTTCGCCGACAGGGTCAGCGCCGGGTGCCGCCGGCTCCTCGACCCGCGGTTCATCCTCCGGCCGGATATAGCCGCGTTCCACCCGCAACTGCCCGTCCGAGCCGATACTGACATAGCAGCCGGCCCGCTCGATCTCTTCCGGGTCGTAGCGCACGGGCCGTTGCTCCAGCACGGCGATCTCGCCCGAAATCGCCGTCAGCCGCTGATCGACCTCCTCGGAAATCTCGCCATCATCGTCATGCTCCTGAGCCAACCGGTCATATTCGTCCTGTAGCTCGGCATAGCGGGCCTCCTCCTGCTCCGTGCGAGGCGTCACCTCACCTCGCAGGCGGCGCTGGCCAGAGGTATGGCCGTAGAGGAAGTCGGTATCGACCTCCATCCACTTCCACCCCTCCTCCATGACCGCCTCGGCTTCCTTGGCCAGCTTCTCGGCCGCCAGGCGTTCCAGCAACGGCACATCGCCCAGCCAGCCGCCATCGTCGGGCGTGAACAGGTCACGCATGACCGGACCGCCGGCGGCGACATAGGCATCCAGACCCACGAACTGCGCCCGCTTGTCATAGGCCTGGACGGCATCGGCGGTCAGCACCCGGCGGATGTGATGGGCTTCCCGCTGCCAGGACTGGGTCAGGGAGGCCCAGACCTGCTCCTGGTGTTCGTGATTGCTGCTGACGCTGAAGGCCATTACCATTTCCAGCGTCATGCCGTCCTCGGCATAAAGCTCCAGCAGCTTGGGCGACACCGACGCCAGGCGCAGCCGCTGTTTGACCACGGCGGACGTCACGAAGAACCGGGCGGCGATGTCCTCCTCGCTCAACCCCTTGTCACGCAGGGTCTGGAAGGTGCGGAACTGGTCGAGCGGGTGCAGCGCCACCCGTTGCAGGTTCTCTGCCAGGGAGTCCTCCTCGCCCATCCCCTCCGTGCGGATGAGACAGGGGATGGGCGCGGTACGGGAGAGACGCTTCTGCTTGATCAGCAGCTCCAGCGCCCGGTAGCGCCGCCCGCCCGGCGCCACTTCGTAGATCCCCGTTTCCTTGCCTTCGGCATCCAGCCGCGGACGGACGGGAAGGCCGTGCAGCAGGGTGCGGTTGGCAATGTCCTCCGCCAGGTCGGCGATGGACACGCCGGCCTTGACCTTGCGGACATTGGCCTGGGACAGGGCCAGCTTGTTGAACGGAATGTCCTGGGACCGGCTCAGGATGATCTTGGCAGTATTGGCAGCCATGGGTTTTCTCCACGACGGGCCGGTGGAAGCCTCTCTCCCACCTGGCAGCCCGCCACAAAGCCCCCAGCCCTCCTCTGCCTCGAACCATCCCGAGCCGAACCCCCGGCCACCGGTCAGGCCACCCGGTCCAGCAGCTTCCTGGCCCGGGTTTCCATCTCCAGCCGGGCATCCTGGTGGGGTTTGTCACGGGCCACCGCCGTAATGCCCTGCACGAAATCGAAGATGCTCGCCGGTTTGCGGCCCTCCTCGGCCAGTACCGTCTCGATGATCCTGCCGGTTTCAGCCTTGGAGAAGCCGCGTTTGCGCAGAAACTCCATGCGGTCATCATCGTCGCGGGCGACGATCTGCTCCCGCGCCGCCTTGATGCCGTTGATGAAGGGCATGGGCGAGGAATCGGCGAAACGGGTCAGGGCTGGGGCCGCCTCATGGGCAAAGCGGGAGGGGGCATATTTGGAGTGGCGGATAGCAATCTCCTGGAAATCCTCAGCACCCCAGATATTCCTGTTCTGGCACACAGCCCGCAGATAGAAGCTGGCCATGCCCAGGGTCTTGGCGCCCACCTCGCTGTTCCAGCAGTAGAAGCCGCGGAAATAGAGATCCGGCGAGCCGTCCGGCAAACGGCCCGCCTCGATGGGATTCAGATCGTCAACGAGGAACAGAAAGACGTCCCTGTCGGAAGCGTAGAGTGTCGTCGTGTCCCGCGTGATGTCCACGCGCGGATTATAGACCCCCGTCGACCAGTCCAGCACACCCGGTACCTTCCAGCGGGTGTCGCCCGTGCCGTTGCCGGCGATGCGCTGCACAGCCTCGACCAGTTCATGGTCGAAGATGCGGCCATAGTCCGGGCCGGTGACGGCGCGCAGTTCGGTGCGGCCGTCTTCGATTTCCAGCGTCTTGACCTGCTCGCCCCGGTGCGAGGTCAGGCCATATTGCAGATTGATCCCGGCCAGTGCCGCCGGAAGCTGCCGCAAATAGGCGGCCGGCGCGCCCACCAGGCTGGCCAACTGGCCAAAGCTCCAATGCGTGGGCGCAACCGGCCTGTCACTGCCCGGGAGCAGCAGGGACAGTTTCTCCGGATTGTCGCTCCTGGCCTCCACGCGGATGTCGGCGCTGGGCAGGGTCCGGGTCCGGCTGCGCTCGGTCCGCGACCGGACGGAAGCGTAGAGATCCGACAGGGACAGGAAACGTTCATCATCGGGCCGCGAGAACCATTCGGACGACACGCGACCGATCCGCTGGCCACGGGTCACGTCCACCTTGTAGCCGCCGCTCCGGTCAGAGGCGGCGTCGAGGATTTCTACTTGGGTCATGGCACATCATCTCCAGGACGGGCGCCGGAAGCCTCTCCTCCGGCTGTGGCCCGTCACCCGGAAATCCGTCCCACCTCTGACTCTCCACCCTTTCACCCCGCACATTGGTCGGTCGGTGTCGGTGGAACGAACCCGCCCCGCCACAGGCCCGAGGCCAGGAACCTTGCATTGTTCTCCCAATTGCTGAGATCGCCCCGGCCGAACCGGCAGGCCAGGGCCCAGCCGCCACGGACCATCCGCTCCGACAGGGACGTGCCACCAACGAAGCAATCGGACAGGTCGGCACTGCCGGGATGGGGCCGGCAATACACGGGTGTGCCGGTCACCAGTTCCCGCAAACCCTGGACGGCCTCCTGGCCGCAGGCCCAGGTCGTGCCTTTCCGGTCGACACAGTGCTGGTCGGGCAACGGCGGCACGATGCCGGCCAGACGGTGCCGGGTGCCGGCGATCTCCAGCAGGCCGGCGTCGATGACTGTGGCCGGACCCTCCTGTTCGCCCCGCTCCCGGGGCCAGAAGATGACGGCGCCGACACCAACCCCGACCAAAGCCAGCACGGGCAGAACAATCTTGAGCCGTTTCATGACAGATTCTCCTTCTGGTCCGATTAAAAGTTCCGAAAGGCGGGCCGCTGGCCGGACTTTCCTGAAATCTCCATGTCCCGCCACTCCCTACCGCCCTCTGGCTCTGACCGCTGCCTTCCCGTTCACCGTCAGGACAGCAGATCGCGGTATCCGCCCCGCACCAGCTGCGTGCCGTCCCGAACCAATCGTTGGACCCGCAGGCGCAGGCAGTCCGACCCACGAGACCATTCGACAATTGTCCGTCTCTCTCCGAAGAGCGCTGTGGCGATCTCCCGCTGCGTCGCTCCCGCGGCGACCGCATCAATGGCGCGCAATTTATCGATCCACCGGACAGCCATTGCCTCAGGCGGATAGAGAGTACGAGGCAGTCGCCCAAATCGGCGGCACAGGCACAGGCGGCGTAGGGAAAGAACCTTTCGTTCAATATCCCGTAACCCATTGAGCGTGCAGCGTAGCCGAACCGGCCCTTCCAGTAGGGTGCCCTCTGTCACCCAAAGTTGAAGGTGCCGCATGCCATCGGCCAGCAGCAGATGTTCGTCACCGGAGGCCAGCTTGACGAGTGTCGCAATGTTCCGAACGGCGGCCAAATCAAACAGATCTTCTGCTGGCACAGCTTGACCGGCTGCTTCGGCGACAACCGTGATCACCTCGGGGCAGATGGCAGGATCCCAATAAACCTTAGGCTCTGCCGTCACGTCGGCGAAACATTACCCCCCAATGGGGCCAATCCCGGTTAGCATTCATTTGTACAATAGAGCGATCAACGTTGGTCAAACAGGTGCTGGATTTCAGCGCCATCTTGAAGTCGCTGTTTCGGCGCAGCCATTGCCACGCCCAGCCTATTCGATCCAAGGTTCTTAAATTTACGTAGGAAGTAGCGCGCCACCAATCGGGGCGAGACAATGCAGCGTCGAGAAGGCTCATGTTTCGCATGGGTATGCTACCTCCCTATCAGGTAGGTCGGAAACCGGCACAGCGACCGATATCAAGTGCCACGGTCGTAGCCGCCATATCGATGATTATCGATAGGAGAATAATTTCACGCTTCCATATAATCTGCTAGATCGTCACAAAATCGACAAAACAAACTTCAATAATATCAATAAATTAAACAGGAATTTCCACATATAGCTTACCACTAAAGAGCATTAGCCATGGACTCTCAATACACCGAATATACACGAGAGTAAACTCTGTCAACTCCATTACACCGAATCACAAGCCAAGAAAGTTACTTAAAATAGAAAATTATCTTATATACTAAAATTTATGGAGAGGCGCATGGACGGCTTTAACTTTATTGACTTCCAAGCAGATACGCTACCCATCGGAATTTCCGCTCTCCGCCGGGTACGCTGGGATGGTTTTTCAATTGGGCATTATATTGTAGATGAATGTCCTGGCGCGAAACTGGCTTCACCCCAGTTCACTTTGTTACAGCACGAGGGCGAGCCATTCACGTTAAGTTGGCAGCCGTCACACCATCGCGCGCCTATCCACCAACAGATCCATCGTGGACAAATCCATATCATGCCGCCGGAACAGATTGTACATGTGAAGTGGAGTCAAAAGCAGCCCGTTTTCATCGTGGCATTGTCATCAGGATTCTTTGCCAGAGCTATTTCTTTATCAGAAATTGATGCATTGGCTCATTTATCTCCAAGGATAGGCATCAATGATAAGTGCTTGTCTAGCATTTTCGAATTTCTAAAAGATAAATTGGAACATCAATCGCCAGTGATGTCTCTCTCCCATCCATGCGCGATGTTAGCGGGGGTTATACACAAAAATTATGGGAACTCTACCACCTCAATTCCAACAATCAACGGCGGCCTTGGCCTTTCTCGTCAACGTCGGATTTATGATTACATTGATACTCATCTGACCGATGAACTAACACTTAGCGAGCTTGCAGCCGTGGCAGGTCTAAATTCTGATCATTTTGGTAGAGCGTTTAGAGCCAGCGCCGGTATGTCCCCATTCCGATATATCGCCCAGCGGAAGGTACATAAAGCAAAAGAAATGCTAATGGATGAAAGCCTTAGCATAACGGAAATCGCACTGCGCTTGGGCTATTCGACGCCCAGCCACTTTACTGGCAGTTTCCATAGAGCGACCGGCGTCCCGCCTTCTCAGTGGCGAAAGGATCGACAGTAAGGGAACCATCTGCTGCTTTCGTATTGACATCGCCCAGCGGCAGCTTTCGCCACAGCTCAAGCGCGCGCAGCCAGCCTCGCCTGGTTCGCCCGCACCGTCAGTTCCGCCGCGGCGGCCAGGATGGCCTGCTTGTCCAGGCCATGCAGCCGGTAGCCGTCGTCGATGTCGGTGGATTGGCCGAAATGGCTGATCCCCAGCGTGGCGACAGCGTGGCGGCGCACGGAGCCCAGCCAGGCCAGCGTGCTGGGATGGCCGTCGATCACGGAGACGATGCCGGCATCGCCGGGTACCGGCGCCAGCAGCCGCTCCACCGCCGACAGGGCCCCCTCCTCCCCCTGGCGCCGCCGGGCCTGCGTGTCCAGCCAGCCCTGGTAGAGCCGGTCGGGGGAGGTGATGGCCAGCAGGCCGACGGCAGGATCGCGCTCAGCCAGTTCCAGCAGGGCCTCCGTCGCCTCCGGCGCCAGGGCACCGGTATAGGCGATGACCAGGGCGCAGCCCCGGCCCGGCGGGCGCAGCCAATAGCCGCCGTCGATGATGCCGGTGGCCAGCGCTGGCGTCATGGGCCGCCGCAGCTGTTCCAAAGAGCGGGTGGAGAGGCGCAGATAGACCGAGCCGCCATCCGCCTCCTGCATACGCTGGAGGCCCCAGCGCATGATCACGGCCAGTTCGTCGACATAGGCGGGCTCGAACGAGGCCAGGTTGGGCAGGCCCATGCCGATCAAGGGCGTGATGATCGACTGGTGCGCGCCCCCCTCCGGCGCCAGGGTGGCGCCCGAGGGCGTGGCCACCAGCATGAAGCGGGCATCCTGGTAGAGCGCATAGTTCAGCGCGTCCAGCCCCCGCTTCACGAACGGATCGTAGAGCGTGCCGATGGGCAGCAGCCGCACCCCGAACAGGTCATGTGACAGGCCCAGGGCGCCCAGCAGCAGGAATAAATTGTGCTCGGCGATGCCCAGTTCGATATGCTGGCCCGCCCCGTCACCGGCCCAGCGCTGGGCCGACACCACCTTCTGTTCGCGGAAGATGTCGGCATGGCCCAGCCGGTCGAACAGGCCGCGGCGGTTGACCCAGGCGCCCAGGTTGGTGGAGACGGTGACATCCGGGCTGGTGGTGACGATGCGCGACGCCAGCGCCTGATCGGATTTGGCCAACTCGCCCAGGATTTTGCCGAACCCTTCCTGCGTGCTCATCCGTTCGGCCAGCGCCACCTCCAGCCGGTCGGGCACCGGCAGGGCCGGCGACGACAGTCGGCGGTTCGGCCGGGCCGCATAGGGCACCTGCGCCAGGAAGCGGTGCAGGCGCGCCTCCTCGGCCTCCAGCCCGGCGAACGGCTCCCATTCCCGCCCCGGCCCGACCCCGCACTGGGCGCGGAACGTCGCCACCTGGTCGGGGTTCATCAATCCTGCATGGTTGTCCTTGTGGCCCTGGAAAGGCAGGCCCCTGCCCTTCACCGTATAGGCGATGAAGCAGGTCGGCACCTCGTTGCGCGAGGCCCGGTCGAAGGCGTCCAGCAGGCTGTGCAGGCAATGGCCGCCCAGATTGGTCATCAGGGCGCCCAGAGCTTCGTCGTCATGGCCCGCGACCAGGGCTAGGGCGTCGGCATCGTCAGCCAGGTCGCGGACCAGCACCTCACGCCAAGCGGCCCCGCCCTTGAAGGTCAGGGCGGAATAGAGCTGGTTGGGGCACTGGTCGATCCAGCGGCGCAGGCGCCCGCCGCCGGGCCGGGCGAAGGCCGCCTCCAGCCGCCTGCCATACTTCAGGATGACGACGTTCCAGCCCAGCGAGCGGAACATGCCCTCGATGGGCACCCACAGCTCGTCGGAGACGACGCTGTCCAGGCTCTGACGGTTATAGTCGATGATCCACCAGGCATTGCGCAGGTCGCGCTTCCAGCCCTCCAGCATGGCCTCGAAGACATTGCCCTCGTCCAGCTCGGCATCGCCGACGATGGCGATCATGCGGCCTTCGGGCTGCGGCGACAGGTTCTTGGCCTGGACATAATCCTGGACGATGGAGGCGAACGCCGTCTGCGCCACGCCCAGCCCCACCGAGCCGGTGGAGAAATCAACATCGTCGAAATCCTTGGTCCGCGACGGGTAGGATTGCGCCCCGCCCAGGGCCCGGAACCCCTCCAGCTTGTCGCGAGTCTGCCGGCCCAGGAGATAATGGATGGCATGGAAGATGGGGCTGGCATGCGGCTTCACCGCCACCCGATCCTCCGGGCGCAGCACGGAGAAGTACAGCGCCGTCAGGATGCTGGCCACCGAAGCGCTGGAGGCCTGGTGCCCGCCCACCTTCAGCCCGTCGCGCGAGGGACGCAGATGGTTGGCATTATGGATCATCCAGGTGCTGAGCCACAGTACCTTGCGCTCCAGCAGGCCCAGCATCTTCAGGGTCTCGGCGGAAATCAAGGCGGGCTCCATAGGCGATGATCCATGCGGCACGGCGGCAGCTCCAGTTCAAGGGGGAATTCTATCCATCTCCAGTGTCGCCACTTCGGCCGGAATCGGCTGCACAGCCCGTTAGCGCGGCCAGCCAAGGGATTGATGCGGAAACGGAGCAGATGGAAGATTGATGTGATCCTAAAAATCGATCGCCACCTTCCATCCGATGCCGACCGACTTCCGTCCGCCTTCCTATGGCAACAGGGACAGGAGCGTCGTGACCTCGGGTGGTGCGATGACCAGCGCCATGACCGGCCGGAAGGCTTCTTTGCCTAGATACGCACTGCTCGCCTTGTGTGCAGCCTCCGTCTCCCAATATTCCATCATAACAAGGCGCGTCTGCTTCACGGCGTCCTGGAACAGATCGACCCTCACAGCACCCGGCACGGCAGAAACTTTTGCGGCCAGCTCGCGAAGAGCATCCTGCAAGGCAGAAATATTGCCCGGATGCGTTTCCAAACCGTAGTTCCGTATGTACATGTCGCCGTCCTTCCTGTTGCGAGCCGGCCCAATCAGCCTCGAAGGCCGCTATGATCGCTCTCGCATGCCCGTGCGCCGGATCTCATGGATAGTCCGGTCGCCAACCTGCCTTTCGTCAAACTAGCGTCCAGCCATCCGTCTGTTCCTCTACCGTCCACCGCCGGCCCGGCGTTCCCGCGGAACGCCGGGCCGGCAAGACATAGGCGTCAACCGCGCGAGGGCAGTTCGACGATCGCCGAGCCGATCGCCGATGTTTCGCCGCGATGGGTCTCCGCCCGCTGCTGGATCTCGACCAGATGACGGCCATCCTGCTGGAACTTGCGCGTGACGGTGCCGTCGATCAGGACCACGTCGCCATCAGGATTGTGCCGACGGATCTGGCACTTGCTCTGGCGCAGGAAGCCCGCGTCCCCGATCCAGTTGGTGAGATGGTGGGTCAGCCAGGAGCACCGTTCCGGACCATAGTCGTAGGCACCCGGCGCACCAACCGCCAGGGCGAAATCCTCGTCCCAATGCACGCGCTCGGGACAGTCGGGAACGTTGAACCGGTTCTTGATCCCCAGGCCCGGATGCTTGGCAAACATCTTATAGGCGATCTTGTTGGTACGGATGTAAAGGCCGCCCCAGCCCTGCGCATAGCCGATGAAGCCGGTGACAGTCATCGGCCCCTTCATCATCCGGGGCAGAGCCTCCCCTTCCGTGACATCTTCCCAATAACGGGGCGTGGCGCCACGGATATCCTCGGCCTCATAGAGCTTGTAGAATTCCTGGAGCTGTTCCTCGCTGAACGGCTCCACGCGGCCACGAGCCTCGGTGTATTTCGTCCCGCGCTCACGCGCCTCGTCACGATCGGTGCGAAACACCCAGCTATCGCATTCCGCAACCTTGTCACCGTTCTGGTTGAAAAAATCGGTGTGGTAGATCTGCTGGAAGGAGCGGCCGGCAAAACGGGTCTGATGCTCGATCAGATCCTTGAGATGGGCCTGGGTGGAGATGACATCGCCGCGCAGCACCGGCTTGTACCAGGTCCAGTCAGCACCCGCCCACATCGCATGCACACCAGCGAGACCGCCGCAATAACCCGACACGATGCGGCTGGTCGAGAACAGGAAGCTGGGCAGCGCCACGACATCCCCATAGCTCGTCTTCTCGGCATAGGCCGGATCGCACCAGAGCGGATTATCGTCACCAATGCCATGCGCATAGTGGCGGATGCCATCGCGCGTCGCTTCATAGTTCCAGGGCTCAACCGTATCGGTGATCCGAACGCCGATACGCTTGCGCAGATCGTCCAGCCCTTCCTCGGTGATCTTCGGGAAACGATTCGTGTTTGCTGCCGAAATGGCCATACTTTTTCTCCGTTGCAGAACTTATTGCGCCGCAGCCAGGGCTTCGAGGTCGCGAAGCTTCTTGCGATGGACCTTGCCCGCGGGCGTCTTGGGAATTTCGGAAGTGAATGCGACGATGCGCGGATATTCGTGCTGTGCCAGGCGCTCGCGCGTGAAGTCCTGCAACTCACGCACGAAGTCATCGTCACCGGGACGGTTGCTGATGACGAAGGCCTTGACCACTTGGCCACGCTTTTCATCCGGCACGCCGATGACGGCGCATTCCAGGACATCGTCATGCTTGAGCAGGGTGTTCTCGATCTCGACCGCGCTCATCGTCCAGCCGGCGGAGATGATGACGTCATCGGCGCGACCGCAATGATAGAAATAGCCGTCCGTGTCGATCTTCGCCTTGTCCTTGGTCGAGACCCAGCCACCCTTGCGTTTCAGCATCAGCTCGCCGATCTCGTCCGGGCTGGTGGCGGTGCCGTCGGGACGCTGTACCTGCAACTCCTGGCCCGGAATGGCCTTGCCCAGTGAGCCGGGCTTGACCTTGAAGTCCGCCGCTCCAGGAAAATTGACCAGCACGACGCCGATCTCGGTTGTGCCGTACATGCTGCAGGCGGGGACATGGAATGTCTCGTCGATCCAGTCCAGTGTCGCCGGATCGATCGGCTCGCCCGTGAAGGACAGTTTTTCGATCTTGAACGCGAACTCGCCAGACCGGCCGCTGTTCTTCATCATCCGGTAATGCGTCGCCGCCGCCGACAGGTTGGTAATGCCGAATTCCTGCAACGCCTGCATCAGCCGAACCGGATCGAACCTGCCGATGCCCATCGTGCCGGTGGTGACCCCCAGCCCGAGGGGAGCCAGCGTCCCGTGCCACAGGCCGTGGCCCCAAGCTGGCGAGGACGGGCAGAAGAACTGGTCGCCCGGACGGATGCCCGTCCCGTAGAGGGCGGCGAACATCAGCGTCACCAGGGCCTTATGCGTGTGCTTCACCGCTTCGGGCAGTTCGCGCGTGGTGCCGGACGTGTATTGAAACACCGCAAGGTCATCCGCCCTGCTGTCCGGCTCATAGCGGATCGGATAAGCCTCCAGTTCGGCAAGCAGCGTATCGTCGGCAACGACCACCTCTACGCCATCGACCTGCCGCGCCATCTCCGCCTTGTCGGCATTGGTGATCAGCAGCCGCGGGCGGCAATCGTCAACGCGCAGCTTCAACCCGTCGAGGCCGAACAAGGTGAACAGAGGAACACTGATCGCGCCCGCCTTGATGGCGCCGAAAAGCGTCAGGTAGAAGGGCAGCGACGGTTCCAGCATGAAGGCGACCCGGTCGCCTTTTTCAATGCCGCGTTCCTTCAGCCAATGCGCGAAGCGCGACGAACCCGCCGAGATCGTGTCGAAGCTTAGCACATTGCTGCCCCCGTCAGCATGGGCGATACAAACGGCAGCCCGCCCTGACCCGTCCGCATGACGGTCGATGCATTCATGCGCGATGTTCAGCCGGTCACGGTTCCCGTCAAAGAGATCCCACAGCGCGGCCGATGACGCATTTCGCTGCGCGTCGGCATAGCTCGTATAGTCGGTCAGCCTGGACATTCATGTAATCCATTCGCTCATCGCCCGCATGGGGCTGGTTGCCGCGTCAGCAGGGAAATCTCGAGGAAAAGGGTGTGGAGATGCCCCTCCCCACATCACGGCACGGGGAAAGCGCTTCGCTCGCGGCCTCGCCTCGATCGCACCGAGCACTTCGATTTCAACGAAAGCGAGCCGACCACCAGCCGTCATGGCGGCGTCTTCGCCACCCGCGAGGCATACCGGGAAACGACGTGCACCGGCTCCAGTGTCGTTACCTTCGAACCGATGCAGTTAAGCGGCTTCGGCGTTGCTATTTTTGAGTTCCTTATGGATTGCGGGCATGACGTCGGTTGCCCAGCGCTCCATGGATTTCATGACGGAGCGATGCTCCATGTCGCCGACCTGCATGAGCAGGGCCACATGGTAGGGCCGCAGGCCGCGCAGGAGCTGGACCATCTTCTCCACGACGGTATCGACATCGCCGACAGGCAGGTTGTGACGGATGCGCTCGAAATCCGGCTCGCCCTCGAACGGCTCCTCGCCGATGATGTAGTCCTCGCTGACATTCTCGCGCCGGTTCTTGAAGCTCAGCGCCAAGCGCTGCTGGTAGCGGGCGCTGTCGATGAAATGGTCGGCTTCCTTCTTGCTGTCGGTCACGAAGACCATGCGGCTGAGTGCCACCCGCGCCTCGTCGGGGTTCTGGCCCTCCGCGGCGACGATCTTCTCGTAATCCTTGCGCAGGCCGATCAGCCGCGTCAGGCC
>NZ_JBXAFZ010000030.1:0-50276 GCF_058793615.1 Niveispirillum sp. GW835-FHT14G11
CCGCGCTATCGCGCTTACGCAAAGACTCCCAGCTACCGACCACCAAACACAAGGCGGCTCACACCGGACGCGTACGGACGAGGCCCGTGTCGGCCAGAAGAACAAGATCACCCGGCGCTGGGCCAAGTGCGGAACCCGCCCCGCAGCACCCCACGATCAGCGCACCAAGTCGGCCTATATCTTCGGCGCCATCTGCCCCGAGCGCGGCGTCGGTGCCGCCCTCGTCATGCCTCGCTGCGATACAAAGGCCATGCAATGGCATCTGGATGAAATCGCCTCCCAGGTGGCACCCGGCGCCCACGCCGTGCTCATGATGGATCGGGCGGGGTGGCACACAACCGACAAACTGGCCGTGCCTGCCAACATCACAATTCTACCGCTGCCGCCCCAATCCCCCGAACTCAATCCAGTCGAGAACATCTGGCAGTTCATCCGCGACAACTGGCTATCCAACCGGGTCTTCGAATCCTACGACCAGATCGTCGCCCTCTGCTGCCACGCCTGGAACCGTCGCATCAATCAGCCTTGGAAAATCATCTCCATTGGCCACCGTCAGTGGGCACATGGGTTCTGATCAGTGCAAATTGGTATAAGCTCAACAGGAACTCGCGACCCTGGGCGGAACGGCGCAATTCACGTTTCCAGAACCCGAGCCCTTTGGTTGTCAATTCCTTCGCCGTCTGCCACCCGTAACGGGCACCCAGTTTCAGGAAAACCGGCTCCCATGCCCACGGATTACCGTCATAAAAACGTCGCCACCATTCCGCCGCAAAGAGGCAGAAAAGTGCGGCAAGATGGCTTTCCACCCGACTATGGTCGATACGCGCGGCGGTCAAGCGATCCGACAGGGACACCAGTTCGGCATCGGTGCAGCGGTAAGCGTAAAGTGGCCGCCCGTCCGGGGCGCTTAGGCCGCGTTGAGCCAGAAATTCACTGCTCAGCCACCGCATGGCGAGAAAGTCGGCCTGGCTCAAGTTCCTCTCTCCCTTCGGCTGATTGACTGTCACATAAGGCTGGATCAAGACTCCATCAGGTCGGCCAGAAACTCCGACCCCGGCTCGATCCCGGTGATGCAGACATGGTCGCGTGCGCGGGTGCAGGCGACGTAGAGCAGATGCCGCTCCGTGTCGAAAATCTCGTCCAGCTCGGATTCTTCACCGGCGGAAGAGATACGTTCCTGAAGCGGAATGACTTCATCGTCGCAGGCCATGACGGACACGGCCTTGAACTCAAGGCCCTTGGCCAGATGCATGGTGCCGACGGCAATCCGGCCAGCATCCCCATCGCCACGGTCCTGCAACGTGATCCAGGGATATCCTGATTTCTTCACAGCCGACTTCGCCCGGTCCAATTGATCGGACGTACGGACAAAGATGCCAACCTCCTCCGGCGCTATTCCCTTGGCCACGACGTCGCTGATCCAGGCCGCGACATAGGCGATCTCATCGTCTGCCGTATCGAACAGACCGACATCCGGCTCCGGCCCATCAAAGACGGAAATAGTGCCCTTGCGCTGATCTTCCACCCCATCGACATCGCGCACATGGGCGGGCAGCAGAAGGTCGGCACGTCGGCGGATCTGGTGCGAGGTGCGGTAATTGACCTTCAATGTCCATGATCGCCCGCGGACATCCACCCCCTGCGACAGCCAGGAAAAGGGCTGCTGGAAGATCCGCTGGCCCAGGTCGCCAGCAAAGAAAAGGTTGTCCGAGCCATTGGGCACCAGCGCCGCCAGGAAGCGGAGCTGCGGGATGCTGATATCCTGCGCCTCGTCAATCACCGCCGCCGTAAAAGGCTTCTTCTCTCGGCCCCGATGATACTCGGCCACCCGCGCCACCGCCTCTGCCCAGGTGACAACGTTGCGCGCCTTGAGTATGGCCTGAGCCTGCTCAAACAGCGCCCACAACGCCTCGCGCTGATTGCCGCCAATCCGGGTGCGTCGGCCCAACCGGGAGACATCGCGATAGGCTTCCCAGGTGCGAAGCTGCCAGGCATCGACAACGTGCCGCCATTCATTCATCAGGAAACGGTGGGCAAAGCGGGTTTCCCCGCGTTCCTGCGTGGCCGTCTTGATCGCGGTTTCAACCTGGGAGGCGGAAGCGATATTGGGCGTGATGCCAAACGCCTCCTCAAACAACCCATGGGCGACGCCGTCCACATAGGTGACAGTGATGCGCGCCGCCGTGGCGCTATCTTCCCCCAACAATCGCGACAACTTCGCCTTCAGGGCATGGGCCAGCGTCTTGGAGAAAGTGGCCAGCAGCACGCGTGCATCGTCGGAGCGGCGGGCCAGATGCACAGCGCGGTGCAACGCTACCACCGTCTTGCCGGTACCGGCGGACCCGGTGACGCGTGCCGGCCCGCCGAAGCGCCGTTCCACCAGGTCCCGCTGACTGGGGTGCAGAAAGACCGTCCATTTGTCCCAGGGATAATCCAGCGCCTGGCGCAGTTCATCCTGGTTGGTGACCGTGCGGAACCGGCGTTGGGCATCCGGGTGGGCGAAGGGGTCGGATGCAGGCGGAGCCACCACAGGCAAGGTCGGCTGCCCGCCAACCGCCAGTTCCAGCAAGGCCTCCATCGCCTCCTGCGGCAGATGCCCTTCCAGGTCGAACAGCCCATCCTCGTCCGTCTGACGCACCCAATCCAGCCAGTCGGGCGGCACACCGAAGCGCAGCAACGTCGCATCGTCCAGATGGTCGAAGATGCCGCGCACCGGGGCAACCGGTGGGGTGAGCGTGCCCTGTCGCGGACGACCGCCCGAACCGCTGAACGCCCCCTCCTCCACCACATGGTGGATGAATTCCACGAACTGGGCGGCGCCTGTGGTCGGGTGCGCCTCAATCCGCCGCTTCTCCGCCCAGAGATAGGCGTCGTCATGGTGGGCGGCATAACAGAGCAGGAAATTACCATCGGTCTTGTGAACGACGATCCGCAGATCGTCATTCACCCGCACAGTCCAGAAATGCAGATCGCGCGACCGTTCCACCCGATGGAACTTCAGGCCCGGTGCCGATGGGTCGATCTGCAGGTCAAAGGCCGTCGTCTTGGCAGCCTTCTGCTCCTTCACCGGCAGACGGGCGAGGCTTTGGGTGAAGCTTTCGGCGATACGGAATTCCATCATACAACTTCCTAGCTCACCTCGGCGATGAACTTCAGCCTTCAGAACCTCTGATGATCTGCTGATGCCAGACTACATCCACATAGGCAATGGCATATGATAAATTCCCAATCTCCTTAGAATTCAACGGCATGTCCAGACAGTGAGCAAGAGTAGGAAGAATAAAATCTGGGTTAACTTCTCCAACTTTCAGCGTCATAGCGGCCTTGGAAAATTTTACCGCCGCAGCTGCGTCTCCTGGCTTCGCCAACGTTCCGTCAAGAATTTGTGACCGTTCTGGTTCCGCTGAAGCATCACTAACCAGTCTCGCAACAGATGGAATCTCAAGTTTCTTAATTCGATCAATCACGCTTTGCAGATGTGATTTGCGATTATCCTGTTCTGCCTGAAGAAGACCAATTGCATCTGAAATTTCCAATCCAGCTTGTCGGATGAAATAATATACAGGTAGCCAAGTCTTTGTAGAATGCGCTAATCTTGTAATGTACATATTGGGATTTCGGACTCTTGATCTATTTACAAATTCATGTTGAACGTCCAAATCGGTAAGATGCTCTTTGACCACGACGGTATCGACGTCTTCCAACTGCGTCAGGGAAATGGGCTTCATATCTCCGACCAGCCGCATGGTCGGTGCTCCTTCACGGTCGGTGAAGTGCCCCTCCGCAACGAACTTCAATTTAGGAATCAGCGATTCATCGATGAGGAATTTACCTGCGTAGCCGGAAACCTCACCCCGCACCGTATCCAGGACGGCAACATTCTCCACACCAGATGCCTCAATTTGCCTGAAGATGTTCGCCCAACGCTTCTCTGTAACTTTCGTGCGCTCATCCAGTATATTGGTCAACTCCGAGTACTTTATTCGACGCGTTTCGCTTGGATATCGATAATATATATCTGCCTCTTTTAACTCCTTTCCATCTACCTTCGTACAAATGACTGGCTTTTTCTCTGACTCTCTAACATATATTACAAGTATTGACTTGCCGGCGATAGTATATTCCGCCTTCTCCCAGACTGGTGCCGGAACGAATATGTCCACCATGTATCTGTTGAGGTCCGCACCGTCGAAGCGGCTGATCGTGTTTGCGTCCAGTCCGACGATCTTCTTGTCCGAATCACGAATACCAAACAGCAGAAAGCCACCCCGGCAATTGGCAAAACCGGCAATTGTTCGAGCATAATCTGCCCTGCCATCACCTCTTCTGTGGAAAGCCTCCTTGCACTCAACAGCCGTCTCATCGACGTAGAGAATATCGACCGTCCCGTCCTTCAACCGGAATAAGTTGCGAAGATTGACTTGGTGCAGAGGGTTTTGGGCCATGAACCCGTCCCGCGCCTCTACCGGCGACTTGAAAGTTCGCAGGTAAACCTCAACTTGTTGTCGAGTGGCCGGCGGCACATCGCCATGACACTGGCCCTTCTCAATCTCCGCAAGCCGCCATGGGTTTACGGTGCGCTCCGGCCGGGTAAAATAGGAAACGATCTGGTCTTTGGTCAGCGTTCCCTCAGCCAGCATGGCTTTGATCAACGCTGCCTCCCAGTCTTCTATTCCGCGCGCACCCTTCTTTTCCATGGCGACTCCAGTCCCACGCTATACCCGATAAACCTTCATCACCTCATCCCCAAAGTGGTTTATCACCTTCACCGCAATGCGACCAGAGGTCGGTCGCGGGAAGGGGCGGGAGATGTCGCGGTAGAGGCTTTCCCAGGCTTCTTCGTCGATCTCTGCCTTCAACGTCGTCTTCAGCGACTTGTACGGGTCCTGCGCACCCAGGAAATAGGCGTGGCGAACGAAGAAACTCTCCTCGTCATAGTCGGTGTCGATGAACCAGGCGGCGATGTCGTCGGTGCCGCCGGCGCGGACTTCGCCCTTTTGCGGGTCGAAAATGTCCAGGCCCAGGATGCGGACGCGCAAATCGCCATCGTCGGTCTTCTGGATCTCGATATCCGGTTCGCCGAACACGACGAACAGGTTGCCGGAGCCGGTGTTCTTCAGATCATCGGCCATGTGCAGGTCGGGGTTCATGCGGGCGCGCACGATCTGCAACGGGCCCATCTTGGCCAGTTCCGAGGCATGGGCATCGAAATTGAAGGCGCAGGCGATCAGCAGTTCGAAGCCCGCATCCTTCGCCTCCCGCGCGGCGGCGGTCAGGTCGGGGCGGGAGACGGTGCCGAATTCCGGGCCGATGAAGATGGCCGCGCGCCGTTCCCGGTCGCCTTCCATATAGCGGCCATCGGCGGCGACATATTCGCCGGGCCAGGGGATGATGCTGGTAAAACTGATGCGGTCCTTCTTGTCGCCCTGATGCACGCCACTGGTCTTCAGATGGTCCAGCACCACGGTGGTGAAATCCGTCTCCTCCCACTTGTGCGGGGATTTCTGGCGGGCGGGTGCAGAGGTGCGGCGGGGCGTGGGCAGACCGGCGTCAACCGCGTCGGCGGCGACCAGATCGTCCCACAATTCCTCCTCATCCGCGGGCAGCACGCGGTGGGGGGACAGGCTTTCCACGGTGAAGGGGCCGGCCACGCGCGCACGCGCCGGGTCGTCATAGGGCTTGTCGTAGAGATATTCCTGTTCCGCCTTGTCGGCGATGGATTTGTCGACCTCCCGCTGCCGGTTGATGCGCGCCTCCCACCATTGCCCATGCAGGGCGATGGTGGCCGGGTCTGTCCAGGGCTCGTCGGGGAATTCCGGCAGATTGTCCGCCCGATAATCGCGTTTCAGCAGGGCGTTCAGCTTTTTCAACTGCGCCGCCACCGACGCCCCTTCCGCCCGGCGTTTCAGGATGGTGGCGTGCAGGGTCTGCGCCGCCTCCGGCCAGGGGTCGGCGGCGCGACGGGGGATTTCCCATTCCTGCCATTCCTGGTTTCGGCCCAGGGCCGCGTTCAGGTCGCGGCGCAGCGGTTCCAGAACCTGCTGCCATTCATCCCAGATCACGTCGATCTGAGTGTTGTTGGCGATGGATTTCAGGGTGATGTGGGGGACGCGGCGATAGACGAAGCCCTGGCGGATATCGCCATATGTGGCCCGCTGCACCGGCACGGTGCCCGCCACCTCCGCCTCCTTCACCAACCCTTCCGGCGTGTCGGTCAGATAGTAATAGGGATAACGCGCGCCCATCAGCCGGGCACGGGCCAGCGCCAGGGCCACCCGCGAGGTGTCGATGGTGATCCACCGCCGCCCCCATTGTTCGGCGACATAGGCCGTCGTGCCCGATCCGCAGGTGGGATCAAGCACGAGGTCACCGGGGTCGGTGGCCATCAGGAGACAGCGTTCTATGACTTTCGCTGCCGTCTGGACCACGTATGTTTTATCTTCGGAGCGACTTGAGAATTTGACATCCGACCAAATATTGGAAATCGGTCTAACAGGAAAATCGGCAATAAACCGAACGTAACTCAGCATCCTACCGCGTCTCTCGATCCGCTTCGCCTTTATGAGCCGCGGAAACCCTTCCAATCCGGTTTTCCAATACCCGGTAATTGGCCTAAACGTTTCCCCCTCAAACTCCACCGGAAAACTTCCTGGTGGGCGTTGAGAAACAATATTATCTTGCCTATAGACACGGAAATCATCGGGAAGATTTTGCCGATCAGAAAGCTCATCCGGCAACAATTTTCTTCTTAAGCCTTCTACATCCACTTTGTTATATTCCGCGGCGCCGGGATCACCCAACTTATCGATCCAGATCGGTCGAAATTTGCTTTTAAGAGATTCTACACTCTTGCTGTACCAAACAATATGATCGCAAACATTCGGTAGAAGTAGGTCCTCTTGAGCCGAGGTTTTCGCCACTGTTACCTGAGAAACAAAATTATCCTCTCCAAAAATCTCATCCATCATCGCTCGCACGCGATGGACATTCTCATCCCCAATCTGGACAAAGACTGAGCCGCTTTCCGTCAGCAGGTCGCGCGCCACCGTCAAGCGGTCGCGCAGATAGGTCATGTAGGAATGGATGCCGTCTTTCCAGGTGTCGCGGAAGGCCTTCACCTGTTCCGGCTCACGGCTGATCTGGTCGATCTTGCCGTCCTTCACATCGCGGGACCGGGTTGACACCTGCCAGTTGGAATTGAACTTGATGCCATAGGGCGGGTCGAAATAGATGGCCTGCACCTGACCCCGCAGCCCCTCCTTCTCCGCCAGCGAGGCCATGACCTGCAAACTGTCGCCCAGGACCATGCGGTTGGCCCAGTGCTTGTCATGCTGGTAGAATTCCAGCTTGGCTTCCTCGTCCGGCAAGCCGTTGAAGTCACTGAAGAAATCGAACTGTGCGCCCACGGCCCCGCTATCCGCCGCCGCGCTGTGCCGGCGCAGATCGTCGATGATGGCCTGGGGATGGATCTTTTCCTGGATATAGATGGGCGGGGCCTGCACCACCAGGTCGGACCAATCCTGCTGATCCTTGCCACGCCAGACCATTTGCGGGTCCAGATCGGGGTTGCGCGGACGGGTCGTGCCGGGTTCCAACGGCGTTTCGCGCGCATAGGTGACGGGCTTGGGTGCCGCCTCCTCCGGCTCAACAAAGCTCTGCTGTTCGGCCGTCGGGATATTCTTCCGCGTCGCCTGCTTATGGGTCAGGCTGTCGACGTCCTTACCGTTGCGCGCCATCACGCGATCTCCGCTTCAATCAAATTGCTCATGTCGTCGGCCCCGTCATCCTGTCCGGCGACATCCTCTTCGACCTCATCGGCCCCTTGTTCTTCGACCACGGCCTTGCCCAGGGCATCCGCGACAATCCCCGCCAGCGCCGCAATACGGGCATTGAAGAAGGCCTGGAAATCATCATTGCGCAGGTGCGCGGGTTCGATCAGGTGGGATCGCAGGATGTCGTCCAGCGCGTCGGACGTCAGCCCCTGCTGCTGTTCGATCCGCCGCAGATAGACCGAGGGCGCATGACCCTGGATGGCACTGTTCGATGCCTTCGACAGAGGGGTCTTGTTGACGATTGAATTGAAGATGTCGGGCGCGATGCCCTGCTTCTTACACCAGTCCTGGGGAAAGATATGGTGAATGTCGATGCTGTCTTTGGCGAAGGTCATCAATTCCGTGGGGCGCCCCGTGATGAAGTCACGGCAACCGGCCCGCATGACCAGTGCATGCAGCCCCTTGTACGCGGCCGACAGGCGGGTACGCAGGGACCGCAGACGGTCACGCTGGAACAAGGCCTCGTCCAGCGATCGCGGATGCGGGCCGGAACCGGACAACCACTCCACCAGTTCCGGCACATCGCGAGCCAGCCGTGATTCCGTGCTGGCGCCGTAAAGCTCGCCCAGCGTGATCGACCAGAACCAGCGCGACAGCTTCTCCTTCGCCGCCACGGTCAGCGCCGATTTGCCCAGGATGGCGAAGGTGGCGGCCAGGCCCACGGTCAGGGCCGGATAGGGCACGTCCTTGTGCCAGATGATCTTATGTTCGTTCAGGAAGCCGGCCGCTTCAATGAAGCCCTTTTCCACCGCATCGGCATGGGCCTGATAGGCCTGCAGGGGCAGGCCCAGCAGGGCATCGCGCTTGCAACTGACCTGGGGCAGTTCGTTGATCTCGATCCTGCCCTTGTCCCGCATCAGCTCCGCCGCGCGGGCAAGGCGCTGCTGGCGGGTGTGCAGCAGGGTGCAGGCTTGCAGGAAATCCGTGCTGGCAACCTGGGTCACCACATCGCGGCGGTTCGGCGCGCCGATGATCCGACCGCGCCGCGCCGCCCAGTCTTCCCGCAGGTTGGCGCCGCTGCCGGCATAGATGGCGGTGACCAGCTCGAAGGCATCCAGCTTCTTGCCGCCGACATTCACCTTCTCGAACACCAGACAGATGGCTTCGCGGCTGTTGCGCTTGTCCAGGCGGATGATCGGCATCTTGTAGCGTGTCACAGGCTCGACCACGCCCCGGTCGAAATCCCGCTCAAGATCGGATACGTCGCGCCCCCGCGCCCGCCAATAATCGCGCCAGTCATAGAACCAGTTGCGGCTGTCGAAGATCTGGTTCAAGGGGAAGGCATCATTCTGGAACTGCCCTTCCGGCGTGGACAGATCGGTGGCGATGTCGCGGCCGAAATTGCGGCGAATGATCTTGTCAGCGGGGGTGCCGATGATCGTGTCCTCGAAGTCAGCACCACCCGCCACGGCCTTCCCGATGTCGATGAAGTAGTAGCGTTCGACCATCGTTCCCTTCGGCGTGCGCGTGCGGACCGGCTCGGTCGACCGCGTCGCCTGATAGAGGGAAGTGATGCGCTGCTGTCCATCCAGCAGCAGTTCGGACGGGCCAACCTGCTTCGCCGGCACGCCGGCCAGCAGGCGGGGCTTGAACGCCACCTCACCGCCGGTCTCCAGGGTCAGCAGGGCACCAACCGGAAATCCCTTGGCGACGGACGCGATCAGGCTGCGCACATCCGCATCGTTCCAGACATAGTCGCGCTGGAACTCCGGCAATTGCAGCCGACCGTCCTCGACATGGCGCAGGATATCCTTCAGATCCTCTCTCGTGGCGTCGAACATCAGGCGGCCTTGGTCAAAAGGTGGGACTGGATCAGTTCAGCAAAGCGCTGTTCGATCTCGAACACATGGTGGAACTCGGCAAAGCCCCAGCGGCCATAGCGGCCCAGATTGTTCACGCCGGGCACCCAGAGGTTATTCATCGTCTCCGCCTTCAACTGCGCATCGCCGCGGCGGTAACCCTTGATCTCCACGATCAGGTTCAGGGGCACCGGCCCGCCATCGTCGATGCGCAGGATGAAGTCGGGGATGTACCGGCGGGGCGTGTGGCCATCACGGTAGGGCACCTCAAAACCCAGGCCCTGGTTCTTTACATAGGACAGCACACGGGGGTGCGCCTCTGCCACGCGGGCGAACTCCGCCTCCCAACCGCTGTCGCAGACGACCAGATTGACATGGCTATGCCGGGGGCTGGTTTCCCAGCGGTCTTCCTTGCTGGTGGTGAAATTGACGAAGCGGCTGGAACCGGTGGGGTTATAGGGGTCCAGGATCGCCTTGATGCGGCGCTCCCCCTCCAGTCCGGCCTGACAGGCCAGATAGATACGCTCTGCTGCCTGATCGGCCATTTCCTGATACATCAACTGCGCCGGGAAGGTGCCACCTGCACATTTCAGATACCCATTGTCCAGCCACTGCTTGGTGATGCGTTTCAAGGGGCCGAACAGGTGCAGCTTCGGCTCCTCCCCCGGATCGCGGAAATGCTTGAACAGCAAATGCTTGGCAAGGTTATAAGCGATGGTACTGGGCCGGACCGATTGCAGATGGTCGACATTCAGCGTCACCCCCTCGCCCACGATCCCTTCCAGCAGCACCGAACAGGGGCCAACCAGTTCCGGCGTCAGGTACAGGGTGGAGTTCTCCGTGAAGGTGGCCGACAGCCGATCATTGGGCAGTTCGACACGGTAGCCCTCCACACGGGGATAGGTGATCTCCAGCCCAGCCCGTTCCTTCATGGCGAAGACCCGTACCGTTTCCCGCGGGGTGGCGGGCTTGGCGATGACGGGCTTGGCCGTGAAGTTGAAGGGGATGCCCAGCACGTCAGCATATTCAGGATTGAACAGGCCCTGGTCATTCAGTTCGTAGGACTGGCGGCGCAGGGCGCGGCCAACCACCTGTTCACACAGAAGTTGGGTGCCGAAGGCACGCAGGCCCAGGATGTGGGTGACAGTGTTCGTATCCCAGCCTTCGGTCAGCATGGAGACGGAGACGACACAGCGGATCTGCTCGCCCAGGCGGCCCTTGCGGCCCACCGTATTCATCACTTCGCGCAGCAGGTCCTTGTCGGTCAGCTTGTCAGCGGCACCGGCACCGTCACGCTGCACCTTCTCCCGCTTGAACTGATCGATTTCCTCGGCCGCGGCGGCGCGGAATTCCGGGTCCAGTGCCCCGTCGGATTCCAGTTCCTCACTGTCGATCAACAAGGTACGCATGCGCGGCAGGCGGTTTCCATAGTCATCGTAGTTACGGAAATGCTCCAACCGGCCCTGGTTGAACTGGGTGTTCCCGTTCTCATCCTGTCGCGTCCAGCCGGAGATGAATTCGTACACCAGCTTGGAAGACGACGTGTTGTTGCAGACGATGATGAAGACCGGCGGCACGCCGATGCCCTTCTCCTCCCACAACTGGAACACCTTGGTGTAATGGCCATAGAGGGCCTCCAAGGCAGTTTGAAGTTCGGACCGCAGACTGCGGGGGTCCAAGTCGGCCCCGCGGGACTTCTTCGGCATTTTCTTGCCGATATGCTCCCACAGGTTCCGGTAAACCGGCATCTCCCCCGTCGGCAGGTTGTCGGCGACGGGAACGCGGGGCAGCTTGACGATGCCGCATTCAATGGCATCCATCAGCGAGAAGTCGCTGACCGTCCATGGGAACAGCGTCCCTTCGGCATAGCCGGAGCCACGCAGGAAGAAGGGGGTGGCCGACAGATCATAGACAGCGCGGACACCCAACTGCCGTTTCACTATTTCGATCCCGGTGATCCAGAGACGGGCCGCCTCGTTGTTCTTGTCGGCCTCCTTCTTCTCGTCACCGGTCAGCTTGGTCGCATCGCCCGGCCTTTCCCGATAGCAATGGTGCGCCTCGTCATTCAGCACGACGATGTTCTTGAGACCCATCAGGTCGGGCATAACGCGCTGAAGCATCTGCCCTTCGGTCTCGGTAGTGTTCAGCTCACCATCCCGGCCCTTCAGCAGGGCGCGCCCGAGCTTGGACACATCCATCCGTTCACGCAGCTTGAATGCGTGATAGTTGGTGATGACGATCTTGGCCTTGTCGATATCCGGCAGCATGTCGGCCGGCACCAGCTCCCGGTTCTTATAATAGCTGTCGGGGTCATTGGGCTGCAGGACACGCAGGCGGTCCTTGATGGTGATGCCGGGGGCGACCAGAAGGAACCCCTTGCTGAACCGCCTGCTGTTGGGATGACGGACGGCGTTCACCGTCTGCCAGGCGATCAGCATCGCCATGACGGTCGTCTTGCCGCTCCCCGTCGCCATCTTCATAGCCAGGCGCAGCAGCTCCGGGTTGGCCTGCTGATTGGCGCCTTCGACATGCGACAGATACTTTTTGTACTGGGAAACGGTTGGGGCGACCTCAGTCAACCAGATGATGGTCTCCACCGCCTCAACCTGACAGAAGAAGGGACGAACGCTGGCGAACTCATGGCTGCGCCAGTGCTGCAGCAATCTGGCCGTGGCTGGTGTCACCTTCCAGTCGGCCGAATTTGGCAGATCACGCCAGGATGCAACGTGCTGTCGGATCTCATTGATGATCGGGGTCGGGTTGTATTCGATGTCAGACGTGGAAAGCCCGTGCTGATCAGCGAAGACAAATCCGGACTGGTCCGCTGGAGTGGACTTTCCTTTCCGTTTCGGCTTCGGAACAGGCGTCATCAGTTCCGAACGGCGACGTCCGGCGATTGGCGGGTTGTCGGTGGGCTGTCCGTCCGAATCAAGATGATGATGGAAACGCGGAACCTCGTATGGCGAATTGAGAATCGGCTGCTCAAAAAAACGCTCGCTCATCAACTCTCCCCCGGGTCCCGCCCTCAAATCCAGCCGCAGCCCTCGCGCGACCGTTGGACACTAATCAATGATCAGGGGGAGGGTACTCACCAATCGGCATCAAATCCAGCGGCCCGGCAACCGGAGATGCAATTCCCGATAGATGCATTCTATGGTATGCAGGGGAGCGATAATGCGCCTGAAATGAGGAGGTTATCGACTTACAGCGCAAGCTGCCCCTGAGCTTCCTCCGGTGGCGAAGGCAGTTCCCAACTGCTGATGGCCGTCAGCCCTGCCTTCCGGGCCAGGGCGACTAAAGCCTGGTCGTCGGCGTAAAGGGTTGTCGCACGTTCCGTCAAGGCAATGGCGGCAACCTGGCGGTCAATCTTCACCTTCTGCCAGGGGGCAGACGAACCTGCTTTCTTGTCGCCCGCTGCCTTGGCGTCAGCCGTCATAGCGGCAGTCTCTACGGCGGCCTTCAAATCATAAGGCAGGATGGCAAAGCGGGACGTTCCGGTCAGGATCGACAGCCATTTCGGCCCCGCCTCGCCGGCATGCACAAGCACCTCCGCCAAAGCCGGGGTGGGAATGCCGATGGTTTCCCTCTGCTTGGACAGGCCACCGATGAGAAGTTCCACTCGCTGCTTCGCCCCCGCGAGCTTCTGACCCGTGGTCGGATCCAGCGGTACATCCACGTCGGGATCGAGCAGGAGCAGCAGGAAATTGGCGTCGAAGATGACCATCACTGCATCCTGTCGGCCTCGCCGCGCAGGTCGGCAAGGATCGCAAGCGGCTGTTCAACCGACCGCCAACCGCTGACGCCGGCCTGTCGCAGTCGAGCGACGACGTCCAGCAGCGTATCGTCATCCATCGTCTCGAGGGCGTGAATAATGAAGTCCACCATTCGCCAGGTGCCACCCGGCAGGCGCTGCCACCGCGCCTGACCGCTGACGCGCACGGGTGTCGCAAAAAGATGGGGTGCAAGCTCTCGTGCTATGACGCGGTTGGCATGGCAAATATGGACATGCCCCTCCACCCCTGATTCTCGCAAATGGACGGGCACAACGTCTCCCAGACCGCCGATTTTAACCAGTTCGCCTTGTAATGTTCCAGCCTGCGTGAAGGCGGGGTAGTCAGGTGGCTTGGAACAAGGACGGTCCCGGCCAGGGAAGAATAGGACTGTCGCCTTCTCGCCATCAATCAGGTTGCCGATGGCATTGTCGTTGGCCAGCATCCGGTCCAAAGCTTCAAAAGCACGCGATACGTCTGGCGGTGAGTCACCCTTCCCCAAGCCAGCGATGCGGATGTCTACGGCGGGTCGGGCAGCATTGTCGATCTTATGGACGAGTTCCAAGCTGCCGACGTCAAGGCGCACGAAATGAACGCTCTCCTCATTGCCGAGGAGCGCTGCGAGTGCCGCCATGTACTCCGCCAACCGCGCCATGGGGATGGTATCGGGGCGGAAGGCGTCGATCTTGAACCGCAACTCGTCCAAAGGTGCCTCCATTTCCTGATGATTATATGGGCGAGCAAGCGGCGTCCACCATAGTTGTGAGACGACCGCCGGTCAGTGCCGCGTTAACGTCCACGGTGGTGGTGGAAATTCACTGACCGGCTTTTGGTGGGGCATGCCCCACCAAAAGCCGGTTGCGGCGCTGGAAGGGGTGGTCATTGGCCGGATCGGCTAGAGTGGAGTTGCAACACTTCCTCAAGCACCAAGGACCCAACCAATGACCGATGACAATATGGCACTGGCCGATCTTCTCCAGAAGGCCGGCGAGGGTGATTTTTTGCGCACGCTGGCGGAAACGGTATTGCAGATGTTGATGGAAGCCGACGTTGACGGCCATATCGGGGCCGGGCGTCATGAACGCCATCCCGACCGGCTGAACTACCGCAATGGCTACCGGGACCGGGCGCTGGACACGCGGCTGGGGACGTTGAACCTGCGCATCCCCAAGATGCGGCAGGGCAGCTATTTCCCGCCCTTCCTGGAGGCCCGCAAGACCAGCGAGAAGGCCCTGGTGGCGGTGATCCAGGAAGCCTGGATCGGTGGCGTCTCCACCCGGCGCGTCGATGAGCTGGTGCAGGCCATGGGCCTGTCGGGCATATCGAAATCAACGGTGTCCAAGCTGTGCCGGGACATCGACGAGAGGGTCAACGCCTTCCTGGACCGCAGGTTGGACGGCGATTGGCCCTATCTGTGGCTGGACGCCACCTACCTCAAACAGCGCCAGGGCGGGCGCATCGTCTCCGTCGCTGCCATAATCGCCGTGGCCGCCAATACCGAAGGCAAGCGCGAGATCATCGGCCTGCATATCGGACCCTCGGAGGCCGAGATCTTCTGGAGCGATTTCCTGAAGTCCCTCAAGAACCGCGGCCTGAAAGGCGTGAAACTGGTCATCTCCGACGCCCATGAGGGGCTGAAGGCCGCCATCACTCGCGTCATGGGTGCAACCTGGCAGCGCTGCCGCGTCCATTGGATGCGCAATGCCCTGGCTTATGTCACCAAGGGCCAGAACTCCATGGCCGCCGCCGCCCTGCGTCAGGCATTCCTCCAGCCCGACGCCGAGGACGCCCACAAAACGTTCCGCCATGTCGCCGACCAGATGCGCGACCGATGGCCCAAGCTCGCGGCTTTCATGGATGCCAGCGAGCATGACGTGCTGGCCTATATGGGCTTTCCCGCCCAGCACCGCACAAAGCTGCATTCAACCAACACGCTGGAACGGCTGAACAAGGAGGTCAAACGCCGCGCCGACGTCGCCGGCATCTTTCCCAACGAGCCCGCCATCATCCGCCTGATCGGTGCAGACCTGCTCGAACAGAATGACGAGTGGCAAACACAAAACCGATACATGCAGGTCGAGGCCATGGCCGAGATATCAGCCCCTACCGAAAACACTCAAACCTTCAATTTGCCACAAAAGGCCGCCTGACTATTGGCCACCTCATACGCCAAGCAATTTTACACCACCTTGACGGACGCGATCAGTGCCGCGGAAAAGGGCACCACCACCCCCATGCCCTTGGCCCTCCGACGTGGCAAGGCCTGGGCCCGCTTCATATATCTATCAGACTTGTCCTTGAAGCAGCCACGAGAGCGCGCCCAGAAGACCCCAGGAACGGGAAACGAGGTCAAGACCATTTTCTGCAAAAGGGCGTGCTTTCGCTTCCTGGCGGCTTCCAGGACGCTTATCGGGGCAAGTTCAGAGCCTCCCGGGGGCGTATTTAGAACCGCGGGGGTTGGGTCCAGCATCCGCCAAAAAAGATGCACGGCCAAGAATCTTGGGGACTGTTCGTATGGCCGAAACCCGAACAGATGGGAACGCGGGGGCCACAATACCGCGACCCCCGAACCCGTCCGCGGAGGGGGGAAACTGGCTGGGCAACACGTTTCTACGCGTGCGGAACATCGCGTTTCTGCGCATGCAGAGCATCGCGTTTCCACGCAGACGGCCAGCGCTCCCAATTTGCGGAACAACGTAGGGGAAATTGATGAGCCCCGTCAATATGAGCCTTATCAGACGACACCAGAACCTCCAGGCTCGCCGCTCCAAGTTGAAGAGCTCGGGCCTGCTGATGCCACGAACCATCAAGAAGTATGAAGCCGATGCTGAGAGGCTTCGGACCCGCCTCGCTTCGATCCCGAAGGACCAGCCCTTGCGCAAACGGCTGATGACGGTCTTCACTGAAAATGCGAGCCGTCCGTCGTATGCCCGTGAGCTCCGTGCGGCGATGAAATATTCCATCATCGCCAAGCTGGACGAGAACCTCGCGAAGGCGTGGACCGCTATCGAAGCTGGCGATGCCCGGGCCGCCATCTCTGCTTTGGAAGAAGGAGAGCAAGGATGCCGCTGGGCGGAGGCAATCGAGCGGATGATCGCGGAAGATGACTGGAACCTCCCAAATCTGAGACCCCGCAAATCGAAAGCCGCCGTCCTCGCGCAATTGCCGGCCGGGTGGAGGGAAACGCTGCTCGAACACTTGAAGGGCAACGAGCATCGGTTCTGGCAAGCCGTAGGCGTGCTGGCCTGCACGGGGTGCCGGCCGGAGGAAGTGCGACTAAAGCTGGAGATCAAAACGCTGGATGCCGGCGCGGTGTGGTTCACCATCACCAGTGCAAAAGCTGGGAAGCACCGCCTCCGCCAAATTTTCATCCTCAAGGGGGATCACTTTTTCGATCTCGCGATGGACTTGGCCCGCGCCAATCAGATCATCGGACCTGGAGGCAGCGGGGACAAATTGCCGGCCCGCCTGGGTGATAGCGTCACCAGGGCATGCAAGAAGCTATTCCCGAAAACCAAGGACAACGTCTCACCTTACTGTCTCAGGCATCAACTGAGTGCAGATTTGAAAGCGAGCGGCTTCAGTCCCGAACATATCGCCATGGCCCTAGGCCATACGAACATCAACACGCAGTCGACCTACGGCAAGACACGCAACGGCAATGGAGGACGCCGCATCATTATCGAAACCGAAATTCTGGTCCGAGGTGTCCTCAAGGCCCACCGTTTCGCCACGCCGGCTGCCCTCGAGGCACGGCCTGAACTCTGCCAGGTCCCTCCGGATAACGACCCGACCCCGGAGGATGACGGGCCGTCGTTCTGACCATGCCAGGGCGGTGGCATGAAGGTCACGAATGATGGAGTCACCTTCATGCCACCACAACGGGCTCCCCGCGACATCGCCGCCGGGAGCTGGGATCACATCTCGGCCAGGACGTTGCCCTCGCGGTCCACAAGCCGGATCTTGACGATCTCGGCCTTCACGATCGTATCGCCCAGCTCCGCGCTTGACGCGAAGAAATAGACCTGCGTGCTCATGTTGTTGGAATACAGGCCCGCCCGCAGGGCTTCGATCTTCCTGGCCTGGGCTTCATCGGTCACCACGATATGCTTGAACTGCTCGGAGTTTGCGAAGTTCAGCTTGTAGCTGTATCCCGCCCCCTGGAAATAGACTTGGGACGTCGGATCGACGAACGCCTGGTGGCGGAACGACTGGGTCGCAAAGTCGTACTTGTCGAGCACCCCGCCGACCGTCATGTAATAATACTTGTTCCCCCGCGCTTTCTCGACCTCCGCGTCGATCCCCTGCCTCAGCGCCTGCATCAGATCGCGCCTGCGGAACTCGTCACTGGTGCCGGCGTATTCGGGTGAGACCACGGCGGCGACCTTCTGATAGTCGATGGGCAGCGTGCTGACCGCCAGATAGGCGAACATCAACCCCCGGCCGCCGGCCAGCTTCTGGTAGCTGGCGAGGGGCGTGGATCTGTCCGCCAGTGGCACCGCGGCGGCCGCCTTCTCTTTCACGGCCTCCTGGGCTTTCGCGACGGAAGTGGCGTCGGCGATGTTCGCGGGCGCCGTGTCCGCTGCCTTCGGGGCTGCCTCCTCCTTGGAGCAGCCCGGCAGGACGAGAGCGGTGCCGAGCAGGAGCGCGGCAATGCGATTGGTCTTCATGAGGCTCAAACCTTTGCGTTGGCGGCAAGGAAGTTGCGGACGCCGAAGATGGCGAGGCCGATCGCGACGATGGCGGCGACGTAAGAGCCGGAGCCCAGGGAGACAGCCTTCATGGCCATGTCCATCATCTGCGCGGCCATCTTGTCGGCCATGGCGGCAGCTTCCGCCCCGCCGAAGCTTCCGGCCAGGCCGCGCGCCTTCCCGATGCCGGCTTGGATGGAGAAGTAGACCTGGAGGGCAACGACGAGGATCAGCAGGAGCGGGGCCGCGTAGCCGATCTGCAGGTACCTGTTCGGATGGAAATGCGGCGCCAGCGGCGCCAGCAGGGCAGCGATCATCAACAGTCCCCAGAGGCCTGCGCCTTGGTGGTCCAGGCTTTTCAGCGAGTCCAGGGCCGTCCCGTTGTGGACCATCTTCATCACCTCGTGGAAGGTGATGCTTTCTTCGTACGTGGCGGTCACCTGTACCGCCACGGCCGGCATGAGCAGCCAGGCGACAGCCAGCAGGCCCACCGCCACCAGGGTGGGGATGCCCACCTTGGCCACGACCATCCCCGCATACTTCCGGCCGTGGGCGCTGGCGGCCTCCAGCGCGATCCGGCCCTGCTCCTTCGCCAGCGTGGCGTCGTCCACTGCGGCGACGCCCGTGACCTCGCCGTCTGGCCCCAGTTCCACGTCCACAACGCCGCCAACCTTCGGCGGAGTGGCGGAGCGCCAATGCCGTTCCAGCGTGAAGGACTTCTGGGCGCCGTCGATGGAGACGATCCCCGGTCCGGCGTTGGTGTCCCTGAGAATTCGGCCTCGCTTCACTTTTCCCTCCGGTTGCTGATCGCTTGGCGGGCGGCCCGCTGTCCGTCATGGTCCGCCCTGATTGCTCGGATTTGCCGGTGCCCCGGCGTCAGAACGGGTTCTCGGAGGGCTTCGCCTTTTCCAGTGCCTCCGACTGCACGCGCCCCGCGTTCTCGCTGATGTACGCGGCGTCGGCCTGGGCGGCGAGGTCGCGCCGCCGGAAGTCGTCGACGATGTGCTCCATCTGGATCACCCTGCCGCGCGCCACCTGCATCTTGATGCGCATCAGCACATCCACGTTCGGCTGGTCGTTGGGCCGCATGTCGTAGGCGTAGCCGTAGCTGACACTGTCCCCACACTGGATTTCCCGGCCGCCCACGAACGACTGGCAGTCCGAGAGCTTTCCGTCCTTAAAGCGCCACCAGTAGGTGTTCCAGGTCTTCCCGATATCCATGTAGAAGTGGGAGAACTTCCCAAACCCGCTCATGGTGAAATTGTGCATGTCGACGACGTCCGGCGCCTGCAGGATGTCTGTGATGTGATGCCAGGTCAGCGTGCGGCGCACGGCGATCAACTGGTTGCCGCTGCCTGGACCGGAAAAGTTGGCCTCGATCTCCTCGCGCGGCGTCGCCGCGTCCTTGGTGAAGATCAGCGTGAGCACGAACGCAGGCGATTTCCAGATCCGGACGGTGCCCGTGGACAGCTGGGATTCGTCGACTCGCGTCTCCTTGAGACCCAGCTTGGCGGCGATGGCCCGCACCTGGGCGGGCGACATGCCGGGGTGGATACCCGAAACCTCGACCTTGTGGCCGTCGATCACCGGAGCGGGCGGCGGGATGTCGGCCGCGCGCGCGGTGGCCGCTGTCAGCAGCACCGTCACGGCGGCAGCGATCATGAAGGATGCGCGCATAAGGCACCTCTACGAATTCAAGGCGTGGAAGAGATGTGGCCGTGGATAACCGGGGCCGCCGGCGTCATGTCGGCGACCAGCACGACCCTTGTTGCCAGGAGCGCCATCGCCATTTCCGCATCGCGCTGAAATCTTCAGCCGAAATAGGTCCATTCCCAGGCCATGTCGGCTGTGGCGGTGATCGCCCGCCCCTCGACGAGGCCATATGCCATGGCGTGGACGAACGGATTGACACCGGCGGTCTTCACATCGGGATTGGCGTCCAGGTAGGCGAAGAGATCAAACAAAGCCGATGGATCACGGCCTTCCCGCCAGCCGAAATTGATGAAGTGCGACCAGGCATCGATGCCGGCCGCCTTCACATCGGTGTTCTTGGCGAGATAGTAGGCGGCATCGAACAGCGGGGTGAAGGCCCGGCCCTCCGCCTTGCCATAGGCCAGGAAATGGGCATAGCCGGTGGCGAGGCCACCGGCCTCGACGGCCTGGGCAACGTCGGGATTGGCCGCAAGATAGAAGGTCTCGTCATAGAACGGATTGGCGGCCGTATCGATGGCTGCCCGGCCTTCGGCCTGGCCCCACCGCACCCAATGCTCCATGCCGCTCGCCAGAGCGTTGGCCTTCACGGCGGCGGCGACGTCGGGATGTCGCGACAGATAGAACCCCTCATCGAAGCTGCCGATCTTCGCCGACAGGGTGGCGGAGCTGTTCAGCAGCACCTGACCGTTCTTAAGGATAAAGACCTCGACGCCGGTATAGGTGTCCGAGCCGCCTTGGCCGGTCACGGTCATTCGCCCCGCTGAAAATGTGAAGGTAAAGTCCGACTTCACGCCGTTGAGCCCGGCGATGTCGATGCCCAGGCCACCATCGACCATGTTGGCGCCGCTGCCGGCGACGACGCGGTCGTTGCCCAGCCCCAGGACAAGGCGGTCGTCACCGGCTCCACCCCAGATGCTGTCATTCCCACCGTTGCCAATGATCTCGTTGGCAACAGCGTTCCCGTTAATCCTGTCGTTGCCGTCGCCACCCTTCAGGTTTTCAATGATGCCGATAATTGCGAGGTTGTTGATGCCCCGGTAGGTTACTCCGTCGGTTTCCCAGCCTCGCGGCGTATTGATCAACCTTTCCGATTCGGTCATACGCATATTGATTGACGAGACCGACTCCCCGGTCAGGTCGATACTCGATTGCATCGAATTGGAGGACAGGTCGATCGTGTCGGTGCCTCCGGCGTCGTAGATGATGGCATTGAACCCCGATTTCTCATCCCATGAGTAGGTGTCGCTCCCGGCCCTGTAGGCAGGGTTCGCACCATACAAGTGTTGGAGGGACAGGATGTCCAGGACACCGAGGGTATCGACGTCGGTCCGAAGGTACGTTCCGTTGGCAATGCCATAGTTCGCCTGGTCGTTGGTGCCCCAGAAGCCCATTGCCGACATGAACTTGCTCTGCCCGGACGACGGCAACGTGATGTACCCGTCGGTCGTGTGCTGCAATCCCAACGCATGCCCGATTTCATGCCGAATTACGGCAGCCAGCGACGCACGCTCCCTGGCGTCAAGCCCGCCGCTCGCATATCCATCAGCCCATGAACGGTCGATGTAGACATCTCCAGATTCCAGGAAATAGTCCACTTTGCTGATCAGCTGATCTGGGAAACTGGTCGTCGCAAGAGCTGATGGATAATACCCTCTGCCGAAGACGTTCATTTCGGTGATCGCAAATGACAGGGTCTTGCCTTCGATGCTGGAAGACTCGACGAATTTGATCCCCGTGACATCGGAGACCTTTTGCAGCTCCTCAATCACGATTTTCTTTTCATCGTCGCTCATTGGACGAAAGCTGGAGCTGGCGCCCAGATCGTCTCCATCCTTGAAGTAAGGCGGCAGGACCGTGGCGAAGTGATAGTTAAGGGTTACCGGCGACCCAACCCCGATGTCGGAGTTCAAGGCCTGCGCATGGGTTAGGCCTTTGCCACCCAACAGATCGGAATTCCAACGGCTCAACCCATTGGGAAACGAGCCATCGCTTGCCTGAAATTTGCGATAGTCGAGCAAAGCCCGGAGATCGAAGTCACCGGTGCGCAGGATATTCGACGGATCTGGAGCTGCTTGGGGCGCGGTAGCGGCGTGGAGTTCACCTGCTGCGGCCGAGCCGGCGCAGCAGGGGCAGGTTACGGCATGGAACTCCAACGGCACGGTCATCGACGTGTCGGTCATCATGTCTCCCTATGCATGACAAGCGCAAACGACCGCAACCGGCTGGCGCCGGGCGGGTGATAACGCGGCACAGGGACACGCGCCCCACGTATTCCCCAGCGCTGGGAGCGACCCAACGCCGTGAGCGGGTGTTTTATTTCGTGGGCCGCCCGACAAAGCGGGATGCCCTGTGCAACGCGCTGATCGCGCACCATCGTCGGGTTATCACGCCCTCGGACAGCCCCATGATTATGGCATGGGCGACCCAGAACTGGAAACATCTATTGCTGTCGGACGGCATATGCATGTTGGTGTTTGGTCAGCCGGCATATATGCGACGACCAGCTTCGGCTACCGGCCGTTCCGGCAACTTGCAAAAGGCATTCTTCAAACCAATGGCACCCAAGTCGCTATGCGCTTCCTAACCGGATCAATGTTCCATGCCGGACATGGCCATGTGGGTCCTATGGCCTCAACGATATGATGCCGTAAATCGACATATTAGAAGCCAGCGTGGCGTTCACGCTGGCATCAATCCCTCACTGAGGATCATCATCAACAAGATCGCGGAGCGCTTGCGCGACCGCAGACGGAATCGGAACCTCACCGCTTTCGTATCTGGAGATTTGGCGGGTTCGCTTGCCCAGGTCCGAAGCCAGATCTTCTTGGGTGCGGCCAAGCTTCCGGCGTAGTTCCCGGAACTCTTCCCGCGGCATGGCGCCATCGACCTTGAGTGAAATAATCTCAAGTGCCCTGCGCACACGCGATTCCACTGCTTCGGTAAGGCCTTTTTCCGCAAGCACTTCCTTCAGGAGCAGGCTCGCCTCAGCGATACCATCCCAATTTGGACGTGCCATCTGCTTTTCCCCACCTGAATCCAAGCAGCCCGCACCTTAGCCGGATTTTTCACCTTCGCAAGGGTGATGCGCTTGACATACGCAAAAATATGCCTTAAATAAGTCTAGTCACATTAAGGCTGGTCTAAAAACGACCAGACCTTATTAAGTCATCCCACAACTGGAGATCCAACCATGACTGCTGAACCCTCTCTCCTGCCGCCCGCCGTCATGGACATGATGGCGAGGACGATCAAGCGCCTGCGCCATCTTCCCACCCATTCGGATCCGATCGTCCCTCCGTCGTATCTGCGCCCCTATTGCGTCATCACCTCCGCCGTGAGATCGGACGGCCAGTTGCTGGAGACGGCGCTCTCGTCGGCGCTGCAGGAGGTCCCGCACCTCAAGGTGATCCGGACGCCGTCCATCTTCATCCCTGCCGAGGTCGACCAGTACGTCAGCGGCGCCGTCAGCCGCGCGGCATTGCTCGCGTCCGATCTGCATTACACCGACGGCGTGGGACGTAAGATTTCGCCCGACATCATCGTCATCGACAGCGAACGTGGAGCCATCGACTTCGTGGAATTCAAAAGGGGCTTGGCCAAGAGCGATGCTGGGAAAACCAGGCAGACAGTCCGCGACCTCCAATGCATGCGCCTGATCGGCAAGAGCTTCGCCCGCAGTAAGCTGGGGGTGCAGATCAACGAGACCACGGCGGCCGTGTGCGCGATCCATGGGGCGTCGGCAGTCCCGCCGGATCTGCTGGTCACGCTCCGGGAACTGGAACTGCGCTACGGCGCCGATTTGATCAGCATCGTCGAGCGCACGTACAAGGAGTTCGGCCGGCGTTTGGACGAACTGCTGTTCGAGCAGACGCTGGAGGCCGATATGGCCAACTTGCTGGGTCTGGCCAAAGCCTGATCGTCCCAGTTGCACATATATATAGAGAGTACCTGCTGGGATCGAAGACACATCCGAGCCACTGACCTGATCCATTCGTTGCCATCATGTTGGCTTGGATCACCGTCATGCCGCGCTCCGCGTCAGCTTCTTGCGATCCCGCATTCATCCCACATTGCAGCTGCCTCTGGATCCGGGGCCGTCAGTCCGGCCAGACCGTCAGCAACACATCTCCATGCTGCCCCGATGACGGGCGCGGCAACGGGAGGGCTGCTGGCTGCGATGTCCCCTTTTTGAATGCTTCCGATCAGTCCTGCCATTGGCGGGGCCGTCTCCTATCCACAGCAGGAACCATGATGAAGACCGATCCGAAATCCATCCCAATTTCTCTCGGCGCCCTCCACCGAGCCCAACAGGCGCAGATGGAGGCCATCATCGACGCCACCGACGCGCAGCAGCCCGGAACGCCTGCCTTCAGGTCGGCCGATGATGCCGCCGCCTGGGTGATGCTCGACCGCGCCCTGGCCGCAGCGCCGGCCTTCACCCAGGCACTCGACCGGGGCGGCATGACCCTGGTCATCGAGGTCCCTGGTCCGGAATGGATGAGTCCCATCCGGCGGGTTCTTGCAGCTCATCTCGATGACCCAGCCCATCATGATGAAAAATATTCCGTCGACGAGTTGCTTGCTGCGCTGGGCGGAGACGACGAACCCAAGGAACCGACGCCTCAACCCGTCCGCCCGCGCTGGACTTGGCTTCCATGCGACAAGGACACTGTCCGGACGCAGAGCGCCGATCTGGAACAGGCCGTGAACGCCCTGACCAACGGGAACGGGGCCTTGGTGATTACCGCCAACGCCGCCTATGTCCCCCCCAGCCTGCTGGTTAGTGCCGACCACCGGCTGGTGGTTGATCGCCTGGATGGGGCGGCCCTGTCACTGGCGGCGCAGGTTTTGGGGTTTGACCGCCCGAAGCAGACGCTGCCGAGTACCTTGAGCAAGCTCCTCAGCCCGATCGATCTGCGCCTTGCACGCCGCCCGGACGAAGATGGCGACGACTGGATCGGACGGCTGCGCCTCATCGGCGAAGCACAGATGCAGGAAGGCCGCGACGACGGTCCGACGTTGCACGATCTGCATGGTATGGACAAGGCGAAGGAATGGGGGCTGGACCTTATCCAGGACCTGCAGGACTTCACCGCTGGCCAACTCGGCTGGCATGAGGTTGATCGTGGTTGCCTGCTCTACGGTCCGCCGGGTACCGGAAAGTCGAGCTATGCACGAGCGCTGGCGCGCACGGCAGGACTGCCCCTGATCACGGGGTCGCACGGACAATGGCAGGCTGCCGGACATCAGGGGCAGATGTTGCACGCCATGCGGAACACATTCGAGCAGGCGCGCGCGGCAGCGCCCTGCATTATGTTCATCGACGAGATCGACAGCTTTCCGGACCGGGCTTCGCTTTCCGGACGCAACCGTGACTACACGCTGCAGATCGTCAATGCCCTGCTGGAGTTGCTGGACGGGGCGATGAACCGTCCTGGCGTTGTGGTCTTGGCCGCCGCCAACGCGCTTAACCTGGATGCGGCACTGCTCCGGCCGGGAAGGTTGGACCGGGTCATCCCGGTGCCGCTGCCTGACGAAACCGCCTTGGCTGGTATCTTGCGCTTCCACCTCGGCCCCGACCATCTCCAAGATGTCGATCTTTCCCCGCTTGTTGCCGGGTTGACGGCATCGGGCGCCGATTGTGAATTCTGGGTCCGGTGTGCCAAGCGCCTGGCCCGCCGGGAAAGGCGCTCCATGTGCATTCAGGATCTGGCCGCCCAGATCCCGCGCCCGCCCGAGCTTCCTACCGACATCGCCCGTCGCATCGCTACCCATGAAGCTGGCCACGCGGTCCTGGCTGCGATCGAAATGCCCGGGCATATCCAGCATGTGCTGATGCGGGGTATGGATGCCGGTATGAGTTTCACTCCTAGCCGGATCTGCACGCAGGAGGAAATCCGGATCCATATCCGGGTTTTGCTGGCAGGTCAGGCAGCGGAGGAACTGTTGCTGGGCGCTATCAGCACTGGCTCCGGCGGCCCGAGGGATAGTGACTTGGCGCAGGCCACAGCCACGGCCACGTCGATGCTGGTGTCATTCGGCTTTGGTGAAACCCTCTTCTGGGCCGGCGAGGTCGATAGCAGCAACGTGCCGGCCTACTTGGCCACGGACGCCGATCTCGCGGGCAAGGTCGACTGGATCCTCAAGGCTGAACACAAGAAGGCTCTCACCCTTCTTCGCAGCAACATCGCCATCATCGAAAGGATCGCCGATTTGTTGCTGGAACGCGGAACCCTCGACGGCCGCGAGGTCGAACAGATCGTCAGCGAGATGATGTCGGGGGCCCAGGTGGTCGCCTGACCAACGAAGGGTGGCCGTTGCCACCGGTGAGGAAGGGGAGAACGGCGGCATCTCCTGGCGGCGATCGGCATGGCCTGTCGTTACGGATGCTTTCAGGAGCCGCAATGGTTTATGCGCTTCCATGACGGCTGGCACCAGCGGGGGCAGAGGCGGCATAAATGGTCAGGTTTCGGCATCCAGCCAAGCCCTAATCCAACATGCACAAGAAGCATGTTAGGCGACTGATTTTGGAATAGCGGACGCAGACTGTTCGCCTGCTGTAGACCCGCGCATGTGCCTGGGAGATAGGCGCGTGGTGTGCCTGTCGTCAGCCCAGGTGACACATGATCCATCTCCGTCTCAGCCCCCTTCCCCCTGCCAATGACAGCAACAAGATGCCGCTCAGCGCTCATGCCCACATCCTTGATCCCGCCATCCTGGTGGTGGCGGCCGCGCTGGGGCGCAAGATCGCCCGCGACCTGCTGTCCATGGCGACTTCAAATGACAAACATCCCCATTCCGACAAGGCGTGATAGCCTTCTAAAGGATGGCCACTCTCCCGCCCAGACACGCCGGTGACCCCATGAGCTTTCGCGCCGTCATTTATGCGCGTTATTCCAGCGACCAGCAGAGCCCGTCCTCGATCCAGGACCAATTCCGCATCTGCCGGGAACGAGCAGCCCGCGAAGGCTGGCAGGTTGTCGCCACCTACCAGGATGCAGCCGTGTCCGGCGCATCGCTGACGCTGCGACCGGGCATCCAGTCGCTGCTCCAGGACGCACAAGCCCGTAGGATCGACATCGTACTGACCGAAGCCTTGGACAGATTAAGTCGCGACCAGGCCGATATCGCCATCCTGCACCGCCAGTTCCAGTTCTCCGGCATCAAGATGGTCACCTTGGCGGAGGGGGAGGTGAACGAGCTCCATGTGGGACTGAAGGGCACCATGAACGCCCTGTTCCTGAAGGACCTGGCGGCCAAAACCCACCGTGGTCTCCGGGGGCGTGTGGAGCAGGGCAAGGCTGGTGGCGGTTTGTGCTTCGGGTACGATGTCATCAAGGAGCTCGGAACCGATGGCGATCTGGTCCGCGGTGGTCGCCGCATCAACGAGGCGGAAGCAGCCACGGTCAGACGAATCTTCCAGGAATTTGCCCGGGGGGTCAGCCCCCGAACGATTGCCGCCAACCTGAACAAGGATGGGGTCCTCGGCCCCAATGGAAAAGCCTGGGGCGATACGACCATCCGTGGGCATGCGATCAGAGGAACAGGCACGCTCAACAACGAGCTCTACGCCGGCGTACTGGTCTGGAACAAGCTTCGCTACCTCAAGGATCCGTTGAGCGGCAAGCGTGTCCCCCGCCTGAACCAGGAAAGCGCATGGATCAGAACGGAAGTGCCCGAGCTGAGAATTGTTGACGATGAACTATGGCATGCGGTTCGGCAGCGACAGCAGCAATTGGCCATCCAGTACGAGCCGGCGATCACCGCCGCCCGGGCATCACATGCCAACCGTCTGAACGACAAGCACCGTCCCAGCTTCCTGCTGTCCGGGCTGCTGAAATGTGCCTGCTGCAACGACAACTATGGAATCGTTACCAACGACCGCTATGGCTGCCTCAACCGCTATCGGCGCGGCACCTGCCATAACAGCCACACGGTCAAGCGCCTGGAGATCGAAGCGCGGGTCCTGGATGGATTGCGCCATAAGCTTGTCTCCCCCGAAGCCATTGAGGTCGCCATCCGGGCCGGCATCGACCTGATCAACCAATCCAACCGGGAACTGCGCGCTCGGCAGCATGAGGACCGTCAGGCTCTGGCCAAGGCACAGCGCGGCATCGACGCCATGCTGGCGGCTATTGAGGACGGGCTTTACCAGCCCTCCATGAAGGCCCGACTAGCGGATCTGGAACAGCAGAAGGTTCAACTCGAAGCCCGGCTGTCGGAGGCGCCGACCGTCATGCCCGATGTCCACCCCAACATTGCCGGCCTCTACGCCAAGATGATCGAGCGCGTGACGGCGGCCCTGGAGGATCCCATTACCCGCGGCGAGTCCATGGAGGCGATCCGGTCGCTGATCGACAAGGTGGTGATCGAGCCCGGTGCCCGCCGTGGCGAGATACACGCCGAGCTTCACGGCAAATTGGCGGAGATCCTGAACGCAACAACCCGCCCAGATTTCTCTGGGCGGGTTGTTATAACGTCAGTGGATGCGGGGGCAGGATTTGAACCTGCGGCCTTCAGGTTATGAGCCTGCGCACCAATTTCAAGCGATATATCCATTTGATTGATTTTTATGGATTTTATCGCCTTTTCCCAACTCTATCCAAACAGTGCCCTAATTTCTGCCCTAGATTTTGTCGTCAGAACACCCGACCGAGGCCAAAATGCCCTAACAGCCGGGATCGGATAGCACGTCTCACACTCGTGAAGCAAAGCTCTTTCGTGGGAATTCTGTGATCACCCATAAAAAGGTATAACTCGTGCACGGCTCAGGACCTTGAACTGGGGGCTTCCTGCTACTCCTTTCACCTCACCAGCTGATAAGAGTTTCGTGGCCGGCACTGGGTGGCGCTCATGTCTTTTAATGCGTTCCATAGGCCGTCCTTTATCTATTATAGTGAGAAATCGCCATAGAATTTCCTTAGGGCATGACCGTACGCACCAACGGGTAGGCAAGTCCCTAGAGAGGGGGAAACGTGCGTCTATCAAAATTAAGCATCCATAACTTTCGTAACTTTGCGGCAATCGATATTCCGCTCGCCGGCAATATAGTCCTACTCGGAGAGAACCGCGTCGGAAAGAGCAACCTGCTCTTTGCTATTCGACTGGTGCTTGACCCCACCCTTCCTGACTCCGCACGGCAGTTGAAACTTTCGGATTTTTGGGACGGCTGTGATTTTGCGCAGAATCCGCAAATTGAGGTGCATCTGGATTTCGCTGAATTCGATACAGATGCTGCGCTGACAGCTTTATTGACCGACTTCCGTATCTCTGGTGACCCAACGGTCGCGCGATTGAGTTATATTTATCGTAAGAAGCCTGAGATCAGCAACGCACCGAAGTCGGGCGAAGACTGTGAGTTCATCGTTTATGGCGGTGGTGATGAAGCTCGTCCCGTGCCAAGCCGAGTCCGTCGTCGGATCGCACTCGACATGCTTGATGCTTTGCGCGATGCTGAAGGACAGCTTGCGTCTTGGCGCAATTCTCCCCTTCGCCCGTTGCTCGAAGATGCAGTCGGCTCCGTGAGCCGTGCTGAACTGGATGGTGTCGCCGCTGACCTTGAGAAGGCAACTAAGAAGCTGGAAGGCTTTCCATCGGTAAAAACACTCGAAAGTGCACTTCGTTCCGGTATTCTGGATTTGGCCGGTAGCACACACGATATCGACGCGCGATTGCGCTTCGGACCGGCTGATCCGTTGCGACTATTCCGCGCGATCGCGTTGTTTATCGACGGAGGCAAGCGGGGCATTGCCGAAGCAAGTTTAGGCTCTGCCAATGTGGCGTTGGTCGCATTGAAGTTGGCCGAGTTCGCATGGCGGCGCGAAAAAAACGAACGTAACTACTCGCTTCTTTGCATTGAGGAGCCCGAGGCGCATCTTCACCCGCAGTTCCAACGTGCCGTCTTCAACAAACTCTTCAAGAATGCTGATGCCACCCAGGCATTGATTGTGACCAGCCATTCGCCGACCCTCGCGGCGGCGGCACCGCTACGCTCAATCGTTAACCTTCGCAGTGTGAATGGTGCATCCAATGCCTATTCACTTGCCGCGCTCCCGGTAACTCCCGGTGAACTCGACGATATCGAGCGCTATCTAACCGCGACACGATCTGAGTTGCTTTTCGCGCGGGGAGTCATCTTTGTCGAAGGTGACGCAGAGGAAGCGCTACTGCCCGGGTTCGCAGAGGCGGTGGGCCATAATTTGGACCAACTCGGCATCACAGTTTGCAATGTCGCCGGGATCAACTTCATACCTTATGTAAAGCTGGCACAGAGCCTCGGCCTTCCATTTTCTGTTATTACCGATTGGGACCCCTTGGACGGGACTAAGCCGCCACTCGGTAAAACACGAGCATTGGGCATATGGGACGCCATCTGCGCGGTATCCGGGAAAGCTCCATTATCCCCGACAGATAGAGCAATGTGGGAGGCAGCCGACTTCACCACCTTTAGCGCCGGCTGGACATCGGCTGGCATCTTCATGAACAATCAAACCTTCGAGATTGCCATTGCGCAAACACCGAAACTGCAAGCGGCGCTCCTCGATATTCTGGACGAACAAGGTTTCGGCTCAAAGCGGACGGCACGCATCGCTTCCTGGCGTGACGGAACGACGCCTGTCAACCCTGACCAATTGCTGGCGATGATTTCCGATATAGGCAAAGGCCGTCTAAGCGCAAAGCTTGCGACAAAGGTGCCTGGCCTAAAGCCGCCTGACTATATCGCTTTAGCCATTAAGTTCGTGGTGGATCGTGTCTAGTCATCTCGCTCTGGCGCAAGCGCTGGCAGATCTCGAACGCAATCCGGAGCAATATGATGCGGCGCGAGAGCGTAGCCACTGTATCGTCTTGGCTGGTCCTGGTAGCGGTAAGACCAAAACCTTGACCACCGCCATGGCGCGAACGCTGATAGAAGATGTGATCGATCCGCGTGGAGTTGCCTGCATAACGTACAACAACGAATGTGCAATCGAACTTGAGGGGCGTCTAGCCAAGCTCGGCGTTACGGGCAGCGACCGCAGTTTCATCGGCACTGTCCACAGTTTTGCGCTCGCCCAGGTTATCTCGCCTTATGCACGCTGCATTGCAGGCCTCCTTCCTGATAACTTTCGAGTAGCAACGCACACCGAGGTTCGGGCTGCCGTCGAGGCCGCCTATGATGCTGTCATCAATGAAGCAGGTAACCCGCATGACCGTTGGCGCTTCGCAGAAGAGAAGCGCCGCCGCGATGTCGACCGCAGCCGACCGTCATGGCAGGGGCGTAACCCTGAGCTTGCTGCTTTCATTGAAGCCTATGAGGCTGAACTGCGCCGCAATGGGCTAATCGATTTTGACGACATGCCTCTGATCGCGTTTCGGATGATCAAGGACCATCACTGGATTCGTGACGCACTGCGAGCTCGCTTCCCAGTTCTGTTTGTAGATGAATATCAGGACCTGGGACATGCCCTCCATGAACTGGTCTTGTTGCTCTGTTTCGAGAGCGGCATACGTCTGTTCGCGGTGGGCGATGCCGATCAATCAATCTACGGCTTCACGGGTGCCAATCCCGAACTGCTGCGCAGCCTCACAGAACGCGACGACGTTAAGACGATCCGCCTGCGCTTCAACTATCGCTCAGGCGCAAAAATTATCCGCGCCTCTTTGGGGGCGCTTGGTGAGGAGCGCGATTATCACGGTGTTGATGGAGCACCTGATGGTGAACTGACCTTTTGGTCGGTTCAGGGGGACCATGACCGGCAAGCTCAACATATAGCGAAAGCCGTCTTGCCGGCGTTGCTCGGCCGGGGCTTTGAGCTTGAGCAAATCGCGGTTCTGTATCGTGCTGCTTGGCTCGGAGATAAGGTTGCCGAAGCGCTCGGAAGCACTGATATCGCTTTTGTCCGTACCGACGGGAATGCGCTTGTGAAGCGCAATTCGCGCCTTGCCAGATTTATCGAAGCCTGCGCCGGCTGGGTGACGGGCGGATGGCGCGACGCCAACCCATCTTATAGCAGGCTGCTCAGCCAGGCGCTCAATCTAGTCTATGAGGGTCGAGCAAGGGAGGCCGAGGAACAGGCATTGTCTCGCCAGTTGATCGCATTCCTACGAAGCGGCATCGACGCAGGCGAGACTACCCATACATGGTTGTACCGTTTCCGCCGTGAACTGATCGCCCCATGGCAGGCTATTACTCGCAACACGCACCAGGAATGGGAAGTGTGCTCGGAAATGATGTCACGGACCGATCCGGCTCAGGATCGTGACATGCCGCTCAATGTATTTGCTGGGCGGGTTGAGGGCAGCGGTCGTGTTACCTTGAGCACGCTCCACAGCTCCAAGGGGCGAGAGTTTGACGCAGTCATCATGTTTGGTATCAATGATGACGATTTCCCAAATTGGCGGGACAAGAAAAGTGACCGAGGGCTTCGTGAGGCGCGGCGGCTATTCTATGTGGGCGTGACACGACCTCGAAAGGAGCTGTGCCTCGTCTATCAAAAGCAGCATCACTCGCCCTGGGTTGCTGAGCTCTATCATCGCAGCCAGAATTGAGCTTTCTGCTCCTTCTGACTATGCTCAAAGTAAAATTAGAGTAAAACTCAAGATCAGAAATATTATATCAGTGCCCTGGTGGTGGGAACATAGCGAAGAACTTCCACAGCTTGTTCCGCCGCAGAAAATACTGGTACAGCTCATAGACCGTCAGCGGGCCGCTGCATCGGAGCGCCGGACGAATGAGCACGGGCAATTCGTTCTCGGTGACGATAGCTTGCTTCGGTCGAATGACGGGCTGCGATGCATACCGCCGCACACATTGGGCTGCGGCTCTTCTGACAAGCTGGCTCATGCGGTCGCGAATCGACCTTGAAGAAACAGCCGGGTAGCGCCGCCCCACTGTCCTTCCGGCATGTCGGACAGGGGCTGCCGTTTCCTGACGATGGTGCCTGCCGGTGACACCTATCGCGCCGACCCGAAAGATCGCGCCGGCATGACGGCCTGTAGCGGCTCTTATCGGCCCCTGGTGCGGCCACCACCGGGAGCCTCGTTTTGATGGTCAGGCCCCGCGTCGGGTTCGTGGTCTGTCCGTTCCTCCAAACGATCCAGAAGGCATTTGAGCCGGAACGGTCGGTTCAGCAAATCCTGCCGCCGCTGGAAGTCCCGCTGCGCTGCCGTGGCCTGGCTCACATAGTCGTCGCCGCGCGCATAGGCTTTGGTGAGCGACGCGGATGGGTCGCGTTGCCCGCCAGCTTTCCGCCCGGCCTGTATCGCCGCATCCCGCGCGGCATCGGCGGAAGGAAGGTTTTCGCGGTCGAGCGGAGCCATGAAGGCGCGCAGCTCCGCCGCCTTCACCCCTTCGATGCGCCGGGCCAGAGAGTGGATACCGCCCGCACGATCCACGATTACAAAATCCCTCCGGTCACCCAGGGCGAGCGTGTAGCGCATCCCCTCAAGAGCGGCCTTGAACGCTTCCGGCCCGTCGCTTCCCCGAAATGCCGCCGTCACCTCCGCTCGAACCTGCCTGCCGGTGATGCCGGTGCGTTCTTCCTGCCGCAGTTCGGAGCGCGATGGCGTGCGGGCTGGGCGCTCAACACCTACACGCTCGTGATGCGCGCCTTGCACCCGGTCATGGCCGAAGCGGCGCTCAAGATCGCGCGCGACTTCCTCGTGCTTACGGTAATTGTGGCTGTCGGGAATGGCCCGCATGCGCTCTATATCTATCCGCGACCAGACGACGTGAATATGCTCGCGCCCGAATTTCCGGTGCAGGATGACGGCGCGCGGCTGGCCGGTCAGACCAAGTTTCTCCTCAAGGGCGTTGATGGCGTCGGCGCGCTGCTGCGGCGACAACCGGTGCGGCGGCTCCGGGCTGATGGCGGCGTGATAGAATGGCTTGGTGCAGCGGGTGCCGACCGCGAGCGCGTCCATCTCGGCCAGCGCGCCGCGCAAATCCTGGGCGACGGTGCCCCGCGTCTCCAGCAGCGTGACGCGCTCGTTCTTCTCGGCATTGCCGAGATGGGCGGCAAGTTCCCTGGGGCCGGAACGGGATTGGCCCTTGATGATCATGGATCGCGCCCCAGCGCCTTCAGCACGGCGTCACGCATCTGCCGCAGCCCGTCCAGCGCCTCGGCGAAGCGACCGCGATCAACCGGATCGCCGAAATTGGCGAAGCGGGCCACCTGGTTCATGTTGTTGCCGATGGCACCCAACTGGCCCAGCAACCGGGCCAGTTCGCGGCGCTCGATCTGGGGGCGGCGCATCTGGCGCGGTGCCGGTGCGCCAAGCAGAACCTGCCGGGCGTAGCTGCCCGCCGTCAAGCCGGCACGGCTGGCCGCCGCGTCGATGGCTTCCCGTTCCTCCGGCGTGAGCCGGATGGTGAGGTGAGCTGTTCGGGCGCGCTTCTCACTGCCATGGCTCATGCATCGCGTTCCGAGGCCGGAGGAACAGGATGGGGAGAAGCGTCTTCCTAATCGGGGTGCACGGGGCAGAAGGCCCCTGCCAAGACGCGCGCACTACCGCGCATGGCTTGCCACTTACCCTTTCCGGTTTTGGCCTGTTCATGGGACACACTCCAGGAGGCCGGACGCTGACGCGAGCTGGTCGGATCATACATCGAATCCGGTCAGTTCAGGGCATGCGCCTCTATGCGGCGGAGAAAAATTTTGACGGCGCGTATGCGGCGACAGCCGTATTCAGCCGCCGCTCTTGCCGCGCGCCGAACCGGCCCGCCTGCCGCTGGGCAGTGGTGCAGGCTTGTCGCCCGGTTCCATCGCCGCGAAAAATTCCACGATCTCCACCCCCAGCGCGGATGCCAGACGTTCAAGCACATTGACCGTCGGGTTTTCCATCTCGCGCTCAAGGCGGCTCACATACGTCCTGTCCACCTCCGCATCGACGGCGAGCTTTTCCTGCGCGAGGCCCTGGGCGACGCGCAGGCGGCGGAGATTCCATGCGACGAGCTGCTGTGCGGATGGCCGGTCTGTCATGCCGGCAGCGGAACATCGTTGAAGACCAAGAAACCACGGACTATAGTCACGTATTAGAGATACCCGTGTTGCTCCGCGCGTGCGCCTGCCGCCCGCGCCAGCTTTTGTCCTTCACTGATCCGCTGTGCACCTAGTCCCTGTAAGCGCGTATGTCGCCATGGAGGAGGGTCAAATGCCTCAGGTTGTCGTGACGCTTGATGAAGCTGCCAACATAGCCGGCGTGATTTTCGGCGTGATCCTGGCGCTCCCAATAGCCATCCCGTTCATCGCCCCCGCCGGTCTGGCGGCTGTGTATGTATATGAGGAATGGGGATGGCACATCCTGTTCACCATCATGATCGGCCTCATCATATTCGCCGCCACTTGTGCCGGGGTGATAGCGCTGCTGCGGGCACTGCCCAGAGATGCCTCGGTCGGGCTGATCGCCCTTTATATCGGTGGTGTCTATGGGGTTTGCTTTCGTGAAGACATCGTCTGGGCGGTCTTCGTCGGCCTGATCGCCGGATGCATCGGCATCGCGATTGGCCAAGGAATCATGGACAGAATTGGGAAGCCCGCCGCAACGCCGGGCGGCACCGCCTGACCTGTTCGCCGCACCGCCGGTTACCGCTGTACCGAATTCCACGATCCAGTTGCTCCGCCCCAAGGGAGGATAGCATGAGCCAGTTGCCGCAGATCGTCGTGACCGCAGAAGAAGCCGGCGAAGGCTTCGTGAACTGCATCAAACTGGGCGCGGCGGTGCCGCCGGTTGCTCCCTTTGTCATTGCCGGCTACATGTCCGGTACACATGTATTCGAGAGCTGGGGATGGCATGCGCTGTTCGCCATCCTGTGCGGCGTGCTGGTGACCGCCACCATCTGCGCCTGCATGTGGCTTCTGCTGCGCGCCTTGCCCAAGCCGATCGCCATCGGACTGGTAGCCCTCTATATCGCCGGCACCTACTGGTACGCGGCGCATGAGAAGATGGAGATGGATCACATCTGGGCGGCCTTCGTCACGCTCATCGCTGGCGGGGTCGGGATTTGGCTGGGAACTGTTATCAAGGATGACGTTGCGGGTAAGTTCTCCGCATGACTGGATCAGCAGTACCTGTCCGCCGCGCCTTCGACAGGCCCCGAGCACATACCAAAATGCCGGAGCAAAGGGGTTGTGCTGCCTTCTACCTTCTATGAGCTAGACATTAGGAAAAAGGATATGCTTCCATAACCATGAAGTGGTAATGGAGCATCGTCCGATGACACATAATAGTGTAGGCGGCAAGATGGTCGCTATTATTACGGCAAAATCAGCGAGCCGCTCCCGGCGCCTGATTGCGGCGGTCTTTATCGCATGCGTTTCATTGACCGCATGCGACAGCGCCACAAAGGAGGAAACTGAAGCGAAAGCCGAAGCTCAAAAAGTGTGGGATAAGATTTTAACGCATTGCGGAGAATCTTATTATTACACAGGGTCGATATTTGATCGATCTGAGATGAGTTTTATGCCGACTGATCCGAAGAATATTTTAGTGGAATACAAGAAACCTTCATTTAACATCATATCTGCAAAGATATCCGAAGCAGAACGGATGAACGGCATTGAATACAATGGGCGCGCAACCATGGTTGCCGGTGTTTATCGCAGCGGAGGCGGTTCTTGGAGCGATGGCCCCGCATCAGAAGCGCGGAACGCACGCGAAATCATGAGCCAAGCTTTGCAGGGCGTGGGCGGCGATATGAGCTACATGGGCGTTTCCGGTGTCATGGCGCTCAATATCGTGAAGGTCAAAGGGGTGTGGACGGTCAGCCGAAGCTCGGCCAGTTTGACTGATACCATTGGAAAAACTTATTATCTTCAAAAGTTCGTAGAAGCCGACGCGCCGAAGTATGATTGCGCGAAGCTTGCAGAAATGCAGGCCGCACCCAACCGCCGCTGAAGCGGCGCACGCCATGGAACAAGAACCACCTAGAACAGGTATGGGGCTGGCAACCCGCTATGCTCTCAGCTTCGCTCAGGGGACTTTCAGGCTATTTACTGGCGGCGCAATTCTCTATGAATTGCACAGTCTGTTCCTGCGTTATTACGCAAACGAATGGATGGGAATTCAGTTCAACGGACCAAATAGATGCAGAGGCATAGATCGTTTTGCGAATGCGGATATGATTTCTGGCGCTACATTTTGCAATGACTTTATAAACTACTTTCCTTGGCTAAAACTCTACGCCAATCATCCCGTTTCTGTTATTTCCTATTACGGAACAGCGTTGGGGATCGTGCTGCTTATCGCCTGGATATGGCGCACGCATATCCGCCACCGACTCCGCTTTGGCCGAAAGGAAGTCGAGTCGCAGAAGGCTCACGGCGATGCGCGTCTCGCGACGGAAGCCGAAGCCATCGCGACGGCGGCGACAGGGGCCGGACGCCGTTCCTCAATTCATGATCAGGAGTTCTAGGCGGCCATGCTCAGTCCGCTCGGCGATGCGCGAACGACGACCGAAGCCGAGCTATCAGCCCGCACCGGCGCGCGCAAGAGCGGAAGCATCCGTCTCGGCCACTATTACGACACCCACACCCAGAAAGCCGGGAGTCCCATCTGGTACAATGGCGAGCGGCACCTGCTGGTGTTCGGCCCCAACGGGTCGGGCAAAGGCACACGCTTCCTGGTGCCTAACCTGCTGCATGGGCTTGAACAGCAATCGGTGATCGTGATCGACCCGAAAGGCGAGCTTGCCGCCGTCACGGCGGAGCATCGCCGCCAGCTCGGCCATGAAGTCGTGATCCTGAATCCGTTCAACGTGCTGGGCCTGGGCAGCGCCGGGTTCAATCCGCTGACCGGCCTCGATCCCGACGCGCCCACCTTCTATGATGATGCCGCCGCCATCGGCGAGGCGCTCATCAAGATCGAGGACAAAGACCCCCATTGGTCGGAGTCGGCGCAGGGCCTCGTTGTCGGCCTCATCATGTGGGAGAAGTTATATAACGGCGACCGTGCGAACCTGGAGAATGTTCGCGGCATGCTGACCGAAGCGAACGAATGGCAAGAAGAGGTCGGGCCAAACGGCACGGTGAGCAAACGGCAAATTGCCGGGCTGCGGGTAACCGCCGAACATATGGTCGCCAAGGGCGGCTTCGAGATCGCCAGCCTTGCCGGGCGTTTCATGGAAGAGAGCCGGGAGCTTTCCAGCATCCAGTCGAATGCCGACACGCAGACGCGATGGCTGCTGTCGCGCCCGATGCGAGACGATGTGAAGAAAAGCGGCATCGACTTCGCCAAGCTGAAGGACAAGCCAACCACCGTCTATGTGATCCTTCCCGCCGAGCGGCTGCGCACCCATAGCGTCTGGCTGCGGCTTGTCATCGTCTCGGCGCTGCGGGCGCTCTATCGTCCCGGCGGACGACGCACCCTTATGCTCATTGATGAGATGGCGGCGCTCGGACATCTTGGCCCGCTCGAAGACGCCTTCGGCTTGGTGCGCGGTTACCGCGTCCAAGTCGCCGCCATCTTCCAGGATCTCGCACAGCTCAAGGCACTCTACAAAGAGCGATGGGAAACCTTCATCGCCAATGCCGGCGTCGTGTTCGGTTTTGCGCCAAACGACCTGACCACCGCCGAATGGATGTCGAAGCGGTCGGGGCAGAGCACCGTAATCGTGAAAGGGATCAATCAGAACACGGGCACTTCGACCGGCGGGCAGGTCTCCGTCAGCTCGGGAGATGGGGCAAGCGATCAGCAGATCGGGCGCCCCCTGTTCCTTCCCCATGAGTTGATCGGTTTCGAGGAGGGAATGGGAATGCTCTGGCTTGCCGGCATGGGCAACAGCACGAAATTCTTCGCGCCGCCCTATTGGAAGATAAAGGAATGCCAGGAGCGGGCGCAGCCAAACCCATATTACCAGCCCGATAGTTGAGCGCGCCGCTACTCGCCGCGCCCCCGACCATCAGGAACACGACCGGCCTGATTGCCGTGAGCGTTCTCTGCCTCAAGACCCTTATTGCCCGAAAGGCGGTCAAGCCGGGCCTGCTGCTCAGGGGTCAATTCACCGTCACGTCCGTACCGTTGGGAACGGTCGAGCTTCGCTTGCTGATCGGGCGCAGGCTGACCCTGTTGGGTGTTCTGCCCGGCCTCGGTTTCCTTTGCCTTCTGTGCCTCGTCATTGTTGGGTTGGGGTTGGTTTTGCGCCTGGTACCACTCGGTTTGGCGCTGTTGCAACGCTTCCGAATTGCGCTTGAAGCGCTCGTTGGCGGCCGAGTTCTCCGAAGCCATGTCGGCGCCCCCTTGGCCGGTATGCTGCGAATGATGAAATTTTGTGGGCCGGGTAGGGCCGTCCTTAGACGGTGGGCCGTCGATGCCGGCGGGCATATCACTGCTCCCTGCGTAGCAACGCTAGGTGCAGGGTATGGGATATTGGTAAGCCGTGCTAGCCCGATTTGCCGCCGGAACTGCCGAGATCGCGCCGCCGAGAAAGAATCTGGTCTATCTGCTTTCGCGTCTCGGCAAAATCCGGATAGGTTTTGTATAGGAGTGGCATCAGATAATTAAATATATCTGTCATGCCGACATACATGTCGGAAATATGCGACGTGAATAAATCAAAGTGCTTATAGGAGCAGTCGCGAAGTTCCTCCAATTCCTTGCGTAGCTTATCATTCTCCTCGCCGATGCGCATCGTATTCGCCGATTCTTTTTTCAGCGCTTCGCGTATATCATCAAGTTCAGCCCTAAGCTCTTGTATGTCAGATTTTATGTGCATCAGTTCCGCAGTTCTGGTTAGATTTATTTTTTGTCGGAGCTACCGAGATCGCGCCGCCGAGAAAGAATCTGGTCTATCTGCTTTCGCGTCTCGGCAAAATCCGGATAGGCTTTGTATAGGAGCGGCATTAGGTAATTGAAGATATCCGTCACGTCGGTAGACATTCCACAGAAGTCATCCGATATTTTTGAAATATGCGACGTAAATAAATCGAAGTGCTTATAGGAGCAGTCGCGAAGCTCATCCAATTCCTTGCGTAGCTTGGCATTTTCCGCGCGCAGATCGGCAATTTCTTTTTCAGTGCTGTTCATGAGTGAAATTATACATAATCATTTATGTTATTTCTATCCTTTGGAAATCCTTTCCCTGTTGGTTAAGAGGCCGCCTAAGCGGCGGCCCCCTGGATCGGCATGGCGGCGGATTGCAGCCCGTGCAGGAAATCAACGGCGCGCTGGGCATGGGCGGCGGCGGTAAAGATGGCGCGCTTGTCGTCTTTCAGCACCTTCAGCCATGAGCCGATATAGGCGGCATGGTCTTCCCTCACCTCGGGGGCAATGCCCAGGTCGGCGGCAAGGAAAGCCGAACCCGTACTATCAAGCGGACACCTGATCGCCCCACTAATCGTCGCCTCGCCCCCGTCCATTGGGAGTGCGACCGGCCTGATTGCCATGAACGTTCTCTGCCTCGGGAACTTTACTGCCCCGAAGACGATCACGCCGGGCCAATTGCTCTGGGGTTAACTTACCAAGCCTGCCATATTGCGAAGAATGATCAGGCCTGGCCTGTTGTTCTGAGGTGGGTTGGCTGGCTGTTACCTTCTCAGTATTCATTTTTACTAGCTTTTCGTTATCTTCCTTCCGAAGCAAATGACTTGCTTCCAGCCGAGTCATTTTGCCATTGGCGGTTAATTCCTCCATCCGAGAATGGTAGGCTTGAATTTCTTCATCAAGTGAGTTTACCGGTTGAGGCGATGTTCCCTTGCCTTGCTGTGCCATGGTCTGCACTCGCATAGTGAGTCTTAGGTAATAGTATGCGAGATAATCCGTTTTGTCCTTTAGGAATGCGGTGGAGCACCTGGCGTTGGCTGATCCGCCCTGCCCAGGATTTCTTCGATCTGCTCAATCGTCTTTACGATCTCAGGCTCCTTATATAGCAGAGTATTAATCTTCTCGTGTGCGTGGCTAACTTCGGTTGCCAAGTTCAGAGTCCCATCTTTCAGAGCGCCAATCCACTTGTTCGTACCGTTAATTATCTGCCTTAGCTCACCAATTTCGATTTTCATTTCAGAAATTTGAGATTTTAATTCCATTATTTCTTTACTGTTTTCCATATCAGCCCTCATTTCTCCCGCCGGTCGAGCGGATTGAAGAATAATCCGTCACCCTTGCCGATGATTTTCTCCGCATCGGTCAAAGCGTCGGCGGTCTTGGGGAAAAGATTCATTTCAATAATGTCCAGACGTTCAGAGGCTTCACGTCGGCTAACGACCAGGGTGCTAATCAGGTCATTCATCGCGCCGGTCGTGTTGATGAAGCTCTTGGCCAAACGATCCATCCGCGAATAAAGCTCGTCGATCTTCCCCCTCAGTGCCTCATTCTCAGCAGAAAGCACATTGACGCGCATTTCAAGCTTCTTAAGGTCACCTACTAGAACTGATACATCAGTGTTTTGCATGGGCATATTATACACTAAAAATATCGTTATTTCCATTGAAACGAGACCGGGGATAGGGCCGCCTAGGCGGCGGCCCCTAGGATCGGCATCGCTGCGGGTTGCAGCCCGTGCAGGAAATCAGCGGCCCGCTGGGCATGGGAGGCAGCAGTGAAGATGGCGCGCTTGTCGTCTTTCAGCACCTTGAGCCATGAGCCGATATAGGCGGCATGGTCTTCCCTCACCTCGGGGGCGATGCCCAGGTCGGCGGCAAGGAACGCCGAACCCAGCTCGGCGACCAGTTCCTCGGCGGCATAGCCTTCATCGCCCCAGCGCTTGCGGCCAAAATCCCGGTCGAGCCGCGACTTGTGCCGCGTCCAGTGCGTCATCTCATGGGCCAGCGTGGCGTAATAGCTTTCCGCGTCCTTGAAGCAGGTGAAGGGCGGCATCTGCACATAGTCGGGATTGACGGCATAGTAAGCCTGGGTGCCGCCATGCCGGATGTCGGCCCCGGTGACGGTGAAGAACCGATCCACATCGGCGATGCGCTGAACCGGATCAAGCACCGGGGCAGCGGGCGCATGATACTGCGCCGGCAGCCCGTCGATCTGCTCGACATTGAACACTGTGTAGCCCTTCAAGAAAGGGATTTCGCGTTCGATCTCTTCTCCGGCTTCGGTGGTATCGGTACGGGTGATGCGGTTCGCATAGACGACAAGCGATCCCGTCTCGCCCTTCCTGACCTGCCCGCCCAATTCCTGAGCCTGTTTGTAGGTCATCCAGATGGGGGCGGCGAAGCCCTTCGCCATGGCTTCGCCCCACAGTATGACGATATTGATGCCGCGATAGGGCGTCCCGTTATGCCGCAGGGGCCGCGTGATGCGCCCGGCGGCATGTTCGGTATTCCAGGGCTTGAACCAGGGCCGCACTCCCTGTTCCAGGTCGGCGACGATGCGGTTGGTGATGCGGGTATAAAGGTCGGCTTTCTCCGTGGTGGTCATTTCCCTTGTCCTCATGTCCGGGTTGCACATGCAACCCGGAGCGAGGCTCGCGCCGGTGAGCGGGGTGTCCGGGGTCAAGGCCGGAAGGCGCGGAGGGGGATCACCCGGCCTGCACGGAACGCAGTGGAGGAAGGTCGGGGAGACCGCGCCTGACGCCCACGCATCGCGTGGGGAAGCCTTGATGCCGGCGGGGGCGCAGCCCCGTTTGTTAAATCAGCCTTGTCGTACTTATGATCTAGAGGCGCATAATCACTGCGGTTTTTGCATCATAAAACCGACTTCAGTCATCTGTGCGGCTTCTTATTGCATATCTATGAGAGATATGTCATAATCAACAACACATACCGAGTTAATAGCTTAGCGGAGCGCATAAAAATGGAGCATTTCGATATCATTTTGGCGTTGGCTCAGATTGCGCTTGAGGGCGACCCCAAGCGCGCGGGTCATCAGGTTGAACGTCTCCGTAACGCACTGGAGGGTGATAACAAGGAACAAGCCGCTAAGCTCGGACGACTTCTGACACGAAATGGCCGCCGTCAGGGAATGGCCCCTATGGCTCTAGACGAAATGCGCCTCACGGCTGAAGCAGCGCGCCGCCGTCTGCCTGGTGAGGTATTGACTGTTTCAACGCCCCTACCTCATGATCGTGAAACAAGCGCTCCATTGGTTAATGTTGTATTTCCAGATGCCATTGAGTCTGATTCGCCAATACTCAGTGCTCCCCTTACGTCTGCAATCGAAGATCTATTGATCGAATGGCGCCGATCTGACGAACTGGAACGCATCGGCGCATCCCCAAACACCAGATGCTTAATTTATGGTGCGCCGGGCGTTGGAAAGACAAGACTTGCACACTATCTAGCAAAGCGCCTTGATCTTCCATGTGTGGAAGCAAGATTAGATGGTCTCGTATCATCATTTCTTGGAACAACTGCAAGAAATATAGGATCTTTATTTGACTTTGTTCATCGCTACCGCTGCGTACTATTCCTTGATGAATTTGATGCGATTGCCAAAGCTCGGGACGATGCTCAAGAGGTTGGTGAAATAAAGCGTGTTGTAAATACACTCCTACAATCATTGGACCGGCGGAATGGACGAGGGTTTACGTTAGCCGCGACAAACCACGAACATCTGCTGGATACAGCTGTATGGAGACGTTTCGAAGTTCGGATCGAAATACCGCTTCCCTCGCCCGAAGTACGAGGTCAGTTACTTGATCGTTTTGTACGTCCTCTACGTCTCCAAGAGGCCGAGCGTAAATTCCTTGTGTGGGCAACAGAAGGTATGAGTGGTGCAGATATCGAGGCTCTCATTGATGCCGGTAAGCGCCATATTGTATTACATGGAAGTAGTGCCTCCGATGGAGGCCCAACTCGTGATGCTATAGCCCGAGGGAAGACGCTTTATGACGCACTTAGCCGTCAAGCTTTTCTGAATTCAAGAATGTTCACTCCGGATCGCCAAAGGCTCTTGGCAGGTAGTCACGGGTTGCTTGTTGATGCCCTTCTTGCGGCCAACTTCACCCAAAAAGAAGCGGGTGATCTTCTTGGTTTGTCACAAAGCGCTGTTTCACGGCGACTGAAGAGCCGTAGTCAAAACATGCAAGATCAGGAGCATTGACCATGGCAAAGGAAATTCAAGAACTTCGTCCTGTCCAAGTTTTTCTTGATACAAAGAAGTTTATTGGGATCGAAGATCCAAAGAAACCCCCAACTGGAAAGAGGGATTTCTACAAAGACAATGATCGAGGATTTTCTCGTCACAAACAGAAAATCCGTTCTACCATTCAAGATATTAGCCGCGTTCTCAAATCTAGAGAACAAGATGCCGGTTTTATTCATGTCCAAATGCGAGACGAAGCTTTGGGGAAAAGTTACCGTCCACTCGGTAGTCTTTTCACAGAATCGCATGGCTTTGCCCTTGTTGGAGCTGGGCACATTGGCGAATTGATGTTTCAGGTAACGCATGCTGCTTTGGATAAACTCGACAGCCTTATTGAAGAAAAGGCAGAGATCACCCCTAGGCTTGCACCTAATAAGAAAACAGGAGAATTAGAAAAGCGTATCTCTGGCTATCGAAGCGAGGTGGGGGCCATTAGCAATCTTAAACTCCATGACAATGCTGATAGGATATCTTTTTCTGCACAAGAAGCCGTTGCATGGATGGGACAGCCTGAAGTTATTGGTGGATATATTGTTGAGCTATTTAAACCAAGATCAGATTTGGCACCCAATGCTATAGCCGCGTTGTTGGAGAAATTCCACGCTGCGCTTTCCGCACTTCCATCGGGCATCTCAGCTCGAACTTTTCTGCCGAGGGAGGCCGGGGATGGATATGGTGAGCCTTCTCTTGCATTGAGCATTCAGCTCCTGACCAACCCTCAGCGAAAGGAAATCTGGCTTCCCGGCACAGGGGGGGCTCTCGCTGTTGTGTCAAAAGTACGGTCTGTTATTCAACCCTCTGAGCGCGACTTATTGCCTGCACACCATCAAGCGTTGCTGCATACTTTAGCTGAACAGGCTATCGTACGCAGCGTAGATTTGCCTCCGTTAATCGAAGCAGCGCCAGCCGCGCATCCAAGTAGTGCGGCACGCCCAATTGTTCCGGTGCCCGCGCCAAATGGGAAATACCCTGTGGTAGGCATTATCGACGGCGGTGTGGCCTCTATTCCTGAGTTGTTGCCATGGCGGGTCGGCGATGCAGGCGTTGTAGCTCCTGGCGATAAGGATGAGTGCCATGGCACTTTTATTGCCGGACTCGTCGTCGCTGCGGAATCACTTAATCCACATCTCGCTGGTCAAGTTGAGGCTCAGAGCTGTAAGTTCTTTGATCTCGATATATTTCCTCGTAAGGAACTGCGTCACCAATATTATGGTGGAGATATAGATTATTTCTTCGATCTTCTCGATGAGAAGATTAAAATTGCCAAGCGTGACTATAAAGTCCGTGTATTTAATCTTAGCTTTGGCCTAAGAACCCCTAATCCCCGTTTTGGGTATACGCCGCTCGCTGATCGCCTCGACAGGCTGGCTCTGATCAACGACGTCATATTAGTTGTGTCAGCCGGCAATCTTCCCCAAGGCCAAACGCGTCCGGTGTGGCCGAAGAAAGCAACGGACGCCACTGCCATGCTAGCGGCCTTTGGTAGCGGCTTACAGAATATCACACCTCCTGCCGAACATCTGCTCGGCCTCACCATTGGCGCAGTAAATCCGCCAGGGGTTAAGGGGCACGAGGGCTTTTTGCCTACGACTTATACTCGGCGCGGCCCCGGTGTCGGAGGCGCGCGTAAACCGGATCTTGCTCATTTTGGCGGCACAGAACCCAGTGCCTCGCTAATGGGTAATCAGACGGGATTGCGATCTTTTGCGCCTGACGGAGAATGCGTCGAAAACTGCGGGACTAGTTTTGCGACTCCTAATGCAGCGGCGACCATCGCTACTCTAGATCAGCGTCTCGAACATTCTCAGCCACGAGAAGTCTTGTTGGCACTTCCCATACATCGAGCGCTTAGGCCAAAGCCACTTACACATGCCGCATTGCGACACATATCACGGGAATTCGTTGGGTTTGGCCTTCCTCCAGTTGCTGACTCTTTGTTGGTCGATGATCCATATGCGATTTCACTAATCTTCAGTGAAATACTTCCGCGACGCAATAAATTGGAGTTCAGATTCTCCTGGCCTGCGAGTCTTGTAAATCCAGATGGCTCGTGCCGTGGTAGGGTGGATTTAACATTAGCTTACACTCCGCCCATTGATCCGGATCATAAAGATGAAGCGCAAAGAGTTCAGCTGGAAGCGCGCCTCTATCAGGAAAACATTCTGCCGGAGACTGGTGATACAGATTGGGACAACCAGCTCGAAACAGATGGGGCAGGCGTACCGAAAGGAATGAACAAAACTGAAAGCTATTTGCTCAAGACTGGGATCAAATGGAGTCCTATAAAGCGTTACGAAGCCAGCATGGTTCATGGGCGTGGAAATAGCTCCAACTGGATGCTGTATTTGGAATCATTAACGAGAGCGGGGGCTGCTTATCCCGCCGCTGGGGTGCCATTTGCCATGGTAATGACAATATCTGATCCCAAAAGAAGCGCCCCAATCCATGACTCTGTTCGCAATACCCTTGTAAATCAGGGACTGACTATTGCGGATATCACGATAGCGCATCGCATTCGCCCGCGTAGAAATCGGTGATGATCAGAAAGATGGGGGGCTCGTTTATCTTGTTCGAAGTCCTGTGGAAATTCTGTTGGGCGGGAGAATGAATTTATCCCTCCAGCAATTCCCGGATCGTCGCCACCGCTTCATCGAAGCTTGGCCTCTCCCCATAGACCATGCTCGTCATGAACAACTGATAACGGTTGCGGTATTCCGGCATGGTAGCAAGGGCAGATAGGGCCTTGTCGGTTTCGCTCTGGATGTCAGCGGCATAGGCCGGATACTGGTTGCGGAATTCCTCCGCGTCGGCGACGGATACCTCCGCCACCAACTGCCTCACCAGTTTCACGTCGATAACGCCGCGGATCATATGCAGGTCGTAGATGTGCCGCACCAGCGTCTTATCGACCAAGCGGCTGAGGCCGGCCAATTCCATGGCCGTTCGCCTGGTCAGCGACACCAACTTCTCCGCCGCCGTCTCATCAATGCTGACACAGGTAATCGCGGGCACCTCTGCCGGCTGTCCAGTGGCCTCGGCAACGAAGGATGATACGGGGCGAACGACGGCGGGTCGCCGCAGCTTGGCATAGGTCAGCTCAACCTGAATGGTCGGGCGCAGCTGGTCGGCAACCCCCAATGCCTCATAGGGCAGATGATAGGTGGTATAGCGGTTCTCATCGCGCGACCGCATGTGCGCCGAGTTCGACGGGTCGAATGGGAAATCGGCAGCAATGAGGGCTGCCGTTACCTTGTCTCGTAACGCCGCGAGCTGTCGCCGCTGCTGAGACTTGCTGATCGCCGCATCGCCTGGGAGGACGATCTTGAAATCCACGTCCTCGGACATGCGGCGCACCAGCCGGTGCGCACGGGCGACGGCTGTTCCCCCGGCAAAGACCAGCAGGAAGGGGCTGGCGTCCAGCACAGAGAGTGCACGGATCGCCTGAACGACACGGAAGTCCTTCGCGACGACAATGGTATTGGGCAAGCCGAAGAAGTCGGCAATGGCTTTCAGATTGACTGGTGATTTATCGCTCAAACGCCAACTCCATTGCCTTATACCGGAGGCGGCGGGAGAAGCGTCCGCGCAACCTCACAAGCGGCGTCATTGGAACCTGAGTAGAGCGCCCCTGATTATAGGCTTGCTCTGCCGACGACGGCTCCCACGGCACATTGAGCTTATCCAGCGCCTGCCGGGATACAGAGTCAAAACCTTCCCCGGCCAACATGGGCTGCCCGGTTAGGGGGGAAGTTTCAGCGCGAGCATAGACGCCATAGCCGAGCCGGATCAGCTTGCCCTCATCTGTCAGCCTGCGAAGGGTACGCAGCACCTGGCGTTCCCCGCTCAGGTCGGAGAATTCGCGCGTCAGAAAAACTGCATCGCTCTTCTGAGCGATCCGTTTCTCTATCTGTTGCTGTAGTGTCTGCCTCGGCATGGTCTCGCCCCCTGCAAAAACCTGACATTCTTTATATGCAAAAACCTGACAAATAGCAAGGGCTTCCAGAATAATATAATTATATCAATTAGTTAAATTGGCGATTATAACCTGTGCATCAGGTAATGCGTGGAAATTGCCCAAGCGGTACGATGGTTAAGCCAAGTCGGCGCGGATCGACGATATACTCGTCCTCGTCAAGATATTGGCTGTGCTTTCCCGGCCCCGCGATGATCGCATCAGCTTGTGCATCAACGCGGAGCAGAACTCCGCCCATTCCCTCGCTCGCGGCTAGACCCCTCGCAAATGTGACAGCGACATCCCGGCGCTGTGCCCAGCTAAAGCCGATCCGCCGTCCATGCCAGCAATCTAGGTTTTCACCCCGATAGAGGGTGAGCGCTGTCCCCTCATAAGGGGGTAGTAGGCGCCATAGGGCTTCAAGCATCAACGCATCATTTGCGACATGGGCGCGCACACGAAACCCGCGTGTCGTCCAATAAGTATGGAAAGCATCGGAGATGGCAGGGGATGGCACGAGTTCGGACTGCACGACAGCGGCTATTGCTTGTGGCCACTGACGCGTTTCTTCGATCTCCTTCATGACATTCGTCGCAGCGCTCCAGTCGTTATCAGACAGGGCGGCCATGAATTTCTTTACAAGCATGGGGCACATTTACCAGATGTCAGTTGCCGTTTCATCGCTGCGGTGTCTGGTGCCAGCAGGTATCCTGTTTTTCTTTTTGAGGGTAGTGGAAAGTCAGCACGATGGGGCCAAGCCCCAGAGGGCGCACCCGCAAGGGGTGCGCCAACCGAACCCGCCAAGCGGTTCGTAAGGGCCAGATTACAATTCCTCCCCGTCGGAAAGCCGGGCAGGCTTATTCCTCTTGTTGGGTCTGGTTTTCGGCTTCAGCACGTTGATCGCCGCCGCATCGAGCGTGTTCTTCAGATGGATCGCATAGTACTTTTCGATCATCTCGACGCTGGTGCGGCAGTTCTTGGCGATCTGGTAGATGTCCGCGCCTTCCATGAGGCGCATGCAGATATAGGTATGCCGCAGGCTGTAGGCGGTACGAAGTTTGCCGTCGCGGTCGGCCCGCAGGCCGGTTCGCGTCAGCAGATTATTGAACAGCCGGACGTGATTGCCGGGGAATACGAGGTCGGTCGGCTTCGGCAGTTGCGGTGTGGGTGGCGGTGGGACATTCCCACCTTCCTTCCGCCGGCGCTGCGCCTCACGGCGCGTCTCGCCGTGTGCCGGCCTGGGCCGGGCGAGCAGGCGGCGATAGACCCGCACTGCGCCCGGCATGCTCTTGCAATGGCCGACGCCGCGCTTGCCGCGCACCTCGATCTCCAGGATTTCTTCGCCGGTCGCATGATCCTGGGCGATGGACACGTCGCGATGTTCGAGGTTGAAGCCTTCATCGGGCCGTAGGCCCGTGTTCGCCATGAACAGGATGAAGTCGTAAACCTGTTCGGCATTCCATCGGTAATAGTCGCTGGCCGGCTCCTTGGCATAGGTGCGTGCCGCCTCATAGAGCTGCTTGTACTCTTCGGGGCTGAACCATGGCCGGTGGCTGAGTTTGCCCTGCGTCTTGTAGGGCGGGGACAGGTCGGGCAGGTGATCCAGCCAGCCATGACGGATGGCGGTCTTGAGCACCATCCGCAAGGTCACGATCTCGTCGTGGATCGTGCTGCGGGCCGGCGGCTTGGTTCTGGGCTTGTGCTGGCTTTTCGAGGCGGGGTTAGGCTCCGCATAGGTCGTCATGCGGTGAACCCGATATTCCTGCACCTTGCCGGAGGTCACCTTGTCGAGCGGCAGCGCGCCAAAGAAGGGCACCAGATGCACCCGGAGGCGGATGGCGTAGCCTTCCGTCCATTTGGTGCTGCGCTGGCCGTCGGTTATGACGCCATATTCCTTGAGGAACTGGTCAGCCGCCTTCTTGAAGGTCGGCCCGTCATCAAGGACGCCAACCCGTTCCTTGGCCTTGAGGGTGAGATACCAATCCTCGGCGGCCTTGCTGGCGGCTGCGAGGGCTTCCTGTTTGGTGCTGATTTGGCGCTGCCTGCCCCCTACGGAGGCGCGGGCCTGCCAGAAGCGGCTGGTGGGCTTCTGCGTGAGTTGGACTTTTCCACCCAGCAAATCAATCGTCGGCATGTGAACCTTCCTTTCGCGTTAGCGGGCGGAATGCGGTTCTTTGGGCGAGATTGACCACAGGCTATCAGGTTTGGCCTATGTGATCCAAGTGCCCTAAAACTGCTCTAGGGCATTTCCGACCTTTCGGTCGATGCCCTAGTAGGTCACTGCGTTGATTTCATTGGGGAAACTGGTTGCGGGGGCAGGATTTGAACCTGCGGCCTTCAGGTTATGAGCCTGACGAGCTACCGGGCTGCTCCACCCCGCGTCAAACCGGTCGCGTTTGAGCGTCCGGTAAGGGCGTAACGCCGGCTTTTTGGACCGGTGTTGTGTTTTGCATATGGTGAAGTTGTACCTGTTACGAGCGGACCTGGCGGCGACCTACTCTCCCGCGTCTTGA
>NZ_JBXAFZ010000031.1:0-41000 GCF_058793615.1 Niveispirillum sp. GW835-FHT14G11
TAACATCAACCCGCAACGAGCCAGAACCTCCACTCACAAAATCATCCAACCGTCCCATTTGTTTCGACGACGGACACCGAGAAGTTCAGGCGCGGTGAGCGATCATTGCGCGACCATCCGCTGATGCGGCAGATCGACATGCTGCTACTTGAGGATTTTCATCTTTCTTCGGATGCCAGTGACCTGGACATCCTGGAGCTGCTGGTTGAACGCAATCAGGAGCGCATGTAGCTAGTTGGTTGGTCGGTTGACACGTCTGAGCGGGACTGAACTCGCCAAGCTGCCGCGAATGACCGAGAACTTGATTTTGGTGGCTGCTGATGAATCTCGAACGATTGTCCGCTTTGCCTATCCGGCTATCCAAATGCTGCCGGTCTGCAAACGGCCCCAAAGGAGGCGTAAGCCTTGCCAGAGCGTCGGTGAGCCTATATAAAATATGTCAATCAAATCAGCGCAGTAAGGTTGTTGTAACGTCGGTCAAATCGAGCCCCCGCATCCATGGCTAAGCCGTTGATCTCCAAAAGAGATCAACGGCTTTTGTCGTTCTGGATCCAACCTACCACACATCCCGCAGGTAACATATAGGTAACAACAGAGAGTGAAAATGGGCGTAGGTCACGCCCTTGCCGCTCACTTGGCGAGGCTCCAGAAGCTGGCCTTGCGGCCATGGGCTTATGGTCTGGCAGCATAGGCGGCATGATTGGGCGCGGCTGGCCAATTGGTGGTCTACAGGGGCCAACCGTCCCATACGTCGGGAACCATTATCAGCGGATTGCCAGCATGGAGCAGGTTACCGGCGGTCCCGCCGCCACTGCGATGGCGTCACCCCGGTAGCCTTGTGAAAGCTGTCCGTGAAGTGGCTGGGCGTGGCGAAGCCCAGTGCCATGGCGATATCGGTGATGGATTTACCAGGATCGAGCAGCATCGCCTTTGCCCGATGGATCCGACGCTGTGCCACATAACGTAAAGGCGATGCATCCAGGCTAGTTCGGAACGCCCGACCGAATTGGTTCGGGCTCAAGTCGACCTCAGCGGCCAGACGCTCCAACGTCAGCTCTTCGTGCAGATGCGCCTCAATATAGGAAAGCACCCGACGCTGCCGTGAAATGCCAAGCCCGCCGCTGATGGTGGGCCGCGACGGTTTGCCGCCGAATGTTTCGCACAGGCGGCTCGCCAATAGGGCGCAGGCAAAGGTCAGAGACGCGCCTTGCTCCGATTGCCCCAGTGCTTCCTTGAGAATATCCAGAATGTTGGCGATGCCCATATCCCTTATATCAAGGAGGGCCTGCATGCCGGCCAACTTGTCGGGGCCGTCGAGTGCGACCGATCTGGTGACGAAATCCACGCCCATGGCCACAAGAAAAACTTGCTGTCGGCCCGGCCAGGCGACATTGAAAATGCAATCCGGTGGCGAAAGATGGATTTGTCCTCGTTGGGCGTGATGGCGGGTGGGATAACGGTGATCCAAGGGTTGCCAATGCAAGGTAAACGGCTCCCCCTCGTGCTGCACCAGAGTGAGGTGGGGTGAGCCGAGCCTTGCGCCGGGGCACTCGTCAAGGAGATATCGCCCAATGGCGAAGCCATCGCGTCGGATGCAGCGCAGGGAGATGATGCCTGTTGGTAATGTGTCAGTCAGGAAATCAATGAAGCTGTAATTATTCATGAGAACCCTCTTGTACTGACAAGCGGTCATCTGTGCCTGAGTTTCCGTTGATGTATTTTGTATTAAATTCAGAAATGATATGCGGTGCGGAGAGTGCAATACGGCCAGAATGCGTATGATATGGGGAGCCATGAACTATTTAGGGGTATTTTATTTTAGATCTAATTTAAATTTAAAATCTCCACATTTGGGCTGAATAATTTGGCGCTGCCTCGACAGCTATGGTGTTCGCCCGAAAGTTCCCTGGGTATCATCTATCGATAATAATCGATGCCGCCAGCGTTCCGGATGGTGGCGATTTGTCGGTCGCCGTATCCATGTCCGGCGTGACCTGATGGGAGGTGGCATACCCATGCAGAACAAGAGCCTTATCGACGCCGTTTTGTCCGTGCCAGACTGGCAAGATGCGGGCGGCTATTCCCCTTTGCGGAACCTGGATCGGACCGGCTGGGCTTGGCAGCGGCTGCGGCGGAATACCGATTTCAGGGCAGCCCTGAAATCCAGCACTCTTCTAACCTGCGTTGATCGGGTGGTGATGCAACTGCATTCTGATGCACCCGAATGCCTCTGGGGGGTGATGTTTCGCCGACGTAACGGGTGATCCAAAGGTCTATTGGCACCCCGACGCCTGTTCGTCGGTGATCAACGTTGTCGCCGAACCACCGGATAGGACCACAAGACGGGACGACCTGTTCGATCTGGCCGCCGTCAGGGATATCGCAACCATCGTCAGGCCACCCCAGGGTGGGGAGCATCTGCTGCTGACCGATGGCAGCCGGCATCTGCAGCTTCAGGTGACTGAAGGCAGCGTGCTAGAGGGGCCGGTCCAGTTCCGCTGCACGCTTAACGGGATGCGTGATATGGAGCAGAAGGTTCTTGCCCTGAGGCGGTTATGTTTGTGCCACCGGCTGGGTCGGCTACCGCGTAGCCTGTATCCGCCGGAGCCGCAGGCCGGACGCTGGATCGATAAGCTGCGGACGGTCGATGCCGTCGCTGCCGGGGCAAGTCACCGGGAAATTGCCGCTGTCCTGTTCGGGGAAAAGCGCACCGCCGCGGAATGGTCGCGGGCGTCGGATCACCTGCGTCTGCGGGTTCAGCGGCTGGTACGGGACGGGACGCGGCTTGTGCAGGACGGGTACAGGGAACTGTTGGTGTGATCGGCTTCGGGCGAGAGGCGGAGGCCGATGGGTGTAGCGACGGGAGCCAGGGTAGGAGAGTACCCGACCTTCGGTTTGGAACCCCTGACGAGAGGGGGGCTTTGCCATGAAGCTGATCAAGACTGCGTTGCCGGTGCTAAACGGCTGATGATCCCGGCATCAGGAAATGCCCCGTCGTCCGTGCCCGCACATCCTCAACCGTAACCCCTGTCGCCAGTTCGAGCAGGTGGAAGGGCGAGCGGTGGTCGGACCGCTGGAAGACGGCAAGGTCGGTGACGATCATGTCGACCACATTCCGGCCGGTCAGCGGCAGGGTGCAGGCGGGGATGAATTTCGCGCCGCCGTCCTTGGCATTATGCTCCATGATGACGATGATCCTCTTGACGCCAGCGACTAGGTCCATGGCGCCGCCCATACCCTTGACCATCCTGCCAGGAATCATCCAATTGGCGATGTCGCCATTCTCCGCCACTTCCATCGCGCCCAGCACGGCGACATCGATATGACCGCCGCGGATCATGGCGAAGCTCTGCGCGCTGTCGAAATAGGCTGAGTGGGGCAGCTCGCTGATCGTCTGCTTGCCGGCATTGATCAGGTCGGGGTCGATGTCATCGGCATAGGGGAAGGGCCCGATGCCCAGCATGCCGTTCTCCGACTGCAAGGTGACCGTGATGTCGCGGGGCACATGGTTGGCCACCAGCGTGGGAATGCCGATGCCGAGATTGACATAGAAGCCATCCTGCAATTCCCGCGCGGCGCGGGCGGCCATTTCATCTCTGGTCCAGGGCATCAGGCGGCCTCCCTCTCACGCACGGTGCGGAACTCGATCTTCTTGTCGTAGGGCGCGCCGACGACCATGCGCTGGACATAGACACCGGGCAGGTGGATGGCGTCGGGGTCGAGCGATCCCGCCGGCACCACCTCCTCCACCTCGATCACGCAGACCTTGCCGCAGGTAGCGGCAGGGACATTGAAGTTGCGGGCGGTCTTGCGGAAGATCGCATTGCCCGTCATGTCCGCCTTCCAGGCCTTCACCAGGCTGATATCGGCGAAGATGCCCTGCTCCAGGATATATTCCTGGCCGGCGAAGGCCTTCACCTCCTTGCCCTCGGCGACCAGGGTGCCGACGCCGGTCTTCGTGTAGAAGCCGGGAATGCCGGCACCGCCGGCCCGCATCCGCTCCGCCAGCGTTCCCTGGGGACAGAATTCGACCTCAAGCTCGCCCGACAGATATTGCCGCTCGAACTCCTTGTTCTCGCCGACATAGGAGGCGATCATCTTCCGCACCTGCCGGCTGCGCAACAGCTTGCCGATGCCCTCATTGTCGATGCCGGCATTGTTGCTGGCGAAGGTGAGGCCGGTGGCGCCACTGTCGCGCACGGCATCGAGCAGGCGCTCGGGGATGCCGCAAAGGCCGAAGCCGCCGCAGGCAATCAGCAGACCGTCGCGCAGAAGCCCGTCAAGGGCCGCCGCGGCGGTCGGGTAAAGCTTGTTCATGTCACCGTCCAATCATTCATGTCCAACCGATGCCTCGTCAGGGAATCCTGTGCACCCAGCCTCGCTTGTCCAGGAGGGTGCCGCGCTGGATGCCGGTGAGTTGCCGGCGCAGTTCCCGCGTCACCGGATAAGAGCCGTTGGCACCAATGGTGAAGTTGCCGGCTTCGCTGCGGACCTGGCCGATGGGCGTGACGACAGCCGCGGTTCCGCAAGCGAAAGCTTCCCGCAGCCGCCCGCTGGCTGCATCGCGTTGCCACTGCTGGAAATCATACTGTTCCTCCCGGACCGTGATCCCCTGGTCGCGTGCCAGTGTGATGATCGAATCCCGAGTGATGCCCGGCAGGATGGTGCCAAGCGGTGGCGTCAGCAGGGAGCCGTCATCGAACACGAAGAAGATGTTCATGCCGCCCAGTTCCTCGACATGGCGCCGCTCGGCCGCATCCAGGAAGACCACCTGGTCGCAGCCATGGGCGCTGGCCTGTGCCTGGGCCAGCAGGCTTGCCGCATAATTGCCGCCGCACTTGGCGGCGCCGGTCCCGCCGGGGGCGGCGCGCGAGAAGTCCGTGGAGACCCAGACGGTCACCGCCTCCTTCCCGGCCTTGAAATAGGGGCCGACGGCCGACGCGATGACCAGGAACAGGTATTCGGAAGAAGGCTTCACGCCCAGGAACGTCTCGCTGGCGAACATGAACGGTCGCAGATAGAGGCTGCCTTCACCGCCGGGAATCCAGTCCCGGTCGATCTTCACCAGTTGCTCGATCGCCTCAATGAACAGGCTTTCCGGCAACAGGGGCATCGCCATGCGCGCGGCGGAGCGGTTGAATCGCGCCGCGTTCGCCTCCGGCCGGAAAAGGGTGATCCCGTCACCGTCGGTCCTGTATGCCTTCAACCCTTCGAAGATTTCCTGTGCATAGTGCAGGACGGAACAGGCGGGATCGAGGGTGAGAGGCGTGCGGGCCTTCACCTCCGCATTGTGCCAACCGGGACCTTCCACATAGCGGATCATCGCCATATGGTCGGTGAAAACCCGCCCGAAGCCGGGATTTTCCAGCAGGGCCGTGCGTTTGGCCGCGGCGATTGGGCTGCTGCTGGGCAGGATATCGAATTTGAGGGGGGCTTTGCTGTTCACGCCATCGCATCCCGGCGGAGCGCCTTTCCGTTCTCGATGGCGATGCCATAGACATCCAGTGCGCGTTCGGTGGTCAGCAGTCCTTCCCGGACCATCAGGGCCACGGCGTCCGGATCGCGTTCCCGGGGTGGGCCGTAGCCGCCGCCGCCCGTGCCGACCGACACGATGATTTCCCCCGGCTCCAGCCGGACCATGGCGCAGGGGGCGAGCTGTTCCTCCGTGCCGTCGCGCCGGCGCAACCGTTGGTCGGCACGGCCGCCGGGCAGCCCGCCGCGCGCACCCAGCGGCGGGTTGTGGTGGCCGTCGGCGACATAGCCGATCTCCATGGCGGCACGGGTCGGGCCATATTCGACCAGGATGGCCTGCGCGCCGACATGGCGCCCGGCCCCTTCCGTATCGGGGATCAGTTCACGCCGCTCCACCACGATCGGGTGATAAAGCTCGTCCAGTTCGACCCCGTCGACGCAGGAGAGGCCGGCATTGCCGACATGCGCGGTGGTCAGCCAGGCATCGCCCCTGGGCCCCGCGGCCCCGCCGGTCATGCCCAGGAACAGCTGGTTGACATAATCCAGGCCCGTGCGCGGGTCGCGGCCCGAGACCACGCCTGTGGAGGGCGCGATGACGGCCCCCACCTCGGCCAGGCCGGCACCCTCCACCAGTTCCGCGAAAGCATGCTGGGTGGCGTTGGCGACGCGGTCGGCGATGTTGGTGGTGGCGGCGGAACAGCTTGTCGGGTGGCGCGGGATGCCCACGATGCAGTTTTCCCGCAGCCGGACATCGATGCGCCGGAAGGCGCCGGCATTCTTGGGCACCTGGGGATCGACGGAATTGAAGACGCCGATCAGGGCCGCCGTCCGCGCGCAGGCCTCGGAAAGGTTGAGCCCGCAGGGCATGCAATCCGGGTTGTCGGTCAGATCGACGGTGATGCGGGCAGCGGCGGGATCGACGGTGATCGTGGACCGGATCGTCACGCCCTCGGCCGGTGTGCCGGGGAACGGGTCGTGGGTCGATTGGGCACTGACATGGCCGGCCGGCAATGCCCGGATGGCGGCGACCATGCGGCTTTCCGAATAGTCGAACCAGGCTGCCGCGAAGGCCGCCAGCTCGTCCCAGCCCATGGACGCACCCAGCGCCAGCAGTTCCCGCTCGCCGATGCGGGCGGCACCCAGGGCCGCAAGATAGTCGCCGCGCCATTGCTGGGGCACGCGGATGCGCATCTCGCACATGCGCAGCACATCATCGATGTCGGCATAGTCGCGCTGGATGGAAACGCAGGGGAAGATCAGCGCCCCTTCATGATAGACGTCCCGCGCATCGCCCATATAGGTCGTGGGCACCGAATTGCCGATATCGGCCTGGTGGGCCTTGGCAACGACGGTGAAGCGATGGACGCCGTCATCATCGATCACGGGAACCAGGATGGTCTGGTCGGCCGCGTGGGAACAGCCGTGATAGGGCGAGTTGTGGATGAAGGCATCGCCCCGGCGCAGGATCGGGTGGAAGGCGGTCATCGACCGGGCCATCAGGTCAGGGCCGGACAGGACATGGATGGGCAGGCTGTCGGCCGTGGTCAGCAGGTCGCCCGACGCCGTGACGATGCAACAGGAAAAGTCCTTGGCGCGGTTGAGCACACCCGACCGGCCCGTGCGCAGCAGAGTGTTCGACATCTTGCGGGCGATGCCGGAGAGGCGGTTGGCGAGGATGGCCAGGCGGGCGCCATCGAAGCGGATCGTGTCGGTCATGGATGGATCACCAGGCTGCCGGAAGGTTGACGGACATAGCGGGCGGCGGGGTCGATAACGACCGTCGTGAAGGGGGATTCCAGGATCGCAGGCCCCTGGTACTCCCTTCCCTCCGGCAGGGCGTCGAGCCGCCGGACGGGTGTGTCGACCGGGCCATGGCCGGGGAAAGTGACGCGGCGGCTGCCCCGTTCGACTTGCCCGCCGACGGGTGGCAACCGGAAGGCGTTGCGCGCGGTCAGCCGGCAGCTTATGTCGGCCCTGAGCGCCACGATCTCTACATGCGACGATGGATCATCGACGGTGAACAGCGTCTTGTGCTGCGCGTCGAACAGGCGACGGAACCGGTCGATGCCGGCGCGGTCGTGGATGCCGTCAATATCGATGGGGATGTCGATCTCCCAGACCTGGTTCTCGTACCGTGCTTCGGCGACGGCGGATATCCGGGCTTCCACCGCCCCCGCCCCCGGACCATCGGCAAAGGCCTGGCATTGCCGGCGCAGGCGCGACAGGGCGGCATTGACGCCGCTCCAGTCATCGCCGCGCGTGCTGGCGAAGGCGACCTCCGCATATTGGGCGGTCAGGTCGGAGAGCAGGGCGCCGGCGGCACTCAGCGTGGCACCCGTCTCCGGCACCAGCAGCCTGTCCACGCCCAGCCGCCGGGCGATGTAGAGCGAATTCAGGCCGGCGGCACCGCCGCCGCCGATCAGGACGGCATCGGCCGGGTCCACGCCCTGGGCCACCGTGATGTCGACAATGGCCTGCACCATGTTCTCGGTGACCAGCTCGATGATGGCGGCGGCGGCCTGTTCCACGTCGAAGCCCAGCGGTCCGGCCACGTCGCGGGTGATGGCGTCGCGTGCGGCGGTCAGATCAAGTTTGATGGAACCGCCCAGGAAGAAGTCCGGATCGATGAAGCCCAGGACCAGGGCGGCGTCGGAGACCGTGGCCTTGGTCCCGCCCCGGCCATAGCAGGCGGGACCCGGCTGGGCGCCCGCACTTTGCGGACCGACATGCAGCATGCCGCCCGCGTCGACCCAGGCGATCGATCCGCCACCGGCCCCCACGCTTTTCATGTCCACGGCGGGAAAGCCGACCAGATGGCCGTTCAGGGGCTTACCGATCCACATTTCCCGCGTCACCGGAATCTCGCCCTGGCGGATCAGCCCGACATCATAGGTGGTGCCGCCGGTATCGGCGACGATGGCCGTGGCCGCACCTTCGGCCAGGGCATAATGGCGCCCCGCCACCGGCGCCACGGACGGGCCGGAATTGATCACCTGGACGGGCGTGCGGGCGACCTCGTCAGCATCCAGCATCCCGCCGCGCGAGGTCAGGACCAGCACGCGCCCCTGGAAGCCCGCATCGGCCAGCCGACCCTTCAGGCCTGCAATGTAACGGGTCATCAGCGGCTTCAGGCTGGCATCGATGGCGGCGGAGCAGGCGCGGCGATATTCGCGCGGCGTTGGGTTCAGCTGATGCGACAGCGTCACCTGGATGTCGGGCGCATGTTCGGCCAAAAGCGCGCCGACGCGCAGCTCATGCGCCGGATTGACGATCGACCAAAGCAGGCAGACGGCCACTGCCTGCACGCCTTCTTCCTTCAGCCGCCCGATGGCGGCCAGCACCGCCTCCTCATCAAGCGGCCGATGGACCGAGCCATCATGGAGCAGGCGTTCGGGAATGGCGAAGGTCAGGGCGCGGGGGATATAGGGCCTGGGATAGGGATCATCATGGTTGAAGGGTTCGGCGCGGCCACCTTCGCGCAGGGTCAGGATGTCCCGATGGCCTTGCGTGACGAACAGTGCCGTCTTCGCCGTGTTGCCGGTGATGATGGCGTTGATGGCGTGGGTCGTGCCATGGATGAACATGTCGGCGCGGCCCAGGAATTGGGCCAGGCTTTCGCCCTGCGCGTCGGCCGCCAGGGCCAGCGCATCCAGCACGCCCCGGACGGGGTCGCTGGGCACGGTGGAGGCCTTGAACAGCGCGATCAGCCCATCATCATGTTCGACCACAAGGTCGGTGAAGGTGCCGCCCGTATCGGTTGCAAGCCGCATTTGGTTTCCTCGAAATGAAAATGCCGGGAGATGCCGTGGGGGTGCGCGTCAGCAGGCGACCGTGTCGCCGCCCTTCAGGTCCAGCATCTGCCGCGCTTCGTCGGGGGTGGCGATGGCCAGGCCCAGTTCCTCGATGATGCGGCGGACCTTGTGGACCTGTTCGGCGCTGTTGCGGGCCAATTGGCCGCGGCCGATATAGAGGCTGTCCTCCAGCCCCACCCGCACATTGCCGCCCAGCAGGGCGGACTGGGTGAGGAAAGGCATCTGCGCCCGGCCCGTGGCGATACAGGAAAGGTAGTAATCGTCCCCGAACAGCTTGTCGGCGATGCGCACCATATGCTGCAGGTTTTCCAGGTCGGCGCCGATGCCGCCACGGATGCCCAGGATGCATTGGACGAGGAACGGCGGCTTCACACGGCCCTTCTCGACGAAATAGGCCAGGTTGTAGAGATGGCCCACGTCGTAGCACTCGAACTCGAACTTCGTGCCGTTCGCGTCGCCCAGCTCCGTAATGACCTTGTCGATCATCTGGAAGGTGTTGGGATAGATCAGGTCGTAGGTCTGGGCCAGGTATTGCGGCTCCCAGTCATGCTTCCATTCCTGCCGGCGGCCGGCCAGTTCCCAGGCGCCGAAATTCATCGAGCCCATGTTGAGGCTGGCCACTTCGGCACGGATGCGTTTGGCGGGCGCCATGCGCTGTTCCAGCGTCATGCCCAGCCCGCCGCCCGTCGTGATGTTGAGGACGGCACCCGTCGCCTGCTTGATGCGCGGCAGGAAATCCATGAACAGGTCGGGGTCCTGGCTGGGACGGCCCGTGTTTGGATCGCGGGCATGCAGATGCAGGATGGCGGCGCCGGCCTCCGCCGCCCCGATCGACTGCTCGGTGATTTCGTCGGCGGTAACCGGCAGATAGGGCGACATGCTCGGCGTATGGATGGAACCGGTGATGGCGCAGGTGATGATGACTTTGTCCGATTTCCGCATTTCATCCTCGTGGAAGGCTTGTGATTTTCCGTAGGTCAGGTCGAGCGTCGCCAAGCCCCGGCGCGCGATGGCGACAGGATGCGTCGGGGCTCAATGCCGGCTCGGGCCTGACCTACGCGGCGGGCAGGGCTTCCTGCGCGCCGAACAGGTATCCGATCAGGTCCGGGGAAAAGGCGCGGCAGTATCCGCTGTCGATATACTGGCGGATGCGGAAGACCTTGCCGTGGCGCAGCACGCAGATCTTGAGCGTGCGCATGGAGAATTCCTGATCGGGGCGGACGATGGAGCGGCCGCTGATCGTATCCTCGATACAGACGCGGTTTTCCTCGGCCGTGATCTTGCGGATTTCCCGTTTCAGCCCGCCGGGGAAGGCCTTGCGCGTGCGCTCGCACAGGTCCACCAGGCTCTGCTTGTCCTGCAGCATCCGGCCCAGCACGGGCATGGTTTCCAGGTCGATCTCGTTGGAGAACAGCACATGATCGGCCAGCAGGTCGTACATCGCCGGGCTGCCCCATTGCTCGACCAGCGTCCGGGCGGCCCGCTTGTTCTCTTCCACTTCCGCCGGGGCGACCTTGATCCGGTCCTGGCCGATATCGGCCCAGGGGGTCTTGAGCAGCCAGCTGGCGCCCCAGGAATAGCGTTCGGCGGCAAGACTGTCGTCGGCACCGGCCATGGCGCCTTCCTTGATCCGTGCGCCGAACGCCTCATGCATCTGCCCGGCGAAATCGGCCATATAGGCGGAGTCGATATATTCGCGCAGGTTGACGACCCATTCCTTGTCGAATTCAAAGACCTTGACGCAATGGAAATTATGCTCCCGGTCCTGGCGGAACAGCGTGCGACCGCCATGGACGAAATATTCCGCCACGACCCGGTTGCCTTCGGCCGTGATGCTCTTGACCGCCCGGCAATTGCCGTCGGGATAGATCATCACGATGCCTTTCTCGGCACGCCGCTGCAGGGTGCGCAGGTCGGCGGTCTGGTGCGGGGCGGTCCCGTCCTTGCTGGCCTTGGCCGCCGCCTTGCCATGCAGGGGCGAGATCGAATAGTCGATCATGTGGCCTTCGAAGTGGGACACCTCGCCGTAATACGGGTAGGCCGCTTCGCAGAACAGGTCTTCCAGCATCAGCTTGACGATGCGCTTGTTCAGTTCGGCACTCATCATTCGGCTCCGCTTTGAATGGAGGACAGGTCGGAGGCGCCGGACAGGCGGGCATAGCTCCGGCCGGCGCGCGCCAGGGTGATTGCCGACAGGGGCAGGAACACCAGGACGACGATGAACAGGGAGATGTAGATCTTGGTTGGGTCGCGGACGACATAGTCGGTGATGCTGGCCACCGTCAGGGGACCGACAACATTCCCGATCAGGGCCACGACCAGCAGATAGACGGCGATCACCTGGCCCCGCACCTCGTTCGCGCACACGCCCTGCAGGAACACGGGCCCCAATGCCGCCGGCATGGTCACGCAGATCAGGCCGACGAACAGCAGCGGCAGCACCAGCCAGGGCGATGTCATGAAAGGGGCCACCAGCAAGGGCGGCATGGCGGCGATGACCGACCAGAAGGCGACCTTCAGGGCAGCATCACGCCGGCCGGCCTTCAGCAGACGCGACGTCACGCCGCCGGCGATGAAGATGCCGGTGATGCTGGCCGACAGCAGGCAGGCGCCATAGCTGACCCCGACCGTCACCCGCTCCCAGCCCAGGGTACGGATAAGGAAACTGGGAACCCACAGGTTCATCGCCATGAGGACCAGTGCCGAGGTCCCGACGCCGAAGAAATGATGGAGCAGGACCGAGCGGCGCGACCAGATATAGGTACTGGTGTCCCGCGTCGTCAGCTTGCGGGTGGCCAGACGCTCCTGCCGCACCGGCTCCCGCACGGTCAGGAAGACCAGCGAATAGACGATGCCCAGCAGGCCCAGGGCCAGGAACACCACCTGCCAGTTCCGGACCGACCCGAGCACGGGCAGGTCGATCGCGCCCCTATCCCCCAGCAGGTGCAGGAGCCCGCCGCCGAAGACCAGGGCCAGGCCACCGCCCAGCGAGGCGCCCAGCGTCAGGGCGAGCAGGCCGCGGGCACGGCGTTCGGGGGCGAGATAATCGCTGATCAGCGAGAAGGCGGCCGGCGACATGCCAGCCTCGCCCACGCCCACACCGACCCTGGCCAGGAACAACTGGCTGAAATTGCCGGCCAGGCCGCAGAGGCTGGTGGCGATGCTCCAGCCCAGGACGCTGAGCCCCGCGATGGCTCGGCGGCTCCAGCGGTCGACCAGCCAGCCCAGCGGCACACCCATGACGACGTAGAGCAGGGTGAAGGCCAGACCGTGCAGCAGGCTGATCTGGGTGTCGTTGATGGCAAGGTCGGCCTTGATCGGCTCCACCAGCATTGCCAGGATCAGCCGGTCGATGACGGACAGCGCCATGCCCACGGTCAGCACCACCACGACCCACCACGCGTAGGATTCCGACCGCCAAGTCCAGTCGCCCGCCGGTGCCGCGGCCCCGGCCTGCTGCTCTTGCTGAGCCATTTCTGTTTCCTTGAAAGAAAGGTTCGGGTGAACGCTCCGGCCTGTCAAAGACCCAGGATGCGCCTGGCATTCCCGCCCAGGATCGCCGCCTTCTCAACGTCCGACAGGTCGGACTCCAGGATCTGTTCCAACGGGCGGCCGATCGGCCTGGTCATGACGGGCAGGGAATAGAAATTGGAACCGAAGACGAAACGGTCGGCACCCACTCTGCGCACCTGCGGCTTGCCCATGAAGTCGAAGCTGATCGACATGGACAGGTCGAAATAGAGATTGGGCCGGCGTTCGGCGATGTCGGGCAGCGACTTGACCTGGGCGATGTCGTGGAAGACATCCAGGATGATCATGGGCAGGTCCGGGAAGGACTTAGCCAGCAGGTCCACCTGCCAGATGGACTCCATCTCGTTGCCCAGCGAATGGATGAAGGGCACCATCCCCGCCTCGCCGATCTTCTCGATCAGCTTGAACATCAACGGGCTGTCGATGGGCACGCATTGCATGCCGTTATGGAAGCCGATGCCGATGAGGCCCAGTTCCTCCTTGCAGCGCCTGACCTCGGCATAGCCGGCGGGGCCGTAGATCGGCTCCACCAGCCCCACACCGTGCAGCCGGCCGGGGGCGCGGTCGCGATAGGCGGCGATCTGGTTGTTGACTGCGGCCGTGTCAGCCAGGCCGTTGGGCCGCAGATACATGTTCCCGGCGATGATGACCGCCGAACTCATGTTGCCCGATGCCATCACCGACATGCGCAGCTTGAACTCAGGCTCGTCCTCTTCCACGGCGGGAGCGGCGGTGCCGCCGAAATCCAGCGCGCCTTTCAATCCCAGCCCGCATTCCAGGTGCTGATGCACATCGATGACATCGAAGGCGATGGTCATTGTACCCGTCCTTGGCTTTGAAAAAAGAGGAGCCGCCCCGGGGGACGGCTCCAGGGAGGGAGACGTCAGAACTTCAGGCCCATCGAGACGACGACACGGCGCAAGCCCCCCGTCGCGGCGAGATGGCATCCCACGCAGCTGCCGTCGGCGGCCTGTGCTCCCAGCTGCTGCGGGAAGAATTCGGTGAAGTAGTGCTCGTTGAAGACGTTATCGACGCGCGCGGAAAGCTCCCACGCATCGGAGATCGTGCCTAACGAGACACGGGCATTGACCAGCCAATATCCGGGATTGCGGTTGGAGACCGGATCATAGGTCAACTGCCACGGGAAGCTGCCCTTGTAGGCCGCGTCGGCATGCAGTCCCAGTTCCAGCTCTTCCGACACCGGCACCGAATAGGTGGCGGCGAAATTGGCGCTCCAGCGCGACGCGTTGGGGATTTGCCGGCCTTTCAGCGCGACACGATTGAAGGTGGCGTTCCCGGTCCATTCCGCATCCAGGTAGGAAAGCGAGGCCTCCAGGTTGAGATCTTCCACGGGCTGCCAGCGTGCTACGGCCTCTGCCCCCAGGCTGCGAGCGGGGCCGATATTGGTGATGCGCTTGCTGGCCACCGTGGCGCCGGGCGTGAAGATGATGCTTTCGCCCTGGCGGTCGCTGCTGTCGATATAGAAGGCGGAAAGCTCGTAATAGAAATCCCGGCCCAGGTCGCCCTTGACGCCCAGTTCGTAGGTCCAGTCGGTCTCAGGCTTGTACGGCACGGGCGGGCGTTCGGAGGCATCGACCTTGCCCGGCTCGTACCCTTGCGCGACCGTGGCGTATAGCAGCGTGTTGCCCTCGGTCGTGTAGGAGAGCGAGGCCTTGGGCAGCACCACGGTATCCGCCACGGTCAGGCGGCTGCCGGCGGTCACCGGGGCGCCCTTCACGACCAGGGAATGCTGCTTGTAGATGGTGCGCATCAGGCGGGCGCCGCCTGTCAGGGTGAAATCACCCATATAGAGGTTGGCGCTGCCGAAGCCGGCATAGTCGACATGCCGGCTCGACTGGTCGGTGTAGGGATTGATGAAGGCCGGCCCGGCGGTGATGGAAAGCGGCGAGACCTGATTGCCGACATTGCGGCGCAGCGAGGCATAGAGGCCGCCGATCCAGTCGAAGCGCTCCCCCTTCTCCGATGTCAGGCGCAGTTCCTGGGTAAGGACCTCACCCGGACGGCCATCGGCCTGGCCCTTCACGGCAGGGGTGGCCGTATAGTCGCCATCAACGATGTAGTCGGTCTTCTGGTGCGTATAGGAACTGAGCGAGGTCAGCTCCGCAGCGCCGAAATCATAGTTGACCTGGCCCACGAACCCGTAGGTCTCCGTCTTGTAGTTGGGCTTGAAAGACAACGACGTGTGGGTGTGGACCTCGTCGATGCTGTTCTGCCGGGAATAGCCGGCATAGGCCCCGTCGAAGTTCCGGTAGCGCGCGGTCAGCAGGGCCGAGAAATCCTCGCTGGGTTCGTACAGCACCTGGCCGCGCAGCCCGTATTCTCGCATCTCGCTGGTCGAGCTCTTCAGGTTGTCGTCCTTGTTGAAGCCCTCGTCATGCGTCCGGTAACCCGAAACGCGCATCGCCACGACGTCGCTGACGGGCGCATTCGCGTTGGCGTAGGCGCTCTGGTAGGAGTTGGAGAGGGAAAGATCGCCCTTGAACTCCATGGACGTGTCGAAGGTCGGGCGTTTGGAGATGTAGCGGACGGCACCGCCCAGGCTGCTGCCGCCGAACAGGGTGCCTTGCGGTCCCTTCAGGATTTCGACCCGCTCCAGGTCTTCCAGGCGCATGGTCTTGTCGGTGTAGTTCTGGACGTCATCGACATAGAAGCCCACACCCTCGACGAAGCCGTAGGAGCCCACGCCGCGCAGAACCACGTTGGGAACATGGTTCTGCCGTTCCGCCATCGATAGGCCGGGCGCCTGGCGGCCCAGGTCGTTGATAGTGGCGATGCCGCGTGTCTCCAGCCCCTCGCTGGAAATGGCGGAGATGGCGAGCGGCACACTGCGCAGCACTTCCGCACGTTTCTGTGCCGTCACCACGATCTCGCCCAGCAATTCCTGGCTGGCGCTTTCGGCCTGTGGCGTCGCGGATCCCGTCGACTGGGCCGACGCCGGCCATGGCGTCAGCATCGTTGCCGTCAGCAGGATGCCAGCCGGCCTGATCATATTCTTCTTCATCGTGCTGCCCTCTTTTGTCCCTGTTCGTTTTTGGTGCGCCTTGGCCGTGGTGATCCGGCAGGCGCTGCTTTAGAATTTGCCTGTGACCGAGATGCCGAAGGTGCGCGGCTGGTTGACCGCCGCGAGCCTTAGGGTCCTGAACGCTTGGCCTGTGCTGACGATGGCCCGCTTGTCGAAGGCATTGCGCAGAAAGAGGTTCACCTCGACCGTCTCCTTCTCCACGCCCAGGGTGAAATCCACACTGTCGTAGGAGGGCAGCATCACCCGCGGGATGGCGGCCGTCGTCTCGTAGAAACTGGCGCGCTTGCCGACGTGGCGAAAGGCGGCGCCGGCCCGCGCCCGCCAGTCGGCATCAAGGTCGAACCCGTATTCGGCACCCGCATGCCAGGCCCATTTGGGCGAGAAGGGCAGCGGCGAATGGGCCAGCGCATAGGTGCCGACCAATGTGAACGGATCGATGAGGTAGGCATCCGTATAGGCGAGGTTGGCGTCGATGCTGAGGCCTTCCACTGGCGTCAGTACGATGGCGCCCTCCAGCCCCTTGCTGCGGGCCTTGCCGGCATTGCTGAAATATTGGATGCCCGTCACGGGGTCGTTGCCCTGCAGCTGGATGTTCGACCAGTCGACATAGAAGGCCGACAGATCGAAGGTGAGCAGCCCGTCCAGCGTGGCGCCTTTGGCGCCAGCCTCGTAGCTGATGACGCTGTCCGATCCATAGGTCGCCTTGTCGCCCGATTGGCCAACATTGGGTCCGCCGGGGCGGAAGCCGCTGGCGATGCGCGAATAAAGCGTCAGGTCGCGCGACGGACGGTAGCGCGCGTTCAACGAGAAGGTCGTTTTGCCTTCCGAAGAGTCTCCCGGAATGGCGGAGATCGTCGTACCGCGCTGTACTGTCTGCACGGAATTCTGCTTGTTGTGGCTGTAGCGGGCACCGCCTTCGACATCGAACTCCGGTGTGAAGCGCAGGGTCACCGTGCCCGAACCCGCAATCTCCTTGTAGTCCGACGGCAGGTCGATCTTCGTGATGACGGGCTGGACAGGGATGGAAGCGCCCGTGGCGGGCAGCACCAGATCGATATTCTGGTGAAGCTCATTGTCCTCCGACGTGTAGAAGAGACCCGCCTGCCAGCCGATGAAGTCCGTTCCCGAGCTGGAACTGACCCGCAATTCCTGTGTCGCCTTCTCGTTGCGCGTCTGCGACCGATACAGTCCGCCGGTGCCGGCCGGCAGGGCCGGACCCAGCAGGTTGGACAGGTCGCTGGCGAAATTGAACTGGCGGGAAATATAGCTGCTGGCGGAGGTGACACTGAAATCGTCGAAATCGATCTTCGCCACGCCGGTCACGATGGTCGAGCGTGCATCGCTGCCCCCGCCGCCGGGAATGATGCTCTGTTCCAGGTCGCCGCCGACAGGCATACCGGTGGCGAGGTTGAGATAGATGGTGCCCGAGCCGTCCGTCTTCTGGCGTTGGTGGATGGCGGCGATAGTGACCTGCACATTCTCCGCCGGCTCCATGCCCAGGGCCAGGCGGCCGCCATACTGGTCGCCGCCATTGATGTTGGAGCGGCCCCGGCTGGGATCGTCGATATAGCCCGCATCCCACCGCCGGAAGCCGCTGGCGGTGATGGCCGCGTTATCGGCCAGGGGGGCGTTGATGCGGCCACGCAACGCATAGCCCCATTCGCCTTCCTCGACGCTGGTGGCGCTTGCCTCCACGCGGGCGGAATATTCATCATAGTCCGGGGCGCGGGTGATGTATTTCACCAGGCCGCCTAGGCTGGTAGCGCCATAGAGCGTGCCCTGCGGTCCCTTCAGGACCTCGATGCGGGCCAGATCGCCGGGATCAAGGTCCGGCACGCCGATGCCATTGCCGAAATAGGTGCTGGCATTCAGCGGCGCATCGTCCAGATAGATCGCGGCCGTCGGGTTGCCGTTGCCGGCACCGGACAGGCCGCGGATGACAATGGAGGATTGCTTGCTGGTGACCGACTGGTCGCTGATCTGCAATCCGGGCACGCGCGCACTGATATCGGCCAGCTTGACCTCGCCCTGCCGGGTCAGCGTATCGGCCGTCACCGCCGAGATGGCGAAGGGAACATCCTGAAGACGCTCCAGCCGCTTCGTCGCGGTGACGACGATCTCCTCCAGCGCGATGCTGCTGTCGGTCCCCGGCTGGCTCGCGATTGAACTGTTCTGGGCGGCCGCGGAGGCCGTGAACGCCAAGGCGGACGATCCCGCCAAGGCAAAAGCCAACAATTGCCTGTTCATGCCATTTACCCTTCTGGCCTTGGAATTGCGGGCGTCCGCCCGGCTCCCTGCTTTCTTCGATTGAGCGACCGGTCCGGCGGCCTGCCCGACAGCGCCCCATCTGCCTTCCCCGTCCGATCTCCCTGTTATGATCGTCGGAGAAAAGTGCTTTTTGTGAGGATTGATCGCTGTTAATATCGAGAATGTTCGATGATTTTGGGCCCGTCAAGTCCTAATTTGGGCGTCCGGCTTCACAACTTCGCAGATAAGTGCTTTAGTGCGCCGGCCATGAATGCAGGGGAGGCAAGGGAACATGGTGCTGTCAAAAGCCGGTGAGAAAGCCGAGGGCGGGGAGGCTTCCCGCGATGGCGAGCGGCGGATTCCGGCCACCGAGCGTGTCCTCGACCACATCCTGGCTGAAATGGATGCCGGGCGTCTGGTGCCCGGCGGACGGGTGAATGCTGCGCGGATCGCCGCTGCCCTACAGCTGAGTGCCGCGCCGGTGCGCGAGGCGCTGAGCGTTCTTTCCGGGCGCGGGGTGCTGGAGCTGCTACCCGATCGGGGCGCCATCATCCGGCCGATGACGCCGGAAGAGGTCTGCGACCTGTGGCGGGTGCTGGAGTCCATCAGCAGCGTCGGGGTCAGCCTGGCTGCCAGGGCCATCGCGGAGGGTGCCGATCCGGCACCGCTGATCGAACGGTTCAATCTGATCCGCGAGGGGGCGGGGAACGTGCCGCCGATCGAGCTACTGCTGCGGCTCAATGCCTGGCACTTCGCGGCCAACGAAATCGGCGGCAATCCCTATGTCAGCATGGCGCTGGAACGGCTGGGCACCCCTTATTGGGACCGCTACTTGGCCGACCTGATCGACGTGCAGGGCAATATCGACGGGTATGTCGGCAACTACCGGCGCATGCATGAGGCGGTGCTGGCGGGCGACGGTGCCGCAGCGGCGGTGATTATGCGCTTCCACGCGGAATGGTCGATCGGGCTGGTTCGGGACGCCGAGGCCAAGATGGTCAAGGGCCGCCGCAAGCGCCGGTCCTCCAGTGGTGCGTGACGGGTTTCGCACACATCCCGGGTCAGGCTGGCCCTGACCCGGGATGTGTGGACTTCAGCCCAGATGCTTCAGGATGGTCAGCGACGGGTGGCCCTTGAGCATCGGCATATGGCTGTCCAGTCCTTCGCGGCTGCCGCTCATGTGTTCGCGGAAGGCCGCTTCGCTCTCCCATTCCTGCAAGCTATAGAACCGGCCAGGCTCGCCGAAATGTTCGAAGATCTGCGCGCTGAGAATGCCCGGCTTGTGCGAAGTCTGGATCGTGTGGACGAAGGTCTGACGAATCTTGTCCTCCATGCCGGGCACGGCCTGGATTTCGATCAGGACGAAGATGCGGTCGCCGCCCTCGCCCTTTCCCTGGGATTGCGCCATCGCCGCCGCAGGTGCGATGGCTGCCAGGGCGGTTCCTGACGTGGCGAGAAATGTCCGTCGATCCATAGCCTTGAATCCTCCTGCGATGTGTGGTTTTCGAGATGATGCGCTCATCCGACCGATTTCGGCGGCAGCGGGTTGCGCTATATATTCGGTATTAGGCGCGATATAAGCAGCGATGTTCGGCTTATATGCCAATATCTTCGTATATCATGACCCGGGCGTCAACCCTGGTTCGGCCCAGCATGAGACTGAACTGCAGAATCTTCGATGATTCATCTGGTTTTATCCCGGAATCCCGCTATCATCTACCATTATATCCGCTGATATGAATGGGAGGGTGTCGTGAGGTTCGCAGGAAAGATCGCATTGGTGACGGGTGGGTCGCAGGGTATCGGTGCGCGCATCGGCGAGCGCCTGGCGGCAGAAGGTGCTGGCGTGGCGCTGGTGGCCAGCAGCGACCGGGCGAAGGCACAGCAGGTGGCTGATCGCATTATCGCTGCGGGCGGTCGCGCGGCGGGCCACGCGGCGGACGTCCGCAACGCAGCCGAGATCGCGGCGGTGATCGACCATATCGTCGAGGCCGAAGGCCATCTCGATATCCTGGTCAATTGTGCGGGCGTGTTTTTCCCCACGCCCATCGGCGAGGCCGCGGAGGCCGATGTGGCCCGCATCATCGATATCAACCTGAAGGGGCCGTTCAACGCCATCAATGCCGCCGTCCCGCATATGAAGGCGCAAGGGCACGGCAAGATCGTGAACATCGCGTCGGTGGCGGCCCTGCTAGGCGTGACCGGCTATTCGCTCTATTGCGCGACGAAGGCGGGCGTGTCGATGATGACGCGGGCATTGGCGCTGGAACTGGCGCCGGCTGGCATCAACATCAACGCCATCGCGCCGGGGAACACTGCCACGCCGATCAACCAGAACATCCGTACCGACCCGTCGTTCAAGCCGATGCTGGATGCTATGACCGCGCGCACACCCAGCGGCAATGTCTATTCCGATCCCGACGACATCGCCAGTTTGGCCCTTTATCTGCTCAGCGACGAGGCGCGGGCGATGCACGGATCGACCGTCCTCATCGATGAGGGATTTTCGGCGGGGATGTGACCCGGCGACAATGCCAGCGGCCATTCCAGGTGGCCGCTGGCACTCGACGGTGAAGGAACACGGCAATGCCAGGGAGGAAGACAGATATGGCAGTGGAAGAGAACAAGCACATTGCCCGGCTGCTGATGGACGACCTGTTCTGCGAGACGGCCTACGGGTTCTACGAACCCGACTACCAGTTCGGCCACATGGTCGATTACAAGGTGGCGCCCATCCGTGGCCAGATGGCACCGGGGGAGGAGAAGATCGACCGCCGGACCGGCATGTCGTTTCTGGAGCAGAACCGGCTGACCGGCGAGGCGCTGAAGGCCGTCTATCCCGATGGCAACACGCGGGCGCTGAAAAGCATCACGGCCGAGGGCGATCGCGTGGTCTGCGAGTATCTGACGCATGGTGGCCGGAACATCTTCCGGCGGGACACCGAGCATAATTTCCACAGCGTCAAGATTTTCGATTTCAGGAACGGCAAGGTCGTTGCGGTCCGCGAATATACCGACACGGCCTATCTGGTCTCCTTCGGGTCGCAGATCGCGGAATTCACCAAAGCGTTCCTCAACGGCTGCGCCGGTAACGATGCCGCCGCCAATTTCGCCTGGGGATCGAGCTGGCTGTTCCGCACGCCGGCCATGGACCTGGGACAGCCCAGCTCCTTCGCGGCCACGGACGAGACCGCAGCGAACAAGGCACTGGTGTCAGGCATGATCGATGGGTGGGGCACGCCCCCCATGCTCGACGCCCTGTCCGACAACGTGATGGTGTCGAACGAGGTCGATCTGGTGAACACCCCGATCCTGGGGCGGTCGCTGCATGGAAGGGAAGAGGTGGCGACGGCGTGCTTGCGGGAGGCGGATATCTTCCCTGGCGGGTTGAAGCACGAGGTCACCAGCATTACGGCGGAGGAAAACCGCGTGGTCATCGAGGAAACGCTGAGCGGCACCTCGATCATCAGGCCCGACAGTCTGTTCAGCACGCGCGTCCTGAAGATATTCTTCCTGAGGGCGGGCAAGGTGTTCCGCATCCGGCAATATCTGGACAGCGCCTATTGGCAGAACTATTCGCCCGACATGGTCGCCCATATTTTCGGTGCGGAACCGGTGCTGTAAATGGAATCGGGGGACCAAGCGAGGCCCTGGTTGCCACGATGCAGCCAGGGCCTGCCGCCGTGGACTACGACGCCATATACATGTTCTCCCGGAAATGGCGGGCATTGCGGTGGTAGTGGGCGCTGCCCTCGCGCAGGCCCGCGATCTCCTCCTCATTCAGGTCCCGCAGATATTTCGCCGGCCGGCCGGACCAGAGCTGGCCCGACAGGATTGTCTTTCCTCCGGTCAGCATGGCACCGGCCGCCAGCATGCCGTCGCTTTCGATCACCGCGCCCGACATCACGATGGCCCCCATGCCGACGAAGCCCCGGTCATGGATGGTGCATCCATGGATGAGCGCCATGTGGCCGACCAGGACATCGGATCCAATAATGGTCGGCTGTCCGGGATCGGCGTGGATCACGGAGCCGTCCTGTATATTGCTGCGCGCGCCGATCCGGATTGGCGCCACATCCCCGCGTATCGCGCAGTTGAACCAGATGCTGGCCCCGGCACCGATTTCGACATCGCCGACGATATAGGTTCCGGGAGCGATGAAGACGTCGTTCGCCAGCAGGGGACGGTGCGGGCCGAGCCGGAAGAGGCGTCCGCGCGTGGATTTGCCGGACATCATGCCTCCCACTCGATATTGCCATCGACGGAAATGATCTGTCCGGTCACATGCCGTGCCGCCGGCGAGCCGAGGAACACGGCCATGTCGCCGATCTCGTCGGGTTGGACCTTGGTCCGCATGGAGATATAGTCCAGGAAGACGGCTTCCACCTCCTGGAGCGTCTTGCCTTCCGCCTGCCCCTTCGCCGTCAGAATGCCGCGCATGCGCGCGCTGTCCACGAAGCCCGGGCGGATGGCGTTGACCCGGATGCCGGCCGGCCCCAGTTCCCGGGCGGCGGCCCGCGTCAACCCCTCCAGCGCCCATTTCGAGGCGATGTAGTCGGCCCGGCCGCGCGGTAGCGTCGTCACCGAGCCTGTGGAGATATTGACGATGGCGCCAGCTCCCCGTTGCCGCATGAAGGGGGTGACGGCCTTGATCAGATAGAAGGCCCCATGGACGTTCACGTCGAACGACCGTTTCCAGGCCTCGGCTTCCGTCTCCTCTATCGCAGCCTGTGCGCCGGCGATGCCCGCATTGTTGACGACCGTGTCGATGCCACCGAACAATTGCTCGACCTCCGCGATGAAGGCCATCACCTGGCTTTCGTCGGCTACATCGACCACGCGCCCGACAAGATCGGGACATTCCGCGATGGCCCCATCGATTGCAGTCTGGCTGATATCGCAGATCGCAACACGCGCACCGGCCGCACGGAAACGCCGCACCGTCGCCAGGCCGATGCCGGAAGCACCGGCCGTCACCACTACCCTGTTCATCTGCATCCCACATTCTCCCTTGTCCCGCGACGCTGCCCGGCTTTCGCTTTCACGGCATGCATCCGTTCTTGACATCCATCATGAATCATCGAAGATTTATGCATGTCAATCGCATAAGATCGATTAAAATCGGAGAATATACGAATATGATTGCCTCTCCTCCTTCGGCCGGGGCGGCCGACGGGCATGTGCATCATGCGGAAGCGCCGAACCGGCCGCCGTTGAAGCTGCATGTGCCCGTACCGCGCGCTCGGCCGGGCGACCGACCGGATTTCAGCAACCTGTCGCTGCCCGGCGCCGGCGAAACCCGCCGACCGGATGTCCTGGCCGAGGAGGCGGAGATACGGGACATGCCGTTCGGGCTGGTGCGCGTCCTGGATGATGCGGGTCGGGCCGTCGGGTCCTGGGACCCCCGCCTTGATCCGGAAACCCTGCGCCGGGGCCTGCGGGTCATGCTGCTGACCCGACAGTTCGATGAGCGCATGTTCCAGGCGCATCGCCAGGGCAAGACCTCGTTTTTCATGAAATCGACGGGGGAGGAGGCGCTGGGGGCGGCACCGTCCATGGCGCTGGGCCGGGACGACATGTGCTTTCCCACGTACCGCATCCTCAGCTACTTGATGGCGCGGGAATATCCGCTGATCGACCTGGTCAACCAGATATTCTCCAATGCCGCCGATCCGCTGAAGGGGCGGCAACTCCCCATCCTTTATTCGGCAAGGGCCTACGGCTTCTATTCACTATCTGGCAATGTCGGCAGCCGTTTCGGCCATGCCGTGGGCTGGGCGATGGCGTCGGCCTATAAGGGGGACGACAGGATTGCCATCTCCTACATTGGCGAGGGCACCACGGCGGAGGGCGATTTCCATGAAGCGCTGACCTTTGCCGCCGTCTATCACGCCCCCGTCATCCTCTGTGTCACCAACAATCAATGGGCGATCTCCACCTTCCAGGGGATTGCTGGCGGCGAGGAGACGACATTCGCCGCCCGCGCCCTGGGCTATGGCCTGCCGGGCCTGCGGGTCGACGGCAATGATTTCCTGGCCGTCTATGCGGCGACGCAATGGGCGGCGGAGCGGGCGCGCGGCAACCACGGCGCCACGCTGATCGAGTTCGTGACCTATCGCGCCGCCGGCCATTCCACCGGCGATGACCCGACCAAGTACCGGCCGCCCGACGAGGCGGCCCATTGGCCACTGGGCGATCCGATCACCCGACTGAAGGAACATCTGATCGGCCTTGGCGAATGGTCCGATGCCCGGCACGCGGTCCTGGAGACGGAATTGAGGAGGTGGTGCGTGCCGCCGCCAAGGCCGGCGAGGCGGTGGGCACGCTGGGTGTCAACCCGCCCAGCAAGCGGGAAATGTTCGAAGGTGTCTACAAGGCGCCCGACTGGCGGCTCATCGAGCAGCGGCAGGAACTGGGGGTCTGACCATGGCTGTGATGAACATGATCCAGGCGATCAACTCCGCCCTCGACACCATGCTGGCCCGCGATCCGGACGTGCTGATCTTCGGCGAGGATGTGGGCTATTTCGGCGGCGTGTTCCGCGCCACCGACGGGCTGATGGCCAAGCACGGCCTGACCCGCTGCTTCGATGCACCCATATCTGAGGGCGGCATCGTCGCCACGGCCATCGGCATGGGCGCTTACGGCCTACGGCCCGTCGTGGAAATCCAGTTCGCCGACTACATCTTGCCGGCCTATGATCAGCTTGTGTCGGAGGCGGCGCGGCTGCGATACCGGTCCGGCGGGGAATTCTGGTCACCCATCACCGTGCGCTCCCCCTATGGCGGTGGCATCTTCGGCGGGCAGACCCACAGTTCCAGCCCCGAAGCGATCTTCGCCCATGTTTCCGGCCTGAAGACCGTCATCCCCTCCACGCCCCACGATGCCAAGGGATTGCTGATCGCCGCCATCGAGGACGATGATCCGGTGATCTTCCTGGAACCCAAGCGCATCTATAACGGCCCGTTCGACGGACGTCACGACCAGCCGGTCCAGCCCTGGTCGAAGCATCCCGCCAGCGAGGTGCCGGAGGGCCACTACACCATCCCGCTGGGCAAGGCGGCGACGATCCGCGCCGGTTCGGACGTTACCGTGCTGGCATACGGCACCATGGTGCATGTGGCGCTATCCGCCATCACGGAGAGCGGCATCGACGCTGAATTGATCGACCTGCGCAGCATCGTACCGCTCGACATCGACAGCATCGTCGCATCGGTGCGCAAGACTGGTCGGCTGGTCATCGTGCACGAGGCATCGCGTTATGCCGGTTTTGGGGCCGAACTGTCGGCCCTGGTGCAGGAACGGTGCTTCTACCACCTGCAAGCACCCATCCAGCGTGTGGCCGGGTGGGACACGCCCTATCCGCATGCTTTCGAATGGGACTACTTCCCTGGGCCGGCCCGGGTGATCGCTGCCATGCGGCGCGTACTGGAGGCCTGATCATGGGACAATTTCTTTTCCGCCTTCCCGACATTGGAGAGGGTGTAGCCGAAGCCGAGATCGTTGCCTGGCATGTGCGGGTCGGAGATTGTGTCGACGAAGATCAGATGCTGGTCGACATGATGACTGACAAGGCCACGGTGGAGATGACCTCGCCAGTGGCGGGGCGCGTTCTGGTCGTGCATGGCGGACTTGGCCAACGCGTGCCAGTGGGATCGGTACTGGTCGAGTTGGATGTCGATGGCGATGTGGATGCCGCACGACCCATCATTGCGTCGGAGTCGGCCCGACCGGTACGGGTACCGGAACCTGCACCGGTGCCGCCGCCCCAGGTTTCGGGAAATCCGGAACCGGTTGCTGCCAACCGTCCTGCTGGTGCCGCGCTGCTGGCTGCACCGTCCACGCGCCGGCGGGCCCATGAGTTGGGCATCCCCCTGCAGTTCGTACCGGGAACAGGGCCTGCCGGGCGCATCACGCCCCAGGACCTTGATACTTATATCCGTCAAGGTGGTGCTAGCCCGACACCGGCATCGGCCAGGCTCATCGGTGTGACGGAGGTCAGGATCATCGGCCTGCGTCGCCGGATCGCCGAGAAGATGCAGGAAGCGAAGCAGCGCATCCCACATTTCGGGTATGTCGAGGAATTCGACCTCACCGAATTGGAGGGGCTACGCCAGGAATTAAACGAAGCGCGCCGGGCCGACCAGCCCCGGCTGACCCTGCTGCCCTTCTTCATGCAGGCCCTGGTGAGGTTGCTGCCCGACTTCGCGCAGATCAACGCCCGATATGATGACGAGGCTGGCATCCTGCATGTCCATGAGGGTGTGCATGTCGGCATCGCCACCCAGACCCCGGGCGGGCTGATGGTGCCCGTGGTCCGCCATGTCGAAGCGCTGGGTCTGTGGGATTGCGCCCGCGAGCTGGCACGCATCACCGCCGCCGCCCGCGACGGCAGCGCCAAGCGGGAGGAACTGACAGGCTCCACCATCACCCTGACCAGCCTGGGTGTCCTGGGCGGCATCTCGGCCACCCCGGTGATCAACCATCCGGAGGTGGCGATCATCGGTCCCAACAAGCTGGTCGAGCGGCCGGTGGTCCGGGCGGGTCGTGTCGCCGTCCGGAGCATGATGAATGTCTCCTCGTCCTTCGACCATCGCATCGTTGATGGCTATGACGCCGCTCGGTTCATCCAGGGCCTGAAGCGCCTGATCGAACGGCCGGCCCTTCTGTTCATGGATCGCACATGACCGACATTCTCACGACCAGGGTGCTGGTCATCGGCGGCGGACCGGGCGGCTATGTCGCGGCCGTCCGCTGCGGGCAGCTGGGCCTCGACACGGTGCTGGTGGAAGCAGACAGGCTGGGCGGCACATGTCTCATCCGAGGCTGCATTCCGTCTAAGGCCCTGATCCATGCCGCCGGACAATACGGGGCGATGGTCAGGGCGGCACAGGGCGGGCGTTTCGGCATCCGTCTGGCCACGCCGCCGCAACTCGACTTCACCGAAACCGTGCGTTGGAAGGATGGCATCGTCGATCGGTTGAACGGTGGCGTGGCCGGGCTGCTGAGGCGTGGCAAGGTTAAGGTCGTGCAGGGTTGGGGACGGTTCTCCGATGCCAAGACCTGCCATGTGGCCACCGCCGAAGGTAGCCTTACCATCAAGGCCGAACATGTCATCCTCGCCACGGGATCAGTACCCGTGGAATTGCCGTTCCTGCCGTTCGGTGGCCCTGTCATCTCGTCCACAGAGGTGCTGTCCCTGCCGGAATTGCCCCGTCGCCTCGTCATCGTCGGGGCCGGCTATATCGGGCTCGAACTCGGCATCGCGCTACGCAAACTGGGCGTGGAGGTGAGCATCGTGGAGGCGCAGGACCGCATCCTGCCGATCTATGACGATAGGCTGGTGGAACCGGTCCGTCGCTGGTTGGCTGCACATGGGGTCGTGCTGCACCTGGGAGCCCGTGCGCTTGGTGTTTCCAAAGACGGAAGCGGGCTGGATATCGAGACGGCGATGGGGGAAGCCCTGTCGTTGGCTGCCGACAGGATATTGGTGACGGTGGGCCGCCGGCCCGCGCTGGAGGGCTGGGGCCTGGAAGAGATGGCCGTGGCGCTGGAGGGTCGTTTTATCCGTGTCGACGATCGCTGCGCCACCTCGACGCGGAACGTCTGGGCCATCGGTGATCTCGTGGGGGAGCCGATGCTGGCGCACAAGGCGTCGGCACAGGGGGAAATGGTGGCGGAAATCATTGCTGGAAAGCGCCGCCATTTCGATCCCGCCGCCATTCCCGCCATCTGCTTTACGGAACCCGAAATTGTCAGCGTGGGCCTAGGGCCGGAAGAGGCTTCAACCAAGGCGGATGTCATCATCTCGACCTTCCCTTTCCAGGCCAATGGCCGGACCTTGTCGGTGGATGCCGGACAGTATGGCGGGTTCGTTCGCGTCGTCGCCCGAAAGGACGATCACCGCATCCTCGGCATCCAGGCGGTTGGGCAGTACGTCTCGGAACTTGCGGCCGGTTTCGGGCTGGCTGTTGAGATGGGCGCGGTGCTGGAGGACATAGCCGGCACCATCCACGCCCATCCCACCTTGGGTGAAGCTTTCCATGAAGCCGCCCTGAAGGGGCTGGGCCATGCGATCCATATCTGAACCGCCCAGTATGCGCCTGTAGCTGAGGCGTGGGTGATGGACTGCTGGACCGGGCGCCGTGGCTAAAGGTGGAGGTCGGTTCGCGTGGCAAAGAGGCCGAGGAGGGCGGGGGGCTTCATGGCGGGAGCGAGGCTTTCACCACCCGTCATGGAGAAAACCCCATGGCTGCCACCGCTGCCAACGGTACGGGGGAACTGGGCAGGTCGCTCCGGCTATCTACGCCTGCATACCCAGAGGCTGATACGGGGCGGATACCGGGATCTGCTATCCGGGCGGAGGTGAGTGGTCGGAGGGGACGAGACAGAGGCCGGCTCGGGACGGGTGAGCCGATCCCTGAGGCGGAAAGAAGGCCAGCCGGTCGGTTTTGAAACCGTCATCCTGATCTGAAGGAGGCTTTGCCATGAAACTGTTCAAGATCGCGTTGCCGGTGCTGATCCTGATCGGGATTGGCGCGAGCGCCCTCACGCTATGGCCCAAGGGCCGTGCCGAACAGGAGGGAACGGCGAGGGTCATTGATGCAGGTGTTCTGGAGATCGCCGGTTCCCGGCACCGGCTGGCCGGCATCGTGCCGCCGCTGCCCGACCAGCACTGTGTTGACCGCAAGGGCAAAACTTGGCCCTGCGGGCAGGAGGCCGCCCAGGGCTTGCGGGAACTGGTGAGCGGCACGCCTGTGTATTGTCGGCCTCATCCCGGCAGCGCCGACCTGTCCGACTGCTTCGTTGGTGGCACGTCCCTATCGGAGCGGATGGTCCGTGGCGGCTGGGCCCTGGCCTGCCGGTTCGGCCGGGACGACCTCAGCAATTGGGAGAACAATGCAAGGTTCCTGGCCTCGGGCCTGTGGCGGGGCGGGTTCGTTCCACCGACACCGACCGACAAGTGTGCGGGGTGAAAGGGTGGAGAGTCAGAGATGGGACGGATTTCCGGGTGACGGGCTTTGGCTGGAGGAGAGGCTTCCGGCGCCCGTCCTGGAGATGATGTGCCATGACCCAAGCAGAAATCCTCGACGCTGCCCCCGACCGGAGCGGAGGCTACAAGGTGGACGTGACCCGTGGCCAGCGGATCGGCCGTGTGTCCTCGGAATGGTTCTCGCGGCCCGATGATGAACGCTTCCTGTCCCTGTCGGATCTCTACGCCGCCGTCCGGTCGCGGACCGAGCGCAGCCGGACCCGGACCCTGCCCAGCGCCGACATCCGCGTGGAGGCCCACAGCGACAATCCCGAGAAACTGTCCCTGCTGCTCCCGGGCAGTGACAGGCCGGTTGCGCCCACGCATTGGAGCTTTGGTCAGCTTTCCAGCCTGGTGGGCGCGCCGGCCGCCTATCTGCGGCAATTGCCGGCGGCATTGGCCGGGATCAATCTGCAATATGGCCTGACCTCGCACCGGGGTGAGCAGGTCAAGACCCTGGAAATCGAAGACGGCCGGACGGAACTGCGCGCCGTCACCGGCCCGGACTATGGCCGCATCTTCGACCATGAACTGGTCGAGGCGGTACAGCGCATCGCCGGCAATGGCACCGGCGACACGCGCTGGAAGGTGCCGGGTGTGCTGGACTGGTCGACGGGCGTCTATAATCCGCGTGTGGACATCACGCGGGACACCACGACGCTGTACGCCTCCGACAGGGACGTCTTTCTGTTCCTCGTTGACGATCTGAATCCGATCGAGGCGGGAAGGCTGCCGGACGGTTCGCCGGATCTTTATTTCCGCGGCTTCTATTGCTGGAACAGCGAGGTGGGCGCCAAGACCCTCGGCATGGCCAGCTTCTATCTGCGGGCTGTGTGTCAGAATCGGAATATCTGGGGCGCCGAGGATTTCCAGGAGATTGCCATCCGGCATTCCAAATATGCCCCCTCCCGCTTTGCCCATGAGGCCGCACCGGCGCTGACACGTTTCGCCGACTCCTCGCCCATGCCCTTCATCAACGGCATCAAGGCGGCGCGGGAACAAATTGTTGCCCGCGATGATGACGACCGGTCGGAATTCCTGCGCAAGCGCGGCTTCTCCAAGGCGGAGACGTCGAAGATCATCGAGACGGTACTGGCCGAGGAGGGCCGCAAGCCGGCGAGCATCTTCGATTTCGTGCAGGGCATTACGGCCGTGGCCCGCGACAAACCCCACCAGGATGCCAGATTGGAGATGGAGGGGCGGGCCAAGAAGCTGCTGGACCGGGTGGCCTGACCGGTGGCCGGGGGGCGGCTCCGGGCGTTTCGAGGCAGAGAAGGGCAGGGGCTTTGCGACGGGCTGCCAGGTGGGAGAGAGGCTTCCACCGACCCGTCGTGGAGAAAATCCATGGCTGCCAATACCGCCAAGATCGTCCTGAGCCGGTCCCAGGACATTCCCTTCAACAAGCTGGTTCTGTCCCAGGCCAATGTCCGCAAGGTCAAGGCCGGCGTGTCCATCGCCGACTTGGCCGAGGACATCGCCAACCGCACGCTGCTGCACGGCCTGCCCGTCCGTCCGCGGCTGGATGCCGAGGGCAAGGAGACGGGCATCTACGAAGTGGCACCGGGCGGCCGGCGCTACCGGGCGCTGGAACTGCTGGTCAAGCAGAAGCGCCTTTCCCGTACCGCACCCATTCCCTGCGTTATCCGTACCGGAGGGCTGGGCGAGGAGGACAGCTTGGCCGAGAACCTGCAACGCGTGGCATTGCACCCGCTCGACCAGTTCCGCACCTTCCAGACCCTGCGGGAGAAAGGGTTGAGCGAGGAGGACATTGCCGCCCGGTTCTTCATCACCACGGCGGTGGTCAAGCAGCGGCTGCGCCTGGCCTCGGTGTCGCCGAAGCTGCTGGATCTCTATGCCGAGGACGGCATGACGCTGGAGATGGTGATGGCTTTCAGCGTCAGCAACAACCATGAACACCAGGAACAGGTTTGGGCCTCCCTGACCCAGCCCTGGCAGCGGGAACCCTATCACATCCGCCGCGCACTGACGGCCGGCAGCATCCCGGCCCATGACAAGCGGGCGCAGTTCGTGGGGCTGGATGCCTATGTCGCCGCCGGTGGGCCGGTGATGCGCGACCTGTTCACGCCCGATGATGGCGGCTGGCTGGGCGATGTGCCGCTGCTGGAACGGTTGGCGGCGGATAAGCTGGCCAAGGCCGCCGAGACGGTGATGGAGGAGGGCTGGAAATGGCTGGAGGTCGATACCGACTTCCTCTACGGCCATGCCGCCGGCCAGCGCCGCTTGCGGGGCGAGGCGATCGCCCGCACGGCGCAGGAGGAGGCCCGCTACGCCGCGCTACAGGATGAATATGACCGGCTGGCCCAGGAGCATGATGATAATGGCGAAATCTCCGAGGAGGTGGATCAGCGCCTGACGGCCATTTCCGGCGAGATCGCCGTGCTGGAACAGCGGCCCGTGCGCTATGATCCGGAAGAGATCGCGCGGGCCGGCTGCTATGTCAGCATCGGGTCGGACGGGCTGCTGCGGGTTGAACGCGGCTATGTCCGGCCGGAGGATGAACCGCACGTCGAGGAGCCGGCGGCACCGGAAGCTGATCCTGCCGAAGAGGGCGGCGATGCGGAGGGTGCCCGCATCCCGGCCGCCGCCCATGTCGCCCATACCGGCGGTTCCGTCAGCCAGGAGCCCGAACCGGAAGACGAGGGGCTGAAGCCGCTGCCCGAACGGCTGGTGATGGAACTGACGGCCTATCGGACCCTGGCCCTGCGCGATGCCCTGGCCCAGGACCCGGACACGGCTTTCATCGCCGTCTTGCACGTCCTCTGCCTCCAACTCTTCTACCATCGCAGCTCCAATTCCTGCCTGCAGATCACGGCGCGCAGCCTGGGTTTCATGGCGGAACCTCCGGTGCTGGCCGACAGCATTCCGGCCCGGTCCATTAACGCCCGGCACGCGAACTGGGTGGAGCAGTTGCCCCAGGACCCGCGTGATCTCTGGGATACGCTGGTGGGCTTCGATGCCGACAGCCGGGCGGCGCTGTTCGCCCATTGTGTGGGCCAGACGGTGCATGCCGTGCAATCGTCCGGCGAGTATGGGCCGGAGAGCCGGCATCACGCCGACCGGCTGGCGAGTGCCGTCCATCTCGACATGGCGGCTTTGGGCTGGGCGCCGACGGCGCTGAACTATCTGGGTCGCGTCACCAAGGCCCGCATCCTGGAAGCCGTGACCGAGGCCAAGGGCGAGGCTGCCGCCCGCCAGATCGACCATCTCCGCAAGCCCGACATGGCGGTGCAGGCCGAACTGATGCTGGCCGGCAGCAACTGGTTGCCCGCGCTGCTGCGCACGCCGGGGCAGGTGATGGCCGCACCGGAAGGGGAAACCGACCCCGTGAAACAGCCGGCTGCCGATATCGAGCCGGAAAACGTGGCGCCGGTGGAAGACCCGCAAGAGGTGGCACAGTCGATCGCCGCCGAATGATCCGACCTTCACCTTCCACCCCTGGCCCGGCCTCAGCGCCGGGCCATTCTTTTTTCGGGAGACGGATCATGGCAATACCCGACCATGCCCGCGCCAATTTCAGCACGCTTCTGCGCGCCGCCCAGGACGGCAATCTGGCGCTGATGGAATGCAAAGATGCCATCACCGGCGAGCCCCGCTACGTGATCTGTGCCGTCGGTCGAGATCGGCGCGGTATCATCATGACCCCCTTCGGTCATCTCGCCGATGGCAATCCCTACGACGCTTACCTTCCGCCGGATGTCCCTGGCGGACCGGATGGCGCCGGTGCCTGACCATGGGCGATGCCGGCCTCCTTGCACATCGCCTCGCGCTGGAGGCCGAGGCGGTGTGCCGTCAGTTCCTGCCCAATGGCCGTCGGCAGGGCAACTACTGGCAGGTGGGCGATGTGCAGGGCCATGCCGGCCGCAGCCTTTATGTTCGCCTGACAGGATTACGGGCCGGTCGGTGGGCCGACGCTGCCACGGGCCAGCATGGCGACCTGCTGGACCTGATCGCCCTGAACCGCAACCTGTCTCTCCGCGAGGCCATGGATGAGGCCCGAGCTTTCCTGCGCATGCCGTTGCCCATCGCCGCCAGCAGCTACGTGGTGCCTTCCGGCGTCGGTTCGCCCCAGGCCTGCCATCGCCTGTTCGCGGCCAGCCGGCCGTTGCCGGGCACCTTGGCCGAGCGCTATCTGGCCGGACGTGGCATCATTCTGGCCCAGCCCGCGCCGGCCCTGCGCTTCCATCCGCACTGCCACCGGCGGGAGCCTCATGGCCGTGTCAGCCTGCCGGCCCTGATCGCCGCCGTCACCGATCATGATGGTCACCTGACCGGCCTGCACCGTACCTGGCTGGGGCCGGGTGGTGGCAAGGTTGCGCTGGACGAACCCCGCCGGTCCATGGGGAACCTGCTGGGCAACGGCGTGCGCTTTGGTGCGGCCGGTGCCATCATGGCGGCGGGCGAAGGCATCGAAACCACGTTGACAATGCGCATGATCGTGCCGGGCCTGCCGCTGGTCGCTGCCCTGTCTGCCGGCCACCTCGCCGCCCTGCTGTTCCCGCCTGACCTGCGCCGTCTCTACGTTCTCCAGGACAAGGACGCAGCCGGCAGTCGGGCGCTGAAACGGCTTGTCCTGCGCGGCCAGGCCGCCGGCATCGACATCCAGCCGCTGCGGCCACACCGCAAGGATTTCAACACCGACCTGCTGGCCGACGGCCTGTCGGCGCTGCGGAAACAGCTTGTCGGGCAGCTCCATCCCGAAGATGCCGAGCGCTTCCTTCCATAGCAGCAGGCGACCGCCGGCCATGGTCAGCCTCATCGGGGAGGGGCAGGGACCTGGCTGGCGGCAGGGTGCCGGCACCCGTGGTTCTGCGGTCAGGACCGCGCCCGCGGCCTTCGGGGGAGGGGATCTGCCAGGGCCGGCCGGGTCCGCAATGGCGGCCCGCTTGCTTTCTTCCCCGGCCGCCCGACGGCGGCCTCCTCGCGGGACAAGAAAGCGCGGGTCCCCATCCTCCGCTGCCGCTCCGGCCCGCAGAGCGGGTGCGGACCCAGCCTGAGGCCCTGGCCGGCGATCCCCGTGAAGGCCGCGGAGGGCGCGGCCAACCGGAGATCCAGGAGGCCGCCATGACCCGCCTGACCACCCATTCCCTGTCCCCCGATGATGAAACGCCAAACGCATCGGCCGCGTCCGCTCACCTGCTGGAAGCGTTGCAGCTCTACGGATATCGGCCTTTCCAGGATGAGCCAGACCCGCGCCCCTTGCCCGATGCCGAGCAGGCCCGGGCCGAGATCGGGGCGTGCCTGGAAACCCTGGCCGGCCTGCTGACCGGCACCCGGCTGGAGGACGACCTGGGCGACCTGCTATGGGCCTGCGTCAACATCTTCCACCGCCGCATCGCCGGCCTGGAGCGCGACCTGGACAGCAATGAGCAGGCCCAGCAGCGCAGCCAGAATGAGCAGGATGGTTCGGAAATCCGCTCCGTCGAACTGGAGCGGCTGACGGCCGAGGGCCTTGGCCTGATTGAGCGCCGCAACGCCTTCGAGTTCTTCCGCGACACCGCCGCCGAGATGTATGAGGCCCTGACCGGCTCCACCTGGCGCCCCCGCCAGGGCTCCCAATTGAGCCACCGGACCCTGACGGCGGCGGTGATCGACAGCCGCGATCATATCGCCGCCCGCCGCTACGCCGACACAAATATGCTGATACCGCCCGGCACCAAGATCGCTTTTGCCGGCGGCGTTGAGTTCAACGACGTTGATCGCATCTGGTCCGCCCTGGACAAGGTCCATGCCAAGCACCCCGACATGGTGCTGCTGCATGGTGGCACCCCAAAGGGGGCCGAATGCATCGCCGCCTGCTGGGCGGATCACCGGCAGGTGCCGCAGATCGTCTACAAGCCTGACTGGACCCGCCACAAGAAGGCAGCACCGTTCCGCCGCAATGACACGCTGCTGGAGGCGCTGCCCATCGGGCTGGTGGCTTTCCCCGGCTCCGGTATCTCACAGAATCTGGCCGACAAGGCCCGCAAGATGGGCATTCCGGTGTGGCGGTTCGGGGGGTGACGGGTGTTCCCCCGGCCCTTTTAAGCCTTTTTCACGAACTCCGATTTCAAATTCATCGCGCCAATACCATCGATCTTACAGGCGATGTTGTGGCCATCGGCCCCGTCCACAAGGCGGATGTTTTTCACTTTGGTTCCGCCTTTGACGACCAGAGATGATCCCTTGACCTTCAGATCCTTGATGACCGTGACGCTGTCACCATCGGCGAGCGCGTTTCCATTGGCATCGTGGATGGTGCCAAGCCCATCCGCTTCCTGTGCGCCGGTCTCGCCAACGGTCGCTTGCTGGCTCCATTCGTGGGCGCATTCCGGACAAACCCAGATGCTGCCGTCCTGATATGCATGTTCAGACCCGCACTCGGGGCATTTCACGTCGCTGTCCATCATCAACCTCGTCATTGGGCGGCGCGAAACTAATGCACGGATGAGGCGGTAGGAATTGCAAAAGACGGAGGTGGACTGCGCCATCTCTATCCGCCACGTTCGCATTGCGCCCAATGATCGCTCACGGGTGCAGATGAAGCCCGTGTCGGTTGATCCCGACGGGCGTGGAGTCCGCTTTGACGCGGGCCGATGGGTTGGCGCCCGACATCGCGCCCGCCATCGGGTTCAAGGTCCAGGCGTTCCGGCTTTGGCCGTCCTTTTGGCAGCCAATCATCGGTGCTTCCCGTCTCAGCAATCCGGATTGTGCAAGCCTTGCGGTGCTGTCCGTGGGGCAGTGGCTTGACGCTGACAACGGGCTTGGTTCCGTCCGGAGGGGCGCGCATCGTATCGTGGTTGGGCAGAAGGTTGGCGCTACCGTCTCCTTCAGACCCTGCTTTCGCAGCCCAATCCCCGCTGTCCTCCTGATGGCTAGAGCCCGCGGCGCCCTTGCCAACCCTCGGGGCTTGAGAAAATTTCCCCTGCCGGCCCACCCCATCCGGGGCGGGCCGGCATTCCTCGCGAGACAAATTTTCCCAGCACTCGGGTCCTCCACTCTCGTTTCGGCCCGTCGCTGACGCTCGGGTGGCGTGGGGCGCCTCACGCGGGCTCTGACGCCGGGGACATCGCGGGGATGGTCCCGCGAAACAGCGACGGAGACAGATCATGGCCCGCACCCTAGGCACCCTCACCCGCACCGATGACGGCAGCTTCATCGGCGTCCTCAAAACCCTCAACATCACCACCAATCTCGCCATCGTGCCGACGGACAAGCTGTCGGAGGAGGCTCCCGACCACCGCGTCTATGCCGGCGGTGGTCAGCGCTACGAGATCGGTGCCGGCTGGAGCCAGACGGCCAAATCCAGCGGTCAGACCTACCTGAACCTCAAGATGGAGGCGCCGGAGATCGCTCCCTCGGCACTCTATGCCCGCCTGGTCAAGCTGGAACAGCCCGCCGACGAGGGCCACACCCACATCATTCTCTGGGAGGCCCGCGACCGCTGATCCGCCTTCCAAAGCCCCGTTCCGGGATCGCCCGGGACGGGGCTTTCGTCTGTCCATCGTCAGGGGGATCGAAAACAAGGGGGGTGGATTTTCGAGCGTCCGCAACCACGCTCAGGACCGACATGCTCGGTCCATCTGCGGCGACATTCGCCGCTTGAGCTGATGGAGATTGGCATGGAAGACGAGGTGAACCGGGCTGCCCAGGCCAGGAAGGGCAGCCCCTTTCTCAACACGGCGCAGGCTGCGTTCTATGTCGGTCTGTCGCACCGGACCCTGGAAAAGATGCGCCTGACCGGCGACGGGCCGCGCTTCCGCAAGCATGGGCGATACGTTCGCTATCATATCGATGACTTGGATTCATGGTCGCAGGGCGAGCGTCGCGACAGCACCTCGGACAAGGGGGGCTTGTCATGAACAGCCTCCCGAGAGCCGGCCGTCGGCCATCGCGAAGGCGTCGTCTGCCGCGCGCCATGCGCCGCAAAGTGCTGATCCTGGCGGGCCTCGGGTTGGCGGCGCTGGGCTTCGCCAGCCTGGGCCGCCCGGCGCCAATCCTGGTGTGGAACAGCAGCGCATCGGCCCCTGTCGGCCTCTACCTGGTGCTGCCGGAAACCCGTTCACGCACTGGCGACATGGTCCTGGTCCGCCCGCCCGATGCCATCGCCGATATGGCCGCCCGACGGGGCTACCTGCCGCGCGGCGTGCCGCTGATCAAGGGGGTCGCGGCCGTCGGCGGGGACGGGGTTTGTGCCCGTGGCGACGAATTGTCGATCAACGGGGATGTGGTTGCACGGCGGCTGAAGACCGACAGTTTGGGCCGCCCGCTCCCCTGGTGGGAAGGATGTCGCCACCTGTCGGCGGGTGAAATCCTGCTGTTGATGTCGGCCGCAGGCTCCCTGGATGGGCGCTATTTCGGGCCGATCCCATCGGTGCATGTCATCGGCCGGCTGGTGCCGTTATGGCGGCGCTGAGATTGGGCGGCGTGCTGCTGGCAATGGTGCTGGTGACGCCCGTCCTGGCGGTCGAACGGTCGCCCTACGAGGCGGAGATCGTGGCGGCAGCCGGGCGTTTCGATCTGCCGGCGGCCTGGATCAGGGCCGTCATCAAGGTGGAAAGCGGCGGAAATCCAGGTGCCGTTTCGTCCAAGGGGGCGTTGGGCCTGATGCAACTGATGCCCGATACCTGGGCGGAAATACGCGACCGTCACGGCATTGTCGGCGATGTGTTCGACCCCGCCGCCAATATCCTGGCGGGTACTGCCTATCTCGCCGAGATGCGGGACCGTTTCGGCTATCCCGGCCTGTTCGCGGCCTATAATGCCGGTCCCAGCCGTTATGAGGCGCACCTGCGCCATGGCGTATCGCTGCCCGTCGAAACCAGCACCTATCTGGGCAGGTTGGACATTGTCGGGGCGGCGCGCCACGAGATCCAACGGCTCTTCGTGCCCCTGGGCACGGCGGACAAGCGCCTGTTCGTGCCGATTTCCCGGCCATCGAACCGACATTGATGGTCCCCGATGCCCGGCGTGGGTGGGGTTCTCTCATCTCGGTCAGGCCCATCCTATCAGCCAGGCCGAGGCGCCCGTCAAGGATGCGCGGTCCCCCCGAATTGCTGTGCAATTCGGCTCCCCCGCGCCCCGCTCCGCGGCGCCTGCGGCGTCCTTGACCGCCGCCTCTCCGGCTGAGGGGGAACTCCGTCCTCGATGATGGGGACGCCAGCCAGGGAGGTTCCCATGTCCTTCATTGCAACGCATCCGCAGGCCGCAATCGACCGTTTTGTTGCCTTGGTCGATGACGTCCGCGTCGAGTTCGGCAGCGACGGATTGATGGCCAATGTCGAGCGTTTCATCAGTGCCGAACGTCCCGAATTCATCTGGGATGGCCGCTTCCAGGAGCATTATCTGGGCGAATGGATGGGCGATGATGATGGCGCAGAAGGCCTTCACTGCATCCTCATCCTGAGCCATTTCCGCAGCGAATTCATCGTCGCCAGCTGCGTTGTTGATGGCGATGAGCGTCTGCATTCCATGACCCGCCAGCGGGCCTATGCCACGCGCGACGCCGCCGAGATGGCCTTCCAGAGTGCCATCGGTCGATAGGCGGCGCTGATCCGGGAGCGGCGGCTCCGACCGTCGCTCCCATTCTTTCCAGCACGAGGGCGTAGAAGAGCGTGGATAAGCGCGGGTGCTGATCAGGGGTGCTGTAGGGCAAGATGAAGCGGTGGCGCCAGCGCCCCCGTAACCCCCTGTCTGCACATCCTTTTTGGGGCTTCGCGGTGGCGCCACGGCGGCTGGGCCGGTGCCATTCTGGCGCCATGGCCTCGAGATGCCCTTTTCAGCTTCGGATCGGGAGGTGCTGCGATGTTAGGTGACGATCATGATTTCCAGCCCCGTCTGGGCCGGATGCGCAGTGCTTCTGGCCGGCGCGGCAAGCGCTTCCTGAACCGGGTGCTGGCGGCGACCGTTCTGGCTAATGGCGGGCCGGTCAGCTTCAGGGCGCGGAAGACCCGCTTCGATGGCAGCCGGATCGGGCGGGGTGCCGGTGTGGGTCGCGTACTGGCATCGCGCGATCAGTTCGCCGCCTGGCGGCAGCGCCGCGTGATCATCAAATCCCGCATCGTCAAGCTGGCCGGCAAAGGCATGGCTGGTGCTCGTGCCCATCTGCGCTATATCCAGCGTGATGGCGTCACCCGTGAGGGACAGGCGGGTCAGCTCTATGGTGCCGATCAGGATCGGGTAGAGGGCAAGCGCTTCCTGGACCGGGCGGAAGGGGACCGTCACCAGTTCCGCTTCATCGTCTCGGCGGAAGATGGCGACCAGTATGATGATTTGAAGCCCCTGGTCCGCCGCCTGATGGCGCAGGTGGAACAGGATTTGGATACGCAGCTGGATTGGGTGGCCGTCAATCACCACAATACCGGCCATCCCCACAGCCACATCATCGTCCGGGGCAAGGATGATTGCGGCAAGGATCTGATCATTGCCCGGGAATATCTGACCAAGGGTATGCGCGAGCGTGCCGCCGAGATCGTCAGTCTGGACCTTGGACCGAAGACCGATGCCGAGGTGCAGGGCCAGCTGCGCCGAGAGGTCGAGCAGGAACGCCTCACCAGCCTGGATCGCCGCCTGCTGCGGGATCAATCCTCGGAGCATCTGGTGACAGGGACCGACCATGATCCCTTCCAGCAGGCCTTGCGCATGGGCCGGCTGCGCAAGCTGGAGCGCCTGGGTCTGGCGGCGGAAATCCGCGCCGGCCTGTGGAGGCTGGCCGACGACCTGGAAAACACTCTGCGGCGGATGGGGGAGCGTGGCGATATCATCAAGACCATGCATCGGGAAATGGCGGCCCAGGATCTGGCACGCGCGCCGGCCGATCTGATCATCCATGATCCCAGCGCCGCTGGTGCCCGCCCCATCATTGGCCGCGTCGTTGCGCGTGGTCTGTCGGACGAGGTAAATGATCGCCACTATCTGATCATCGACGCTACGGACGGCCGAACCCACTATGTCGATATCGGCAAGGGGGAGGCGACGGAGCCCACACCGGTCGGCAGTATCCTGCGTATCGAGCCACGTCTCTTGGAAGCTCGCCCCATCGACCGCCGCATCCTGGAGATCGCGGCGGCCAATCAGGGCCGGTACAGCATCGACATTCACCTGCGCCACGACTCCGCTGCCAGCGAGGCCTTCGTGGAAAGCCATGTCCGGCGGCTGGAGGCAATGCGTCGGCTGACGAATCCCGTGACCCGCGAACCGGATGGCACCTGGATCATCGCCCCGAACCATCTGGAGCACGTTGTCAGCTATGAGCGCGCCCAGGCCCGGTTCAACCCCGTCAATGTGCGTATGCTGTCCACACTGCCGCTGGAGCAACAGGTTGCCGCCGACGGGGCGACCTGGCTGGATCGCGAACTGGTGACCGCCAACCCCCAGTTGGTGCGGGACGCGGGTTTCGGACGAGACATCCGTGACGCACAGGCCCGCCGCCGACAGTGGCTGATCGCGCAGGGCCTGGCCTGGGAAGAGCAGGGCGGAACCTTCTATCGCGCGGATATGCTGGCAATCCTGCGGCGGCGGGAGTTGCTGCGCGTCGTCAGGCAGCTATCCGACGAGTTAGGGCTCGGCTATGTCGAGATGCGTCCCGGCCAGTTGGTGGAGGGTGTGCTGCGCCGTATCGTTCCCCTGGCCGGCGATAAGGTGGCGGTGATCGAACGCAGCCGGGATTTCACCCTGGTACCATGGCGCCCTGTTCTGGACCGGCATGTTGGGCAGCCTGTTTCAGGGATCATGCGGGCCGAGGGAATTTCCTGGACGATCGGGCGGCAACGTGGAGGACACGCAGTGGGGGGACTATCGGGAATTCCGTGCTTAGCGGGGCGGTTTGAAATCAGGCGTTCATTGCCTTTGTGAACCTCTCGCCGAA
>NZ_JBXAFZ010000032.1:0-34021 GCF_058793615.1 Niveispirillum sp. GW835-FHT14G11
TCATGATGCCGTGAGCACTCAGCAAATGGCGGCGTGACTCACGAACTTTTGCCGCCGACAATCCCGGCGCGGTTCAGCTTGGTCCCTACCTCGACTGGTCAATTGGATTGATCGTGGCATTCCCCACCCTGACATCACCAAGCCAGCTGCCCGGCTGTTCATTCAGCACGCCCTCGAAGCTGTAATGAAAAGTAAAAGCTACAGCCTGGATGAATTAGCTCGCTACAAATACGAACTTCGCAGAGCCTTGACTGAGGAGATACAGACGCTCCGAAAGAGCCGGGAAAATACGCAGTATCGTGCCCTGTTCGCCGCAGATGCCCAAGCATTCGAGACCAGCGCCGATCTTGCTCTACTGTTCGATGAACAGACCTACGCCTACAATCAGCCTTACAAGGGAGCGAGGAAGTTCAACAAGCACTACTTCTCTATCATTGGCGACCTGAAGCCCGAGGGGGAGGAGTTCCGTTGCGCCGTCTTCCTTGATGAATGCCCAGCCGTGCGGTACTGGGTCCGGAACGTGGATCGGAAGCCAAATGCCTTCTGGCTACAACTCCCCAATGGCAGGTTCTATCCGGACTTTCTTGCTATGCTCACTGACGGGCGCATTCTCGCTGTGGAATACAAGGGGCAGCACTTGGCCGGTGAGGCTGCCGACAAGCGGGCGATAGGTGCACTATGGGCGGATTCCAGCGGCGGGAAATGCCTCTTCGCGATGCCGACGGCGGGCGATTTTTCCGCAATTACGGCTGTAATTGCGTGACCCTGACAAGGGGGTAGAGCATGGCTGTGCGTCACATCTTCGGCATGGCAAAAAGCAACCTGGATCTAACGGGGGCTAAACGGCAAAAGCTGGAACTAGACCTGTTGCGCCTTCTTTACGCTGTCACCCTTAAGCGGGCCTCTGGCGAGGAAGCGCAAGGGTATCTGATGGTGATGACCGATGACATCAAAAGGGTCGCAGAAGCTTGGGCGATTAAGTATCAACAAGCCTCGGCGGTAACGATAGGTGTCTCTGAACATTCGAACGACGAGCTTATAAATTACACTGCCGAGAAAACACGGAATCGGTCAGCCGTTCGCGCTTCCTTGTCTGGGGATGAGTTTGGGTCCGATGCTGATGCGAGTGTGGCTGGGAACGCCTGTGAGCGCCGGCTGCTCGATTTTGTGCAAACGAAAGAAGGTCCAGACCTAGATATCGTCGTTGACCAGCCGGGATTTTTGGGTGTGCGCTGGGATGTCTATACAGTGGCCCATCCCAAGGACGCTTAGGTCTATCCCGCGCTTCCACTATGCTTCCACGCTTTGTGCTGCTTCCGCGTCGCAGACAGCAAAAAGCCCCGTAACCTATTGAGGCTACGGGGCTTTACTGGATGCGGGGGCAGGATCTGCTCTCAACTTGCGACCCGCCCTCAGGGATTGCCGAATGATGAAACTGCTGGCTGCCGGGAACCGCAACGGGCTATTTCGTGTAGCAGCGTAGTTTGTCCCAGTCAGCCAAGCCCAACGCGAAGCCATCACAATCGGATAGGCGCAACAAATGTTGCGCATAGATTTGATTTTTGCGTATACATTCCACATTCTTGCGCCTGACCGCTACACGCAGGAAAGGCAACATATCGTGGCCAATCACATCACGGAAGACGCCTTGGCTGCGATCGAAAGGATCATAGGCCTTCATACAAAGGCTATCCCGGCATCCGAGATAGGTCGCGCCCTGCCTGCGCCCATTCCGCAACGCACGCTGCAATATCGCCTAGAAGGCCTTTCATACACCCTGACGTCCCTGCAAAACACCGCAGTCATGTTTTCACTTTCCGACTCCAAATACCGTGACGAAACTCTCGGCAATAAGGAAGGGAATAAGCGGTCCGACAGATGGAAACAGCCGTAGTCAGGCCGGGATCGGAACCCGTGTCTTCAATTCAACCGTGGGATCAGCCAATAGAGCCGGATCAGTTATTACCCGGCCCGCGACCAGGGCACGGCCCTGTACGAAATCCTTGGGCGCCGATAGGCAGTCCAGGGCAATGACCTGCCCATCCCTCAAATAGATAACGCTGAACGGTACAACACCAGGCTTGCCCCGCACGACTTGAGCATCGTAACCAATGGACAGGCCAACCGTCTGCATCTTCACCTCGTACTGGTCAGACCAGAACCAAGGAATGGCCACATAGGGCTTCTCCCGCCCCAGAATGGCATCGGCTGCCGTCTTTGCCTGGTCAATAGCATTCTGTACGGACTCCAGCCGAATGGGCGTAGGTGCGAACTGGCTGGGATGCAGGGCGCAGTCGCCGATTGCCAGAATGTTCGGGTCGACGGTGCGACAACAATCATCCACCTCCACTCCATCGGGGCAAGAAATGCCAGCCGCGGCCAGTGGCTCGACATTGGGAATAATGCCGACACCGACCACAACCAAGTCAACCGCCAGCACCTCGCCAGTGGATAGGTGCACACCCGTCACCCGGCCCTCATTCTCCGTAAAGCCTGTCACGCTCACCGAGAGACGCACATCCACACCGTGGCTCCGATGCAGGTCAAGGAAGTACTGCGAGACGGTGGGGGAAGTGACACGGGCCAGAAGTCGGTCTCGCATCTCCAGCATTGTAACATTATGGCCAAAGCCGCGCAGGACGGCGGCGGCCTCCAGCCCGATGTAACCGCCACCGATGATGACGATGCGCCGCTCCGGCAGGGTCAAGCCGGCTTTCAACCCGTCGATATCGGCGATGGAGCGAATATAGTGGATACCAGTCAGCTCGGCTCCCGCGCAGGACAGACGCCGCGGTCGTCCACCCGCCGCCCAGACTAGTCGACCGTAGGGCAGTACCATGCCATCGTCCAGGGCAACCATACACGCCCGCCGGTCGACGGCGATGACGCGGCGACCCAGACGCAAGTCAACCTGCTTCTCGGCCCAAAATTCCGCCTTGCGCAGGAACAGTCGTGCCGCGTCCCGCCTGCCCGAGAGGTAATCCTTAGATAAGGGGGGGCGTTCATAGGGCGGAAACGGCTCTTCGCCCACTATGGTGACCGGCCCTGTGAAACCTCCGGCGCGCAACGACTGCGCCAACTGAGCGGCAGCCTGACCGCCGCCTGCAATGATGACGCTGTGCGGTTCCTCAGCCATGTCGGTATCCTACATATTGTGATGTCGTGCGAAACCCCGCCATCGTCGATGACTGCCACCACCCATGCTCGGTCAGAGAGCCGGGCACCGCATCCACCAGCCGCGTGCGCGCAGTGCCAGCAAATTCGGCATCGTCGGCGTAAGTCCCGGCGCTGCTTCCAACACGCCTCTCATCATAAGCCGCATCCGCCGCGTAGCCGTCATCAGTCCTCTGCCGCAACAGTGATGTTCAGCCCGTCCAGCGCATCCGTGAAGTACAGCTGGCAGGCGAGCCGCGAATTAGCAGTACGGCTCGATGAACTGTCGAGCAGAGCATTTTCATCTTCATCGATCGGCGGAAGGCGGGAAAGCCAAGCGGTCTCGACATGGACATGGCAGGTCGCACAAGAGCAGCAGCCTCCACATAGAGCCGACAATTCATCGAGGCCGGCGTTGCGGATCACTTCCATGACAGAAAGACCCGCCTCCCCAACGATGTCGCGGACAGTGCCGTCGCGAGAGGTGACAGTCAAAACAGGCATTGTTCACCAGCATATATGAAATTGAAGCCTTTTCCATTTCTGGAAGAAGATGATCACGGGCGAGAACTTAGGCGTGGAAGGCAGGAACTGATGAAAGCCTCGGACAAAGCCGATTGACACCCTGCGGAAGGGCAGCCCCCGCGGTTCGGCATGGTCTGGCGTCTTCCCGCCCCCGTATCTTCCTGTCCAGCCCCTGCAATTCCGGCCGAGGTATCCTTCCCGGGCGCGCATATAGCCATGTCAGGATAGGGGGCCGATATAGCGGCGCATCAGCGCGTTGATCTTTGGCAGCGTTTCCTGGGCATAGCGGGTGGGTCGGCCGGTCTTGGGGTTGATGGCATAGATCCCGGCGTGGGGCTGCTGCGGGCCCTCGATAAAGGTGACCTCCACGCCCGCCTCCTCCAGACGGTTCCTGAAAGCACGGGCTTCATCGCGCAGGATTTCCCACTCGCCCGTCCAGATGATCGCTGGCGACAGCCCCTTCAGGCTGGGAGCAAGCAATGGAGAGACGCGCCAGTCGAACATGTCCTCCTTCGATCTCAGGTAAAGCCGCGTCACCGCATCGGCGATGTCGCGCGTCAGACTGTAATTCGCGAACTCCTCGTAGGACCCGGTATTGTTCCTTGCATCGAAGCACGGCGTCCACAGCCATTGGATGGCCGGCTTCTGAATGCCGGCGTCCCGCGCCATCAGGGAAACGACCGTTGCCAGATTGGCACCTGTGCATCCGCCACCGATCCCGATCCGCGTCTTGTCGATACCAAGATCGTCGGCATTGTCGACAATATACTTGTAAGCGGCGAAGCAGTCCTCGACCGCAGCGGGAAATTTTGCCTGCCAGGACAGGCGGAAATCGACGTGGGCCACGGCACAGCCCCAATCGACCGCATAGCTGCTGTTCTGGGTGTCGATGTCGTCAAGACCGCCGAAGATGCACCAGCCGCCGCCGTGGGTATGGAGATAGAGGCCGAGAGGGCCCTCATGGTGCTCGGGCTTGTAAATCCGCATCGTCAGCGACCCAGCGGGCCCCGGAATTTCCACGTTCCAGGCCTTGAGACCCGGCGCCAGCACCTGCGGATCGGGCAAGGGCGCGGGGATAAGGTCGGGAGGCGGCGCGCCGTAGGGCAGGTTGATCAGCCGCGTCTCTTCATCGACCTCGGCCAGCCTGCGTTGACGCAACGTCTCATAGTCAACCTTCGGCTGCAACGGGGGCAGTGAGCCGGGCAGCGGAGTACGATGGCGCCCCACTTCGATCGCCGGCGGAGATTCAGGCGTTACCGCGGAGGGGTCGGCCGATTCATAGTGAATGTCCATCAACACATCCTTTCCCAGATCATGGTCGCGCCATCCGATCAGCTTGGAAGTATCTGGCGCGCGCGCCAATACCCGCCGTATAAATCCATCCGATACAGGTGACCTTACACTCGCATCCCGTTCCACCGCTCCCCGTCAGGCCGGCTCCCCCCCCCGAGCCGCCCGCCGTATCTGGAACGGAAGGTCGGCATAGCCGTATAGACCCCGGTTTAGACCCATGGTCGGCGTTCCGGCGACAAGTTCGGCGTCGGCCTCGACCAAGGCTTCCAGCAAGACCTCCATCTCAAGCTTGGCGAGATTCATGCCCGCGCACATGTGCGGACCCGTGCCCCAGGCAAGCAGATCGCGCTGGTCGCGATCGATGTCGAAAAGGTCGGGATCGGGATAGCGCCGTTCATCCCGATTGGCGCAGGCATAGAGGATCATCACCCGCGCCCCCTTTGGTATCGTAACGCCGCTGACATCATAATCCTCCATGGCAACCCGTGAGAAGAAGCGCAGCACGGAGTTGCGGCGGGCACTTTCCAGGACGGCCGCCGGAATCTTCCCCGGATTCTGCCGCAGTGCCGTCCATTGGCCCGGATTGGCGGCAAGGTCGTGCAGCAAATGTCCCTTGGCGAGGATGGTGGTGTCGAGGCTGGGTATCACATAGGCGCTGATCGCCTGCAGAACCTCGGTCTGCGTCAGCCGGCCGGTGTCCACGGCCGCGAAAAGTTCCCCGGCCCAGCTTCCGGCGCGAACGGATGCCGCGCTGAGGCTGCTCATGAAGGCCCGCGCCTCGGCACTGACGGCAAGATCATCCGCATGCGGATCCGGTCCGATGAGATTGAAGGTCGCCGCCGCCCAGGCGAGCATGCGCTCGCGGCCGACCTCAGGCAGACCAACTAGATGCGACACCGCCTCCACTGGCAGGAACGCGGCCAACGACAGCATGGCATTGAAGCTGTCACCTCCCAGCAAGGACTGCACGCGCTTGACAACCAACTGTTTGAGGTCCTGACGGGCCTCGCGCAGCTTTGCGGGTGAAAGGGGCCGCATGATGGTATTGCGCAGACGCGCATGCGGCCTGCCATCCATCTGAAGCACGTTCATGCCGCGGCCGGCGTTCCAGACGTCACTGAAGCCGTTCCCTTGGCCGCTGACCAGCTGTTCCGGCGCCCGAAGCGCCGCCTGAACGTCGGCAAAGCGGCCGATGGCGTAGACCGACAGGCGCGGCAGCCAAACGGCGGGACCCGCGTCCCGGATCGCCTTGTAGTCCCCATAAGGATAGCGCAGGCTGGCCTCACTGAAGAGATCGACGTCCAGCGCCGTGTGATCCGATGTCTGCTGCGGCATCGGTCACATCCCCCCGCGCTCGTGATGACGGACGGTGAAAGGTCCGGTGCCGTCACCAGGAATGCCGGAACCCGCCAGACGGCTGCAAACGTCCCTTGATTGGATCAGCCACATCTATTCTCTCCTGGCCACACGGTTTCACATTTTGAAGCTGAGCTGAAGCTTCACCGTTCGCGGGTTTATCGGAAATCGCACGACGCTCTGGGTGCCGGGGGGCGAGGTCACGAAGGGCAGAGGGAAATTGAAGCCGTACACCTGTTGGTTTGTAAGGTTCTGGCCGATGAGCCGCACCTCCCAGCCCTGCTCCCGGTCCCCGACACCAACACTGGCGTTCAGCCGGTGCAACGAGGCGAGTTTGGGCAACAGATAGGGCGTGCCGGTGATAATCGTCTGGGAATTCACTTTGGACCGGTAGTCCATATTGACGTCCAAGTCGGCGTCCAGATCCGCGGAAAGGCCGAACTGGTACGCCGCCCCGACCAGGCCTGACCAGCGCGGCGCAAGGGGCACTCTCGTTCCGTTGCCGGCATCGCGGGCGTTGGAATAGATGTTGTTCCAGGAGAGCCGCAGTCCGTTGACCGGCCTCAACGAAACCTGAGTTTCCAGGCCGTTCGTCTTGACGTTCTGGTTGAAGACAACGAACCCGGTTCCATCATAGATAACGACCTGAAAATTGTCGACGTTCGTATCGAAATAGCCGCTGTTAAGCGTCAGCATGCGGTCGAACCATTGTGACTTGAAGCCGACTTCCGTCGTTTGCGCAACCTCCGGCTTGTAGAAGGACTTCGAAAGATCGCTGACGGCCGAGGCATACCCGCCGGCCTTCGTCCCCTGCCCCCAGGTGACGTACAGCAGGAAGTCCTTGGTCAGGGCGTAGTTCAGACCGACCGTTCCATCGATGCTGCCCTTGTCGTTCGACAGCGAGAACGGCGCGACCGGCGGGCTGAGAAGCGTAGAATAGATCCCGGGCACAAGCAGTGTCCGTGCAAAGTCGGCATCCTTGCTCTCATGTGTATAGCGTATGCCGCCCGTGAGCGTCAGGGGGTCCAGGATCTTGAAGTTCGCCTGGGTGAAACCTGAATAGGCCTTGTTCGTCTGCTTGAAATAGGTGCTGTTGGCGCCGTCGACGGGGAATGGCAGCGGCGTCGTGCCGGCCGGATAGTCGAAATAATGCGCCTCGTTCTGCCTGAACGTGCCGTAAAGATAGAAGATACCGGCCACATAATCGAACCGTGGACCGATCTCTCCCGTATAGCGCAGTTCCTGGGTGAACTGTTTGGAGTTGTCGTGGATGAAAGCGGTATGCGCGTCTCCCGGAAGATAGGCACCATTCAGGTCGACGCCGCCGCGTGAAGCTGAATAGGCTGTCTGCGAGGTCAATGTGCCTTCACCGAGATGGAAATTCGCGGTAATGGTCCCACGCTCTGAATTCAGGCTGTTGCGCCGGACGCCGCCGATGGACGGCGAGTAGATCGCGATCTTGTCATAGGCACTGACGGGCGTATCCGGATAGCCGAAGGCGGCCGCCAGACGCCCCGGGGCGTCGCCATAGAGTTGGACAGATGCATTGGGCCCCTTGGAGACGTTCCGGGTCACCTGCGCGGATGCCGTGACATCGACGAGATCGGACGGCGTCCATACTGCCGTAAGGCGGCCTCCGCCCTTCCTGTCGCGATATTTCTCGCCGCTAATTACATCGCTCAGCGGACCACCCTGACTGTCATAGAAGCCGGCCACCCGCATCGCCAATGTGGGCGTCAGCGGCAGATCGATGCCCGCCTCGATCCGATCTGATTTCAGTTCGAACTCGTGACCGTAGCGCGCATTATAAGCCACATCGGTGCCCGGCTTAGTGGTCACCAGATTGACAGCACCGAGACTGCTATTCTTGCCCAGCAGGGTAGCCTGCGTACCACTGATCGCCTCCAGGCTGCTCATGTCGAACAGAGAAGCGCCGAACTCGCGATCCCTGGAGACGAACGCCCCATCGATATATGTCGCAACCGAGCTGTCGAAGGACGGGTTGCCCGGTGCCGAGCCCAGGCCACGGATGGTGACCGCGAACTGGTTGGAGTCCGGTGAGTCTGCGATATTCAGAGCCGGCACGACCTTGGAGATATCCGAGAAATTCACGACCCCGGCCGCAGCCAGCCGCGCCTCGTCCACCACAGTGATCGTTGCCGCAACGGATTGCGCCGTTTCGACCCTTTTGCGTGCGGTTACAACGATTTCGTCAAGCAGCACCGTAGATGCACCATCAGGCGCAGGTGCCGTTCCCACTGTTGTTTGCGCCTGCACGCCACTTCCGATCAGCAGGGCCAGGGGTGCCACCGACCAAAGCCACTTCACTGGCATCTTGTTCCTCCCTTGTCCGGTGCGCTGTTTCGCACACTCTTAAGGTTCAGTTTTTGTCAGAAAATATTCTTTTTTGCAAACTCTATTTTATTATTTCGAAAAAGTTCTTTATTCGAGGTGATTGCGATGTGATCGACGCCATGGTCGGAAGCCGGTCATCCGCGAAAGCGGGCCGCCAGAGTGACATACTCCTCCAGACACTCGGGATTAGCCATCGCGGCCGGCTCAACGACGCGACCTACCGGGGCACCTTCGAAAAGCCGTTTGACGGGTAGTTCGAGTTTCTTGGATGACAAGGTCCGCGGCACCGCCGACACGAAGACCACCTCGTCGGGCACGAACCGGGGCGAAAGCGACGTCCGGATCGCGTCGCGAATGCGCGAGACCAGCGCATCGCCGGCGTCCTGACCCCCGGCCGGCACGACGAACAGCAGCAGTCGGCTGTCCGCGTCATGCACACGGACATCGACGACCAGTGAGTCCGCGACGCCCTCCATCTGTTCGATGGCCGCATAGATTTCGCTTGTCCCCATGCGATGGCCGGCACGATTGATTGTGGCGTCGCTTCGCCCGAATATCTCGCATGTTCCGTCGGGATCAACCTTCAGCCAGTCGCCATGCCGCCAGCACCCTTCGAAATGTTCGAAATAGGATTCCCTGTACCGCGAGCCATCTTCGTCACCCCAGAGGAACAGCGGCATGTTCGGCATGGGCCTGGTAACGACGAGTTCGCCGACCTCGCCCGTCACCGGCATGCCCTCCTCGTTCCACGCCTCGACGGCAGCGCCAAGCTGGCGGCACTGGATCTTCCCCGCCGCCTCCGGCAGCTCGCGGTTCCCGGTGCAGAACGCACCGCATATATCGGTCCCCCCGGAACTGTTGAACCACCAGATGCCGGCCTTTCCAGCCCCCGCCAAACGGTCGGAGATCGCCATCTGAACCGAAGCGGGCAGCGGCGAGGCGGTGCTGCCAAGTGCCCGGAGGGTCGACAGGTCGCCAACCGCCCTGAAATCCACCGGCTGCTTTGCACACATCGTATAGAATTGCGCGCCCGACCCGAAGAAGGTGACCCGGTTGCGCGCCGCGAACCGCCAGAGCAGGGCTGGATCAGGAGCAGCCCGGGAGCCGCTCGGGCTTCCGTCGAAGATGCAGATGGTCGTTCCGTTCAGCAGGCCACTGACCTGCGAGTTCCACATCATCCAACCCGTCGAGCTGAACCAGTGGAAACGCTCGCCCGGCGTACGCACGTCGTAGCTGGCGCCGAGATCGGAGTGCAGCCGCGCGGCAGCCGCCCCCAGCAGAATACCCCCATGCCCGTGGACCAGCGCCTTGGGCTTGCCTGTCGTGCCGCTGGAATAGACGATCCACAGAGGGTGATCGAAGGGCAGCCATTCCGGCTGGAAGGCGCGCACGGCCTCCCCGTCCCGCGAAACCATGCAGGTGAAATCAAGCGCACCGGAAAGCGTGCTGCCACTGTAGCCCGACCGCAGCAGGACAAGCGCCTCCAGGCTTGGAAGACCGTCCCGCAGCCGTTCGACGATATCCGCCCGGTCGATCGCCTTTCCGGCATAGAAGACGCCATCCGTGGCGATCAACACCTTCGGCCCGATCTGCTTGAACCGGTCGAGGATGGCAGGAACGCCCATGTCTGGCGCGCAAACAGCCCATACCGCGCCGAGCGATGCGCAAGCGAGGAAACTGACGATCGCCTCCGGCCGGTTGGGAAGATAGGCGACGACGCGGTCGCCCTTGCCGACGCCAAGGGCGCGCAACGACAGCGCGAAGGAAGCGACCCTGGTGCGGAGCGTCGGCCAATCGACGGTCTCCACGGGGCCGTTTTCATCCTCCGCGATGATCGCCGGATGACCGGCCGCTTGGGCAGGCCCGACATGGCGCATGACCTGGCGGGCATAACTCACGTTGCTGCCGGGAAACCATCGCGCGCCGGGCATTCGCGCCGGGGCCAGGACAATATCGGCGGGATCGGGGGACAAGATGCCCTCGAAGTCCCAGACCGTTCGCCAGAACGCCTCTGGCTGCTCGACGGACCAGCGATGAAGTTCTTCAAAATCGGCGAAGTGGTGCCCGACCCTTTGTTCAACCTGTTCCCGGAATTCCTTGATCAGGGGCGTCCACGCCATTTTACGCATGCTCCTTGTCATAGGCGGCGAGATGATCGCGCATGGCCCGTTGGAAGGCGGGCCGAGCGGCGCAGCGATCCATGTAGGCGGTGAGGGTCGGGAACGCTGCGATCAGGTCGGTATGGCTCAACATATCGAGCACGCAGCGCATCATGATGTCCGCGCCGGTGAAGCGCCCTTCCAGATAGTCCCTGTCGCCCAGCGCTTCGGCCAACGCCGCCAGACGCGTCTGCGCGACCCGCACGACCATGGGCCGGATTGTCGCGTCGGCATCGCGATCAATGGGAAAGAAGTCGATGCGGCCCAATGTGCTGACCGTCCATTCCAGCGTCGTGGCCGCCGCGCATATCCATGCCGTGGTCCGCGCCCTAGCGCCCCGGTCATGGGGAAGCAGCACCTCGCTGCGCTCGCCCAGATGAAGCACGATCGCGGCGGACTCGAATATGGCAAGCCCGTCCTCCTCAACGATCGCGGGGATCTTGCCGAAGGGGTGGATGGCCCGGTATTCGGGTGCGGACAGACCCTCCCGTCCGACCATCCGCGTCTCATAGGGCAGGCCTGCCTCCTCAAGTGCCCAGCGCGCACGAATGTCGCGGACGGTGCCATGCGCGAAGGCGCCATGGAAGTTGCAGGCATAAAGGGTGATCATCACGGTTTCCCCACGTTGGACATGGCCTGACGGCCTGCCCTTATTGTGTGCTCAAGCAGAACCCGACCCGTTGCGTCTAAGGTCTGGACGCTGACGGGGACTGCACACTTATGCTGTGTGGCAGGATTCTAGCCGCTGCGCCGCGCCGCTCAAAGATAACAGGACCGCGCATACGATATCGTTTCGGCATCTACCAGCGGGCGACGCGATAATCTCCCGGTATCGATCTCGCTTTTTTGCCATTCCGTGGCAGTGCTTTCGGACGACTAGATTTCGCTTGCGCCGGCGGTCGCGCCGCCTTTGGCGAACGACAGCAACCAATCCAAACAGAATGCGGGGGAAAACCGTGGCAGCGCGACAAACCGAAGTTCTCATCTGCGGAGCGGGGCCGGCGGGCCTGGCACTGGCGATCGAACTGGGAAGCCGGGGGATCGATTGCATCGTCGTGGAACGGAACGACCGCGTCGGCTACGCACCCCGCGCGAAGACGACGCATACCCGCACGCGCGAGCATTTCCGACGCTGGGGCATCGCCCACGATCTGGCCGCGGCCGCACCCTTCGGGCTGGACTATCCTTCGGATGTCCATTTCGTCACGCGCCTGTCGGGCTATAGCCTTGCCACCATCAGGGACGCGTTCAACTGCGCCCCCGGACGCAATGAGCTTTATGCCGAACATTCGCAGTGGATACCGCAATACCGGGTTGAAGAAGTCCTGCGCACGCATGCAGGCTCCCTGGCGACGGTCGACATCCTGTTCGAACATGAGTTCGTCTCCGCCGGGCAGGATGAGACGGGCGTGACCTGCCAAATCCGCGATATCGGGGCGGGCGGCCGGATCGATATCGAGTGTCATTATCTGGTCGGTGCCGACGGAGCCCGCTCGGCGATCCGTGATCTGATCGGGGCGCAGATGCAAGGCCGGTACGGCCTGGCGCACGCGTACAACATCGTTTTCCGGGCTCCGGGCCTGGCGGCGATGCACGCTCACGGACCCGGCATCATGTACTGGCAGACGAATCCGGACGTGCCGGGCATGATCGGGCCCATGGACAAGGATGATCTCTGGTATTTCATGCCGGGCAAGATCCCTGGTCTCGACCGGATCGACCTTGCAACCGCCGCCGACCTCATCCGGCGCGCGACGGGCATCGACCTTCCCTACGAGGTTCTGAGCGCCGATGAATGGGCCGCCAGCGAATTCATCGCCGACAAATATTGCGACCGCCGCATCTTCCTGATCGGCGATGCCTGCCATCTGCATCCTCCCACCGGCGGCTATGGGATGAACATGGGCATCTCGGACGCGGTCGATCTTGGATGGAAGATGGCGGCGGTCCTGCGGAACTGGGGCGGCAAATACCTCCTGGACTCCTATGAGCAGGAGCGCAAGCCCGTCCACCGTCGGGTGATCGACGCCGCCCTGTCCAATTTTTCGACGGTGTCGCTACATCTGGCGATCCCGCCGGCGATCGAAGAGGATTCACAGGAAGGTGCAGCGGTCCGGGCGGAAGTCGGGGCCAAGCTGGCCGAAGGGCGTTTGCAGGAGTTCCGCAGCCTCGGTGTCATGCTGGGATGCAGCTACGACGCTTCCCCGATCACTGCCAGCGAGCCGGGCGGACGGCCCAACGACCCTTCGATGCGCGACTATAAGCCGACCGCCCGGCCAGGCGCCCGGGCTCCGCACGGCTGGCTGGCGGACGGGCGGTCACTGTACGATCTGTTCGGCCCGGGCTTCACCCTGCTGAGCTTCGGCCATGGCCCCGACCTGGAATGCCAGCGTGCCGAAGCGGATGCGGCCTCGTCGGGTATCCCGCTTACGACCGTGCGGATCGATGACGGGAACATCGCCGCGCTGTACGAACGGCGGCTTGCCCTGATCCGTCCCGACCAGCACGTCGCCTGGCGCGGGAACCTTTGGGAAGGGCCCCGGATCCTGATGCGCGCCACGGGCCAACTCAACAGCGCCGATTGAACGGCGGAACCGAACATTACCGCCGGCGCACCGCCCCGGCGGCGGAGGGGGGAGCAGATGTATTTCACCACATCCATCGAGGAGGAAGGCGGCGTGCTGGCCGGTCCGGCGCGAAGCCCGCGGCAGATGCTGGCAGTGCAGGACGATGGCGGCCACGCCTCAATCCATGACGACGCCACCGCGCAGGCGATCGGCTTCAAGGGCGGCACAATCGAGGGGCCGACACATTTCAGCCAGTTCGCGCCGCTGGCATTTGCTGTCTGGGGCGAGCGCTGGCTGTCTCACGGCTGCCTGTCGGTCCATTACCGCGCGCCCGTCTTCGAGGGCGAACAGGTGCGGGCCTATCTGCGCCGGCCGCGGGGGGACGCCGTCATCACCGAAATCTGGATGTTGCGCGACGACGAAACTGAGATTCTGCGCGGCACCGCGTCGGTGGGACCTGACTTTCCGGCCTCCGCGCTGGAACGCCGCCTGACCGGGCTCCCGCCGCTCGCCGATCCCGTGATCCTCGCAGACGTCAAAATCGGCCAGCGCACGCCGCGCCGACGCGTCCGCATGGATTTCGACCAGCATATGGGGGCGCTCTACCCGTTCACGCTGGCGGAAAAGCTGGCACGCATCACTGAACCGTCGCCGCTTTACGACGGTTCAGCCCATGCCTTCGGCAAATCCGTCGTGCCGATGGAGATGATCAGTGTCCTCATGCAATATACGGCACGCGAAGATGGCTATCGCGCCCGCGGACCGGTTGTCGGGCTGTTCGCCGATCAGGAGATCCGCCTGATCGACGGGCCTGTCCATGTCGGCGAGGATTACGACATCGAGCGGGAGATTGTGTTCCTGTCAGGCAGCCGGCGTACCGAGAGTGTCTGGATAAGCTCGACACTGTACCGTGCGGGGACGATGCAACCCGTTGCCCGGATGCTGCTCAACATCGCCTCGATCAAGGAGACCTATGCGCGTTATGCCGCAGAACATGCCGAGCTTTATGGATAACGGCTCGGCCAGCCGCGGGCGGGAAAGTTACCCTGGAAACCCTGCCCGGCGGCGGGTATCAATGCCGGGTCAGCCGACAGCCGGTGCAAAGCGGTCCATGCCGGCCTGTTCCAGACCATAGGGTCGAGCATCGGGTTGAGAGGCGGATGCCAGAGCAATATGACATCGTCGTCATCGGGGCCGGGCATAACGGCCTCTGCGCCGCGCTCGATCTCGCGCGGGCCGGACTTTCCGTCCGGGTGGTGGAGGCCGGTGCGAGTGTCGGGGGATGTGCAACGACCAGGGAACCGCTTCTGCCGGGGTTCCGCCACAGCCCGCACGCCAACGCTTTCCTGTTCGCCGATCTCATGCCCGATCGGATCAGCCCGGCGGCACTGAAGGTGGGGTTGCATCATCCGGAAGCGCAACTGGGCGTGGCATTCGCCGATGGCCGGCCCCCGGCCATCCTCCACCGTCCCGACCTTCTCGCCCGGACCCGCAGGAGCCTCGGTGTCCATTCACGAAAAGATGCGGCCACCTATGTCGAACTGAAGCTCCGCTCGGCCCGTCTCGGCGCGCTGATCCGCAGGGGCCTTTATAAGGCGCCGGACCGCAAATGGTTCGCGGAACAGGCCGATACGGTGCGCAGCCTGTTCAAAGGTCCAGTCGATGCGCGTTCTCTGGGGGACGGCAGCGCCCGGATGCTGATCGACCGTCTGTTCGAGGCGCCGGAAATACGCGTCCTTCTTTATCATCTGGCCACCGAGACGGGACTGGCGCTGGAGGAGCGCGGCGGCGACATCGCCTTTCTCGGCTATTCGCTCTGGATCGCCGGCCGGTGGCGCGTTCCGGTCGGCGGCATGGGCGCCTATTCAACGGCGCTGGGTGACGCCGCGCGCGCAGCCGGGGTCATGATCACCTGCTCGACGGGTGTCGCGCGCATCATCCTGGAGGACGGGCGGGCCGTCGGCGTCGAGACCAGGGCCGGCGAGACCATCCGCGCGGCTATCGGCGTCGTGGCCGCCACACCCTTGCTGGACACCTTCGACGACATGGTGGCGGTGACCGCCATCGCACCGTCGGAGCGGGATGAGTTGGCCGCCTTCCGCCGACAACGCCCCGGGTCGATTGCCGGTTCGCATTTCTGCCTGACGCAGGCACCCCATTACAAATCCGCCCGCCACGATCCCCAGATCAACACCTGTCTCAAGACAATCATCGGTCACGAGACGCCGGCCGATGTCCTGGCGAATGAGGCAGATATTAGTGCAGGATTGTTGCCGAAGCCCGCTGGCGTGGTGCGCTTGCACAGCCTCTGGGACCCGACGCAAGCACCCTCCGGCCAGCATGTGGCCGGCGTGGACAGCCGCTTTCCCGCATTGAGCTGTCTTGATCAAGACAGTTGGCGCATGGTCGAATCCACGTTCCCCGACGCCTTCTGGGGCGTATGGAATCAGGCCCGGGCCGACAGCCCGGCACCGCCGCTGGCTATGTCGAGCGACCTTTCATCGCCATTCGAGCGGCGCATGCTGGTGCGGATGGGACCGGACCAATATCGGACCAGCGTCCAGGGACTCTACCTCGCCGGTCCGGGGGTCTATCCCGGTGGCGGGGTGCACGGTGCCTGTGGCCGGAACGCCGCCCGCACAGTCCTGGATGATGTCAGCGCGGTGTCTTGAGACGGCGCCATTGAGAGGACATAATCATATGGCATCGGGTGTTGCCAACCCAGCATAGGGTCGGTATGGTTCCCGTCCAATGGAAGTTGGGCGTCTGGAGAGGTTGATGAAGCTGAGCCATCTCCGAAACGTGGTGGCCATCGTCGAGCGGGGAAGCCTGCGGGCGGCCGCCAAGCATCTCGGTCTGGCGCAGCCCGCCATGTCGCGCAGTATCCGGGAACTGGAGCAGGAACTGGGCGTCGTCCTTTTCGAGCGCAACAAATTTGGAATGGCGCCGACACCGGCTGGAGAAGTCTTCCTTCGTCGGGCGCGGAGCGTCCAAGCTGACCTGCAGCGCGGATTGGACGAGATCGCGCAATTCAAGGGCGACGACCTCGGCAAACTGACCGTCGCGTTCTCCACCGCCGGTCTGGTCGTCATGCTGCCCAGGATCCTGCGCCCTTTCCGCAAGCGATTCCCAAAGGTACGGGTAAAGGTGCTGGAAAGCTCCATGCCGGCCATCGAGGCGGACATGCGCGATGGCTTGGTCGATATGTATTATGGGCCTGTCCCCCAGGATTTCACGGACTCCTCGCTTGTCGTTGACCAATTGTTCGACAATCCGAGGATCGTCGTCGCGCGGCCCGGGCACCCCTTGCGTGCGGCGACATCGCTCCACGAGCTTGCGCATGAATCGTGGGTGACCTCGCACATGACGATGTATTCCGATGGCGAAGTCCTTTCTATTTTCGAAGCGGCCGGGCTGCCCCCGCCGCATATCGCCATGGAGGCGGGATCCGGCATGAGCCTAATCTCGATCGTCAAGTCCTCCGACCTGCTGGCACCACTGTCGGCGCAGTGGCTCGACTTTCTCGACGAGTCAGGCGTGCTTGCGCGGCTGCCCATCCGCAACATCGCGAGTGCCCCGCCGATCTGTGCCGTCCGCCGGGCTGCGATGCCGCTCACCCCTGCGGCGGAATATTGGAATGATCTGGCCGGACGCTGTGCGGGTCGGCACCTCGACCAGCGCACGCGCGACGACGGCTGAACGCCGTCGCGGTCCCCGGGACAAGACATTAACGGCTTGTTATGCGGTTTTGCAGTGACCAGAACCTGTTGGTTCTGATCATTGCCCTCAATCTCCGGCGCCAACATCCGTCGGCTTGGCTGCGCAATACGAGCGGCGCAGCGGCGGGCGCCGCCGTACCAAAGTGAAGCCGCCCCCACCTTCATTCCCGCTATGGTGGGGATGAAGGTGAAAGGGAGGCCCGTTCCCCGCTACTGCCTGTTCAGCCCCGTGTCGGATCGATCAGGAACTTCTCACCCGTCGCCTTGCGCTCATAGGCACGCAAGATGTCCGGCTGCAGCGCTTCGGCGAGGCCGATCACCTTTGTGTACGTGCTGGCGAAGGTGGTGGTCAGTTCATTGACGACCCGTTGACGCAGCCGTTGCTCCACCTCCATGCCCGCCTTCTTAAGGAAGGGGGTCAGAAGCCAGCCGGAGACACTCCATTGATAACCGATCGGTCGCCGGTTCAGAATGGTCGGGCCGAAATCAAGCGTACCATAGATGTACAACTGCTTGAACGTATCGGAGCCGTAGCGGCTATAGTCCGACATGCGGCGGACGGCGGCTTCTTCCATGGCCTGGAGGACATCGCTGCCCAGGGTCCCCCCGCCGATCGGATCGAAGGCAATGGTGGCGCCCGTTTCCGCTATCGCCGAAACAAGCTGTTCGTGGAAATCCTCGTCCCTGCTGTTGAGAACGATCTTCGCACCAACTCCCCGCAGGAGGTCCACCTGCGCCGGCGACCGGACGATGTTGATGAGCGCAATGCCGTCTGCCAGGCAAATCCTTTGCACCATCTGGCCGAGGTTCGAGGCACCGGCGGTATGAATGATCGCCTTATGGCCTTCCCTGCGCGCCGTCTCCACGAACCCGAGCGCCGTCAGCGGGTTCACAAACATCGAGGCACCCTGTGCGGCCGTCGCACCACCAGGCAGGGGCGTGGCGTCCTGTGCCCGGACCCTACGGTAGTCAGCATACATTCCACCGGCAAGCATGCCGACGCGCTGGCCTATCAGAGCCTCGGCATTCCTGCCGGCAGCGACCACCGTGCCTGCCCCCTCGTTCCCGACCGGCAGCGATTGGTCCAACCTTCCCGCCAGCGCCTTCAGGCGGGCGGGCGGGACGGCGAAGGTCAAGCCGGGCTTCATGCCTTCGACCTGCCGCAGCGTAGACAAATCGGCCGGACCGATCAGCAGTCCAAGATCACTCGGATTGATGGGGGCCGCTTCGATGCGGACGATGATCTCGTCATCGGCGGGGTCCGTGATCCCGACCTCCTCCAGCGAGAGGGTGAGCTTGCCATCTCCGGTGACTGTGGAACGCAGTTCGCGTCCTGTGAAAGCCATGATCGTCTCCACTTGAAAACAATGTGATGTGTATGTCTTGCGTAATCGGGCGCCCCGCCGACGCCGGCATTCCCGTCGCAGCACAACCTTGGTCGGGGTCAATGCCCCCCCGTCAGCGCCGGGTGCCTGGGCCCCCAGAGCGTGCCCAAGAGGTCATCGATCGTGCCGACGCCCATCGGATCAGCAGCGGTATACACATCCCCGTCCGTCCAATGTTCGAGTTCATTGCCCCATGGGTCACGCCAGTAATCGAATATCTGGCTCCCCAGCTTGTGCCGGCCTACACCCCAGGCGTGCTCGCGATTGCGCTCCTTCAGATAGGAGTGGCCCTTCATCAGGTCATCGAACCCGTCCACTTCGAACGCGGCATGCCCGAACCCGGGTCGGCCCGGCGAGGCGACCATCGCCAGGGTATGATGGTCGGTCGGAATGTCGCCCTTGTCCATGCGCATGAATGCGCCGACCGGCACATTCGGCTCTACCTCCACCTGATCCGACGGGATCAGTCCCAGCCGCTTCCTGTACCAAGCTGACGACATGGCATAATCACCGACCATGATCATCGCATGCCCAAGCCGACGCACATGGGAAGGGGCAGGATCAATGCGAACCGGTTCGCTGAGACGCCTCCGTTCGCCCAGTGAATTCACCAGGGCCTGAGGTGCCAACGGCTCGGCGGGATTGAAGGACTGTTCCGCCAGGACATCGACAAGGTGGCCATCCGGATCCGTGAGGCGGATAAGATAGCCACCGCCCGGCATGTCGGCCGGCAGTACCGGCACTCCCTCATGCCTAGCCAGGAGATCGAGATCGGCGCGCGACCGGGCTCGAAAACCCAGCCCAATGAAGCGGCTCTCGCCCTTTTGCGAGACATGAAGGAACGGCGCCCCGTCCGTGCCACGCGCGTAGAGCCTGCCTTCACGCTCGGCGCAGTTCAGGCCGAAATCCTCCAGGAACTTCCGCATCTCCGACAGGTCCGGTACCTGAAACCGAACGAAGGCGAGATCTTCTACTTTGATGATGCTCATCGTCACCTCTGGATTCCGAACGTGTCTGGCCGCGACCGGTCCAGATATGGGGGAAGGAGAGACGCCAACACGGTGCGCGTCTTGGCGGCGGCTGCATCGTTTCATCAGTCGACCAGCATGGGTCCCTCCCCGTTCCGAGTTCCCCGACAGATCAAGGTCATTTTCACGTTTAATCCATGTAACAGATAAAATTATTTTTTTTATAGTCAAATAGTTTTTTTTAGGCTAGATGCTCCGAAGTTCGGCTATGACCGGCAGAGGCCGTCAATCATCAGGAGGAGCAGGAAATGCGACTAGTTCGGTTCGATAACACGGGGACGCCACGGCTGGGGGTTCTGAGGGGCGATGCTATCGTGCCACTCAACAGTCTGGCGCCCCGCTTTCCGACCATGTTGTCGGTCATTGCCGCCGGGGACGAAGCACTAGATGCCATCCGCAGCGTGGCCGCGTCCGAAGCCGCCACCGTTCCCCTGAATGAGGCCCGGCTACTGGCTCCGATCGAGCGCCCGGAAAAATTCCTTGCGATCGGCATGAATTACCGCAGGCACATTGAGGAGGCCAAGCGTCTCGGGGCGCCAGTCCCCACCAACCAGTTCTGGTTCAACAAGCAGACCAGTTGCATCACGGGGCCCTATGACGACATCGATGCTGGCGTCAGCCAGGCGGTCGACTATGAGGTCGAGCTCGGGGTGGTGATCGGGAAAACGGCCCGGCATGTCAGCGTCGAGGACGCAAGGAACCATGTGTTCGGCTATCTCGTCTGCAACGATGTATCGGCGCGCGACTGGCAGGCGCATGCCCCCACTTTCACGGTCGGCAAATCGTTCGACACACATGGACCGATCGGCCCCTGGATCGTGACCGCCGACGAAATATCCGACCCGCATGGGCTGGGGCTTCGCTGCTACGTCAACGGAGAACTCCGCCAGGACAGCAACACCTCCGAGCTGGTCTATAACGTCTGGGAGCAGATCGCCTATCTGTCGACGGCATTTACACTCAATCCGGGCGACCTGCTCGCGACCGGAACGCCAAGTGGCGTCGGCGTGGCGATGATCCCGCCCCGCTTCCTGCAGGTGGGCGATGTCGTGCGGTGTGAAGTTGATTGTATCGGCGTCATTGAGAACCGCATCGCCGGCTCCGGAGACGCCCGGACTGCGGCTCGGTAGCGGCTGAACTCCACACCGGCCGCCGGGCGACCGTCATCGCCGGCCATCCGGCAGCCGGCGTTCGTCGCCTTCTCGACCTGTTGCAGGGCGTAACTGGCGGGAAAATGCCCGTCGCGGTATGCCCCCTTGGCAGCGGACGCATCATCGTGCAACGTAGGCCCAATAAAATATGTTCCTGCCGGAAAACGATGATGCTGCGCGTTAAAGATGGTTCAGTCGCCGAGATCGACGGTCCCCGCAATCAGACCTCGATGGCATATGAGATCATCCGAACCGACATCTTGCTCGGGCGGCACACACCTGACAAGAAGCTCAAAATCCAGGATCTGGCGGAGGAACTGGGGGTCAGCCCCGGCGCGGTCCGCGAAGCGCTTTCCAGGCTAGTGCCCGAGGAACTTGTCGTGTCACGCGATCAGCGTGGCTTCCTGGTGGCCCCTCTGTCGCCTGCGGACCTTATCGATCTGACCGACCTCAGATGTGAGATCGAGGCATTAGCGCTTCGACGCTCGGTCGAGCGTGGCGACGTGAATTGGGAGGCCGGCATTCTTGCCGCTGAATATAAACTTAGGAACAAGCCCATCGTCGCGGATGGCGAAGACCCGCGACGGAAGTGGGCGCAAAATCATGCTCAGTTCCATTCAGCACTGGTAAGTGCCTGTGGCAATCGCCGCCTGTTCTCACTTCATGGTCAACTATATGAACAGTCCGAACGCTACCGGGGGCTATTGTTCCACCTGGAGACGGATCGTGATGTCGCTGTAGAGCATCAGGAGATCATGAAGTATGCGCTCACGCGCGATGCCGATTCTCTCGTCCGCGCTACTGTTCATCACCTCCGGAAAACGACGGAGCTAATCATCGCCAATTTCGGTCGGAAAGAACCGGCAAAACATTAAAAATAATTTTTTCTACAAAAAATATTGATTTCCTCCTGATGGCCTGTGACAGTCGTGGCGACGGCAAACCATCCCGCGATCGCTGATGAACAGTCCCGCCGCACTTCAAGTGCCGCGGGATCAGCCATGTCATTTTGAAGAGAGGATATCATGACAGATCGACTTTTCTCGCTGGAAGGGCGCACTGCGCTTGTGACGGGCGGCTCGCGCGGCATTGGCAGGATGATCGCGGCGGGCTTTATCGAACGCGGCGCCAAGGTCTATATTTCCTCACGCAAGGCCGACGCCTGCAACGCGACCGCGGCCGCCCTTTCCGCCGATGGCCGCACATGCATCTCCCTTCCCCAGGATATTTCGACCTTTGAGGGTTCCGAAGCTCTGGCGGATGAACTCGCACGGCGCGAGCCCAAGCTCGACATCCTGGTCAACAACGCGGGTGCAGCCTGGCTTGCCGAGTTCGGGGCTTTCCCGGAGAAGGGCTGGGACAAGGTCGTCGACCTGAACCTGAAATCACCGTTCTTCCTTACTCAGGCGCTTCACGGTCTCCTGAAATCCGCCGCAAGTGCCGAACGTCCGGCAAAAGTGATCAACATCGCCTCCATCGACGGCCTTCGGCCGAACCCGCAGGAGACCTACTCCTACCACGCGAGCAAGGCCGGGCTGATCCATCTGACACGGCGGATGGCGGCCAGGTTGATCCAGGACAATATCTGCGTGACCGGGATCGCCCCCGGCGCTTTCGTCTCCGAGATGAATATTGATGCGCGCGACCATGGCAGCGAACTGGCAAGCCGGATTCCGGCCAGACGTATCGGCCGGGACGAGGATATGCAGGGAGCCGCGATCTATCTGGCCTCCCGTGCCGGTGATTACGCCGTTGGCATTACGGTCGCGGTCGATGGCGGCGTCACCTACGCCAGTCTCAGTGTCTGACAATGGCAAGCAGGGCAGCGCTGGCCCTTCTTCGACCACGGCGCGCGGACAATACTACTTCGGATCGAAGATTCCCGTGGCGAGGACATTCATGTAGGTGTCTATCGACACTGCCAGCGGCTGCCCGGTTCGCCAACCCTTCAGGTCATATGATGCATCCAGCGAAGACATGATGAAATGGCTGGCGATGAATGGATCGACCACCCGCATGCTTCCATCCTGCATCGCTTCGACGAGAAGACCCATCAGGCCTAGAGCGGTCCGTTCGGACCGCTCGACAGCGTCGTGCCGGACCGGCGCCGGCATGGCCTGGAGTGCCGACGACCGCAGCAGCGGATAATCGCCGGAAAACTGCAGGGTCAGGACGGAGCTCAGAATTGTCGCGATCCGGTCCCAGGCAGATGTCCGATCGGTTTCGGCCAGACGCCGGAGGGCTGCCAACCGATGAAAGCTCTCCCGCGAGCAGGCAGCAACCAACTCGTCCTTGCCCTCGATATGTCGATAAAGGCTGGTTTTCGCGCGCTTGAGTTCCCCGGCGATCCGCTCGACCGACGTCCCCTTGTAGCCAAAATCATTGATAAGGCGGGTCGCCACCCGCAGATATGCCTGTCGTTCGTCCTCTTCCGGCACCGGGCCGCCATGGATGGGCGCGGCCCTCCATGGCGTGCCGGATGTGACGAGACCGCCATCCAGCACGGCCAGCAGACGCCCCCGCACGTTCGGGAGATCCCCGATGGCGAAACGTCGCAACCAGATCTCGGACCAGAAAAGCGCCTCGTTGAGGACATGCGCGCGCGCCGTAAGCAGGCGCTTGCGCTCCGGCGTTTCCGACGGTCCGAAAAATGCGCGCACGGCCCGGAAGACGGTTTGGTATTGTGCAATAAGTGTCGACCGGGTCGCATCCTCCATCGCCCGGATTTCGGAGAGAATGGCGAACGGCCTGCTCTCGCCCCGAAGCGCTCGCGCGAACTGGTCGAAATAGAGTTCCACATAGCGGGTCACGCGCTTGCGCTGGGTATGTTCCTCCCCCGCACGCCGGACAATCTCTTCGAGCCGCGAAAGGCTGTCCTCGAACACGGCCGCCGCCAGATGTTCGCGCCGTTTGAAATAATAGGTGACGCTCGACGTGCCGAGATCCAGCGCGCCAGCCACCTCCTGCAGGGTCATTCCCCATACGCCCTTCTGGTTAAGCGACAATGTCGCCGCATCCAGAATCCGCTGTTTCTGGCGTTCAAAGCGCGCGGAGGTTCCCGCCGAAGCGACGATCTGGAGGGTTGCTTCGGATTGGTTCCCGCTTGCGTTCATCTTTGGATTTGTCGTTGAAGCCCGGCTGGCTGTCAACAGGCAGATGTCAGACACGTACGGATCCGACAATCAATTCGAAAGTTCGTTCACATATGAATCTCTCGAACTTCTAAAAATCTCCAAGTTTTCCTAGACATCAAAAAAAATATTTTTTAGATTTAGACGTAGATCGAAAACTCAGTATCGACCTCCCGCCAGAGAAGGCCAGAGAGAGAGGAGCAAAGCGGTGGATTTCTCCCTGACAGATCGTGAGTGCCATTTCCGGAACCGGGTAAGAGACTTTATGATGATGGAAGTCCGCCCGAAGGCCGCGGAGGTCGCACAGGAACTGGCCAACGGCGAGCGCTGGGCGCCGCTTCAGACCATCGAGATGCTGAAGGCAAAGGCAAAGGCGGCCGGCCTTTGGAACCTGTTCATGCCGCCTGCGGGAGAGCATGGCGAGGCGAATGACGGCTTCGTCTTCAGCGGCGAGCGCCTGACCAACCTCGAATACGCCCTGTGTGCCGAGGAGATGGGACGTCTCCAGTGGGCCTCCGAAGTCTTCAACTGCTCCGCCCCGGACACTGGCAACATGGAGGTCCTGCACCGGTACGGGACACGGGCGCAGAAGGACGCCTGGCTGAAGCCCCTGATGGAAGGCGAGATCCGGTCCGCCTTCCTGATGACCGAACCCGACGTCGCCTCGTCCGATGCCACCAACATCCAGACATCGATCCGCCGCGACGGCGACGGCTATGTCATCAACGGGCGCAAATGGTGGTCGTCGGGCGCAGGCGATCCGCGCTGCCGGATCGCCATCGTGATGGGCAAAACCAACCCCGGAGCGGAGCCGCACCGCCAGCAGGCGATGATCCTTGTCGATCTCGCGTCGCCGGGCGTGAAGATCGAACGGATCCTGCCGGTCTATGGCTACGATCACGCGCCGCACGGCCATGCCGAGATCACCCTGACCAACGTGAGGGTCCCGGCCGGCAACCTGCTGCTCGGCGAGGGGCGCGGCTTCGAGATCGCCCAGGGACGCCTCGGCCCCGGCCGGATCCACCATTGCATGCGTACCATCGGCATAGCCGAGGAGGCGCTGGAGGCGATGACAAAGCGGCTCACCGCGCGGATCGCCTTCGGCAAACGTATCGCCGAGCATTCGGTCTGGGAAGAGCGGATAGCGCGGGCGCGCATCGATATCGAGATGACGCGGCTGCTCTGCCTGAAGGCCGCGGACATGATGGACCGGTCCGGCAACAAGGCGGCGCGCAACGAGATCGCCATGATCAAGGTGCAGGCGCCGCAGATGGCGCTGCGCATTCTCGACGACGCGGTGCAGGCACATGGCGGCGGCGGCGTATCGAACGACTTCGCGCTTGCCGCAGACTGGGCGAGCATCCGCACCTTGAGGATCGCCGACGGCCCGGACGAGGTGCATGCACGCGCCATCGCTCGGGCCGAGTTCGGCCGCTACCGCACGGCCGCCCGATGAGCGACCTGAACGAGGAGGCACTGGCCCGATGGATGCGCGGCTCGATCCCCGGCGGTCCGGTATTCCAGTCGATCAACAAATTTCCGGGCGGGCAATCCAACCCGACCTATCGCGTCCGCACGGATGCCGGAAGCTATGTGCTCCGCCGCAAGCCCTTCGGCAGCCTGCTGCCGTCGGCGCATGCGGTGGAGCGCGAGTTCCGGCTGATCTCGGCCATCCATCCGGCCGGCTTTCCCGTTCCGCGGCCGGTGGCACTCTGCGAGGACCAGGCGGTGATCGGCGCCGCCTTCTACCTGATGGAGATGGTCGAGGGCCGAACCTTCTGGGACGGCACGCTTCCGGAACTGTCCGGGGCCGAGCGCCGTGCCTGTTACGAGGCCATGATCGACACAATGGCGGCACTCCACTCGATCGATCACCAGGCGGTCGGCCTCGGCGACTTCGGACGTCCCGGCAACTATATCGGGCGGCAGGTCGAACGCTGGACGAAGCAGTATCGCGCCGCGCAGACCGAAGACATACCGGAGGTCGAGAAGCTGATCGAATGGTTGCCGTCCACCCTGCCCGGGCAGGCCGGCGTCTCTATCATCCACGGTGACTACCGTATCGACAACCTGGTCTACGCCACCGACCGGCCGCAGGTGCGTGCCGTTCTGGACTGGGAACTGGCGACGATCGGCGATCCGCTCGCCGACTTCGCCTATCTCGCCATGTGCTGGGTAATGCCATGCGACGGGCGGGCGGGCCTGTCCGGCCTGGATCTGGCCGGGACGGGGATTCCGACGCTGGACGAAACGGTGGCACGCTACTGCGCGGCGACCAGCCGCAGCGGGCTGCCCGATCTGCATTGGTACTTCGCCTACAACCTGTTCCGCGCGGTGGGCATCATCCAGGGCATCAAGAAGCGCATGATCGACGGCAACGCGTCGAGCCCCCAGGCCACGGAAACGGCGGCACGGCTGCTCCCTGTCGCCCGGGCGGGCTGGATGCAGGCGCAGATCGCCGGAGCGACGGGCTGAGCAGCGAAGGCACCATGGCAAGACCACTTCCAAAAACGAGGATCCCATGATCGAGACCCATCTGCATGACGATATTCTCGAGATCGTCCTCGATAACCCGCCGGTCAACGCACTGGCCGCCACCGTCCGCGGCGGACTGGCCAGGGCCATCGCCGACGGGCAGGCCAATGATGCCGTCAGGGCGATCGTGATCCGGGGAAGCGGCAAGCTGTTCTCGGCGGGGGCGGATATCACGGAATTCGGCAAGCCGCTGATCGAACCCAACCTGCCGGAGGTCATCGACGCGATCGAAGCGAGCCGCAAGCCCGTCCTTGCCGCCATCCACGGCTCTGCACTGGGGGGCGGCCTCGAGATCGCGCTCGGCTGCCATTATCGCATCGCGACACCGGGAGCGAAGCTGGGGCTGCCGGAGGTGCTGCTGGGGATATTGCCGGGTGCCGGCGGGACGCAACGCCTTCCCCGCCTGGTCGGGGTCGAGGCGGCCCTGGACATGATCGTTTCGGGCACCCCGATCCCGGCCGGCAAAGCCCTGGACCTCGGGCTGGTGGACCGGTTGTCCGGAGAGGATTCCTCATTGGCTGGCGAGGCGATCGCCTATGCGCGCACGCTGGCGGGACCCCGTCGCACCGGTGAGCGCAGCGTTTCGGCCGATCCCGCCGTGTTCGAGAGGTTCGCGGCCGGCAATGCGCGCAAGATGAGGGACATGGAGGCGCCCAGCGCCTGCATTGAGGCCGTTCGGGCAGCGACCCTGCTGCCGCTGGACCAGGGGCAGGAGAAGGAACGCGCCCTGTTTGCCCGGCTTCTGGCCGGAGACCAGTCGAAAGCGCTGCGCCACGTATTCTTCGCAGAGCGTGCCGCCGCCAGGATCGAAGGACTGCCCAGGGACATCCGGCCTCGCCCGGTTGGCAGGGTCGGCGTCATCGGTGCCGGCACGATGGGCGGCGGCATCGCGATGAATTTCCTGTCCGCCGGCATTCCGGTCACCCTCGTCGAGACGGCGCAGGAGACGCTTGATCGCGGTACGGGCGTGGTCCGGAAGAACTACGAGGCGACGGCGGCCAAGGGGCGGCTGACACCCGGTCAGGTCGAAAAGGCCATGGGCCTTCTCACGCCGACGCTCGATTTCTCCGCGCTTTCGGATTGCGACCTCGTGATCGAGGCGGTCTATGAGAACATGGACCTCAAGAAGCAGATATTCGCCCGGCTGGACGGGGTCGCGAAGCCCGGAGCCATCCTCGCCTCCAACACTTCCTTCCTGTCGATCGACGAGATCGCGGACGCGACCGCACGGCCGCAGGAGGTGCTGGGCCTGCACTTCTTCTCGCCCGCCAACGTGATGAAACTGCTGGAAGTCGTGCGGGGGGGCAAAACCGCGCCGGACGTGCTGGCCACCGGCATGGATATCGCGCGCCGGATCGGCAAGGTGCCGGTCGTCTCCGGCGTCTGCTTCGGCTTCATCGGCAACCGCATGCTGATCCCGCGGCAGGTCAATGCCGAAGCACTGCTTCTCGAGGGGGCGACGCCCGAACAGATCGACCGCGTGCATACCGGCTTCGGCATGCCGATGGGGCCGTTCCAGATGGCCGATCTGGCGGGCGTGGATATCGGCTGGCACCGGGACCCCGGGCGGATCGAGTGCCTGCAGGATGCGCTGTGCGCCGAAGGGCGCTGGGGCCAGAAGACAAGGGCCGGCTACTATGATTACGACGATCAGCGCAGGCCGGCGCCCGCACCGGCCGTCACCAGGATCATCGCGGATTTCCGGACCAGGGCGGGTATCGAGCCCCGCGACATCACGGACGAGGAAATCGTCGTGCGCACCCTCTACACGATGGTGAACGAAGGCGCGATGATCCTCCAGGAAGGCATCGCTCAGCGCGCATCCGACATCGATGTGGTCTGGAACTACGGTTATGGCTGGCCGCGCCAACGGGGCGGCCCGATGTTCTGGGCCGGTCAGGTCGGGCTTGGCAGGATCGTCGCCGATCTCGCCCGCTATTCCGCCCGTCTCGGCCCGGATTTCTCGATTTCGCCCCTGCTTGCGCGCTGCGCGGCCCAGGGGACACCTCTCGACAAATGACTACAGGCGAGGATATCGAAATGACATGGGAACCTCCCGTCTCGCATGTCGCGGGACGCCCGGCGACGTCTGGGCACCGCTTCGGCGATGAAGACCTGCGCCCGGACCGCCATGCTGCGGCGGGTGGTGCCGCATGAGCGCCCGGAACGATATACTGCCGTCTCCGGAACTGCTGGACTTCCAGCTGTTCGACTGGCTGAACATCGCCGACGGCGAGGAACGGGAAACCCTGCTGGCGATGCTGGACACGGGGCGGCGGCTGGCGTTGGATGCATTCCTGCCGCATTACCGGCAGGCCGACATCGATGAGCCCCGCCTCGACGCGGATGGCGTGCACATCCTGCCGGCCATCCGGACGGCACTGGCCCGCTACGCCGACCTCGGCTTGTTCGGGGCCAGCTTTCCGGAGGATCTGGGCGGCCTGGGGCTTTCCTTCACGGCCTCCCTCGCCATTCACACCAACTTCGCCGCGGCCAACGTGTCGACCGCGGGCTACGCGATGCTCACGGTGGCCAATGCGCGCCTGATCGCGACCTTCGGCACCCCGGCGCAGATCGAACGGTTCGCCCTGCCGGAGATCAAGGGGCACTGGCTCGGCACCATGTGCCTTTCCGAGCCTCAGGCAGGGTCGAGCCTGGGCGACATCCGCACCAGGGCCGCGCCCGATGGCGAGGATGAACTCGGCGCGCGCTATCGGCTCACCGGAAACAAGATGTGGATATCGGGCGGCGATCAGGACGCCAGCGAGAATATCGTCCATCTCGTGCTGGCGAAAATCGTGGCCGAGGATGGAAGCCTGCCCGGCGATTCCAAGGGCATCTCGCTGTTCGTCGTGCCCAAGCTGCTCCCCGACGGCAGCCGCAACGACATCGCCGTGGCGGGACTGAACCACAAGCTGGGAAACCGGGGCACCTCCAACTGCCTGCTCAATTTCGGCGAAGGCGGGGGTGCCATCGGCTGGCGTGTCGGCATGGCGGGACAAGGCCTGCCGCAAATGTTCATGATGATGAACGAGGCCAGGATCTCAGTGGGGATGGGAGCCGCGTCCCTGGCCTATCGCGGCTACCGGCAGTCGCTGAACTATGCGCGGGAGCGGCTCCAGGGCCGTCCCGCAGGAACCAGGGGCGGCGCGCCGGTCGCCATCATCGAACATCCCGACGTGCGCCGGATGCTGTTGCAGCAGAAGGCCTATGCGGAAGGCGCCGTGGCCGTCTGCCTCTATTGCGCGCATCTTCTCGACCAGGACACCGAAGACGCGCAGGCGCTGCTCGCCCTCCTCACGCCCGTCGCCAAGAGCTGGCCGTCGGAATTCGGCGTCATCGCCAATGATCTCGCCATCCAGGTCCATGGCGGCTACGGCTATACGCGCGATTTCGACGTGGAGCAGCTCTGGCGCGACAACCGCCTGAACCCGATCCATGAAGGGACGACGGGCATCCAGGCGCTCGACCTTCTCGGTCGCAAGATTCTCCTTTCCGACGGACGGGCGCTGAGCCTGCTGTGCGCACGCATCGTGGCGACGGCAAAGCGCGCAGAGGCGGACGGCGGGCTGGCGGCGTTCGCATCGCCGCTGCTGGAATTCTGGCGCGAGGTCGAACGCGTGATCGAGGGGCTGAGCGGGCGGGGGCCGGAATCATTCGACGAGGCGACACTGTTCCTGCGTGCCTTCGGGCATGGCGTCGTCGCCTGGCTATGGCTGGACCAGGCGGTGGCCGCCGCCGCGCTCGCGCCGACCGCCTTCCGTTCCGGTCTGGGCTATGCCTGCCGTTATTTCTTCGAAAGCGAGCTGCCGCAGGCCTGCGGCTGGCTTTCGATCGTCGCCCGGCACAGCACGCTTATCCGTTCCATGCCGGACGAGGCGTTCGCATGAGTGACGTGCTGGCGACGCTGCGGGCGGAAATCGGCGTCGTGCGTCGCTCAGAGTGGCTGCTTGTCGATCAACCGATGATCGACCGCTTCGCCGAGGTGACGCTCGACCACCAGTTCATCCATGTCGATCCCGCACGTGCCGCGGCGACGCCCTTCGGCGGTACCGTTGCGCATGGCTTCCTGACATTGTCGCTCCTGTCGCGGATGGCGGAGACGACCGCCCGCGCGCCGGTGCCCGGGATCCGCATGGGCGTCAATTACGGCTTCGACCGCGTGCGGTTCGTCAATCCGGTACGTCCCGGCAGCCGCATCCGCGCCGCCTCGACCTTGACCGCGGTCGAGGAGAAGCACCCGGGCCAGCTTCAGCAGAGCTGCGACATCATTGTCGAGATCGAGGGCGCCGACAGGCCTGCGCTCATCGCGACATGGCTGAGCCAGATTTTCATGTGATCGCCCATTCAAAGGAGTTTCCCATGCGCGATGCCGTCATCGTTTCCACCGCCAGGACACCCATAGGCCGCGCCTATCGCGGCGCCTTCAACGCCACCCCTTCACCGACCCTGGCGGCCCACGCCATCCGTGCCGCCGTCGAGCGGGCCGGTGTCGATCCCGGCGAGATCGAGGACGTCCTGCTGGGCTGTTCCCTGCCGCAGGGCGTGCAGCAGACGGTGGGACGCACGGCGGCCCTGCGCGCGGGCCTACCCGTCGGGGTGGCCGGCATGACCATGGACCGCCAGTGCTCGTCCGGCCTCATGACCATCGCGACCGCCGCCAAGCAGGTGATGGTCGATCGCATGGATGTCGTCGTCGCCGGCGGCGTGGAGTCCATCTCGATGGTGCAGACGCCGGCGATCCGGGTCGACCCCGATCCCGAGCTCGTCGCCATGGTTCCCGACATCTACATGCCGATGCTGCAGACGGCCGAGACCGTGGCGCGCCGCTACGGCATCCCGCGTGAGCGTCAGGACGCCTATGCCCTGCGGTCCCAGCAACTGACGGCCGGGGCCCAGCGGGCCGGCATCTTCGATGACGAGGTCGTACCCGTCACAACCATGATGGCGGTGACCGACAAGATGACAGGCGAGATCACCCGCAGACCGGTGACGCTCGCCAGGGACGAGGGCAACCGGCCGGAGACCAGTGCAGAGGGGCTGGCCGGTCTGAAACCGGTCATCGAGGGCGGGGTCATCACCGCCGGTAATGCCTCGCAGCTTTCCGATGGGGCATCAGCCTGCGTGATTATGACGAGTGCGCTTGCCGCACAGCGGGGGCTCACGCCATTGGGGCGCTATGTCGGCATGGCCGTAGCGGGAACAGAGCCTGATGAGATGGGCATCGGCCCGGTTTTCGCCATCCCGAAACTGCTGAAGCGGTTCGGCTTGCACATGGACGATATCGGCTTGTGGGAGTTGAACGAAGCTTTCGCCGTGCAGGTACTGTATTGCCAGGATGTGCTCGGCATCCCGGATGAGCGGCTCAACGTCAACGGCGGGGCGATTTCGATCGGTCACCCCTACGGGATGTCAGGAGCCCGCATGACTGGCCACGCCCTGATCGAAGGAAAGAGACGCGGCGCGAAGCATGTCGTCGTGACGATGTGTGTAGGCGGCGGTATGGGTGCGGCCGGCCTGTTCGAGGTGCTTTAGCGAAACCACCCCGTGGAGACGGAACGGACGCGGCGCGACGCGGTACACCGTCTTTGCACAATCCTTTGCAGGCCGGAGGCCACACCATGGCGCTTCATGACGTTGAAACCGGAACATCCCAGCTTCTGGCAGATTTGGCGGACGGGGTCTTGACGCTGACCATGAACCGCCCGGAGGCCCGTAATGCGCTGACGCTGGAGATGCTGGAAGCGCTCTCCCGCCAATTGGCGGGCGCTGAGGTCGCAAAGGATGTCCGGTGTATCGTGCTGACGGGAGCCGGAAAGGGCTTTTGCGCAGGCGGCGACGTGAAGGCTATGGCCGGACAGCAGGGCGACGCCCATCCCGGTACGGCCACCGACGATTATATCCATCGTCAACGCCTCATCCAGCACGCGACAGCCGGCAAGCTCTTTCATATGCCAAAGCCGACGCTGGCTGTCATCAACGGGGCGGCGGCCGGCGCGGGCCTGGCCCTCGCGCTTGCCTGTGACCTGCGCATCATGTCGACGGATGCGGTCCTCATGACCGCATTCAGTCGGGTCGGCCTGTCTGGAGATTTCGGGGGCACCTATTTCATGACCCGGCTGATCGGCGCAGCCCGATCGCGCGAGCTCTATTTTCTGTCTGAGCGGGTATCGGCACCGCGAGCCCTGGACCTGGGCCTGTCGAACTGGGTATCTGCCCCCAACTCCCTGGCCGCCGAAGCGTCCGATGTCGCCCGACGGTTGGCATCGGGACCTGGCATCGCCTACCGCTACATGAAGGAAAATCTCAATCGCGCGATGACGGGCGAGGTTGACGATTGCCTCGACATCGAAGCGACACACCACGTGCATTGCATGTTCACAATCGACCATCGCGAAGCGGCAGCGGCGTTCATTGCAAAGCGCGAGCCGGTCTTCGTCGGCGGATAATGGGCAAGCCCACGCAACAATCTTAGGAATTCAGACCATGCGAACGCGGATAACCGAACTCTTCGGCATTAGGCATCCCATCATTCAGGGCGGCATGCACCATGTCGGCTTGGCCGAACTGGCTGCCGCCGTCTCTGAAGCCGGAGGCCTCGGTACGTTGACAGCCCTCACCCAGCCTTCCGCCGCCGCCCTGGCGGCTGAGATCGCCCGGTGCCAGGCGATGACCAACAAGCCTTTCGCTGTCAATCTGACCTTCCTCCCGTCGGTCAACCCGCCGGACTATCCAGGTTATGTGGATGCTATAATCAATGGCGGGGTGCGGATCGTCGAAACCGCCGGGAACAACCCGAAAGCCTGGCTCCCGACGCTCAAGGCCGCGGGGATCAAGGTCATCCATAAATGCACCTCCGTCCGCCACGCCCGCACCGCCGAAGCCATCGGGTGTGATGCCGTCAGCGTTGACGGCTTCGAATGCGGCGGTCATCCCGGCGAGGATGATGTGCCAAACATGATCCTGCTGCCACGCGCCGCCGACGAGCTCAGCATTCCGTTCGTGGCGTCGGGCGGCATGGCGGATGGCCGATCTCTCGTCGCGGCACTGGCGTTGGGAGCGGACGGCATAAATATGGGGACACGCTTCCTCGCCACCGAGGAGGCGCCCGTCCATCCCAACGTCAAGGCGGCAATCGTTGCCGCCAGCGAACGCGACACCCGGCTGATTATGCGTCCTTTGCACAATACCGAGCGCGTCCTCAGGAATACTGCTGTGGATCGCATCCTCGAGAAGGAGAGGTACCTCGGCGAGGCCATCAAGTTCGAGGATATCGCCGCCGAGGTGGCAGGCGTCTATCGCCGCGTCATGAAGGATGGCGAGACCGAGATCGGCGCTTGGAGTTGCGGAATGGTGGCGGGTCTGATCCAAGACATACCGACCATCCGCATCCTCATCGATCGCATTATGGCACAGGCAAACGACATTCTTCGCACTCGGCTCAAACCCATCTTCAATGCTTCAGGGGAATGACTTGATTAGCACAGTATCCAGAGTGGCTTGTTGACGTTATGGTTGTATTAGTAAAAATGGACCATCGCCGTACACACAGAATATGCAAAAGGAAAAACTCGCTGAGCGCCATATTGTCCGCCGTCAGCCCCTTTGGGACAGAAGTGGCTGATTGCGTAAGGGAGGATTTCTGGCTCATCGTAGTGACCGAA
>NZ_JBXAFZ010000033.1:0-32669 GCF_058793615.1 Niveispirillum sp. GW835-FHT14G11
TATTCCAACAATCGAACCAGGATCCTTAACAATCCCTGAACAATCACCAGATAAACGATGATCAACCGCTTGTTAACAATGTCAGAGGCTTAACACCCCGAAGATCCGCCGCATCGACACCGCCCATCGGGCCGCCTCGCTGCGGGAGCCGGGGTATAGACCCGCTGGCACCCGCTGACAAGCCTTAATTTCAGAAAAATGACAAAGCGCGGATTCCTCGCGCGCGCGCCGCGCGTGAGCGTATAATTAGCCGCGACTATCTATGTCGGATGGCATGGAAGCCATTCGACACCTGTACGGCGGTGGAACGACGAAAGGCGGGTTTGGCCAGAAGTTTTTTTCGCTTGGCCTACGTCTTTTTGCTCGCAATCTACCGCCCGGATGCGGATTATGCCGGACATATCGGTGCGGCAAGCACGGGTCCGCTGCAGGAAACGCATTCTTCGATCGAAGAGCGCCATTGACAGTGTCGGAAGCGTCACTTTCGCAACCATCCGCCGGGCATCAGGTTCGGCAGCCAATCGGTCACAAACCAGGAGGAGCGTCGGGATGGAGGTTCGTCAGTGCTGATGAAGCGTTTTGCGATTGCGACCATCGCCCTGGCTGCCCTGGGTGGCGCCGGTACCGCCGCCTTCCTTCATTCCACCAGCCTGTCCACGTCCAGCAAGACGCTGGAGACCGCGCCCGCCCTCGCGTCCCTGGATGCCCAGCAGGGCCTTTCCGCCGCCGCCGACGCCTGGGGCGACAGCGAGCGCGCCGCCGATCCCGTTGAACGCCGTCTGGTCAATCTGGGTAGGGGCGACACCCTGATGCAGGTGCTGCTGGATGCCGACGTGCCGCAGCCGCATGCGCAGGAGGCCGTGGCCGCCCTGAAGGCCGTCTATGATCCCCGTCGCATGAAATCCGGCCAGCCGGTCGAGGTGATGTTCGACCGCACGGAGGGCGAAGGCCGTTTTGTCGGTTTCGAGTTCCAGCCGGCCGTGGAACGGTCTGTGTCGGTGAGTTTCAACGGCGTCCGCTTCCAGGCCGCCGAGACGGAGAAGAAGCTGGCCCGCCGTGCCGTGGCGGCGCAGGGCGAAATCCGGTCGTCATTGTTCGAATCGGGTCGCGCTGCCGGCGTGCCGATGAGCGTGCTGACCGAGTTGATCCGCAATTACTCTTATGATGTCGACTTTCAGCGCGATATACAGCCGGGCGACCGGTTCGAGGTCCTGTACGAGCAGGTGGTGACCGAGGATGGTGAGATCGCCAGCGGCGGCGGCAATATCCTCTATGCCTCGCTGACCCTGTCCGGCAAGGAACAGGCCATCTATCGTTATGAGGACAGCCAGGGCATCGCCGAGTTCTTCAATGCCCAGGGCTCTTCCATCCGCAAGGCCCTGCTGAAGACCCCCATCGACGGGGCGCGCCTCTCCTCGGGTTTCGGCATGCGGCGCCATCCCGTGCTGGGCTATAGCAAGATGCATAAGGGCGTGGATTTCGCGGCCCCCACGGGCACGCCGATCTATGCCGCCGGTGCCGGTGTCGTGGACGAGGTCGGGCCCAAAGGCGCCTATGGCAATTATATCCGTATCCGCCACAATGGCGAGATTTCCACCGCCTATGCCCACATGTCGCGGTTCGGCGCCGGCATGCGCAAGAGCGCACGGGTAGGTCAGGGCGATGTGATCGGCTATGTCGGCACGACGGGCCGTTCCACCGGCGCCCATCTGCATTATGAAATTGTGAAGGCCGGTCAGCAGGTCAATCCGCTGTCGGTGGCCGTGCCCACCGGCCGCAACCTGGACGGCAAAGAGCTGGCCCGCTTCAAAGGTGTGATGGCCAGCCTTCAGAACCGGTTCGAGGCCGGCGGTGATGCGGTGGGCGAAGGCTTGGGTCTGGTGTCCGCCACGCCGCGGGCTGCAAAGCCTTCCAAGACCAGCTGCGACCGCAAGCGCGGCTGCTGATCGGGTCGTTCAGACAAGGAAAAGCCCGGCCGAATCGCTTCGGCCGGGCTTTCTGTTGGTGATGGCGGCGCCCGGCCCTTGATGTCACGCGACATCAGGCCAGGATTTCACCCAGCGCTTCCAGCAGACGGTCGCACTCGGCTTGCGTGCCGATGGTGATGCGCAGGTAATCCTGGATTCGGTCCTTGGCGAAATGCCGGACCAGGATGGCGCGGGCGCGCAGGGCGGCGGCCAGATCGGCGCCGGCCCGGTCCGGGTGGCGGGCGAAGACGAAATTGGCCGAAGACGGCAGCACCGCGAACCCCATCTGTGCCAAGGCAGCGGTCAGCTGTTCCCGGCTGGCGATGATGCGGGTGCGGGTGCGGTCGAACCAGTCCTGATCCTGCCAGGCGGCAACGGCGCCGGCCAGGGCCAGACGGTCCAGCGGGTAGGAGTTGAAACTGTCCTTCACCCGTTCCAGCGCGTCGATCAGCGGCCGCTGGCCCACGGCGAAGCCCACCCGCAGGCCGGCCAGGCTGCGCGATTTGGAGAAGGTCTGGACGACCAGCAGGTTGGGATATGTGCGGACCAGGGGAATGGCGCTGTCGGCCCCGAAATCCACATAGGCCTCATCAATCACCACCATCTGGTCGGGATGATCGCGCAGCAGCGTCTCGATCGGGTCCAGCGGCAGCGCGATGCCAGTCGGCGCGTTGGGGTTGGGCAGGATGATGGCGCCACAGGGCCGGCGGTAATCCTCCACCCGCACCCGCATCTGCCCGTCCAGCGGTACCGGCTGGAAGGTGATGCCATAGAGGCGGCAATAGGTGGGGTAGAAGCTGTAGGTGATGTCGGGGAACAGCAGTGGCCCTTCATGGTTCAACAGGCCCTGGAAGCAATGGGCCAGCACCTCGTCCGACCCGTTGCCCACGAACACTTCCCCCACGTCCAATCCGTGGGTTTGCGCGATCACCTGACGCAGGGCCAGGCCAGTCGGGTCGGGATAGAGCCGCAGCGTCTCGTTCGCTGCCGCGGCAATGGCGGCCACGGCGTGGGGGGAGACGCCATAGGGGTTCTCGTTGGTGTTCAGCTTGACCAGCCCGGCGATCGTGGGCTGTTCGCCTGCGACATAGGGGGTCAAGGAATGGACGATGGGGCTCCAGAAACGGCTCACGTCGACACCCGGCTGTGATGGGACCGCGCAATCGGCCGGTCAGGTGGCCGATGCTTGTTCGGCCCCAGAATAGGGAAATCGGCGGAATGTACCCCGCCGATTTCCCCTACCCCGCCATGCAATCGGATCGGCGCGGCCTGTCACCGGCACAGGCCGCGCCATCGACCGGGTCAATGCAGCGTCTTGGCCTGTCCCCAGGCCGATTCGCCGACGGGCGGCAAAGACCCGTGGGCCGGTTCGCCCTGGATCAACAGCCCGTCGCCATCGGCATCCACCTGCACCGGCGTGCCGGGCAGGACGCGGCCGTCCAGGATGCGGCTGGCCAGCGGGTTCTGCAATTCCCGCTGAATCACCCGTTTCAATGGTCGGGCGCCATAGACGGGATCATAACCCTTGTCGGCCAGCCAGACGCGGGCGGCCGGCGTCAGGTCCAGCACCAGATCCCGGTCGGCCAGCATCTTGGTCAGTCTCCCGAGCTGTACCTCCACCACCCCCGTCATATTGGCCCGTGTCAGTCGGTGGAAGATCAGGATCTCGTCCAGGCGGTTCAGGAATTCCGGCCGGAAGGCGCCGCGCACCACCTCCATCACCTGCGCCCGCGCGGTGGTGCTGTCCTCCTCATCCGGCAGGTTGGCCAGGAATTCGGAGCCCAGATTGGAGGTCATGATGATCAGCGTGTTGCGGAAATCCACGGTGCGCCCCTGGCCATCGGTCAGACGGCCATCATCCAGCACCTGCAGCAGGATGTTGAACACGTCCGGGTGCGCCTTCTCCACCTCGTCGAACAGCACCACCTGATAGGGGCGCCGCCGCACCGCCTCCGTCAATGCCCCGCCCTCATCATAACCGACATAGCCCGGGGGGGCGCCGATCATACGGCTGACCGCGTGCTTTTCCATATATTCGGACATGTCGAGCCGGACCATCGCCGTCTCGTCATCGAACAGGAATTCGGCCAGCGCCTTGGTCAATTCCGTCTTGCCCACGCCCGTGGGGCCAAGGAACAGGAAGCTGCCGATGGGGCGGTTGGGGTCCTGCAGGCCGGCGCGCGAGCGGCGGACGGCGTTGGAAACGGCAATCACCGCCTCCTCCTGCCCGATGACACGGCTGCCCAGATGGGCCTCCATGCGCAGCAGCTTTTCCCGCTCGCCGGTCAGCATCTTGTCCATGGGGATGCCGGTCCAGCGGCTGACCACGGCGGCGATATCCTGTTCGCGCACCGCCTCGTTCAGCATGCGGTGCTGGCTGGCGGCCTCGGCATCGGCCAGACGCTTCTCCAGGTCGGGGATGCGGCCGTAGGTGATCTCGCCAGCCCGCGCCCAGTCGCCCGCCCGCTGCGCCTGATCCAGCTCGGCCCGCGCCCGGTCCAGTTCCTCCTTCAGCTTCTGGGCCCCGGTCAGCGTATCCTTCTCCGCCTGCCATTGCGCCGTCAGGGTGCCGGATTTCTGCTCCAGCTCGGCCAGTTCCGTCTCCAGCTTCTCCAGCCGGTCGCGGGAGCCCTGGTCGGTCTCGCGCTTCAGCGCCTCGCGCTCGATCTTCAGCTGGATGATGCGGCGGTCCAGCTCATCGATGGCTTCCGGCTTGCTGTCCATGATCATGCGCAGGCGCGAGGCGGCCTCATCGATCAGGTCGATGGCCTTGTCGGGCAGGAACCGGTCGGTGATATAGCGGTTGGACAGGGTGGCGGCCGACACGATGGCGCTGTCGGTGATGCGCACGCCATGATGCAGTTCATACTTCTCCTTCAGGCCGCGCAGGATGGAGATGGTGTCCTGAACTGTTGGCTCCGCCACGAACACCGGCTGGAAGCGCCGGGCCAGGGCCGGGTCCTTCTCGATATATTTGCGGTACTCGTCCAGCGTCGTGGCGCCCACGCAATGCAGTTCGCCCCGCGACAAGGCGGGCTTCAGCATGTTGGACGCATCCATGGCGCCGTCGGCCTTGCCGGCCCCGACCAGCGTATGCAACTCGTCGATGAAGACGATGATCTCCCCGGCCGCCGACTGGATCTCCGACAGCACGGCCTTCAGCCGCTCCTCGAACTCGCCACGGAACTTGGCACCGGCGACCAGGGCGCCCAGATCCAGCGACAGAAGCTGCTTGGATTTCAGCCCCTCCGGCACATCGCCATTGACGATGCGCAATGCCAGACCCTCGACGATGGCGGTCTTGCCGACACCGGGCTCGCCGATCAGCACGGGGTTGTTCTTGGTGCGCCGCGCCAGCACCTGGATGGTGCGGCGGATTTCCTCATCCCGGCCGATGACCGGGTCCAGCTTGCCGTCGCGAGCCGCCTGCGTCAAATCGCGGGCATATTTCTTCAGCGCGTCATAGCCCTGTTCGGCGGACGCGCTGTCGGCGGTGCGGCCCTTGCGCAGGCTGTTGATGGCCTCGTTCAGCTTCTGCGGCGTCACGCCGGCATCGGCCAGCGCCTTGGCGGCATCGGTGCCTGTGGTCAGCGCCAGGGCCAGCAGCAGCCGTTCGACCGTGACGAAACTGTCGCCGGCCTTCTTGGCCAGTTCGGCCGCCTGCTCGAACACACGCACCAGCTCGCGGGTGGCGAACAGCTGGGTATTGCCGCCTTCCACCTTGGGCAGCTTGCGCAACGCCACATCGACGCCGAGATTGGCCTTGGCGGCATCGCCGCCGGCACTGGCGATCAGGTTGGCGGCCATGCCCTCCTGGTCTTCCAGCAGCGCCTTCAGCAGATGTTCGGGTGCCAGCTGCTGATGCCCGGCCCGTGCCGCCGCACCCTGCGCCGCCTGGATGAAACCCTGGGCGCGCTCGGTATAATTCTTGAAATCCATAGCCCTCAAACTCCCCGGTTTTGCCCCATCGTCCCCGCTGGGCCCGATGATTGCGATGATCCACATCAAGTGCGATCCGGGAGGATCGTATCTGATGTGGGAACAGCGCTCCAGGCGCGCAAGGGGCAGTGACGGGCACGGTCCGGATGGCTATCTTCATCTTCCATGAACCAATGTTACTTTCATCTTTTCGACACACACATCGGCACCTGCGCCATCGCCTGGGGCCCCGGCGGGCTGCTGGCCGTGCGCCTGCCCGCCACGGAGGGGGCCGATCTGGCCAGCCGTATGCGCAGAGCCGTGCCGGGGGCGGAGCCGGCGGAACCCGATGCGCCCAGCGCCGCCGCCATCGACGGCATCTGCGCCCTGCTGGCGGGCGGAAAACGCGACCTGCTGGAACTGCGGCTGGACTGGGGCGATACTAGCCCCTTCGACCGCTCCGTCTACGACATCGCCCGATCCATCCCGCCGGGACGGACCCTGACCTATGGCCAGGTGGCCAGGCGTCTTGCGCCGGATGTGCTGGCCGACATGCCGTCCTCCATCGTTCCGCGCGCCGTGGGACAGTCCCTGGGCCGCAATCCCTGGCCCATCGTGGTGCCGTGTCACCGGGTGATGGCGGCGGGCGGTGGCACCGGCGGCTTTTCCGCACCGGGCGGGGTGGATACCAAGCTGACCCTGCTGCGCATCGAAGGGGCCATGGTGCCGGCACAACAGCTGGGTCTGTTCTGACGTTACATGGTTTCCGGGCCCGATCATGAAACCGAATTACCGGTTTTGGCCCATTGTCGCGGTTGCGCCGTGACCGCAGGGCGGATTATCCTGCCCCCATCATGTCCACGACACTCGATGCCATCCATTATTATCCGGTGAAGGGGCTTTCCGCCCAGACGCTGGACCATGTCACCCTGACGCCGGGCGGCTGCCTGCCGCATGACCGGCGCTTTGCCATTCTGCACCGGGCGACGCATTTCGACCCGCTGGCCCCCGCCTGGAAGCCGAAGACCAACTTCCTGGTCCTGCTGCGGGATGAGAAGCTGGCGACCCTGCAGGCGGCCTTCGATCCCGCCACATGCATGCTGGTGCTGAACCGCAATGGCAAGCGGGTGGCCGGCGGACGCATCGACACGGCCACCGGCCGGCTGCTGATCGATCAGTTCCTGTCGGCCTATATGAAGGATGCGGCCGCCCCCGGCCCCTTCAAGATCGTGGAAAGCCCCGGGCATAATTTCACCGACATCCCGGACAAGGCCGTGTCGCTGCTGAATCTCGCCTCGGTCAAGGATATCGAGCGGGTGACGCAGCGTCCCGTCGATCCAAGGCGTTTCCGCGCCAACCTGCATCTGGCCGGCCTGACCCCCTGGGCGGAGATGGGCTGGGTCGACAAGCGCATCGCCATCGGCGACACGGTGCTGTCGGTATTCAAGACCACGACGCGCTGTGCGGCGGTGGAGGTCAACCCCGACACGGGCGAGCGCGACATGGCCCTGCTGAAGGCGCTGAAAAGCGGGTTCGAGCATGTGGTCTGCGGCGTCTATGCAAGGATCGAACAGGGTGGGGAGATCAAGGCCGGGGATAGCGTCACCCTTTTGGATTGAGCCCGTCACTTCACCCTTGCGCACGCACACTATGGCCCTCGGCCGCAGTCCGTGCTAATCAGCCCGCTTCACGCACGGGGCGGAACCATCACGTCGATGCATTTCCTGGAATTTGAAAAGCCGATCGCGGAACTGGAATCCAAGATCGAGGAGCTGCGCCATCTGGCCGATGGCGGCGATCTGAACATCGCCGACGAGGTGCGCAAGCTTCAGGACAAGGTGGACAAGCTGCTGCGCGCCACCTATGCCAAGCTGACCCCGGCCCAGAAGGTGCAGGTGGCCCGCCACCCCAACCGGCCGCATTGCCTGGACTATGTCGAGGCGCTGATCACCGACTTCACGCCGCTCGCCGGCGACCGGTTGTTCGGCGAGGACCGGGCCGTCATCGGCGGGCTGGGCCGTTTCCGCGGCCGTTCCGTCGTCGTCATCGGCCAGGAGAAGGGCAGTGACACCGAAAGCCGTGTGAAGCACAATTTCGGCATGGCCAAGCCGGAAGGCTACCGCAAGGCCCAGCGCCTGATGGCCATGGCCGACCGGTTCCACCTGCCCGTCATTTCCCTGGTCGATACGGCCGGCGCCTTCCCCGGCGTCTCGGCGGAGGAGCGCGGCCAGGCCGAGGCCATCGCCAAGTCGATTGAAAGCTGCCTGCGCCTCAACGTGCCGATGGTGTCGACCATCATCGGCGAGGGCGGGTCGGGCGGGGCCATCGCCATCGCCGCCGCCGACCGCGTGCTGATGCTGGAACATTCGATCTATTCGGTGATCTCGCCGGAAGGCTGCGCCTCCATCCTCTGGCGCTCCGCCACCAATGCCGCCGACGCAGCCACGGCCCTGCGCCTGACGGCCCAGGACCTGAAGGAACTGGCTGTCATCGACCGCGTGGTGATGGAACCGATCGGCGGCGCCCATCGCCGGCGCGAGGAAACCATCAACGCGCTGGGCAACGCCATCGAGGATGCGCTGGAAGGTCTGCGCGGCCAGGACGGCCCCACCCTGCGCCAGAACCGCCGCCAGAAATTCCTGGACATGGGCCAGAAGGGCCTGGGCTGATCCCCCCGGCCCATCGGCGCGGGCGAGGTCCGCGCCGATACCCCTTTTCCCAATATTTGAAAATGCAAGCCGCCATACCTTGAGGGTGCAGAGCCCAGGGGCATCGGATTCAGCACTTGTAAAAAGGAACAAAACAAGAACAATAAGCCCATGACCGACACGATCCCCACCATCGCCGCCCTGCGGGAACGGCTGTCCATCCTGGACCGGGTGCGCCCGGCCAAGGGGCGGACGGCGTTGTCGCTGGGGTTGCCGGCCCTGGATGCAAGCCTGCCGGGCGGGGGGCTGGTGCGGGGTGGCATGCATGAATTCCTGCCGGCCCCGGCCGATGCCGGGGCGCACGGATTCATCGCCACGCTGCTGTCGGGCCTGCCGCCCGGCCCCATCCTCTGGTGTCGGCACCGGGACAGGGGTGATCCCCTGGGCTTGGCCGACATGCCCTATGGGCCGGGACTGGCCGCCATGGGGCTGGACCCTGGCCGCCTGATCCTGCTGCGCCCCGGCAGTGCCGACGACGCGCTCTGGGCGCTGGAGGAGGCGCTGCGCTGTCCGGCCCTGGCCGCCGTGGTCGGCGACGGGGTGTTGCCCAGCCCCGTGGCGGGGCGGCGGCTGCAACTGGCGGCGGAAGATGGGGGCGGGCTGGGCCTGCTGATCCTGCCGCCCCTGGCCCGCCCGCCGCCCTCCACCGCGCTGACCCGCTGGCATGTCGTGTCCAGGCGCGACGCCCCGGCGCATGAGGACGGAGGAAGACCCCGCTGGCGGGTGTCGCTGCTGCGCGCGCGGGGCAAGGGGACAGGGGATGGGTCTGGATCATGGGAGGTTGCCTGGGATGACGCGGCGTTTCGTCTGCATCTGGCTCAGCCGCTGGCCGACGGACCAATGGCGGCGGCGCAATAGGGTGCAGGCATTGGCCGGCCCGCTGGCGCTGACGCTGGCGGGACAGGGCGGAATCCGCCTCTATGCCGTGGATGCGCTGGCCAGTGCCGACGGCTTGCGGCCCGGCCTGCTGCTGGCCGATGCCCGTGCCCTGTGTCCCGGCCTGACCGCCATGCCGGCCGATGTCGCAGCCGACCGTGCCGCCTTGGTGCGTCTGGCCGTCTGGGCCCAGCGCTACACGCCGCAGGCCGCAACCGATGGCGCCGACGGGCTGGTGCTGGACATTACCGGCTGCGCCCACCTGCTGGGCGGGGAGGATGGGTTGCTGGCCGACCTGGGTGACCGGCTGGGCCGCGCCGGCCTGACCCACCGGCTAGGGTTGGGGGATAGCGGGGCCGCCGCCTGGGGCTGGGCCCGGTACCGGCCGGCGGGGGCCGGGCCCCTGCTTCCCCCGGATACCCGCGCCTGGGCCAGCCTGCTGTCCCTGCCGCTGGCCGCCCTGCGCCTGGAGGATGGCCTGTGTCAGGATCTGGCGCGGGTGGGGCTGCGCAGTGTCGGCGATCTGCAGCGCCAGCCCCGCGCCGCGCTGGTCGCCCGCTATGGTACGGGGCCGGTGCGGCGGCTGGACCGGATGCTGGGCCTGTCCGGCGATCCGGTGGCGCCGCAGGCGGCCGCCCCGCTCTGGCGCGTGCGCCTGTCCTTCCCCGAACCCATCGCCACCCGCGATGCCATCGAGGCCGCGATCCTGTCGCTGCTGCGCGATCTTTGCAAGCGGCTGGAAGGGGCCGGGCGCGGCGCGCGGCGCCTGTCGCTGACCTGCTTTCGTACCGATGCCACCACGCAGGAAATCGCCATAGGCACCGCCCGCCCCGCCCGCGACCCCCAGGCGCTGCTGAAACTGTTCCGGGAGCGCTTCGACCAGGTGGAACCGGGTTTCGGCATCGAGACCATGGAGCTTGCCGCCACATCCACCGATGTCTTCACGGCGGAACAGGCCGGTCTGGCCGTGGGTGGCGGCGACGCCTTCGTCCTGACCGGGCTGCTGGACCGGCTGGTCAACCGCCTGGGCGAGGATCAGGTGGGCCGCCCCCAGCCACGTGACACCCACCGGCCGGAACGGGTCATGGAACTGGTGGGAGAGATGGAGGCGGATGGGGACGGGAACGGGGATGGGGGGCAGGCCCTCCCGCATCCGCCGATCCCCCATCATTCCGGTGAAGGCCGGCATGACGGGAAGGACAAAAGCGGCGGAGAGGAGAAGAAGCCCTGGCCCAAGCCCCAGCCCAACCGTCCGCCCCCCGCCCGCCCGCGTACCTGGCGGATGGAGGGTCCCCGGCCAATGCTGCTGCTGCATCCGCCCGAGCCAGTGGAGATGGCCGGCGGCCTGCGCTGGCGCGGCCGGCATCTGGCCCTGGACTGGCTGGAGGGACCGGAGCGGATCCGGCCCGACTGGTGGCGGGCCCGCATCGGCCCGACGCGGGATTATTACCGCGCACAACTGGCCGATGGCCGCCGCCTCTGGCTGTTCCGCACTGTGGACGACAAGGCGCACTGGTACCTGCACGGGCTCTGCGCATGACCGTTCCCGATCCCGACTATATCGACCTGCAGGTCACCAGCAATTTCAGCTTCCTGCGCGGCGGTTCCCACCCGCATGAACTGGTGCTGGCTGCGGCTTGCCTGGGGCGCAGGGCGGTTGCCATCACCGACCATGACAGTCTGGCCGGGGCCGTGCGCATGCATGTGGCCTGCAAGCAGCATCGGATGCAGTTGATCGTCGGCTGCCGCCTGACCCTCACCGATGCCCTGCCCGTGCTCTGTTATCCCACCGACCGCGCCGCCTATGGTCGGCTGACGCGGCTGCTGACGCTGGGCAAGCGGCGCGGGGCCAAAGGCGAATGCCATCTGGACCTGGCCGACCTCGCCGCCTGGGCCGAGGGCATGATCCTGGCCGTGCTGGCACCGGCGGAACGGCCGACGCCGAAGCGGCTGGCGAGCTTGTCTTCCATGCTGGATCGGTTCCGCGCCCTGCCCGCCGCCGGGCTCTATCTGGCCGTCTCCCCCCTCTATCAGGGTTATGACCGGTCCCGCATCCGGTGCCTGGGGGACCTGGCCGACCGTCATGGCATCGGGCTGCTGGCCACGCATGATGTGCGCTACCACCATCCCGACCGGCAGCGTCTGCACGATATCCTGACCTGCATCCGCCATGGCCGCACCCTGGCCAATGCCGGCCGCTGCCTGCCGTCGCATGCCGAACATTACCCCAAACCGCCCGCGGCGATGGCCGCCCTGTTCGCCGACCGGCCCGATGCCCTGGCCAATACGCTGGCCATCGCCGGGCGCTGCCGGTTCAACATGGACGAGCTGAAATATGATTATCCCATCGATCCCATCCCCGATGGCCGGACCCCGCAGGAGGAGCTGGAGCGTCTGGCCTGGGAGGGGGCGAAGCGCCTGTTCCCGCAAGGCGTGACGGAGAAGGTCCGGCAGTTGCTGGCATACGAGTTCGACCTGATCGGCCGGCTCAAATACGCGCCCTATTTCCTGACCGTGTACGACATCGTGCGGTTCGCCCGGTCCAGGGAGATCCTCTGCCAGGGCCGGGGATCGGCGGCCAATTCGGCCGTCTGCTACTGCCTGGGCATCACGTCCGTCGACCCGACCGTCAATGAATTGCTGATCGAACGCTTCATCTCCGAGGAACGCGGCGAACCGCCCGACATCGATGTCGATTTCGAGCATGAGCGGCGGGAGGAGGTGATGCAGTACATCTATGACAAGTACGGCCGCGACCATGCCGGGCTGGTGGCCACCGTCATCTGCTACCGCTCGCGCATGGCCATCCGCGAGGTCGGCAAGGTGCTGGGCCTGTCCGACGATGTGATCGGCGCCCTGGTCCGCCTGGGCTGGAACCGCCAGAGCAGCAGCCATGAGGCCACGGCGCGCGAAGCGGGGCTGGACCCGGACGACCCGACGCTGGCCCTGTGCATGGAGCTGGCCTATGACCTGCGCGGTTTTCCCCGCCACCTGTCGCAGCATGTGGGCGGCTTCGTCATCTCCCGCTCCCGCCTGGACGAGCTGGTGCCCATCGAGAACGCGGCGATGGAGGATCGCACCGTCGTCGAATGGGACAAGGATGATGTCGATGCCCTGGGCCTGCTGAAGATCGATGTACTGGCACTGGGCATGCTGTCCTGCCTGCGCCGCGGTCTGGAAATGCTGGGCGAGCGGCTGGGGAGACCGCTGGCCCTGACCGACATCCCGCAGGATGACCGCGAAACTTACGACATGATCTGCAAGGCCGACACGATCGGCGTCTTCCAGATCGAAAGCCGGGCGCAGATGAGCATGCTGCCCCGCCTGCGGCCCAAGATTTTCTACGATCTGGTGATCGAGGTGGCCATCGTCCGCCCCGGCCCCATCCAGGGCGACATGGTGCATCCCTATTTGCGCCGGCGGAACGGGCAGGACCCGGTCCATTTCCCCAAGCCGGAACTGGAGGAGGTGCTGAAGCGCACGCTGGGCGTGCCCTTGTTCCAGGAACAGGCCATGCGCATGGCCATCGTCGCCGCCGGCTTCACCCCCGGCCGCGCCGACCAGCTGCGCCGGGCCATGGCCACCTTCAAGAAGACCGGCGGGGTGGGCGCGTTCGAGGATGAGTTCATCCAGGGCATGATCAGCCGGGGCTACACGCCCGACTATGCCGCCCGCTGTTTCAAGCAGATCCAGGGCTTCGGCAGCTATGGCTTTCCCGAAAGCCATGCGGTCAGCTTCGCGCAGCTGGCCTATGCCTCCTCCTGGCTGAAATGCCACCACCCGGCGATCTTCGCCTGCGCCCTGCTGAACAGCCAGCCCATGGGCTTCTACCAGCCGGCACAGATCGTTCGCGACGCCGCGGAGCATCGGGTGGAGGTGCGGCCGGTGGATATCAACCGGTCGGAATGGGATTGCACCCTGGAGGAAGGGCGCGGCGGTCCGGCCCTGCGCCTCGGATTCCGTCAGGTGAAGGGGCTGCGGCAGGAGGCGGCCATCGCCATCGCCCAGGCCCGGGCCGGCGGCTATGACACGATCCGCGACCTGTGGCGGCGAACCGGTCTGGCCGTATCGGTGCTGGAACGGCTGGCCGATGCCGATGTCTTCGCCCCGCTGGGCCAGGACCGGCGCCAGGCCTTGTGGGAGGTCAAGCGGCTGGGCGGCAAGCCCCTGCCCCTGTTCCAGGCGGCCGAGGGCGCACGTCGCCCAGGTGACAACCGCCCGCCCGTCGATATGGGGGACGAGCCCGACGCGATGCTGCCCGCCCTGGCCATCGGCGAACAGGTCTGGGCCGATTACCGCACACAAGGCTTGAGCCTGCGTGCCCATCCGCTTTCACTGCTGCGCCCCACCATGACCGGGCTGGGCATGATGCCGACCAGGGCGCTGGCCGATGCCAAGCCTGGCACCATGATCAACACCGCCGGCCTGACCCTGGTGCGCCAGCGGCCGGGCACGGCGTCCGGCGTGATCTTCGTGACGCTGGAGGATGAGACGGGCATCGCCAACCTCGTCGTCTGGAATTCCGTGATGGAACGGTTCCGCCGCACCCTGATGACCGCCACCCTGATGGGTGTGCGCGGGCGGCTGCAGCGTGAGGGCGACGTGATCCATATCGTTGCCGAACGGCTGATCGACCTGTCACCCCACCTGCACGCCCTGAACGAGGGGCCGTCGGCCGCCGCCAACGACCTGTCGCTGCCTGATGCCCTGCCGGCCCAAGTGTTCGGAGAGGGACGGAATTTCCATTGAAGCCTGAGGGCTCTCACCCTAGCAGCGCCCGCACGCCGTGCAGGCCATCGGCGACATGCAGGGCCAGACGGCGCATCTCGTCGGTGGCAGGCAGCAGGTCGGGCACCATCACCGCCATCATCCCGGCGCCATGGGCGGACCGGATGCCGTTATGGCTGTCCTCCAGCGCCAGGCAATGGGCCGGATCGACGCCCAGCAATCCTGCCGCCGTCAGATAGGGTTCGGGATGCGGCTTGCCGCGGGTGACATCGTCGCGGGTGACGATGGCCTTGAAGCGGTGATGAATGCCGACATGGCGCAGATGTTCATCCGCCTTGGCCCGGCCGGTGGAGGTGGCCACCGCCTTGGGAAGGCCGAGATCGTCCAGCCGGTCCAGCAGTTCCACCACGCCTTCCATCATCTCCACCCCCTGGCGCAGCGCCTCCATCCGGGGGGTGAAATGGCTGCGGAAACGCGCGAACCCATCCTCCCCGCCGAAGAAGTCCGTCAGCATCACGAAGGTTTCCGGCCAGGGCGTGCCGATGATGCCGGCATAGAAATCATCACCCATGGGCCGGCCGATATCGATCGCCGCGCCCAGCGTCGCCGCGCGCACATGGCGTTCGGTATCGATCAGCAACCCGTCCATATCGAAAATCACGGCATGCATGGGCCGCGGAAAGGCCGGCACGGACAGGGGGACCGGAATCATGGTTGAATGACGCCTCAGGAAACGGTGACGCGGGACGCTTCCACGCGGTTGCGGCCCAGTTGCTTGGCCTGATACAGCGCCTGGTCGGCCCGGTCCAGCAACGCTGCCAGACTTTCCTCTTCCCCCAGCCAAGTGGCAACGCCGATGCTGGTGGTGAGCGGAATGGCCTTGTCCTCATGCAGGACGGGTTGGGTACCGATGGACGCCCGGATGCGCTCCGCCACCATCAGCGCCGCTGCCATATCCGTTTCCGGCAGCAGCACCACCAGTTCCTCCCCGCCGAAGCGGGCAATATTGTCGGTGGTGCGCAGGGCGGATGCCGCCCGCTCCGCCGCGACACGGATGGCCGTGTCACCAGCGGCATGGCCATAGCCGTCATTGATGCGCTTGAACTGGTCCAGGTCCAGCAGCAGCAGGGAGAAGGGACGGCCATAGCGTGTGGACCGGTCCCATTCCACCTCTGCCACTTCCATGAAGCGGCGGCGGTTCAGGATGCCGGTCAGACTGTCGATGCTGGCCAGTGTCTCCAACTTGGCATTGGCCTCTGACAGTTCGCGGGTACGTTCGGCCACGCGATGTTCCAGCGTCTGGGCCAGGGCCCGCAGGTCGGTATTGGCCTGGCTCAATTGCTCATAGAGCACCAGATTGACCAGCCCACCCGCGAACTTGGCGGTCAGCACGCCCAGCATCTCCGCATCCGCGGGCAGCAAGGGCCGGTCGCAATCCAGCAAGGCCAGGAAGGCGCCACCATCGGGGCCGGGCATATAGAGGATGGCCGTGCGCCCTTCCACGCCCGTGCGCCTGGCCGCCAGAGCCGAGGACAGCCGGACATGCAGGGCACTGGTGGCCGGCACTGTGTCGGTGCCCGTGAAACCGCCGGTGGCGGCCAGGGGACGGAAGCGGGTGCCACCGATGGACCAGCCCTCCACCCCCTCCACCGCGCAGGCCAGTCCGCTGGCATTGGCGCCCAGGATGGGGCCGGCCTGTTCAAGCACGGTCTGGGCATAGGCTTCCAGTCCCATATCGGGGCGCAGCCGGTCGTCCAGGGCGATCATGCGGCGCAGGCCGCGGCGGTTGGCCTCGATCGTCGTGATGCTGTCATAGGCGCGCAAGGCCGCGATCACCGTGGTGAACAGCTTCTGCGACGTCAGCTCCGTCTTGGCCTTGTAGTCGTTGACGTCGTAATCGACGATCACCCGTTCCTCCGGCGCCTGGCCGGGCTGTCCGGTGCGCAGGATGATGCGGACGGCCATGTCGCCCAGATCCTGGCGGATGGCGTGCACCAGCCGCAGGCCGGCATCATCCGTCTCCATCACCACGTCCAGCAACACCAGGGCGACGCAGGATTCCGCCGCCAGCATGCTCAGCGCCTGGGACGCGGAATAGGCCGACAGCAATTCCAGCGGACGGTCGCGGAAACGCACCTTGCGCAGGGCGTAGCGGGTGACGGAATGCACTTCCTCGTCATCATCGACGATCAGGATGCGCCAAGGCGGGCCGTCCGGCTGGCGGCTTTCCATCGACACGGCCGGCGCACCCTTCAAGGTGCCATCCTCCGCGAACAGGAAATCGTCATCGACCAAAGGTCACGCCCCGTCCCGTCAGCCGTTCCAAAGGGCGCTTCTCACCCAGGGGAACCGAAACAAGAGTACGCCGCTCCAGCCGTTCCCCCGCTTTCGGTGGTGAACGAACCGGTTCGACTGCCTGTACTGAGTACCACCATAAAGCGTTTCAAGGGCCGATGCCCGCCCTAAATGATGGGTCCACAAGGATTTCACCGTTGGCGGGGTGGGTCGGCTTGCCTATCCTGGCGCCAATCGCAATCCGTGAAAGGGCGTGCCGCCATGTCGCCGGGTGATCATTCCAAGGGGGGGCCGAAGCGGCCCGGCATCCTGATCCTGTTCGCTGCCCTGGTCGGGGCCACCACGCTGGCCTATGTGACGCTGCCGAGGAACCAAGCCGCCATGCAAGCCGACACCGCTCCCCAGGCCAGCGCCGATCTGCCGCCGCTGCGCCAGGGCCTGTTCCCCGCCCCGCCGGTGGCCAAGCAGATCCCCGTCACCCATGTCCGCCATGGCGACACCTGGACCGACCCCTATGACTGGCTGCGCGACAAGGATTATCCCAAGGTCGACGATCCCGACGTGCTGGATTACCTGAAGGCGGAGAACGCCTATACCGATACCGTCCTGGGCAAGGAGGAGGAGGGCTTGCGCGCCTCCCTGTTCGCGGAACTGAAGGGCCGCGTGAAGGAGGATGATACCGGCGTGCCCTATCCGCGCGGCGGCTATATCTACCAGTCGCGCTTTGCCGCCGGCCAGGATCACCCCACCTTCGTGCGCCGCGCCAAGACCGAGGCGGAAGGGGCCGAGAAGACCATCCTGGACATCAACGAACTGGCCCGGGGCAAGGAATTCTATGATGTCGAGGCGCTGGAACCCAGCCCCGACGGCCGCTATCTGGCCTACAGTTTCGACGATAACGGCTCGGAAAACTTCACAATCGTCGTGAAGGACCTGACCAATGGTGAGTTCGTGGGCGAGCCCATTGCCGGCACGTCCGGTTCCGTCGTCTGGGCAGCCGACAACAAGACCCTGTTCTATGTGCTGAAGGATGAGAGCCAGCGGCCCAAGCAGGTGATGCGCACGGCCCTGGGCGCCAACGCCGATGCCGGGGTGCTGGTCTATGAGGAAAAGGACCCGTCCTGGTGGGTCGGCATCGGGGAGAGCCAGTCCGGCCGCTTCATCGAGATCGGGTCGGGCACGCTGGTATCCTCTGAAACACTGCTGATCCCGTCCGACGATCCCACAGCCACGCCCAAGCCGGTGATCGCGCGCCGGGAAAACCACCTCTATTCCGTGGCCGACCAGGGCGACAGCCTGTGGATCCTGTCCAATGACAAGCATCTGAATTTCCGGCTGTTGAAGACGCCAATCAATGACTGGTCGGAGAAGGCCTGGACGGAGGTGATGGCGGGTGCCGACAACCAGTATCTGACCGGCCTGCTGGCCCTGAAGGACTGGCTGGTGGTGTTCGGCCGGCAGGATGGCACGCAGCAGGTCTGGGTGCTGGATAATAAGGGCGGGTCGCACACCATCGCCTTCCCTGATGCCGCCTTCGCCGTCTCCGGCCTGAACAACGAGGAATATGAGACGGGCACCCTGCGTGTGCGTTATCACTCGCTGGTCACGCCGCCCACCGTGTTCGACTATGATCTGGCCGCCCGCACCCTGACCACCCGCAAGGTGCAGGAGATCCCCAGCGGTTACGATCCCGCCCTCTACACCTCGGAACGGCTGATGGCCCCGGCGCGCGACGGCACGCCGATCCCGGTCTCCATCGTCTATCGCAAGGATCTGGTGAAGGACGGCAAGGCACCGCTGCATCTCTATGGCTATGGCTCCTATTCCATCGCCATGGAGCCCGGCTTCTCCCCCAACCGCATCGGCCTGCTTGATCGCGGCTTCGTCTATGCCATCGCCCATATCCGGGGCGGTGAGGAGATGGGCCGCCCCTGGCACGATGCCGGGCGCCTGACCAACAAGCCCAACACCTTCAACGATTTCCTGGATGTGGCGCAGTTCCTGGTGGCCCAGAAATTCACCAGTCCCGGCCAGATCAGCATCGAGGGCGGGTCGGCCGGCGGCACCCTGATGGGGGCGGTGCTGAACATGGCATCGGACGGCATGTTCGCCGGGGCGGTGGCGCATGTGCCCTTCGTCGATGTGCTGAACACCCTGTTCGACGACACGCTGCCGCTGACTACGGGTGATTATCCGGAATGGGGTAATCCCAACATTCCGGAAATCTATCAGGTCATGAAGACCTACAGCCCCTATGACAATGTCGCCCGCCGGCCCTATCCGCCCATCCTGATCACCGCCGGCCTGAATGATTACCGCGTCACCTATTGGGAACCGGCCAAATGGGCGGCCCGGCTGCGCGCCTACAAGACCGACGACAATGTCCTGATGCTGAAGACGGAGATGAGTGCCGGCCATGGCGGCTCCACCGGCCGTTTCGATAAGCTGAAGGAGGTGGCGGTGGCCCAGGCCTTCATCCTGCGTGCCCACGGACTATCGAAGTGAATGAACCCGGTTTCGGCCGTTACCCGGCCGATGCCCTAAAGGCCGATGCGATGCGGGCGGCGGCGGGCCTGGCGGTGACGCTGGGCCCGCTGGCCCTGGTCGGGTTCGACGCCCATCCGCTGGTGGCGGTGCCGCTGCTGGCCGGCGCCGGTCTGTTCGCCTGGCTGGGTCTGCGCACGCTGGCCCGCCGGGGTGTCCATTGCCGGCTTTCCGATGAAGGGCTGGTCCTGCCTCACGGATTCTTCATGGTGATGGTCCGCTGGGACCGGGTAACGAACGTGAAGCTGCGTTACTATTCCGCGAAGAAAGATCGGTCGGACGGCTGGATGCAATTAACCATCCAGGCCGGCCGCCGCCGCCACAGCATCGAAAGCCAGCTGACAGGCTTCGATGCCATCGCGGGCCGCGTGGCAGAACTGGTCCTGGAACGCGGCCTGCCCGTGGACGCGGCGACGAAGGAGAATTTCCTGTCGCTGGGGCATTACATGTGAAGGGGCCTCACGCCCACGGATCATACGTCCCGAAATGCCAGAAATGCCCCTCGGGATCGCGGATGGTGAAGGCGCGCGAGCCATAGGGCGTGTCGATGATCCCGCCCTCCAGCGTCTTCTCCCCCGCTGCCGTGACACGGGCATAGAGCGCGTCCAAATCGGCGATGATGAAACAGTTCAGCGCCGCGCCGGCCCCGTCCGGCCCCGGTGCCCGGAATCCGTACTGATCCTCCCGGTCGCTGGACAGCATGATCATGCCGCTACCCAGCACCAACTGGGCATGCACGATCTCGTCACCCTCCCCCGGTACGACCAGATGTTCGGCAAAGCCGACCACCAGGCCCAACCAGGCGATGGCGGCCTTTGCGTCCTTATAGCGCAGGCAGGGCGTGACCTGTCCCTCGCGGCCCGTTGCCGACATTCCCAGCCTCCTATTGGCGATGTCACCTTCCGTAAGGTCAACATAATGCGCCCCGGCTGACCACCCCTCTTTCGCTTCGATATCTTTTCCTATATGTGCACCCGTGGGAACCCGCGCCGGAAATGGCGGCGGGGCCGATGGCGGTCGGTCTTTTGGAGGAAGTACGGTGAAGGCGCTGAAGCCACTGGTCATGTCCGGCAAGGAAGTGCTGCCCCTGGTCGAAGGCGGGAAGGGCATTGCCGTGTCGACCGGGCAGAGTGCCGGGGCCTGGGCCGCGGCCGGCGGCATCGGCACCTTCTCCGGCGTCAATGCCGACACCTATGACGAGGATGGCAATTCCATCCCCCAGGTCTATCTGACCCGCACGCGGCGCGAGCGCCATCATGAGCTGATCGCCTTCGGCATCCAGGGCGGCATCACCCAGGCCCGCATCGCGCATGAGGTGTCGAACGGCAATGGTCGCATCCATGTCAATGTGCTGTGGGAGATGGGCGGAGCCGAGGAGATTCTGGAAGGCATCCTGGAAGGGGCCAAGGGCCTGGTCCATGGCGTGACCTGCGGCGCCGGCATGCCCTATCGCGTGGCGGAGATCGCCGTGCGCCACGGCGTCTATTATTACCCCATCGTCAGCTCGGCCCGCGCCTTTCGCGCCCTGTGGCTGCGCGCCTATAACAAGCATCCGGAATTCCTGGGCGGCGTGGTCTATGAGGATCCGTGGCTGGCCGGCGGCCATAATGGCCTGTCCAACAGCGAGGATCCACAGAAGCCGGAAGACCCGTACCCCCGCGTCGCCGCGCTGCGCCAGATGATGAACAGTTTCGGCCTTGGCCAGACGCCCATCGTCATGGCCGGTGGCGTGTGGTGGCTGTCGGAATGGGAGCATTGGCTGGACAATCCGGAGATCGGCCCCATCTCCTTCCAGTACGGCACCCGCCCGCTTCTGACCCAGGAAAGCCCCATCTCCGACGCGTGGAAGCAGAAGCTCCTAACCCTGAAGCCGGGTGACGTCTATCTGAACAAGTTCTCGCCCACGGGCTTCTATTCATCGGCCGTGCGCAACCCGTTCCTGGAGGATCTGCGCCTGCGGTCCGAACGGCAGGTGGCGTTCGCGACCGAGCCGGTGGGTGAACTGACGGAAGAATTCGCCGTCGGCCCGCGCGGCCGCCCCGTCTATCTGACCGCGGCCGACAAGGCGCATGCCGAAGGCTGGGTGGCGGCCGGCTATACCCAGGCGCTGAAGACCCCGGATACGACCATGGTGTTCGTGACGCCCGAAAGCGGCCGCGCCATCCTGAAGGATCAGGTGGATTGCATGGGCTGCCTGTCAGCCTGCGCCTTTTCCAACTGGTCGCAGAATGAGGAAGGCACGACGGGACGCCGCGCCGATCCGCGTTCCTTCTGCATCCAGAAGACCTTGCAGAACATCAGCCATTCGGAAGATTGCGAACACCAGCTGATGTTCGCCGGTCACAACGCCTATCGCTTCGCCCAGGACCCCTGGTACGCCAACGGCTTCGTGCCGACGGTCAAGCAGCTGGTGGAGCGCATCGCTTCGGGGAGATAATGCCCTCTCTGTCGTCATCCCGGCGAAAGCCGGGATGACGGGGAAGGTGTTTACCCCTCGCTCCCCGGTCGGCTCTTCGCGATGGCGCGCGACAGCAGGATCACGGGGATGATGCCGACGGCGACGATGGCCAGGGCCGGGGTGCTGGCCTCCGCCAGCCGTTCGTCCCCGGCCAGCGTATAGACGCGCACGGCCAGCGTGTCGAAATTGAACGGCCGCACAATCATCGTGGCCGGCAGTTCCTTCATCACATCGACGAAGACCAGCAGGGCCGCCGTCAGCAGGCTGCCGCGCATGATCGGCGTGTGCACCTTCAGCAGGGTCCGGCCCGGCGTCTGGCCCAGGATGCGGGCCGCCTGATCCAGCGTGGGCCGGATCTTGGACAGGCTGGCCTCCACCGTATTGAAGGACACGGCCAGGAACCGCACCAGATAGGCATAGACGATGGCCGCGATGGTGCCTGACAGGATCAGGCCCGTGGACAGGCCGAAATGGCTGCGCATGAACCCGTCCACGGCGTTGTCGATATGGGCGGCGGGGATCAGGATGCCGACTGCGATGACGCTGCCCGGCACGGCATAGCCCATGGCCGCCACGCGCGCCGCCCCCTTCAGCACCGGCGTGGGCCGCAGCCGCAGCCCATAGGCGACCAGGGCCGCCAGCGCCACGGCCAGGACCGAGGTGATGCCGGCCAGCGTGAAGGAATTGCCCGCCAGTTGCCGGAAGCTGGCCGCGAACAGGCTGTCACCCTGCGTCAGCGCCATATGGGCCAGCAGGGCCACGGGAAGGATGAACCCGATCAGCAGCGGCGCCAGACACGCGGCCAGGGCCCCCGCCGCCCGCAATCCCGCCAGCCTGTAAGATGGCAGGACACGGTACCGGCCGGTGGAATGGAAATAGCGGGCCCGGCCGCGACTGGTGCGTTCCATCACCACCAGCACCATGACGAACAGCATCAGCACCGACGCCAGCTGGGCGGCGGCCACCGGCTCCCCCATGGCGAACCAGGTGCGGTAGATGCCGGTGGTGAAGGTATCGACGGCGAAATACTGCACGGTGCCGAAATCGGCCACCACCTCCATCATGGCCAGCGCCAGACCGGCGGCGATGGCGGGACGGGCCAGCGGCAGGGCCACGCGCGCGAAGCTGCGCCAGGCGCCAGAGCCCAGCGTGCGGGCCACTTCCAGCACACAGACCGACTGTTCCAGGAAGGCGGCGCGGGCCAGCAGATAAACATAGGGGTACAGCACAAAGGACAGCACCGCGATGGCCCCGCCCAGCGAGCGGATGTCCGGGAACCAGTAATCGGCCCGCCGCCAGCCGAACAGGTCGCGCAGTGCTGTCTGCACCGGGCCCACGAACTGCAACAGGTCGGTATAGACATAGGCCATCACATAGGCCGGCATGGCCATGGGCAGCAGCAGCGCCCATTCCAGCCAGCGGGAGCCGGGGAAGCGGCACATGGTGACCAGCCAGGCGGTGCCCACCCCGATGATGCAGACCCCCACCGCCACGCCGCCGGCCAGCCGCAGGGTGTTGCTTATATAGGTCCATAGCACCGTGTCGGCCAGATGCGTCCACACCCCGTTGCTGGAAACCAGCACCCGGCTGCCCACGATCAGCACGGGCAGGGCCACGGCCAGCGCGATGGCCAGGACCACTAGGGTCCAGCCGCTGGGCAGACGCGCCCGCCAGGCGGCGGGGCCGGAAAGCGGGACGGCAGGGGGGGGAAGGGCTTGGTCGCTCATCCCCTCTTGTCCCATCCCTGCGAACCGCTCGCAATGGTCATGGGCGCAGGTGCGCCTTTCCGACGCGGAATGGGGGCATGCCGTGACTCACTTCATGCCCGAAGCGGCATTCTCAATGGCCAGGATATGGTCCAGGCCGGGCAGGATTTCGGAACGGATGAATTCCACCCGCTTGTTGGGCCCGGCCCCGCCCTGGGGGAAGCGGGCCTTCCACAGGGCCATCTTCACCGCCAGACCGCACAGCACGCCGCCGATGGTGACATGGTGGCTTTCGATCTGGTGGCGCACCGACCGGAAGCTGTCGGCGCTGATATCGTTCCAGAAATCCTTGCTGCGCCGGTCGAACGCCTCAAAGCGGCCGGTGATGGACGTGGTGATGGAGGTCAGTTTCGACTGCACGTCCGACAGCATCTTCATGATGATGCGGTCGCGCGCGATCAGTTCCGATGATTTCGGCTCCATCGCCCATTTCATGAACTTCTGCACCTCCGGCACGATGCCGTCCAGGCAGGAACGGAAATAGGCCAGCGACAGGAACACGTCGCCATAATCCTCCAGGAAGTCGGGGATGTCGTTCAGCTTCACCTTCAGCTTTTCCGACAGCAGGCGCAGATTGGCCAGCGCCTCCTCCCGTTCGGGATTGGCCAGCATGGCCAGGATGTCCGACACATCGCTGATCTGCCGCTGTTCGCCGCCATAGACCTGCTGCAGCAGCGGCCGGGTGAAATCCTTCATATATCCGGTCAGTTCGGCGCGCTTGCTGTCCGACAACTGCAAGGACTTGGCATCGTTGACGGCGATGCCCACCCGGCGCAGTTCCTTGCGCAGGGTGTAAATATCGAAACTGTTGATGCGGGTCAGCTTGCTGATCTGCACCATGTCGGCGCGCAGTGACTTGCCATGGCTGGGAAACAGGCTGCCCAGATGGTCTGGGCTGATCTGGCCGCTGCCCGTGGACCGGTCCTGGAAAATCTCCACCACCGTTTCCAGCCTTGCATTCTTGATCAGCTTGGCGCGGCGCAGGCCCGGCGTCTGCAACGGCAGCATGGCCATCGGCAGGATATGCAGCGCGTCGCGCGAAGCATCATCGAACAGGAAGACCTCGGCCTCCCCCTGTTCGGGCGCGTCGGTCTGGGCGGTATCGGCCATATCGGTTCCTGGGCCTGGATTGGCCGGAGGGTGTGTCTGCGGCAACCTATCACGCGTACGCCCGTATGCAAGGCGCTACCTTGTCGCGCAGCGGCTTCCGCACTTGGTGTCAAGGCGCCGCGATGCTATTTAGCCGGGGCCGGCACAGATGGGCAAAGGTCCATCGGGATATCCGGCCGGGAAATCGGGAAAGACACGGCCCATGGCGGACTATTACCTGTGGATCAAGGCCCTGCATGTCATCAGCATCATCGCCTGGATGGCCGGCATGCTCTATCTGCCGCGCCTGTTCGTCTATCATTGCGCGGCGGAGAAGGGGTCGGTGCAGTCGGAAACCTTCAAGGTGATGGAACGCCGCCTGCTGAAGGCCATCATCAACCCGGCCATGGGTGGGGCCTGGATCTTCGGCATCGCCATGATCGCGTTGAACCCGGAGATGCTGAAGGGCCAGGGCTGGCTGCATGCCAAGCTGACACTGGTGCTGATCCTGTCGGGCATGCATGGCGTGCTGTCCAAACATGTCCGCCTGTTCGCCGCCGATGCCAACACCAAACCCCAGAAATATTTCCGGATCCTGAACGAAGTGCCGACCCTGCTGATGATCGCCATCGTCATCCTGGTGATCGTGCGGCCGTTTTGAAAGCTGCCCGGTTCCAGATAGAATCTCTCCCCGCCTTCCCGGCGCAGGCCCGGAAGGCGATGACGTAGTGCTTCCCATTAAAACTGATTAACTCTGAAACCCGAACAACTCAAAACTGCCAGGTCACGGCCACGGCCCCGTACTCGTCGCCTTCCTTCTGGCTGGCGAATTCACGCGTCCGGAAGACATGGGTGTAGGTGATGCGGGCATCGTAGACATTCAGGGCCAGGCCCGCCTGCACATCCGCCACCCACACTTTGCGGTCCACCGACCGGCTGTCGCGGAACGTATTGCCATCCAGGAAGATGTTGCGCGCCACGGCGCGGCCGGAAAAGCCCAGGAAGAAGTAGACGCCGACGGGATGGCGGGCATCGGGTTCGAAGAAGCCGCTGCCGGGCAGGCTGGGCTGGATGCGTGCCGGCCCGAAATCCGCCGGCAGTTGCCAGCCGGCGCGGAACATGAAACCGACATCGGCATAGGTGGCGATATTGCCCACGGCCCCGCCGACATGCGGCATCACATCCACGCCGAAGCCCGTGCTTTCCAGCAGGTCATAGCGCCAGCTGCGCTGATAGGTGATGACCAGCCCCGGCTCGTTCTTCAACTGCGTGTCCCAGCCCTGGGGCCGGGGTGCATCGGTCAGGCGGTGGACGATCTTCTGCGCCGGTTCGGCTAGTGATGCCGGCCCCACCATGCCCAGGGTCAATTGCAGCTGGTCCATGCGCCGGTTGGTCTCGTTGATCAACCCGGCCGACCCGTGCAACCAGCCGGCATAGGGCCGTTCCGTCAAGGGCGGGTCGCGGGTTTCGATGTCGCTGGGCGTGTACATGTTCTGGCCCAGCGCGAACACCGCCCGCACATGCCCATCCTGGGCGAAGAAGGGCACCAGCCGCGCCCAGTTGCGCGTCCAGTCCGGCACCTCGTCGCGCGCCGTGGTCCATACGGCCTGGACGCCATTGGTGTAATGGCGGTCCAGATTATAGAACAGGTCGTTCTCCAGGATCAGGGTCAGGGTCCCCGTCTCCGCCCCCGCCGTCGGCCCCGTAATCTCCGCCGCCGCCGGCCCGGTCAGGGCCAGGCCGGCCAGCAACGCGCAAAGCACGAAACCAAATCCCGACACGTTCATCTTGTCGGGATTTGGTTCGGCGGCGACTGCCGCCGCGCCGCCCTTGCGGCGCAGCCAAGCCGCCGGATGGCGGCGCCGGCGCCTGAGGCCCGATGATCGGTACCGATCATCGGGAACTGGCATGAGGCGGGGATGGATCGGCATAGGAATGAGCGCTGTTCAATTTTGGTTAACAAGGGATGGACCCCCGCCGCCCGTGCCGCAGTGATGCAACGCACACTTACCCCTCGCTGACCCCGCTGGCCCCATCACACCCCCATGAATTGGCGGATCAGGTCGAAGGTGCCGGTGGGATCGTCGCGGAAGGTGCCGTGGCCGCATTCGGGGAAGCGGTGCAGTTCGGACGTCGCCTTGGGCAGCAGGGCGATGATCTCTTCCGAACATTCCCAGGGCGTGATCGGGTCCTGGTCGCCGCACAGCACCAGCACAGGGCTGGTGGCATGGGGCAGGCTGTCGCGATAATCCATGCCCCACATCTCACCGCCCTTGCCGGAGAAATGTTCCAGCACCTCCGGCTTTACGATGGACCGGGCGCGGCCCGGCCCGTCCAGCGGCGCCTTCACCGTATAGACGGGCATGACCTTGGCGGCATAATCGGCCACCTTGTCGGCGGTGATGTCGGACCAGAATTCCTGTGCCGCCCGGCCGATGGCCGGACCACCGCGGCGTTCAAAGGCCTGGACGATCAGGTCCAGGCGCATGCGCGCCGCGGTGGAGGACAGGATGATGCCCGCCGCATGTCCGGGATGGCGGCGCATATATTCCTGCGCCACGAAGCCGCCGAAGCTGTTGCCCAGCACGAACGGCCTTTCGATGCCCAGCGCGTCGCAGAAACCCTTCACATCATCGGCCCATTGCGCCAGCGTCCAGAGCGACCTTTCCTCCCCGCCGCTGCGCCCCTGGCCGCGATGGTCCAGATAAATCACCTGGGCGTGATCCGACAGGCTGGCGAAGGCGGGCTTGAAGCTGGCATGGTCGAAGCCGGGGCCCCCGTGCAGCAGCAGCAATGTCGGCTTCTTGCGCAAGACCCCGCCATCGGGGACCAGTTCCGCCCCCTCGACATCGAAATAGAGCGGCACGCCATTCACCATCACCCGCATGGATCGCATCTCCCGACAAAGCAACTGGCGCGCAGGCTGGCACGGGGCGCGGTGGTGCTGCAAGGGTTGCCGCCAAGGGGCGGTGGACGTACAAGCAAAGGCGCTGGGAAACCGGCGGACAATAGGACAGGGCGAAGGCCCGCAATCCAGGCACAGGAAGGCGATCGGACAATGGTTCAGAAGACCAGGCGCGGGCTGGCCGCGCTATTGCTGGGAGCGTTGAGTGTCATGCCGATCATCACGGAAACGGCGGTGGCCGCCGATTATGTGGACGGCGCGCAGGCCGGGCGCGGCGACCGTCTGGTCGGTGCCAATTTCGCCGGCCGGTCAGAGATCATCGCCAAGAACGGTGCGGCGGCGACCAGCCAGCCGCTGGCCACGCAGGTTGCCATTTCCATCCTGCAGCAGGGTGGCAGCGCCGTGGATGCGGCCATCGCCGCCAACGCCACCCTGGGCCTGATGGAACCGACGGGCAGCGGCATGGGCGGCGACCTGTTCGCCCTGATCTGGGACCCCAAGCAGAACAAGGTCGTGGGCCTGAACGCGTCCGGCCGGGCGCCCAAGGGCCAGAGCCTGGATGATCTGGTCAAGCGCCTGGGTCCGGGCAAGATGATCCCGTCCCATGGTTCCCTGTCCGTCACCGTGCCCGGTGCCGTGGCCGGCTGGGTTGAGATGCACAAGAAATACGGCAAGCTGCCGATGGAGAAGGTGCTGGCGCCCGCCATCGGGTACGCCAGCGACGGTTTCCCCCTGTCACCCTTCATCGCCAAGGGCTGGGCCGCCAATTTCCGCCGCTTCGACCAGATGGGCGGGGTGATCGAGGAGTTGGACAATGCCCGCAAGACCTACCTGATCAACGGAAAACCACCCGCGGCCGGCCAGGTCTTCCGCAATCCCGACCTGGCCAGGTCGCTGTCCATCGTCGCCAAGGGCGGCCATGACGCCTATTACAAGGGCACCATCGCCAAGACCATCGACGCCTATATGAAGCGCATCGGCGGCCCGCTGCGCTATGCCGACTTCGCGGACTTCAAGGCGCAGTGGGTGGAGCCGATCTCCACCAGCTATCGCGGCTATGATGTCTGGCAGATCCCGCCCAATGGCCAGGGCCTGGCCACGCTCCAGATGCTGAACATCCTGGAAGGATACGACCTGAAGGCCATGGGCCATAACAGCGCCGATTTCATCCATGTCTCGGTAGAGACCAAGAAGCTGGCCTTTGCCGACCGGTCGCGCTGGTACGCCGACCCGGATTTCGTGAAGCTGCCCATCGGCACGCTGATTTCCAAGGACTACGCCGCCAAGCGCCGCGCCCAGATCGACATGGCCAAGGCCGGCGCACCGGAAACGGGTTTGATGCCGGAAAGCCATGACACGATCTTCCTGTCCACCGCCGACAAGGACGGCCTGATGGTGGCGCTGATCCAGTCCAACTATCGCGGCATGGGGTCCGGCCTCGTCCCCGACGGCCTGGGCTTCATGCTGCAGGACCGGGGCGAACAGTTCGCGCTGGAGCCTTCGCATCCCAACGTCTATGCGCCTGGCAAGCGCCCCTTCCACACCATCATCCCCGGCTTTGTCACCAAGGATGGCCAGCCCTTTGCCGCCTATGGCGTCATGGGCGGGGGCATGCAGCCGCAGGGCCATACCCAGGTCCTGGTCAACATGATCGATTTCGGCATGAATGTGCAGGAGGCGGGCGACGCCGCCCGCTGGCAGCATGAGGGATCGCCGGAACCGACGGGCCAAGCCGGCGACGGCGCCGGTACCGTCTTCGTCGAACAGGGCGTGTCGCCGGCGGTGATCGAGGAACTGAAGAAGCGCGGCCACAAGGTCGAGGTGAAGCCCGGCCTGCACTATGGCAGCTACGAAGCCATCGTCCGCGACCATGTCAACGGCGTCTACCGCGCCGGCACGGAGATGCGGGTGGACGGCAACGCGGCGGGGTATTGATCGTTCAGCAGGGGCGGGCCTATGTCCGCCCCTACCGCCGCAACCCCCGGCACAGATCCAGATATTCCGGATGGTCGGGCGTCAGCCAGCCATGGCGGATCAGGAAGTCGATCACCGTCAGGTTGACGTTGAACTTCCAGTCGTCGCTGTCGCGCACGCTGGCCGCCACCCTGGCGATGGGCCACAGCTCGAACCGCTCCACCTCGCCGTCGGTGTTGCGGGGAGTGAAATCGGCGGGCAGTTCCAGATCATAGAGGAACAGGACATCGGGCTTCAGCCCCTTATCCTGTTCCATCAGATAGGTGACGGCACCCACCGGCACGGCTGTCAGCGCCATGTCCGCCGGCAGCCCCGCCTCCTCCCACGCCTCCTTGACCAGATTCTCGGTCAGGCTCAACCCTGCGGGCTGCCCGCCGGCGACCAGATTGTCGTACTGGCCGGGCGCCACGCCGCGGTCCATGGCCCGCTTGCCCACCCAGAGATGCAGCCCGTCCGGCTTGTGCACGAAGCCGTTGACATGCAGCCCATAGGCGGTGACGCCGAAGAAGGGCACGGCGGCCCTGTCCATCTCCATCAGGACGGGCAGGCCCCAATTCTGCGTGACCGCATACATCTCCCCGCGCAGCCGGGGGATGGCCTTCTGGGCCACCAGCCGTTCCAGGGGGATGGCGACCGCGCGGGTGCGCGCGGCCGGGTCAGCCAGCGCCGGGTCCAGGGTAATGCCACCGGCATCGGGCAGAAAGGGCGGGCCCAGGGCCAGCAGCCGTTCCATGAACCCTGTCCGCACCTGCCCGACGGTCACACCATTCAGGCTGAAGGGCCGGAAGCCCGACAGGTCGTGGCGGTTGCAGGCCCGCACATGCCGCAGGAAACCGGTGGGCCGCGGATTGTCGAACATCACGCCACCTCGGCCGGTTGCTGGGGTTGGGAAGCGGGAACCCGCCGCACGGCCCAGGCCGCCACCAGCCCGGCCAGCGCCAGCATGACGGACCCGAAATAGAAGGGCATGCCGGGGATCGGCACAGCCGCCCCCTCGGCCGTGAAGCGCGAAAACAGTTCCGCCCCGATCAGCGGGGCCAGGATGAGGGTCAGGCTCTGCATGCTGGCAAACGCCCCCTGGACGGCGCCCTGTTCATTGGCCCCCACGCTGCGGGCCACGATGCTCTGGATGGCCGGGGAACTGATGCCGCTCATCGCATGGATGGGAATGAAGAGGCAGAAGACGCTGCTGCTGCTGGATGTGGCATAGCCGACATAGGCGGCCGATTCCAGGCTGATGCCCAGCAGCGCCGTTCTTGGTTCGCCCAGCTTCTTCACGATCCGCGCGATCAATACGCCCTGGACCAGCACCGTGGTCAAACCGACGGCGGCCAGCGACAGGCCGTTATCCAGCTCGCTCCACCCGAAGCGCTTGGTGGTGTAGAGCACCCAGACCATCTGCATGACACCAAAGGCCAGCACCATGCAGGTGCGGCTGGCGGCCAGACCCAGCACCGCCGGGTGGGAAGCCAGCGTCCGCAGGCTGCCTACGGGATTGGCGCGGGCCCAGCTGAAGGCGCGGCGGTTGGCGGGCTTCAGCGACTCGGGCAGCACGAACAGGCCGTACAGGAAGTTCAGCCCGGCAAGCCCAGCCGCCACCATGAAGGGCAGTCGCAGGTCGATCTCGCCCAGCAACCCGCCCAGCGCCGGCCCCGTGATGAAACCGATGCCAAAGGCCGCCCCCATCATGCCGAAATTCTTCGCCCGGTTCTCCGCTGCGCTGACATCGGCGATATAGGCGTTGGCGGCCGCGATGTTGGCCGCCGTCAGCCCCGCCACGATACGCCCGATCAGCAACCAGACAAGACCTGGCGCAAAGGCCATGAACAGCTGGTCGATGGCCATGCCGGCAACAGAGGCCAGGATGACCTTTCGCCGCCCGAAACGGTCGGACAGCGAACCCAGGACGGGTGCAAAGACAAACTGCATGACGGAGAAGGCGGCCGTCATGGCCCCCATCCACCAGGCGGCCGACGCCTCGCTGTTGGCGAAGCGGCTGATCAGCGACGGCCAGACAGGAATGGTCAGGCTGAAGGTCAGCACATCCAGGAAGACGGTGATCAGGATGAAGGGGATGCCGGCCTGGCGGGGGGAGGATGGGGACATCGGTTCTTCCGGCTGCGGTGCCGCGGCTTCTCTTATCAGAAACGGCAGGGGGAGTCCCAGGCTGCTGCGATTTGTCCCGGATTGCCCCTGGGCGGCAGCACCGTCCCGCGCTATATGGAAAGCCATGAGCGGTTTCATGATCTTTCTCATGGTCCTGGCCATGATCGCCACGCTAGCTGTGCTGGTGATCGGGTTGTTCGCCATGGCGCGCGGCGGCGATTTCAACGCCAGATACGGCAACAGGCTGATGTGGTGGCGCATCCGGCTGCAGGTGGCGGCTGTCGTGCTGTTCGCCCTGGCCTTCATGGCTTCCTGACCTTGACCGGAGCGTCCCCATGGTTCGCCTGACCCGCATCTATACCCGTGGCGGCGACAAGGGGCAGACATCGCTGGGCGATGGCAGCCGCGTGGCCAAGCACGCGCTGCGCGTCGCCGCCTATGGCACGGTGGATGAGGCGAATGCCGTCCTGGGGCTGGCGCGCCTGCATACGGGCGGCGACCCGGCCCTGGCCGATGCCGACGCCATGCTGGCCCGCATCCAGAACGACCTGTTCGACTTAGGCGCCGATCTGTGCACACCGGAAGCGGAAAATCCCCCATACCCGCCCTTGCGCATCATCGATGTCCAGGTGGACCGGCTGGAGGCGGAGATCGACCGGCTGAATGCCGATCTGGCGCCGCTGAACAGCTTCATCCTGCCCGGCGGTCGCCCCGCCGCCGCCTATCTGCATCAGGCCCGCACCGTGGCGCGGCGGGCGGAGCGGGAGATGACCGAACTGGCCCTGACGGAGCCGGTGGGGGCACCGGCCCTCAAATATATCAACCGTTTGTCCGACCATCTGTTCGTTCTGGGCCGCTGGCTGAATGACAAGGGGGCGGCTGACGTGCTGTGGGTGCCGGGCCTGACGCGGGGGTGACGGCACCAGCCCGCTGGATTTGCCGCAGAACCCCCTTGAAATTCTCTGACCCACTGGTATCTTCCCATTACGTAAAGGGAAGTTTGGGCCCGTCAATTTTGTGAGCCAGGAAACGAAATTACGTTTTCCCGTTACCGGACGCACACTATTGACATGTGCAGTGCAGCAATTCTAAGGTCCGTGCCCGATTGTCGGGCTGGACGGCGGGCGCTGATTGCCCAATCTTAGGCCCAGGTCAAAGAATGGCAAAACGCCAGGATGAACAGGCGGGGACCATCCACCGCCGGATATCATGCGTAGGGGATCGCCAATGAAAGTCCTAGTCGCCGTGAAGCGTGTCGTTGACTACAATGTCAAGATCCGCGTGAAGCCCGACGCGAGCGGTGTCGAGCTTGCGAATGTGAAGATGTCGATGAAC
>NZ_JBXAFZ010000034.1:0-32586 GCF_058793615.1 Niveispirillum sp. GW835-FHT14G11
CGCATCCGGCCGGAATGGCATTTCGAGAACCGGCAGGTGGATCTGGTGGCGGAAGGCTACGATGCGGCCATCGGCGGCGCCGTCGACCTGTCGCCCGGTATCGTGTCGCGTACCCTGGCCCCGGCGCACATCATCGCCGTCGCCGCCCCCTCCTACATGGCTGGACGAGCGACGCCGGCGGAGCCGCGAGACCTTGCCGGCCTCGACGGGATTGCCATGCGATCATTGCGGACAGGCCGCACGCGGGTCTGGACCCTGCGCGACGCCCACGGCCAGGAACAGGGGGCGCCATTGGCCGAAACCATCATCGTCAATGATCCGGCAGCCATGCGGGAGGCGGCGATACTGGGCCTGGGCGTGACCATGCTGGCCGTGCCGGACGCCCTTCCGGCGCTGGAGAGCGGCACGCTGGTCCGGTTGCTGCCGGGCTGGTACGCCGATGCCGGTGGTATCGTCCTCTACTATCCAACCCGTACATTACTGCCCGCCAAGACACGCACCTTCGTCGACTTCGTCGCCGATGCCTTCTCACGCGGGAAACTGTCGGAACGGTTTTCCGGGTGAGCGGTTGGTCTGGGCAATGGCTGGCCAGCCTTACTCCGGCTGGCGCCATGCCGGTGCCACCAGCCGTTCAGCGAAGAAGTCCGCCAGGGCGGAGACCTTGGCCGGGCGGGCGCGGGCCGTGGGGGTGACGAAATAGAGCCCGCCTTTGGGCAGCGTCCAATCCTCCAGGATCGCCACCAGCCGTCCTGCCGTTAGATATTCGGCCGCGATGAGGTCCGGCAACTCGCCGATGGCCAGTCCCTCCAGCAGCATCGGCACTAGCGCGTCGACATTCGTGACGCACAGCGGTCCGGTGGGCGTGATGTTCTCCTCCTCCGCGTCGTTGCTGAAGCGCCAGACGTCCTGGCGGGCGCGGTAGGCATAGCCCAGGCAGTGATGCGCCTCCAGATCGCGCGGATGCCTTCGTCTATGTCACCGGCCGCCGCCAGCCCGAGCCCCGGCCCGATCCGCACGCCGGGCTTGGTGGAGCTGGCCGATCCCGACGCCGCCCCAGCAGCAGGGCTTGGTCGACTACCTGGCTGCCCAAGTGCCGCTGGGCCGCGTGGGCGAGGCGGGCGAGATCGCCAAGGCGGCCCGGCTTCTGGCATCCGACGACAGCAGCTTCGTCAACGGTGTCGAGCTGTTCGCCGATGGCGGCATGGCCCAGGTGTGACTGTACGGCCTGGCTGCGGGGCGGGGATGGCGGCAAAGTCACCGTCTTCCATTCCCGCCCCGCCTGCCGGGCCGGGCACCGTCCGGTGACCTGCCTGGACCGGCATCAACCTGACCTTACGCGACCTGACCCTTTGGACCGGAAACGGACGTATCCAGATCGGCTACCTTCCAGGGATGCAGCCGCTTCCAGGCGGCTGCCCTCCAAGCAGGCCGGAGGGTGGAAGGATGCGTTCTCGGTTTCCATGGCTGTTCCATCGTCCGTCGCTGTTCATGAAGGCCATCGGGCTTGTCCTGTTGGCCTGCCTGCTGTTGGTCGGCATCGACCTGTCGCGCGTCTGGAGCGCCCGACAAACCCAATTGGCCCAGACCGGGGTCGAAACGGCCAACCTTGCCGGTTCGCTGGCCCAGTACAGCCATGAGGTGCTGCAACAGGCCGACATCGTCCTGCAGGACCTGCGGGAGCGGATTGAGGCCGACGGTGGGACGCCTGGGGACATGGACCGGCTTCGGAGCTGGATGGTGCAGCGCGTCGCGACGGTGCCGGCCATCCATGGGCTGTTCCTCTACGATGCCAAGGGCGACTGGGTGGTGAACGCGCTCGCCATCCCCCCGAAAGGCCTGAACAACGCCGACCGTTCCTATTTCCAATACCACCGTCTCCATGCCGACCGCGGCGTCCATGTCGGACCGCCCGTGCGCAGCCGTTCCGACGGTAGCTGGATCATAACCGTCAGCTACCGCATCGACGGAGCCAATGGCCGGTTCGCCGGCGTCGTGCTGGCCACCATCTCGGTCGAGTTCTTCCAGAAATTCTTCGACAGCTTCAACGTCGGATCCCAAGGCATCGTGACGCTGAATCACACGGACGGCGTCATCCTGGCGCGGGCGCCGTTCTCGGAGGCCAATGTCGGGCTGGATGTCTCCCGTGGGCCGCTGTTCAGCCAGTTCCTGCCCAAGGCTCCCGTGGGCACGTACGAGTACGTCTCCCCGGTGGATGGCGTACGTCGTCTTGGCAGCTATCGCCGCGTGCTGGACTACCCGCTGGTGGTCCTTGTTTCGCGCTCCTGGTCTGACCTGCTGGCGGACTGGTATCGGAACGCCGCCGTCAACATCGGCGGCAGCCTCCTCCTAACCCTGCTGATCGGCGGCCTGGCGTGGCGCCTGTTGCGCCAGGCGCGCCGGCTGCATCTGGCGGAGGCGCGGTACCGGCTGCTGGCGGAGAATTCCGGTGACGCCATCACTTGCGTCGACTTGCATGGCATCCGGCGATACGCCTCCCCCGCCTTCACCGCGATGACGGGATGGAGCGCTGACGAGACCGTCGGTCGGCCGGCCATCGACCTCATCCATCCGGAGGACCTGGCTGTGGCCGACGAGGTGCAGCGGCAGCTCGGTGCCGGGCAGCGCAGCATGGTCTGCGCCTATCGGTACCGCTGCAAGGACGGCCGGTACCTCTGGGTAGAGGCGCGGTTCACGCTCGCCGACGCCCTGGATGGCATACCGCAGTTCGTCGTGAACATCAGGGACATCTCCCGGCGCAAGCTGCTGGAGGAGCAGCTTGAGGCGGCGAACCGCGAATTGACGGTGCTGGCGAGCACTGACGGCCTGACCGGGCTGGCCAACCGGCGCCGGCTGGATCAGGCGCTGTGCCAGGAGGTGGCGCGGGGCGCGCGGCAGGGGACATGCCTGTCGCTGGTACTCATCGATATCGACCATTTCAAGGCCTACAACGACCGCTACGGGCATCCGGCCGGTGACCGCTGCCTGGCGCTGGTCGGGCAGGTGGTGCGCGACGCCGTCCGCCGGCCCGGCGACGTCGCCGCCCGGTATGGTGGGGAGGAGATGGCGCTGGTCCTGCCGGCGACCGACGAAATCGGGGCCGCGAAGATCGCCGAGGCTTTGCGTCTGGCCATCGAGGCGCTGGAACTGCGCCATGAGGGCAATGCCGAATGCGGCGGCGTCGTCACCGCGAGCCTCGGCATCGCCACCATCGTGCCGGCGCGGGCGAAGGAGATTGAGCAGCAGATCCTGGCGCTGATGAGTCGGGCGGACACCGCGCTATACGAAGCCAAGGCCAGGGGCCGCAACCGGGTTTCGCGGGTTCCGGCCTTCGCCGCGGCCTGACATCGGCCCGTTAACCAACTTATGCGATCGCGGACGCCATGTTATCATCGGACATGCTGCGCCCCGACTTCCTTCCCGCCGAACGGCTTAACGAGCGCCGGACGATGCAGTCCCGGCGGTACGAGCACCATGGCATGGCCGCCGCCTATTACCGGCGCGATGGCGGCGGAGAGGAGCCGCTGGGGCCGAACCCGGTGATGCCGGCCTTCCAGTTCGTGATCCCCTTGGCCACCATGCCGGCCCATGGCGGCTGGATGGACGGGAAGCGGATCGAGCTGCCCGCGCATGAGGCCGGCGCGCCCGGCTTCTTCGACTGGCGGCGCACCTGGTCGGCCGACCTGCGCGACCCGTTCGAGGCGCTGGTGCTGGTGATCCCGCAGGCCGCGATGGACGAGCTGACCGACGGTCTGGGCGGGCGGCGCATCGCGCGCTTCGACTGTCCGGCGGAGCAGGAGACCCGCTTCGATCCGCATGCCTTCGGTCTGGCCCAGGCGCTGCTGCCGCTGCTGACCCACCCGCATGAGGCCGGTGCGCTGTTCGCGGACTATATCTTCGGCGCCTGCCGCCTGCATTTCGCCGTCGCCTATGGCGGGCTGAAAGTGTCGGAGGCGCGGCGCACGGGGCGGCTGGCGCCCTGGCAGGAGCGCAGGGCTACGGAGATGATGCTGGCCGACCTGGGGGCCGACATCTCGGTGGAGGTGGTGGCGGCGGCCTGCGGCCTGTCGGCACGGCATTTCGAACGGGCCTTCACCGTCAGTTTCGGCGCCCCGCCCCATCGCTGGCGCCTGAAGCAGCGGGTGGAACGGGCCCGCCGCATGCTGGAGGAGGGGGACGAACCGCTGGCCCTGATCAGCGCCGTGTGCGGCTTCGCCGACCAAAGCCACTTCACCCGGGTCTTCCGCCGCTTCCATGACGCCACCCCCGCCGGCTATCGACGGCAGCGGCGGGGATAGGAACAGGACGGCGCCGGCGTTCCAAAGATGGCGCCGCCGGTCAAGACCGGCCCGTCCGCCGGCCCTATCTTCCGCGATGACATTCCTGTTCATCACGGAAGCGATCCATGCGTTACCGCATCTTCGGCCGCACCGGCCTGCGCGTCTCCGGGCTGGCGCTGGGAACCGGCAATTTCGGCACCGGCTGGGGCTATGGCGCCGACCGGAGCCAGGCCGCCCGCATCTATGACGCCTACCGCGCCGCCGGCGGCAATTTCATCGACACGGCCAACAACTATCAGTTCGGCCAGGCGGAAAGCCTGGTGGGCGAGTTCATCCGGGCCGAGCGTGACGATATCGTCCTGGCCACGAAATTCTCGCTGGGCGCTGCCGCCGACAGCGGGCTGATGGCCACCGGCAACAGCCGCAAGGCCTTGGTCCGGTCGGTGGAGGACAGCCTGAAGCGGCTGGCCACCGAGCATGTCGATCTGCTGTGGGTCCATATGCCCGACGGGGTGACGCCCGTGGAGGAGATCATGCGCGCCCTGGACGACCTGACCAGGGCCGGCAAGATCAATTATGCCGGCTTGTCCGACTTCCCCGCCTGGCGCGTCGCCACGGCGGCTACCCTGTCGGACCTGCGCGGCTGGGCCGGGGTGGCGGCGGTGCAGCTTGAATACAGCCTGGTGGAACGTACCGCGGAGCGGGAATTGCTGCCCATGGCCGATGCCTTCGGCCTGGGCACCGTCGGCTGGTCGCCGTTGGGGGGCGGACTGCTGACGGGCAAGTACCGGCGCGGGGAGAAGGGCCGCGCGGACGGGCTGGGCGTGCTGACCCATGCGGAGAGCGACGCGCGCAAGACCGCCACGGTCGATGCGCTGCTGGCCGTGGCCGGGGAACTGGGCGTTCCACCGGGGCAGGCGGCCATCGCCTGGGTCATGGCGCGGGGCGTCATCCCCATCCTGGGCCCACGCACGCCGGAGCAGGCGGCGGACAATCTGGCGGCGGCGAAGGTGGTGCTTGAGGCCGACCATCTGGTCCGGCTGGACGCGGCCAGCGCCGTCCCCCTGGGCTTCCCGCATGAGATGCTGGCCGATGCCGGCGTGCGCAACCAGTTGGCGGCCGGCAAGGCCGACCTGATCGACGCGCCCATCCGGCCGGTGCGCTGAGAAGAAACATCATGGGCAAACTGCTTGTCACCGGAGCCACCGGCCATCTGGGTCGGCAGAGCGTGGAATTCCTGCTGGAACGCGTGCCGGCCGGGCATGTCGCGGCACTGGCCCGCGATCCCGCCAAGGCCGCCGACCTTGCGGCGCTGGGCGTGGAGTTGCGGCAGGGAGACTATGCCGATCCCGCCTCGCTGGAACGGGCCTTCACGGGTGTGGACCGGTTGCTGATGGTGTCCACGGTGATGTTCACCGACACGATTGGCCACCACCGCAACATCGTAGCCGCCGCCGCCACTGTCGGCGTGGGCCACATCGTCTACACGGGCATCCAGCGGCGCGAGGGGTCGGGCTTCGCCATCGACATGGTGACGGAGACGGACATCGCCACGGAAGCGGCGTTGCGCGGGTCCGGCCTGGACTGGACCATCATGCGCAACAGCCTCTATGTCGACTCGCTGCCGCTGATCCTGGGCCCACGCCTCGCGGAGCGCGGCTTCCGCGTCCCGGCCGGCGATGGCGTAGCGGCATTGGGCACAAGGCGGGATTTCGCCGAGGCGAATGCCGTGGTCATGACCGGTGCCGGCCATGCCGGCCGCCTCTACACATTGGGCGCCAGCCACGCCGTCTCCTTTGCCGACATGGCGCGGGACCTGGGCGTGCCTTATGCGGCCGTAGACCGTGAAGCCTTCGTTGCCGACCGCCTCGCCGACGGGCTGCCGCCGCCCGCGGCCGGCTTCCTGGCGCAATGGGCCGAGGCCGTGGCCGTGGGTGAATTCGCCGAAGTGACGGGAGACCTGGAGATATTGATCGGGAGGCGGCCCACCGATGCCGTGGGTTTCCTGAGGGAGACCTACGGCCTGCATGGTTGAAGACATGAGTTGGCAGCGGCCCCCGATCCGGCCCTCAGCGGACTGCCGCTGCGGATAGGTGACCTATGGTGACAGCCCGTGACACGTTTCACGGATCCGGCTAAAGGCTGCCAAGGGTCGGGTCTTCTGGTGACAGGTCGCGTCGGCTGGAAAGCGCCGCATGGTGGTCATTGCCAGGGATTACGGAGCTTCTCGATAGCGGACCTAAGGTTAAAGCCTAAGCGCCCAGTCGAGATGGCTTTTCATCAGGGGCAATTGGGGTGTAGCTTTCAACGTCGAAGACCGAGGTTCAAAAATGATCCTAGTGGCACTGAGCATTGGGCCGCGCCTGTACTGCAGGCGATTCACAAAGTTTGGGAGTTCATCGTAACTGGGAGGTTAGATTGGCTCGCTTTGAAAATCTAACCCTGTCAGATAAGCAATCTTTGATTGCATCGGTGCGATCTGGCGAATATAATCTCTTCCTTGGAGCTGGTATCAGCTTGGATTCAAGGAATGGGAAAGGCGACTTACTACCCACAGGAAATGGTTTGAGAGCCCGACTTTGCGAAGTCGCTGACGTCGACGGCAGCACAAGCCTGCAACGTTCTGCCTCGGTGCTCACCGAACAGCAGAAGGAAGTTGAACTTACCCAGCGTTTCTCTGGTTGTAAGGCCGGCCCGTCGCTTTATACCCTTCCAACATTCCTTTGGAAGCGGATATTCACTTTAAATATCGACGATGCCGTCGACGATGCGTACACGAGACCAGGAAATCTTCAGCGACCGGAGTTTCATCACTTTCGCGACTCATTCAGCGAAGCTCGCAGCTTGGATACTGTTCCTGTAGTTCATTTGCATGGCCGAACTAAAGAGGCAAGCCGTGGTTACGTGTTTGATCGAGCGGCGTATGCAAGCCTAATGGCCGACGACAACGCATGGATGACGGTACTCGCAGATGTGATGCCGGCAGAGCCATTCTTCGTGATTGGTACATCGCTCGACGAGGTTGATGTTACATACTACCTCGCAAAACGTACAAGTGAGACGCAACGGTCAGACAGAGGCCCCTCTTTCCTCGTCGAACCATTTCCAACGAAATTGACCCGACGGGACTGCGACGACCACGGCCTTCGCCTTTATGAGGGTACGGCTGAGCAGTTTTTCGCCGATCTCAATGCACTAGTTGCCAACCGACCGGGGGCGTTCGAGCTTGTGCCACAATCTACCCGGGATCTTTTTCCCGCAGGAGCGCCCCAATCGCTCGTAGTGTCATTCGCCGAAGACTTCGAACGAGTGCCATCTGTTGCTCCTGTCCAGGGCAACGGTGCGCGTTTTGCTGACGGACACCCTCCCACATGGAGCGATCTGGCTCGAAATTGGGATGTGGGTCGCGCACTCAGCGCGCGCCTGCGGCCAATTGCCAAAGCTATGCTTTCGAGATCACAGCCGGAACGTGCAGTTTTAGTACTCGAAAGCCCTGGAATGGGAAAATCAACGGTTCTTCGGCGCGTTGCTTACGACATGGCGGCATCCAAGATTGTAGTACTAATTGCAAATTCTATCAGCCGTTTAGACCCTACCCTTATCGCCGAAGCCTTGGACTTGATTGACGATCCGCTTGTGATCATTGTTGATAATATTGCTGATCAAGCGCCTCAGCTTAAGACGATAGTCGACCTAGCTGGAAAGAAAGATTTCATCATCGTCGCCGCAGAGCGAAGCTATAGACGACGCCATCTAGTGCAGGTGTTGGGCGATCTGCGCTATCAAATTCTTGGCGGCTTAGGTCTAACTGAATCCGAAGCACTTCAACTTATAAATAGTTATGTTATGCGAGGTGCTGCAGGTGCGAAAATGGCAAATGACGCACCAAACAAGTTAGCAAAAGAACTCGTTTTAGAGCCCATTGCCGTCGCGGGTTGCAAGATTAAGAACGATATGCGCCCCCTTGATATGATCGTCTCTTCAACATATGCCGCTGCATTACCAAATGATCGTATTAGATATATATCAGCAACGATAGCTCAATTTTGCTTTAGTAGTGGTGCGCGCTATGAAATTGTTCAGAGCACAGCAGAGCATGCAGGATGGCAAGCCCAATTTGAAAGTTCCCATCCCCTCCCGCTAGACTACTTCGACGAGCACGGGGACTTTGTCATTCCATTGAATACAGCGCTAGCGCAGAGAACGATTACGGTTGCCCCGCCGTCGGATGTGCTGTTGGCATTTAAGCGACTGGCGACAAGTCTAGCGCCACGAGTAAATCGTTCTTCTATTAAGCGCCGAACCCCAGAAGCTCGATTAGCGAGGCGATTGTTTGATTACGACGATGTAGTAGGCCCACTTCTGGGCGAGCTCGCTAGCGATTTCTACGTTGCGGCGCAACGACAATGGCAGTGGAATTCGCGATATTGGGAGCAGGTATCACTCTATAAGCTCTCTATGTTCAGACAGAAAAAGACTCCTGATTTTCTTCAAGAAGCAGTTCAACATGCCCGGCACGCGGTTGGGATTGAGCTACACCCATTTCCTCTGACAACGCTTGGCAAGGTGTTGCTTGCTCAGATTGGTCAACCGGGTATGTCAGCTAGCGCTATTTATTCAGAGGCGCATCGAGTTCTTGCTCACGCAATTTCAATAGAACGCTCTCGGTCGCGAGTGAGCGTTCATGCTTATATAACCTTGTTTCGCGGAGCTGCCCTTTTGATCCAGCGAAAGGGATATCCGGCCTCCAAAGAAGTCGAAGATTTAATTGGGCACCTTGATACTGCGACGATTTACTTCCCCTACGATCAAGAACTTAAAGAGGCAGCGGAACATCTACGGCAATTACTCTAAATACAGAAAAACGCGTAATACTTAATAGATAGCAGCTTTTTGTGCATTTCTCTCCAGATCGGATCGACTGGATTCGGCCCCGTCCTTACCGTTTTGCGCCCCCTATGTGAAGCTCGCTACGGCGATATTGCGCACTCCATGTCAGCATTGAGATAGCTTCTTCTGCTTCTCGGAAGCTGACATCGAAGAAACGTGATATCGCTCCATGACGCTGATTACCGCAAGTCATGCGGTGTTTTGCGTTTTGCCTGAATCCTGGCTACCACGATATGGTATTCCACGTCGGATCCTTCCGGTACCTTTCGCTCCACACTGATCTGTTCCGAAATGTGTGGTTGATGACCATTTCGATCGGTGAGGTCGAGCACCAAGAGGAAACCAACACGCATGCCGGTCGTCAGGTAGCCCGTTGCCTGACCAGCATAGCGCTTCGCCAAAGCGGCATTGCCGGGCACCCTGTCGTCCTTCTTCACTTCAACGATCGACTTTACGCCACGGTACTCGATTGCAATGTCGGCACGGCCGCCACCTGAATCTCTGACTTCGGCACGGAACGATGGTGCATCCGACGTAGTGAGGAACTTTAGAAAATCGAGTTGAAGGTCGTGTTCGACCGGCAAATCGGCGCTGCGCCGGAACAGGTATTCGCTTGATGGATCGGTATTCGTGCCGATATTGGCGCGAAAATCCAAGAACCGCAGGATGAGCGCGCACATGAGTTCCAACAGCGCTCGAGGATGCCCTCGCTGGTAATCGGGACTGTCCGAGAGCTTCTCCATGACGGCGGCCCATAGATCCGCCACCTGACGATTGCGATCGATCCCAACGTCGACCTGCGCTGCGGTCATCGCCGCTGTAGCTGCGTCGACGCCGGCCTGTTTGAGAAAATCGACCAGCCGGCCTCCAGTCGATTCGTCAAAAGGGCTACGATGAAGTGCCCCGGCAAGTGACTGCTGCACTGTATCGCGCAACTGTCCGACGTTCGGTGCAAGATGGCTGTCCGCGTTCTCAGCGAGCCACTGATCCAAAGCCTGCAGATAATACCGTCGTTTCTGCAGTGATTGAACAAGCGCCTTCCGTCCGAGAATATCTGCACCATGACCATCGGAGCGGGAGAAAACATCGTCGCTGGCGAAGAAGATCGAGAGCAGTTCGTCTTCGATCACAGTGGCCGCTTGCAGCCAAATGTCCCTCGTGAACGTATGAGCGACCATGGACAGTTTGGTGGCCATTGACAACCAGTGGAAGCGTTCGCGAGAAGACGTCCTGAGCCACGACTCTGCGGAGTGACGGTCGGCAGCATAAGCCGAGTATTCAATTGCGGCACGCCGGAGTTTGGGAAGATCGAGCGGGAGATCGGAGTGCATGCCCCTGTGCTGCACATCGATCAGCACCGACGTGCAGATCTCGTAAAGTGCCGCATCTGGGCGTTTTTCGCTCATAGACAGTGAATGGCGAAACCAATCCTGCGCGGCGGCCAACGCCGATGTGAGTACATCGTGCGTCTTAGCCAGCAAGCCTTCCTGCAGCCGATCAAGCCCCAACTCGAGTGCGGCCTCATCCGCTGCCGCGTCCACATCGACCAGTCGAGAGAGAAGATCCCGAAAGTCACTATCCGGATACCGGCGCAGGATGACGCCAGTGACCTTGGCGACGTGACGTAGATAGGCACTGTCGTCATCTGCCGTAACGTCCAGAAGGTACGACTGCAGGCGCCTGATCAAGCTGGGATCGTCCTGTGCCACGACGAGCGCACCGCGCAACGCCTGCGATCTCATCCAGAAATGTTCAGACCGTGGCTCGAAACGGCAACGGAATATCTCCCACACACCGCGACCGAAAGCCTGCGGTATCACGGGAAGTTCGTCGAGGCAGTCGACCATTTCTGCTATCGACGTGGCGTCGTCTTCCACTTCAAGTATCCGCAGGAGTGCGCGTTGAACGGCGGCGACGGTCACCCAACTGATCAGCCAGCAGAATACGTCGGAGCGTGTGGTTTCGGAATCCTGTACCTCGATCGCAGCCAACAGCTCGTTTTCTTGAGCCGCACTCGGATCTGGGATGGGCGTGCCGTCCGTAGTGAAAAGCTCGAATCCGTCTTCCATCGCTCGACCGGTCAAAAGAGGTAGTCATCCTTCTTGGCGTGCAGCCGATGATCAGTAGACACAACCGTCTCCACTGCCTTGCGAGCGATGGTGCCGATAATGATCTGAACGCCTCCGATGTCCTTCGCAGCAGAGGCAACGCTGTCGAGCATCTGCTCGAAGTCCTCGTTCACGACCTCTTCGGACGCTGGCGAGTCAATGATTAGCAGGCCTGGATGCCGACCGTGCCCGCGACGCTTAGCTACCTCAACCGCCGCCAGCGAGATGGCGATCTTGATACGCAATTTCTCGCCCATCGTCAGGTTGCTAAAATAGATGTCGGCACCTCCTTGATGGACCTTCAGCCTCCCGCCACCGTCGAGGTGCATGCTGGTGACGTGGGATACGCCGAACTTCTTGGCAAGGGACATCACTGAATCAGCGATCTCTGTCAGGACATCCGACTGCATAGATGTCATCAGCCTCTTGCTGACTTCGGTAGCAGCGCGAAGGATTTTGAGTTCACCCTGTATTTCAATGTCGTCGTTGGCAGGCGATTGCAGCGCGGCCACCAGTTCCCGAAGCTGCTGGGCTTGGGCCTGCAACTGCAACACGATAAGTTCGGGATCGATCGGCAATGTGGAGATAGCCTCCTGGAGGCTTTGCGCCCTTTCCATTCCGTCACGGAGCCGTTCCGCCGCGTCCCTTGCTATCTTCTCGCTGGATTTGAGCTTGGCCTTGGCGATCTTGAGCGATGCAGCCAGTTCCTCCACCAAGGTCTGTGCGTCCTGGATGCGATCATTATCCAGACTATCTTCGTGGACCGGCAAGTCGTTCTTGCACAAGGCGCAGGTATTGCTGTCAGCGTGCTGGACCGCTGGCGCCACCCTTTCGAACGCGGCTTCGCAGGCTGGACAGCAAGTCGGGCTGAGCCGGCGGAACGAATATCCTGCCAATCGCTCTTCTTCGATCTGCTTGAGCCTTCGCCGCGCACCGTCGTAGCCGGCTGCAACGGACGCAACCGTCGCTGTGTCCGTCTCGTGGGAAATCCGAGCGGCCTCTGCCGCCTTCCTATGAGTCGCGGTATTCTCATCAAGCCGCGCTAGCTCAAGCCTTTTTGCGCCGCGGTCATCGGTGCCGCAAGCTTTTTTCGCTTCGGCAAGTTGGCCCTCGAGCTCGAGAAGTTTAGTACTGAGTACCGTGCTCACGTCAGAATGGTTCGGCCTATTAGTGAGTCCCTGCTCGACCTGCTTCTGCGCGGTCAACGCAGCACTATATGTGGAGACCCAAGGCAACCCGATGAACAATTGGAGCAGGCGGAGCGGCAGCCCGTCGATGGGCAGATCCCCGAACAATGCCTTCGGCTCAATGGCACTCGACAGGAAGAACGTCGAAGCTATCAGAGGCCAACCATGAGGATGACCACCCGTATTCTTATTGTGAGCATAGATCAATGGGAAGTCGAGTTCCTCCATCATCAGATGCTCCGTCTGCGACTTCAGCCCATCTCCAGCGTCGCCTTCGTAGAGCGTGATCCACTGATCGTCACTATCGCTCCGGCTCAGCGTGGCCAGGCTCTCTGCCGTCTTCTCCTCTCCGGCTGCCTTGCGCAACTCCAATCGATGCAGGACCTTATCGATGCGAAACCGGATTTCAATGGTCTCTAGCCACTTCCAGACATCGGGCTTCACTCGACCGGGAAAGTCGCCGCGTATCGCCGCTTGGAGCAGATTCAGGATGGACGACTTTCCTCGCAGATTGCGCTCGGACATTACGGCCCAGATGCCAGTCCCCAGGCCCGACCAAGACAGATCGAATGGCCCGTCGCGTTCGGACTCGGCTCTAACGCCCCTCAATTTGATGCTGTCGAAGAGAAGGCTCTTGGCACGCGGCGGCGTGGTCTGAGCGCGAATGCCATATTTGAGCAGCACGCTTCGAACATCTGCCTCCGGACTGGTGCTGTCCTCGGTGATGGCCTTGATCCAGCCGTACTCGGTCGGCTCGATGGTCCGTTCCTTGCTCATGGTTCCCATCCGATAATCTTGGCCATACGCCGTTCAACCTGTTCCCGGATGGTCGGTATTACATCGCCATGGATGGTGTTGGCATATTCCGGGTGCTCGTACTGCCAGTCCTTCAGGGCAGAACCGCTCTTGCCGTTGGCGACCCGCATGACCAGCGCCAATCGCTCGCGATACCAAGTCAACTCCGGGTGATCCTGAATACACCTTTCCAGGAATGAGATCGCCTTTGGTGATACGATGTATTCGTACCGACGAATCTTGCCATCATCACCAGCGAGTTGCATGGGTCTGGCCAAGCCGTAATAGCTCAACATCGCAAGCGCATCCTCGATATTCTGATAGGCACCGTGCCGCCAGCGGACCATGCGTACTAGTCTGACGGAAGGTTCGTCATCGAGGAAAATGCGTTGAACCGCCCCCAGCAACTCGGGCTCGCCGGTCTCCTCGTAAAGATCCAGCAGCGCGTCTCCCAAGTAGTCAGGATAACGTACGAGAAAGTCCATGGCCATCAAGCGCTTTTCAGCTCGAAAGACCTTTACGACATGCTCGGTGGGCTTGTCGGCGTCTTCGCCGCCCGCAACCAAGATGAAGAGCAGCCGGAGCGCGTCACGGTGTCGAGAACTTGGTTCGCGCGCTGTTAAGGAAGGTGGCGCGCGTTCGCCCTCTGCTTCCCCTCCTCCGATCAAAAGATCCATATCAGCAATTGCCCCGATAGATACCGGATCGACGATATCTCAAATTTTCAGGATTTGCCGATTTTGGCAACCTCTGGCACTGCTCGGAAAGCAGTTTTTTGTGAGAATCTGATCCTGATCTCGTCGAGAAAGCTCATTATAGTGCTGGAAACAATTCGATTAGAAAAGATATTATCCATGTCGATCATGAAGCATTATATATGATGGATTGGATGGCGTATCGTAGCTTGAAAGGTTGCTAACCGCTCCCATCGAACTGTTTCATATCATCTAACTGAAAGACAACAGATACCTTGTCAGTGCAACATAACCAACGTTGCCTTGAATTCATGCAGTCTCCTCGGGGAAGAGCAAAGAACCAGTAACGGTCGATATCGGATCGTGAGCGGAACGTCCGCTCGAGGCCAAGTGTGTCCGTCACCCGATCATCCGCTTTCGGCCCCGCGGCAGCCACAATAGGACCTACGCACTTTACTGCCTGCGACGATTCCAAATGAGCTTCGCCGCCGCCCCATCCTCGGTCGGAAACAAGGCGGCACTTACAGGTTCGAGCAAAGCCGGGTCGTCAAAGCGCACCCGGAGATAGGCGCGTGGTTCCTCCCCTGTGGTCTGTGCTTCCCAGGCATCGCCGATACGGTCGTGCCCCAGCAGCAAGCGATAGGCGGGCGCGTCGTCCTGGTCACGATTGTCGTTGGGCACGAGACGCACCTTGGCATTGATTGTCAGGGTATGGATGATGCCAGTCCAGCCTCCATCCTTGGCCAAGGTGAAATGACCGATGGTGCTCATGGCTTAAGCCTCCTTGTCATCGGTGGGAGGTGCCGCATCCGCGCTGACCTTGCGCCGCCCTTGGCGGCGGGTAGGCTCCTCAACAGCGGGCAGGTCTTCCTTCCGGGCCTTGGCGTAGGCGCGATCGCTGTCCAGAAAGGCATCCAGCATGTAAGGGACCAGATCGGTGACAGGTTCGGCCGTGCCGTAGGTGGCACGGTAGAGCGCGGCGTAAGTCAGCAACCGCTGATGCAGGTCGGGACTGACGGAGATGGTCAGCTTGACCGGCGTGCGGTCAGGCAGCTTGGGGAGCTTCAACATGTCAGCCTCCACGGTAGGGGGAGAGGATCAGGTCGCGCCGGACGATGACGCGTAGCGGCCAGCCGGGGCGGACGGTCAGGGTGGGCTGGATGTCCAGGTTGCGCTCGGTGATGCGCTGGCCGGCGCGGTCGGCGTTCTGCTGGATGGATTCCCGCACGGCGCGGACCAGTTCACCTTCCTGTTCCCCGAAGGTCAGCTCGGTGCCGACGCCCAGCAAGGTGGCGAGCGCAATGCCCTTCAGCAGGCGACCGGTATGGAAATCCACCGCGTCGGAAAGGCCGGATCGGCCCTCGGTATCGGTGGCCGGCAGGTTGTCCAGTTGCACGGACGAGCCGTCGGGCCGGATCAGGCGCTGCCAGACCAGCAGGGCGCGGCTTTGTCCAAAGCTGACCCGGCTGTCATAGGTGCCGATGAGACGGGAGCCTTGGGGGATCAGCAGGGTCCGGCCGGTGATGCTGTCATGGACGTTCTCCGTCACCTGGGCCACGACCATGCCGGGCAGGTCGGAATTGAGGCCGGTGACGAGGGCGGCAGCGATGATGCTGCCGGCCATGACCTGATGGGGCGAGGCGGGTTGCTGTTCGGCATAAGGATTGTAGATGCCGCTGCTGTTCGGCTGGGACAGGAAGTCCAGCTTGCGCTGCTGAGCGTCGGGTTCGGCAGCCGGCGACAGGTCGGTGGGAGGCATGGAACCAGCGGCGGGCTCCGGATTCCGATTTCCTGGCATCCCTGGCACGGCTTTCGGTTCGGTGCGGTAGAACAGGCCGGATTGCCGGGCCTGGTTGACCTGCACCTGCTCGGGCGTAAGCTGTTGGGCCGGTCCCGTTGCCGGCCATTCGGTGCCATGCCGCTTCTGGTGTTCCAGAATCGGCCGGCCCAGATCACCCGGCAGGGGCGGCCCCAGGACCGGGGTGTCGGGCTTGATCTGGCTGTAATCGGCCGGCAGGGAGGCCAGCCCTTCCGGTGTCGGCGACCGGTTGGGATGGGACAGTTCCTGCCCCCGCCCGTCCGGTTTACGGTCGACGCTCTGCAAGGAGATCAACGTCAGGGCCAGGATGGTGCCGGCGGCGACGCCGGTGCCACCAATGATCAAACCCCGCCGAAAGCGGATGGCCCGACGCGGAGCGGCACGCAGTTCCAGCTTTTCAGAAGGGATCTTGTCGTCACCGACAGGCGCGGTCATGACGGCCTCCCGTCGATACGCTCGATACGGACGATCTGCTGCGGCTCGCTGCCCAGGCGCAGTTCGGCGGCAGCGAACAGGCGATCGACGATGTAATGGCGGCCGCGGACCCGGTAGTTGACCAGTTGGGCCTCCCCCAGCGGCCCGATAACGAATAGCGGCGGCGCTTCGCCCTGGTCCAGGCGGCGGGGAAACTCGATATAGACCTTGGACCCATCATCAAAGGCCCGCAGCGGCCGCCAGGGTGGATCGTCGCCGCTAAGGGCGTAACGGAAATGCAGTGCGTCCAGGGACAGGCCGCTGGCGACGGGTTGAGCGGCTGCGGCCTGGCTGTTCCAGCGTTGCAGGGCCAGCAACTGATCCTGGGGATAGGTCCAGGACAGGGCCGCCATGGCGGTCTGCTCCGTGCTTTCCAGCAGCAGATGGTAGGCGCGGCGATCGGTGGTGATGACGAGGTTGGTCGTCAGGCCGGCGGCCACAGGCTTGACCAGCACATGCACCCGCTGGCTGGCACCGGCCCCGCTGCTGGTATCGCCGATGATCCAGCGCACCGTGTCGCCGGCCGAGACGGCGACGACGCCTTCGCCCGGCTGGAGGGCGATGTCACTGACCCGTTCCGGCGCGGCATAGAGCCGATAGAGGGCGCCCTCGGTATAGGGATAGACCTGGATGGCATTGACGTAGCCATAGCGGGTCGGTTCCTGGGTGGCGGCCTTGTTGGCATCGGCCACCCGCCGGGTCGGTGGACGGTTGTCGGGCGTCACACTGGCCTGGGGTGGCGGCTGCAACTGGCCCGGCAGCGGCAGGAGCACGGGCCTTTCAACCACCTGCACCGGCAGCAGCGGTTCCGGCTCGACCTCGGCCGGCCGGAAGTCGGCGCTGTCATAGGTGATGGCGGGCAGCTTCTTGGGCTGGCCGGCGCAGGCGGTCAGCAGGCCGGCCATTAGGAACGGCAGGATCAGCTTGGTCATGGCGTGGTCCTCTGGGGAGCGGGGGCGTCGAATTCGCGCGACCAGTCGATGGCGGTGATGGTGACGCCCAGCGGATTGCGGGTCAGCGCCTCCGGCGTGCGGGGCGGACGCAGGCTGACGGCCAGGATGGAGGTCCAGCGCTCGGTGCGGACCAGACTGCCGCGCTCGAAATGCTGCTCGGTCCATTTCACCTGGAAGGAGAGGTCCGACGCCCGGACGATGCTGGTCACCTGGACCGTGACGCTGTTGGTGCCGATGCGGCTGAACGGGTCATTGACCTTGGCCTGTTCGTTCAGGAACAGGGCCGCCCGGTCAGCCACGAAATCATAGGCCGCCAGCCAGTTCTGGCGCACCAGCACCGGGTCGGTGGAAAGCGAGCGGACATTGCCGATGAAGCGCCCCAGATAATAGGCGACCTGGGCATCGGTCGGCTGATAGGCGCTGACGGCCGGGGCCACGGCGCGGGCCTCCCCCAGCCGGTCCACCTCCACGACATAGGGCATGATGCGGCTCTGGCCGGACTGCCAGGCAGAGGTCGCGGCAAGGCCCATGGCGAGGCCCAGGCAGCCGAAAGCCATCAGCCGCCAGTTCCTTGCCTGGACGCGGGCGCTGCCGATGCGCTCGTCCCATTGCTGGGCGGCCTTCTGGTAGGGCGTCACCGGCTCGGGTGTCCGGCCATAGCGTTGCAGGGAGCGTTTGAAGAACATGGCTCAATCATCCTTCTGATCGAGGGACGGGTTGGCGGAGCCGCCGGAACGGTCGCCATCCTTGATGGTCTGGGTGGCGGCATGGCGATGGGCGCGGGCGGCCTGTTCGGCGCGCAGCTTTTGCGCCCAATCAGGAGCGCTATTGGTGTTGGACCGTGGCGATGAACCGGCGTCCTCTACTCCGTCTGCATCCGGATGGGTCGATTGGCGTCCGGCCTTGAAGGCCTCCCGCACCGGTTCCGTCGCGCGACTGCCGGCATTGCGGGCACCGCGCATGGTGGCTTCCCCGGCGGCGCGAGCGGCACCACCAACACCGGCGTGACCGGCAGCCGATGCCGACTGGAAGGCGCCCGTTGCCGCCCCGCCCATGCTGGCACCGGCCCGCAGGGCGGCCATCCCGGCACTGCCGGCGAGACGGACGCCGGCGGCAGCGGCCCCACCCGCCAGCAGCATGGTACCGGCGGCGGATCCCACGGTGCCCAGGGCGGCCCCCGCCCCCAGTTGCGGTGCGCCGGAAACGAGGCCGGCGGCGATGCCCGGTCCGAAGATGCCCAGCCCCAGCAAGGCCAGGGATGCCAGCACCATGGTCATGGCCTCGGCGATACCGGGCTCCCGGCCATTGAGCGCCTCGGTGAATTCCCGGAAGAAGCCCGAGCCGATGCCGACAATGACGGCCAGCACCATGATCTTGATGCCGGACGAGATGACATGGCCCAGCACGCGCTCGGCCAGGAAGGCGGTCTTGCTCCAGAGCGCGAAGGGCACCAGCACGAAGCCGGCGAGCGAGGTCAGCTTGAATTCCACCAGCGTGATGAAGAGCTGCACCGCCAGGATGAAGAAGGCGATGACGACGAAGAACCAAGCCAGCATCAGGATGGTCAGGCTCAGGATGTTCCCGAAGACCTCCGGGAACCCGATCATGGTCTCCGCTTGCTTCAGCAGCGGGTGGGCCGCCTCGAACCCCACCGCGGCCAGGTGTCCCGGATGCAGCAGGTCCTGGGCGGACAGGCCTGAACCACCGGCCCGCAAACCCAACTGCGCGAAGGAGCTGTAGATGGCCTCCGACAGGGATTGGAAATTGTTCAGGATCAGCGCGAAGAAACCGACATAGAGGGTCTTGCGCACCAGCCTGGGCATCACGTCATGATCGCCATCCAGAGCCCAGAACAAGCCGGCCAGGACCATGTCGATGGTGATCAGGATACCGGTGAGCCAGGCGACATCGCCGGACAGCAGGCCGAAGCCGCTATCGATGTAGCGGATGAAGGTTTCCGTGAACCGGTCGATAATGCCCAGGTCGCCCATTGCGGCCTCCTCAGCGGCTATAGGCGTGGCCATCGCCCAGGAAGCGCCGGGTGCGCTCGCGGGCGATGGCGTTGGCCTCGGCGGTGGCAGCCTGGGTCTCGGCATCGGCGCGGTATTGGGCGGCCATCAAGTTCTGCAACTGCATCTGCTGCTTGATGGACAGCGCCAGGAGCTGGTTGCCGGCCTGCTGGGCCTGCAAGCTGCCGGCGGCGTCCTGGCTGCGACCGACCAGGTCGGCCAGCAGGGGTGCATCCGCCTGGATCGCGCCGACCACGCCGGATTGCACCCGCATGGTCTGGCGGTAGGAGGCCATGGCGCTCTGCCATTGGTCATGGGCCTGCCGGTTCAGGGCGGCGGTATCAGCGTCGCCATAGGAGCCGGGATAGGTCCGGCGCCAGGCCTCCTCGCTGCCGGCCAGATCGAAGCCGATACTGTCGGCCTGGATCATCAGCCCATCGATGCGGTTCAACGCGCTGGTGATCTGGCTGAGCGAGGAATAGTCCAGCCGCTGGAGCTGGCGGGCCATGTTCTGCAACATGGCGGCCTGGTTCTGCAGGCTGCGGATCTGGTTGTTGACCTGCTCCAGGGCACGGGCCGCCTGGAGGGCGTTCTGGGCATAGTTGGTCGGGTCGTAGACGGTGAAGGCGTCGGCATCGCCCACCATCAGGGTGGCAGACAGCAGTGCCGCCGCCAGCAAGCGCATCGTCATGAAGTGGTCTCCCCTGGAAAGCGGTCCAGCAGGTCGGCGGCCCAATCGAGTTCCCTGATGCCCAGCCAGCGGGCGGCAAATGCCTGCGCCCCACCCTCGGCCAGCAGCTTGTCGATGAGCACCTGCGAGACGGGATCGGACGCGGCGCAGAAGGCCTTGGCCACCGGCCCCAGACCGAGCTGGAACAGCCGGTTGCCGCGCCTGGATTGCAGGTAATAGTCTCGCTTGGGCGTGGCCTGGGCGATCAGGGTGATCTGGCGGTCGTTCAGTCCGAAGGCGCTATAGACCGCCCTGGCCTGGGGCTCGATGGCCCGATCATTGGGCAGGAAGATGCGCTGCGGGCAGCTTTCGATGAGGGCCGGTGCGATGAGGCTGCCGGCGATGTCGGCCAGCGACTGGGTGGCGAAGAGAACGGCGACGTTCTTCTTGCGCAGGACCTTCAGCCATTCCCGGATGCGGGCCGCGAAGGCCGGATTGTCGAGATAGACCCAGGCCTCGTCCAGGATCAGCAGGGTCGGCACCCCGGTGAAGCGCTCCTCCAGCCGGTGGAAGAGATAGGTGAGGACCGGCAGCACGGCGCCGGTCCGGTGCAGCAGCACCTCCATCTCGAAACACTGCACCGATGCCAGGTCGAGCCCGTCGGTCGCCGCATCCAGCAGGCCGCCATGGGGACCTTCCAGCGTATAAGGCTGAAGGGCAGCTTTCAGCGGGTTGGATTGCAGCAGCAGCGACAGGCCGGTCAGGGTGCGCTGTACGGGTGGCGCGCCGGCCAGGCTGTTCAGCGCCGACCAGACCATCTCCTTGATCGCCGGCGTGACAGCGACCTGCTCATGCTCCAGCAGGCCGATGATCCAGTCGGCAGCCCAGGCACGCCGGTCGGGATCGTCGATGCGGCGCAGCGGCTGGAAGGACAGGTCGCCAGCCTGCCCCAGCATATGGTGTCGCCCGCCCATGGCAAGGGTGGCGGCACGGGCGGAATTGCCCTTGTCGAAGATATAGACCTGGGCGCCTGCATAGCGGCGGAACTGCAAAGCCATCAGGGCCAGCAGCACCGACTTGCCGGCCCCCGTCGGGCCGACGACCAGCATGTGCCCGACATCGCCGACATGGGTGGAGAGCCGAAAGGGCGTCGCCCCGCTGGTCTCCGCCTGGAACAGCGGCGGCCCATCCAGATGCTTGTTGCGGGCGGGACCGGCCCAGATGGCCGAGAGCGGCATCAGGTGGACCAGGTTGAGGCTATGGATCATCGGCTGGCGGACATTGGCATAGACATGGCCCGGCAGGCTGCCCAGCCAGGCCTCCACGGCATTGACGCTCTCCCTGATCACGGAGAAGCCAAACCCCGTGATGGCGCGCTCCACCGCGCCCAGCTTGTCATCGGCGGCCTGCTGGTCGGTATCCCAGACCGTGACCGTGGCGGTGACATAGCCATAGCCGACATGGTCGGCGCCCAGCCCTTGCAAGGCCAGATCGACATCGGCGGCCTTGTTGTCGGCATCGCTGTCCAGCAGGGTGGACGGCTCGTTGGTCAGCACCTCGCGCAGCAGGGCACCGATGGATTTGCGCTTGGCGAACCAGTGGCGACGCAACCGCGTCAGAATGCGGGTGGCGTCCTCCTTGTCGAGCGGGATCCAGCGCGTCACCCAGCGATAGGGGAAATCCAGGTGGTTCAGCGCGTCCAGCAGGCTGGGCCGCGTCTGGTTGGGGAAGCCCAGCACCGTCAGGACGCGCAGGTGCCGGTCGCCCAGCATGGGTTCCAGCCCACCCAGCAGCGGCGTGTCGACCAGCACCCCGTCCAGGTGCATGGGCACGGCCGGTACCGTCAGCCGGTGCCGACGGGTGGAGATGCAGCCGTGCAGATGGGTCAACGTCTCCGCATCATCCAGATCATGTTGCTCGGGCAGGATGGTTTGCAGCAGGCCGGCCAGCCGGAAGAACTCGTCCCGGAACCGGTCCAGTTCCTGCCGCCAGTCCCGGGCGCGGGTTTTCCGGCCATCATCGACCAGGGTCTTGTGCGCCTGATCCTGGCTGTCGGGCGGCGGCAGGTAGAGGATTGTCAGGTGATAGAGGCTCTCGTAATGGCGGCCGGCCTCCCGGAACGCCGCACGGCGCTCCTCGTCGACCAGCCAGGAGGCGGGGTCGGGAAAGGTTGCGTCCGGATAGGCTGCCACCTCCACCCGCTCCGCCTCGAAGAACAAGGCCCAGCCCGAACCCAGGCGGCGGAGCGCGTTGTTGGCGCGGGCCGACAGGGCAATCAGTTCGGCCTCGGTGGCAGAGTCCAGGTCCGGCCCGCGATAGCGCAGGGTGCGCTGGAAGCTGCCATCCTTGTTCAGCACCGTGCCCGGCGCCACCAAGGCGGCCCAGGGCAGATGATCGGCCAGCCGGTCGTGCCGGGGGCGGTATTCGGCGAGGTTCAGCATGACCAGCCTCCCGCCTGCCGCAGGTGACGGGCCAGGATGGCGGCGATATGCGGGTCGCGGCGGCTGACCAGCACGGCCAGGCTGTGACCGCCCAGCGCCAGCAGCAGGCCCGCCAGCCATTGCTGAAGCCCCAGGCCGATGGCGGCGGCGATGGTGCCATTGAGGATGGCAAGCGCCCGCGGCGCCCCGCCGAGCCGGATCGGCTCGGTCAGTGCCCGGTGCAGCGGGATGGTGAAGCCCTCCGGCATCTCGGTCGCGGCCATCACACCAGCGCCCCGCCGCCGAAGGAGAAGAAGGACAGGAAGAAGCTGGAGGCGGCGAAGGCCACCGACAGCCCGAAGACGATCTGGATCAGCCGGCGAAAGCCGCCCGAGGTCTCGCCGAAGGCCAGGGTCAGGCCCGTGGTGATGATGATGATCACCGCCACGATCTTGGCGACGGGACCCTGGACGGAATCCAGGATGCGCTGGAGGGGATCCTCCCAGGGCATGCCGGAGCCGGCAGCATTGGCCGGGGCGGCCAGCAGCAGGGCCAGCCCGGCAAAGGCCAGGGAACGCAGACGGGGAAAGCGGGAGCGTGACATCTCATTCTCCTGTCAGATTGATTGCAGGTCGGCCGGGCCCAGGGTGACCACACGGTAGTCGCCCTGGGCGTCCAGTCCGTCGGTGCGGGCGATGGCGTCGACGAGACGCTGACCGCCGCGGGAGCGGATATGGACGATGAGATCCACCGCCTCGGCGATGAGCCGGCGGGGCACGGTGACCACCGCCTCCTGGGCCAGCTGTTCCAGCCGATAGAGGGCGGCATGAGCGGAATTGGCATGCAGGGTGGCGATGCCGCCGGGATGGCCGGTGTTCCAGGCCTTGAGCAGGTCCAGCGCCTCCCCGCCCCGCACCTCGCCGACGATGATCCGGTCGGGCCGCAGGCGCAGGGTGGAGCGCACCAGGTCGCGCAGGCTGACGACACCCGACCGCGTGCGCAGGGCCACGCAATCAGGTGCAGCGCATTGCAACTCGCGCGTATCCTCGATCAGCACCAGCCGTTCAGCGCTGTCGGCCAGTTCGGCCAGCAGGGCATTGGCCAAGGTGGTCTTGCCCGACGCCGTGCCGCCGGCCACCAGGATGTTCCGCCGCGCTCGCACGGCCCGGCGCAGGGCCTCGGCCTGCAAGGGCGACAGGATGCCGTCGGCAGCATAATCACCCAGGCGCAGGACGCGCGCCGCCGGTTTGCGGATGGTGAAGCAGGGTCCTGTCACCACGGGCGGCAGCAAGCCCTCGAACCGTTCACCGGTGGGCAGTTCCGCCGATAGGATGGGCCGGTCGGCATGGATTTCGGCCCCGACATGAGAAGCCACCAGCCGGATGATACGTTCCACCTCAGCCGCGGACGTGCAGATGCCAGCCAAGCCGATCCCCTGCCCCGCCCATTCCAGGCGCAGCACGCCATCGGGATTGACCATCACCTCGGTGACAGCGGGATCGTTGAGAGCATTAGTGATGTCTGCTCCCAGGGCCGTGCGCAACATGGATTGGCGACGTTCGTCCGCCTCGCGCCGGGGGTTCATACTGCATCCTCCCTACCTGCAGGCAGGGTCCGGGTCGGGGCTGCCATCTGGCGGCCCACCTGGTCGATGAACTTCTGAAACCGCTCCTTGCCTACGGCATGGGCGGCCCGGTCAGGTTCGGGCAGCGGTGCGGTGACGGTCAGCTGGTAGCGGACGAAAAGGGCCAGGCATTCCAGCAGTACCTGGATATCCCGCTCGATCCGTTCCAATTGCCGCGCCTGCCGGTCCAGCCGGATGCGCAGTGCCTCGTCAATCGCCTGGGCGCCCCGGCGGGACAGATACTGGCGTAGAGCATCGGCGACGATGGCAGACTTAGTCGAACCCGGCTTGGATGCCAGGGCATCCAACTGGGCGCTCAGCTCGTCATCGAGATAGAGGTGATGGCGGGGTTTCATGACCCGGCTCCAACATGGGGGACGTTGGCGCTAAGGGTCAGATGAGGGGAGAAAATTACATATAGCGGTTACATACGATGTGATACGATTAAAAGAGAACATACTGAAGCGTATCTATCTTATAGAACAATTTTATAATATAGTAATTATCGCCCAATAATGACACCATTTTGGAGAAACAATATGACTGGACCTGGAAGATCAATAAAATACAATGATAAAGTTTATTATCATCCATTGAAAGATAATCTTCAACCTGGAGATGTATTGCTTGAAGTGGGGTACAACGCGATTAGTGAAGTCGTTAAGTTTGTGGATGGGCGCTTTTCTCACGCAATGCTTTACATAGGCAATGGTCAGATCGCTGAGGCTGTCAGTGATGGAGTTATACTCATTGGCATTGAACTTGTTTTTATTCGGCAACCGCAGGACATAGCAATATATCGTATGCCAAATGGGATACTCAACCAAATGCAATTGAAACTCATCGAAGATGCCGCACGGTCACGCATGTTCAGTGCCTATGATGCACCTGGGGCAGTTCGAACTAAATTTGGGGGTAGAGAAAGACAACGTGGTCGCTTTTTCTGCTCTGAACTGGTTGCTCTAGCATATGCAGAAGCTGGCATAGAATTGGTAAAGGGAAAAATACCCGCTCAGGTAACGCCAAACATGCTGGCTGGAACGGATAGTCGGCTCACGTTGGCGTTTAACAACACCCCTTGCGTAAAAATTACCCCAAAATCTGCAGAAGAGGATAAAGAATATATAGAATTGCTAGATCGACACGAAGCAATGAAGAACCGAGCAATAGGTAGGAATCAAAAATCAGAACAAGAGGCTTATATTAAGTTCAGAAAGCCAGTTGAAAAGTCCCTGAAAAAAAATGGATACAAGGTCAATTCTCCAATAATGTCCAACCTCGCATATCTTATCAATATATTGGGATCGGCAGATCTATCAAATGGAGGAGATATATCCGATAAAATCGTCGATTTTTTGGACAATAAGGAGTATTTTGACCTTGGAATACAGCAATATTATTACATAATGGGGGCTTGCCAAAATGCCTTCGAAGCTGGAAATTTCGAGTATATATCATCGAGGTACTCAAGCATTCCTGAAAAACGAGCCGCGGGTCAGCATTGGAAGACACAAGAACATTCGAGCCGCACAATGCCATTTGCGAGATCCATACATTATAGACTGGCAAAAATGTACGGGATAATGGCCGAACTTTCAGAAGAATACTGCGAGATAGTTGATGACATATACGAAAAAATGAAACAATCTTCACCCTAGGCACTCCATGTTATCATCTTATCTTGTGATGTAGGAATTTCGGCCCTACGCCATTTTCCTGCTGGCCAAGACGCTGAAGGATGGACTAAACGGCTAATCTCCGAGGCGATGCCTGTGACATACGGGCATCGCCAACCTTCTCTCCGAGCAGCAGTCAGAAGCTGGGCAGAAGATCGTCCGGCGATCCTTCGTTGATCGCATGGGCACGGGCGACATTCGATAGCCGGTCCATGGCCCGTTTGTCCGCCGCCACATCCGTCTCGTCGTCCGCCGAGCCAAACAGATCGCCGGTACTAGGCTCCACCGGCTTGGATATCCCTTCCTCCGGCAAACCTGGATGACGTTGCTGCTGAAGGCCGCCTTCGGTCATCTCGTCCATGGAAGCTTCTTCGTCCTCCTCAGCCAATCGCTGATCCATTCCCCGCACTTGCCCGCCCCAATCTTCCAACCGTGCCGGTGGCCGGTCCGCGTAGGCCCCCTCAGCCAGGGGTGGTGCCGGTAATACCCGCTCGGTGAAGTTCCGGTCCTCGTAATAGCGCAACTTCTTTGCCCGGATCGGCGCCAGCCCGGACACCAGCACCAGTTCATCCTTGGACGGCAATTGCATCACCTCACCCGGCGTCAACAGCGGCCGCGCCGTCTCCTGCCGGCTGACCATGACATGGGAGAGCCAGGGGGCCAGCCGGTGGCCGGCATAGTTACGCTGCGCCCGCAATTCCGTCGCCGTGCCCAGCGCGTCCGAGATACGTTTGGCCGTCCGCTCGTCATTGCTGCTGAAGGCGATGCGGACATGGCAATTGTCGAGGATCGCGTTGTTCTCCCCATAGGCCTTGGATATCTGGTTCAGGCTCTGGGCGATCAGGTAGGCCCGGATGCCATAGCCCGCCATGAAAGCCAGCGCCGTCTCGAAGAAATCCAGTCGCCCCAAGGCAGGAAACTCGTCCAGCATCATCAGCAACTGGTGCCGCCGCCGCTTGGCCGGGTCACCCTCCAACCGCTCGGTCAGCCGGCGACCGATCTGGTTCAGCACCAGACGCACCAGCGGCTTGGTGCGGGAAATGTCTGAGGGTGGGATTACCAGGTAGAGGGACACAGGCCGGGGCGCATCGACCAGATCGGCGATCCGCCAATCGCAGGCCGATGTCGTTGCCGCCACGGTGGGATCGCGGTAGAGACCAAGGAAGGACATAGCGGTGGACAGCACACCCGACCGCTCGTTCTCCGACTTGTTCAGCACCTCCCGCGCCGCCGAGGCGACAACGGGATGCACGATGGGCTTATCGGGCGTTCCCAGATGGTTGGTCGCCATCATGCGGCGCAGCGTGTGGGCAAAGCTGCGGCGTGGGTCGGAAAGGAAGGTAGCCACGCGGGCCAGGGTCTTTTCTTCCTCGGCATAGAGCACATGCAGAATGGCACCGACCAGCAGGCTGTGACTGGTCTTTTCCCAATGGCTGCGACGCTCCAGGGCGCCCTCGGGATCGACCAGGATGTCGGCGATGTTCTGGACGTCGCGGACCTCGTCCAGCCCCTTGCGCACCTCCAGCAGCGGATTGTAGCGGGCCGAGCGCGGGTCGGTGGGGTTGAACAACAGGCAATGGGAGAAGCGCGCCCGCCATCCCGCCGTCAATTGCCAGTTCTCGCCCTTGATGTCGTGGATGACGGTCGATCCGGTCCAGGACAGGAGTGTCGGCACCACCAGCCCCACGCCCTTGCCCGAGCGGGTCGGGGCAAAGGCCATCACATGCTCCGGCCCATCGTGCCGAAGATACCGGCCGCCCAACCGGCCCAGGAAGACACCCACCGGCCGGAACAGCCCCGCCCCTTCCACCTCCCGGCTGGTCGCCCAGCGCGATGAGCCATAGGTCGTGACCATCCGGGTCTGCCGGGCACGCCACAGCGACCCGATGATGGCAGCGGCGCAGCCCATGAAGCCACTCGCCCCGGCCTGCATTCCCGCTTTGTCGAAGACATGCGGAGCGTAGGCTTCGTACCAGTACCACCAGTAAAAGAGCTGCCAGGGGCGATAAATGGGCCAGCCCGCGATGACGATCCAGGGAGGGCCAAGCTGTGCCTGATAGCCCAGCATGGACGCCGCCCATTGCGTCGCCGCCCAGACCCCCAGGATGACGATGGCAAAGACGACCAAGATTTGGCCGATCAAGAGCTTAGTGGGAGCCATGTGAAGCCTCCAGGGCAACAAGCATGCTTCCGCAGAGCTTGGGACATTATGATCAGAGGATAAATTACGTTTATATACGATTACCTACGAAACAGGTTCAGGCGAAGTTCAGCCGTCACCGTCAATGCCACGACAACCGCCGTGCATCAGAACTGGTTATCGTTAGATAGATTTTGTAGCAGTCGATTTTAGAAGTGATCATTTTAACTTACATTTATGGTAGATTTGAGTGTCGGCACAAATCAGTGCGTACACAGTGATAATCGTGACAGCGATGGGCAGGACTAGGGACGACTTTTCGGCGGCAACGAAGCGGCAGATCGCCAAGCGCGCGGGCTTTCTCTGCTCGTACCCCTCCTGCCGTGCCCTCACTGTCTGCGCGACCCACGATGGCGAAGGTGAGATTAGCAACGGCACTGCCGCTCACATCTGTGCGGCTGCGCCAGGCGGTCCCCGCTACAATCCTGAAATGTCAGCCGAGGAGCGATGTGCCGCCTCAAATGGCATTTGGATGTGCCGTAATCACGGCACCACGATCGATCTGGACTCTAGACATTTTACTAGCCAACTTTTGCTCCAATGGAAAAAAGAAGCCGAACGCGATGCTTTATATCGCGTTATCAAAGGGTTACCACCTCCCACAGGCAATCCTTCATCAGACCAGTTGCGTAGCAGACTGCTTGATGCGGCGCGTAAGGACCTTTTGGTATTGCAGAACACGTCCCGGTGGCCGCGCAGTGCGGTTGCGCTCACGTTGATGATTGATGAAATTGAGCAACCAGCAACGACGTTCGCCCTCGCAACCACCGTGCGAACGCTCGATGATCTTATACTCGTAGCAAGCCCAGGCATGGGAAAGACAGCCACGCTGCTGCAGATCGCTGAAAGTGCGCTCATCAATGATGCCGGCATGCCGATCTTCGTGGGCTTGGGTGACTGGGCAACGGAACGGAAATCGCTCCTCGCATCCATTCTTGCTCGCCCGGCGTTCGCTGGCATATCGGAGACAGAACTGCGTACCATGATAGACGGAGGCGACGTCGTCCTCCTACTTGATGGCTGGAATGAAATCGAGGGAGACGCTCGGAACCGAGCAAGGGTCGAGATTGAGCGGCTTAAGGCAGAGTTACCTACGTTATCATTGGTTATATCGACGCGTCAGCAATCGCTTGATGTTCCGTTTTCTGGAAAGAGGGTTACGCTGCTGCCGCTGCGTGAAGCGCAGCAGTTGGAGATCGCCAAGGCCATAGCTGGCGAGCATGGTACGATCATACTTGACCGAGCTTGGCGCACGCCGGGTGTACGCGAATTGGTGTCAATACCTCTATATTTGAGCGCCCTGCTTTCACTCCCTAATGACGATCCCTTTCCCCAAACACGCGAAGAGATCCTGCGCCGTTTAGTGGCTGCGCACAATGCGGACGCAGGACACGCTGCACGCCTGCTGGCCGTGACCAATGGTTTCCAACTGGAATACCTCGATGCACTGGCAGTGTCCGCGATGCAGGCGGCGAATACATCGATCTCCGATAAGGAGGCCCGTCGCGCAATCTTCACAAGGTCGATGGCGCTGAAGGGCGACGGCCAAATGATGACACCACCAGAGCCTAGCGAGGTGCTTACCGTCTTAGTAGATAGCCATCTCTTGGTCCGCGTCAGCGACACATCCGCTGTCGCGTTTCAGCACCAGCAGTTCCAGGAGTGGTTTGCATCCCATGATATCGAGCGGCGTATGATCGCCGCTGTGTCCGATCATCAAGTCCGCAGGCTGCTTCAAATGGAAGTACTGGATGATATGGCGTGGGAGGAAGCAATCCTGTTCGCCGTCGAGCGAATGTCGCGCGGAACGACGGAATTGCAAGAAGCCTGCGCTTTTGCCGTGTTAGCGGCCCTCGAAGTCGATCCGATGCTTGCGGCGGAGATGATCCACCGATCAACTGACGATACCTGGCAAATGATCGCCACACAGATCAAGGGGCGTATCGATCGTCTGCATGTGCCAGGCAGAATTGATCGGACGTTACGTTTCATGATGAACAGCGGGCGCCCCGAGTTCATTCATCACGTGTGGCCGCTGATTACTGATGAGGATGACCAGGTCAGTCTAAGAGCACTCCGAAACTGTCGGCACTTTCGTCCCTCGATACTAGGCGATAACGCGGAAGAGCGAATACGTGCGCTCGCACCAAAGGTACGACAAGTGCTGCTCGGCGAAATGATCAGCAACGGCGGGATAGAGGGGATCAAACTTGCCACGACTATGGCTTGCGTAGATATGGACACCTCAGTCCAGTCGACTGCTGCTGAGGCACTCCATTTTCGTCTCGCATACCATCAGCTCAACGAAGTGCTGGCAGCCGCACCTGATGCCGTTCTCGATCAGTTTGTACAGCAAGGATATGATCTAGAAGGCCATGAAAACGCCACTGTCAAAGCCAGGCTCGACGCGGCTCGCTCTCGCAGCGCAATTTCTCCGAACGCTCACGTTGCCTACCTACGCCAACTGGCTTTTTCGCAGGCCGACCCAGATCATGCGAAGGAACTGACCGGCCTCATCGTGCAGATCGAGTTCGAGGGCGGACGGAGCGCCGCAAGCGAGCTAATCTACCGCTTGCACAATCTGTATCCCGTAGCGGTAGCTGCTGGTGTGCTCGAACGAGTACGCACCGGCCGTACGCTTTTCCACGGTGCCCGGGACATGCTTGCCGCATCGGGGCTAGTGCTGGAGGACGAGGATCTATTGAAGATCGTACTCGCCGATACTGAAGGCGATGAACGAGCGGAGGCGGCAGCCGCAGTGTTGGGTCCGCTTGCCGTGGGGCAGCTTGTCGATGCGCTCCGGGAGGTCAAGTCGACCACGTCAGATCGAAGCCGTCCTTACGACGAAGCGACGCGTGATCGTTACCATATCTTTCTCTCTCGCATTAACTGGACACCGGCCGGTAGCCTGCTGGAGGCAGTGCGGATCAAGTCGGAAGCGGCGGACCTGGGCGCAGTAGAACTCTTTGCCAGACTGTTGTCTCAACGGTTTGGCGATAGCAACCATCGTATGCACACCTTCGCCGGGGAGTCGTTGGATGTAATACGCGACCTTGCTTGTGGCTGGGGAGAGCGGATGCTTGCCGCCAGCGACGTACCACGTCGTGATCTGGCTCAAATCGCAGTACTGATCAGTTGTGTTCCAGATGTGCGCCTGCTTCCGGTTCTTCAGCGAATGCTAGATCACAATCTCACTCGTTATGCCGCCGCACGTTCGGCGGCAATTGCCGCCAACTGGCGGCCAGGTTCGGATACCAACCAAGCAAGATCACCCGAGACGCATCAGTACTATCGTGCATTTGTGTCGATTGATGCGCAGGAGACACGAGCGCTCATGCGCGACTATCTGACCAAGCCGCATTTTGGCGAGTTGGCCGCGCAGGTAATCGTCGAACAGTGGGTCGCCAGAAATGAGCCACAGGAGCGGAATTTGGGGGCTGGACCCGATTTCAGCCATGTCCGTACGCGCCGCGCCGCATGGCTTAAGGGACAAGTGGCCATCCCAGAAGACGTCGACGAAATCTTCCGGTTGGCTGAAGGGTTTATAGATGATGACATAGTCAATGGGCGGTGGCAGCTCGGCGTCAGTCTGGCGACTAAGGCAGCTCGGTTGCCACACGGCGACCGCACCACGCTCTTCGCCAAGGTGCGGGAAATCGCGCCACGCAGGACGTGGGCAATGCTAACGCTCTACAGGGTGCTGTCGGGTGAAGTCGTGCCCACGCAGGTCGTCGCCGATGGCATCCGCGTAATTGTGGACGCGGCGCGAGAGAAACCGTGGAACCTGATGGAAAACGATGCATGGGAGCTTCGTGGGTGGCTGCAGCTGCTACCCTTCACCAACGCCCCCTCACAGATAGTCGACATTGTAAGTTCGATCCCACCGCAGCACCGTCCTGTTACCCAGTTGGAAGGCCTGCTATTCGCCTGTGCAGCCTCACCATCTCAAGACTCCATTGATGCGCTGTTCGGTCTTGCGGTGCTTGAGCCACGGCTTTACGAGGATCATGCTTGGCGAAGAGCTGTGCTCAGAATGGAAGACTCGGGTGCCATTATCCGTTTGGTCGCACTTGTCGCGGACGGAACTGTAGGTGGCGGTGGATATGACAGCTGGAGTTGGGCACGGGATATTAGCGAACGCTTCAAGAAATATCCGGAGGTCCGTCGTGATGTCTATGCGCGTCTCCGTGACAACGCTGATATATCCGGCTTCTCGTTGCTAGCGAGCGCAGTCGCAGAAGCGCCAGACGCGGAAGGTCTTTTGCTTTTGGTCGACCTCGAACAAAAGCTCCACCGTAGCCTTGTCAATTACCACATAGTTGAACTAGCTGTTACCGAGCGGGTGCCGTCGCAGCAAGCGCCAGGTGCCTATGAGATCATACCGGTTGCAGTTCCTTCCTTGCGCAAACAACTGTTCGGAATGAAGCAAGGCGATGAGCCAAATGATCGGGCAGCCAGGGCGCTCACGCTAATTGACATGGTCAGGGACGACAATGGCCCTGCGCAGTTGGAACCCCGGCACCCGGATTTTGCGTCGGGCAGGCCTTGGCCCATCCAGACGTTCTCCTCGCGCTGGCCCATCGGTGATTGATATGGGTAGAAGAGACTGCCATCGGCACGGCTGCTTCAAATGACGATACTGGCCCGGATATCGAGCGGTCGCTCGACGCAACGGCAAACAGGGATGCTGTCGGATCAGCCTCTATCCCACTGCGGGACTATCGGGAATTCCGTGCTTAGCGGGGCCATAGTGATGCGAAAGGAGCTTCACGATGGCACGACGCAAGGA
>NZ_JBXAFZ010000035.1:0-26497 GCF_058793615.1 Niveispirillum sp. GW835-FHT14G11
TAACATCAACCCGCAACGAGCCAGAACCTCCACTCACAAAATCATCCAACCGTCCCATTTGTTTCGACGACGGACACGGTCGAGCATCTGCGTAACGAGACTTCATTGAACGACGAAGCCATGCTGACCGCCCGCTACGGGGATGGTGCGCCGGTCCAACCGGGCAAGCAGATCATCTTTTCGCCGGACCCGGCTTTCATCCATCGGTTCGATCGGGAAGGAAGAACATTCAACACAAGCGCATAGCCCTTGCGATACTGAAAGCCGGCAGGTCATCTCGACAGTAGACGGACAGGCAGTATTAGCACGGCACGATCATCAGCACCCGGTCCGCCTCGTCGTCGCTGCCGGTGACGATGGTGCGATAGCCGCCACCGGGATCGACGCGGACCACGACATGACCGTCGCGGCTGGCCATGCGCCGCACCAGCCGGCCCATGGTCTGTTCGGCGGCAGGCGACAGGCCGGTTGCATAGATCGCACGGGGACCGGGATAGAGCCGCTCGTTGAACAGTTGCTCCAGGGTGGAGATGCTGGGATGCGCCGCATGCCAGGCTGAAATGATCCAGACCCGGGCCGCCAGAGCCCGCACCATGGCGGGGCCGGCGGCATCGAACATGCCGTGATGGGGGGCGACGGCGACATCAACGGGCCCGGCGACGGCCGACGCCGGGGACAGCGCATCCATCCACGGCCGCCCGCCGCCATCGGCCCAGTCGGTCAGGTCGCCGCCATGGAAGTATCGGAACCGGCCGCTGGACAGCCTTATCGCGGTGGAGCAGGCATTGACATTGGGATGCTCGCCCAGGGCCAACTGGTCGCGCGGGGGGAAAACGGCACGCACGGCCTCGCCCTCGCCGGTCCAGACGATTCCCTTGGCGGCCAGATTGCGCACGGCGAACAGGGCGGGGTCGCCGCCATGGCAGGGGCCGAGCTGCTGGCCGCTGCCCACCTGGAACCGCTCGACATGGCCGCCGCGCGCCGCATGGTCGCGGATGAAGGCCACGTAATTTTCCGACGCGTCCTTATCCTCGAACGGCGGATAGCCGTAATCGGGATAGTCGGGATCGATGATCCGCGCCACAGGCAGCAGCGACGCCACCTCCGCCACACCGGTCAGCCGATAGGGGCGGCCCGGCGCCTGGGGCGTCTCCTCCCCCACCCCGCCGATATGATCGGGATGCAGATGCGTCACCAGCAGCATATCCAGCCCCTTATGCCCCGTATCGGCCAGACGGCGCGCGGCATAGCGGGCGATCCATTCGCCCGCCCGCCGCTGCGGCCCCGGCCGGGCCGGCAGCATGGCGGGGTCGGGTCTGGCGCTGGCCCCGGCATCGATCAGCAGGCTGGTCCCATCGGGGCCGATGACCAGCGTGGCATCCCCGCGCCCCGTGGCGATATGGTGGATGTCCAGCAGGCCCGGCCGCCAGGGCGACAGCGGCTCTCCCACCCGGTCAGCCCCGGCGGCGCTGGCCAGGACGGGAACCGGGGCGGCGGCGACCGCCGCCAGCCCGGCCAGGATCGCGCGGCGCGTCAGGAATGGCATGATCAGAAATCCCAGGTCAGGCTGACGCCGAATGTGCGCGGTTCCCCCAGATATTCGGCCAGCACCGTCTGGGTCGATGGGGTCAGCAGGTAATCCTTGTCCAGCAGGTTGCGCACAAAGGCCGTGATCCGCCAGGGCCCGTCGGCGGGCGTCAGTCCGACGGACAGGTTGACCAGATCATAGGCCCGCACCCGCAGATTGGGATCGGCCGAAGCACCGGTGAAATAGCCCGAGGTGCGGGAATAGACGGCCGCACCCGACAGCGCCCCCCAATCGCCCAAGGGCGCATCGACCATGGCCGACAAGGATATCTTGTGACGGGGGGAGGAACTGAGCGGATTGCCGGTATAGACGGCGCCGCCGGGAATGATGAAATCATCATAGCGGGTGTCCAGCAGCCCATAGCTGCCAGCCAGCGTCAGCCCTTCGACGGGGATCACGCGCGCTTCCAGTTCCACGCCCTTGGACGTGGCCTCGGCGGCGTTGGTGATGGTCAGGATGCGGGTCAGGTTGTTGAAGAACAGTTCCTGCTTGTCGGTGTAATCCATGCGAAAGGCGCTGGCATTCAGGCGCAGCCGCCCGTCCAGCCAGTCGCTTTTCACCCCGGCCTCGACATTCTCCACCTTTTCCGGATCGAACGGGGTGGTCAGCGCCGACAGCGTGGCGGCGTCGGTATTGAAGCCGCCGGCCGTATAGCCGCGCGAATAGCTGGCATAGGCCAGGAAATCGCGGGTGGGTGACCAGCGCAGGATGGCGCGCGGCGTCACCTCGCCCCAGGTCGCCGTCAGACCTTCCGCCGCGAAATTATTGGCAGGTCGCAGCAGGTCACCGCGCGCCAGCGACGCCTGCTTGCGGTCATGGGTATAGCGCACGCCCGCCGTCACCGAGAGATTGGCCGGCAGGTTCACCGTGCCGTCGGCAAAGACGGCCAGGCTGCGGCTGTCGACGCGCTGGTCGGCCGTCTGGTGGGTGACCAGCGCGCCGGTGCGGGCCGCAAAGGCCTGGGTGCGCAGCAGGCGCTTGGCCACCTCGTCCAGGTAATAGGCGCCGACCAGGAAATTGCCTTGCTCCCATAGCGGGCTGGCAAAGCGCAGTTCCTGCGAAAAGGCGCCGACATTATCGGCATCATCGCTGACCAGTTGGCTCTGCGTGCCGGACAGGACGCTGTAATGGGCGCCGACATTGGAATAAAGCTCGCCGGTCTGCGCATGGCGATAGGCGGTGATGGACGTCGCCTGTCCGCCCATCACGTCCCAATAGAGCCGGGCCGAGCCGCCCTTCTGGGTGCGGTCGAAGCGCTGCGCCACGCCCATTTCGGAGGTGCGGCGGTTGCCATCGTCCCCGGCAGCGATGGAGGACAGGGTGCGCCCGCCATTGCCGTCATCGCCGTAATCGGCGGCCAGCAACAATTCCAGATCGGGCGACAGACGCAGCCGGGCCTGGGCGCGCAGGTTGGCGCTGTCCAGGTCGTCCTGTTCGCGGCCCGTCAGCCGGTCGCGCCCATAGCCGTCATGCCGACGCCAGGCCCCGGCCAGACGGAAGGCTGCATCCTCACCCGCCGGTACATCCAGCAGCCCCTCGGCCGCGCGGGCCTGATAATTGCCGATGGTGCCGCGCAGCCGGGCCGCCGGTTCACCGAATTCGGGGCGGCCGGTATCCAGCAGGACGGCGCCACCCGTCACGTTGCGGCCGAACAGCGTGCCCTGCGGTCCGCGCAGCACCTGGATGGAATTCAGCCCGAACAGCTCGAAATCGGCGGCGCTGTTGCGCGGCACGAACACATCATCGACGACGATGGCCACCGGCTTGTTGACGCCGATCTGGGTGAAGGTGTTGCTCGCGCCCCGGATGGCGATGGTCGGGCTGGACTGGTTGAAGGCGGAGACCAGCAGGCCCGGTGTCACGCGTGAGATGTCGCGTAGCCGTTCCAGCCGCAAGGCATCGATGGCCCCGCTGCCAAACGCCGTCACGGCCACGGGCACATCCTGTCCGCGTTCGGCGCGGCGCTGCGCGGTCACCAGGATCTCCTCCAACTCCAGTCCCCCACCATCGGTCTGCGCGCGGATCGGCAAGGGCTGTGGCTGGATGATGATCGCACCGGTCGCCGCATCCACGCGCCAGGACAGGCCCGACCCCGCCAGCAGCGCGGTCAGCGCCTGTTCCAGGCTGGTGGCGGCATTGACGCCCTGGGTCTGGCGCCCGCGCACCAGATCGGCCGGATAGAGGATTTCCCGGCCACTGTCGCGGCCCAACTGAGTCAGCGCCAGGTCCAGCTCCTGGGCGGGAATGGTGATGGGCGGCATTTGCCGGTCCTGCGCCATCGCCGGCCCACCGGCCAGAAGCGCCATGGCGGAAATACCCGCCAGGATATGGCGGCGAAGGGAGCGATGAAAATCGGGGCTCATTGCAGATCCTTTGAACTATCGACCATTCCCGGTCATGTCATTGTCAGGAACGCCGGCCCGGATCACTCCCTCACCAGAATTTTTTTGTTATTTTTATTACAGTGCTTTGGGTTTCAATATTGTATTACCGTCCTTCGTCCGCCTCATCTCCAGCGGGAACAGTTCCGTCATCAGGCGGGCGAAGCGCTGGGGATCGCCGACGCGGAAGGTGCCGCTCAGCCGGTGGCGGCCCGTGGCACCATCGGCCAGCAGGATCGGCCGGCTGGCATAGCGGTTGATCTCGGCCACCGCCTCGGACAAGGGCGTATCCTTGAAGGTGATCAGCCCTTCGCGCCAACTGGTCAGCGTCGCCACGTCGGCCGTCCTCACCCGCACCGGCGCGCGCGGTGCGGCGACCAGCACCTCGCCCGCCGACAGGGTCTCGACCTGCGGCAAGGCGGCGGTCGGCTGTTGCGGTTCCACCCGTACCGTGCCCTCCAGCATCGACACCTGCACCCGCGCGCCATCCATGCGGACATCGAAGATGGTGCCCACGGCGGTGATGGTCCGGTCCCCCGCCTCCACCCGGAACGGGGCCGTGCGGCCATGCGCCACCGTGAACAGGGCCTGCCCGCGCAACAGCCGCACCGTGCGCGTGGTCTCGCTATAGGCGACCTCGGCCTGGCTGGCGGTGTTCAGCACCATCACCGATCCGTCCGGCAGGGTGATGGTCGACCGTTCGCCCACGGCGGTGGCATAGCGGCCGGTCTCGGCCAGGGTGGCCGTCGCCTCGGCAACCGGCTGCGCCGGCTGCCCGCTTTGCTGCGACAGCAGCCAGCCGCCCACGGGAAGGGCCAGCATCAGCACCGCCGCCACGGCGGCCAGCGGCGGACGGTACCGGGCCAGCGGTTCCGGTCGGGCGGACAGGGCGGCCCGGCGCAGATCCATGATCTCTGCATCCGCCGCATGCGCGGCCAGGATCGCCAGCGCATCCTGTGCCGCGGCCAGGGCTGCGGCATGGGCGGGGTCCGCCGCCAGCCAGTCATCAAGCTGCCGGGCCCGCGCCGGGGTCAGGCCCTGTTCGGCCTCCAGCGCCCAACCGGCGGCGGCGGTGGTGGCGGCGGCGGGGTCCGACGGCTGACGGTAATCGTTTCTCATAGGGACCGCCCGGCGCGGGCTGCCAGATGGGCCAGCGCCTTCAGCACATGTTTCTCGACAGCACTGACCGAAATGCCCAATCGCCGCGCGATCTCCGCGTGGCGCATATGCTCCAGCCGGGCCAGCACGAAGATATTGCGCGTGCGCTCGGGCAATTCCAGCAGCCCGGCCAGCACCAGCCGCAATTCCTGCCGTCCCTGCGCTACCTGATCGGGTGCCAGGTCGGGCACAGCGTGATGCTGATCGTCATAGGTGTCGTGGGCATTGCTCAGCCGGACATTGGCCCGCCGCTGTTGATCGACGGCAACCGACGCTGCCGTTTCGAACAGATATCCTGCGACATTCTCCATATCGGCCAGACCGCGCCGGCGCGACAGGCGCACGAACACCTCCTGCGTGGCGTCCTCCACCTCATGCACCGACAGGCGCCGGCGCAGGAAATAGCGGCGCAGCGCCGGCCGGAATTCCTCCGACAGGCTGGCGACCAGGGCCTGATCGGCTATCTCCGCTTGCTGGGGTTTCGCCATGATCCTCTGTGCCACCGGCCATCGTGAAGGGGATGTTCCCTCACCAGGAACGTTGGCGGCCCATCAATCCTCATCATCGCCGACAGAAATTTATACCGGTGCCCGATAAGCGTCGAGATGAACAGGTGGATCGGATCGGCCAGCGGCCGAGGGGTCAAATGATCAGTTCCGCACTGGTAATGCTGGTAACGCCAGTGATTGCAACCTCCAGGTCCGAATTGCCATCACCGTCATGATCGGCCAACAGCATTATGTCGTTGCCCACCAGTTCCCAGCGCAACTCTCGGGCGACACCAGAGAAGACGGTGATGCCGATCCAGACGAAGGCCTGGATGTCGGCCGTGCCACTCTCGGCGTCCAGGGCCGACAGGTCGAGCTTGTCACCGTCGCTCGCCATAAAGTCGGTAACAACATCGCCATCATCAATGGCAAAGCAATCCGCCCCTGCCCCACCGGTCAAGGTGTCAGCCCCGATGCCACCATCCAGCGTATCATTGCCGGCGCCGGTGAAATCGCTCGTGCCCATATAGGCCAGATTTTCCAGGGTAGCGCCAAGCGTGAAGGCGGCAAGGTCCGTCTCTACCTTGTCCGTGCCCTGGCCGGCCGCCTCAGTAACAATGTCGTCCAGGTCATTCACGAGATAGGTGTCGTCGCCAGCGCCGCCGGCCATGGTGTCGGCGCCGGTACCGCCATCCAGGCGGTTGGCGCCGGCATTGCCGGTGAGGATGTTGGCCAGATCGTTGCCGGTGGCATTGATGGTGCCGCTCCCCGTCAGGGTCAGGTTCTCGACATGCGCCGACAATGTATGGTTGACGGAGGATTGGACATGGTCCGTGCCCTCGCCCGCCAGTTCGGCGACGATGTCGCCAACATTGTCGACGATGTAGAGGTCATCCCCCTCCCCGCCGACCAACGTGTCGGCACCGCCGCCGCCATTCAGACTGTCATGGCCCAGCCCGCCGGTCAGGATGTTCGCCGCCCCATTGCCAGTCAGCAGATTGTCCCCATCATTGCCGGTGGCGTTGATGGTGATCCGCGCCGGGTTTGACGCAGGCACCAAGGCGTCGGTTCAGGATCACGGGGCAATGCTCAATCAATGCGAGCTGTTCTTGAAACACATGCGCAACACAGAGATCGCCTAGAGCTGTTTTCGGTTGTGTAGCGCGTAAAGCATATCCATCAGGTGACGGCGGTCAAAGGACAGGACCTCCGTCTCCCGCCAGCCCAACAAGGATCCGTCACGCGGGTCGGCGAAAAGCTGGACGGAAACCGCCTCTCCCCGATCAATCGGCGCCGATCCGACGATGGTGATGCTATCATCCGCTTGGTTTGGCATATCCAGGAAGCGCGCCGTGAAGCCCGGCAGATGCTGCGACGCTGCCACCAAGGCCCGATCCAGGGCCAGCGCCGCTATGGCGGATCGACTGCCAGGCCGCGCCCGGCGGGCAGCCGCGACCGTCAGCGTTTCGCGTTCTACCCCGTCCAGCCGATCAAAACGCGCGGCCAGACCCCGCATGCGATCCAGCGCCACACGGTGCCTTGGGTCCTGGCCGCACCAGCGCTCACAGGCTTCATGCACCTGCCGGGTGACATCCGCATCACCCAGAAGGGCGGCCCAATGGGCGGCGCGCGCCACAATCTCAGCGGTTGGCTCAGCGTTTGGAACCGCCCTGGCCGACATCACACCTCTGCGTAAGCCAGGGCATAGCATCGGGCGCTAGCCGCGGCGATGTGGCGCTTCACGGTGCGGTCCGACCAGGCCCAATGCAGTGGCGATGTCCGCATGGGCCATCCCCTCAAGGCGCCGCAACAGAAACGCCGCCTTGTTGGCGGCGGCAGTATCCCGTGCAGCAACTGCACCGCCTCCGCGACGCGCTCCGGTGTCAGGTGGTCGGCGGTGCCAAAACGGTCCCCCAGCACATCCAGCTAAGCCCGCTCCACCTCCCGTGCACGAATATCGTCAATCAACAGCCGTCGGGCCACCGTTGCCAGATAGCGCTTGGTATCATCGGGCAAAGCCGGGCGGCGTTCCAGCAGCCGGCAGAACGTATTCTGCGCCAGATCCGCCGCCCTTTGCGGACAACGTGTGTGCCGCCACAACCAATCGCGCAGCCAGCCGCCATGCCTGGATAAAGCCCGCCAATATCCGCAATGGCGTCGCCCACCCCAACCCCCGACCGGCGCCGATGATCGACATCGGATTGAACCCGATGGAATGGGCCCTCCCACAAAACCCATGCGCCCACCGCATCATCCGTATGCATGTGCTAGTCATTTGCATTCTCATAATTTCACCATAAAACAACTGCGAATGATTATTAATATATATGGAGCCTGTGATGTCGTTCCCGTTCATTCCCGTCCCGGCCGTGCGGCTGGCGTTTGCCTCGTTGCTGATGGCCGGCGTATCCACCCCGGCACTGGCCCAGACCACCGATACGGCAAATGACACGCAGGTGGCGGAAACCATCGACCGTGACCAGATCGTGGTGGTGGGGGAACGCGCGCGGCGGGCCAGCGGCGGTACCAAGACCGACACGCCGCTTGCCAGCACCCCGCAATCCATCGCCGTCATCACGGCCGAACAGATGCTGGAACGCGGCGCCCTGTCGATCCAGGATGTGCTGCTCTACAGTGCTGGCGTGCGTTCCGACGCCTATGGCAATGACAGCCGCGTCGACAGCTACCTCGTGCGCGGCAGCCGGCCGCTCCAATACCTGGACGGGATGCGCACCTCCTACGACAGTTACAATGTCGCCCGTGCCGACACCTATATGCTGCAACGGGTGGAGGTGGTTAAAGGCCCCGCCTCGGTCCTTTATGGCCAGGGCAGTGTGGCCGGCGTGGTCAACCTGACCAGCAAGCGCCCGGAATTCACCGCGGCGAACGAGGTGATCCTCAGCTATGGCAATTATGATCGCAAACAGGCACAGTTTGACCTGACCAGCCCGATCGACGAGGCGGGAACCCTGGCCTTCCGTGTCACCGGTCTGGTACGCGATGCGGGGACCCAGGTCGATCATGTCGACGATGACCGCTGGTTCATTGCGCCACAGCTGACTTGGCGCCCCACCGACCGAACGGAAGCCACGATCCAACTCTACCACCAGAAGGATGATACGGGTCTGACGACCCAGTTCTTCCCCTGGTCCGGGACCTTGTATGACAATCCCAATGGCGAGATCGGGTTCGACACGTTCATCGGGGAGCCGGATTTCGACCAGTACAAATCCGAACAGACCAACGTCTCCGCCTTCCTGGCCCAGCAGATCACCGATTGGCTGCAAGCGCGGCAGAATTTCCGCGCGGCCTGGAGCGAGATCACCTACCAGACCATCTATTCAAATTCCTTCAGCAATCCGCTGAACCCGTTCCTGTCGGCCGGGCAGACGGGCTATACGGGACCGCAGCGCAATGTCGGCCGTTATCTTTCCGGCTCCTACCCCGATGTGCGCATCCTGTCGTCGGACACCCAGCTACAGGGTGATTTCGCCACGGGCGCGGTCAGTCACACCCTGTTGGCTGGCATGGACTGGCAGGAATACCACCAGGACCTGGAACAGATCACCAGCCGCCTGACCACCCCTATCGACCTGTTCAACCCGGTCTATACGGGCGGCTTCACGGCCCCGGCCCGCACCAAGGGCAACACGTCGGAGCAAAAGCAGATCGGCTTTTATCTGCAAGACCAGATCAAATGGCAGGGCTGGAACCTGCTGTTGGGCCTGCGGCATGACAATGCCCGCTCCTACACGCTGACACCAGCCGGGGTGAAGACCACGAAGAAGGATACAGCCACCTCTTACCGGGCTGGCCTGTTGTATGAAATGGCAGGCGGCTTCGCGCCCTATGTCAGCTATTCGGAAAGCTTCCTGCCGGTGTCGGGCACCAACCTGGCGGGCGACCCCTTCGACCCGCAGATCGGCAAACAAGTGGAAGCCGGCGTGAAATGGCAACCGCAGAAGGATATCCTGGTCACCACGGCCATCTTCGACCTGCGCGACACCAACCGCGTCACCACCAGCCCCACCAATCCGCTGGACCGTGTGCAGACGGGTGAAATCAAGGCGCAAGGCTTCGAGTTCGAGGCCCAGGCCACCATGTTGGAGCATTACACGCTCAGCGCCAGCTACAGCTATACCGACGCCAAGACCTCCAAAAGCAATGTGGCAACGGAGATCGGCAAGCCGGCCAGTTCCACCCCCCGCCACATGGCATCAGCCTTTGTGATCCGCACCTTCCCGCTGGAGAACAGGGCAGAGGTGAAACTGGGCGGCGGCGTGCGCTATGTCGGCACCCAGACCGATCAGAACAGTGCGCGCACCATCATCATCAACACGCCGGCCAACACCTTGGCCGACCTGATGCTGTCCTACAGCCTGGATGCCTGGCGCCTCAGCCTGAACGTCAACAACCTGACGGATGAGAAATACATCTCCACCTGCCTGGCGCGCGGGGATTGCTTTCTGGGTGCCCGGCGGTCCGTGGTGGGAAGCGTCGGGTACCGGTTCTGATACCAGGCGATATTACCTGACCATGAAGGCGGAGAGAGGGATGGCCAAGCCCTCTTTGCGATCACGTCCCGCTGCATGAGGAAACAGCAGAGGCATGACTGGAACGCGACCATCGTTTTTTCGGCCAAAGCAGGATGACGGCACCCCTTCCGCATGGCTGGCAAGAAGACCAAGGCCCTGGTGGGCTTGGGATATCTGAGCGTTGGACCGGGGCTGGGTGGCAATTCCCGGCATGGCGGGTATAAGGTGGATGCCGGTCTGCTCCCCCACGGTGGATGCCCTGTCACCGGGCTTGATAGCCCGTTAGACAGGCCGGGCCCGGAACAGACCATCCCATCTAAACCTGACACGCTCTAATCCGACGGGGCGATGGTCACACGCAGCCCGTCCATGTCCATCGTCACGGATATCTGGCAGGACAGACGGGAACCGGGTCGCCTTTGATCCAGACTGTCCAGCAGATCCTCCTCATCCGGCCCGACGGGTGGCAACAGGGCTATCTGGGCGGGGTCCACCCACACATGGCAGGTGGCACAGGAACAGGCGCCACCGCAGATGGCCATCAGGCCATCGAAATCATGGTCGCGGATGACTTCCATCAGGCTCCGGCCCGGCTCGGCCTGTATGGCTCGGCCTTGGCCATGCGGGTCAGTGATGATCAATGTCGGCATGGTTCCTTCCTTCTAGGGGACGGACGGGTTGACAGTTCGGCATACGCCGTTACGGCCGCCGGATCGGCCCTGGAATGGCGGGAGGATTCGTAGCATTCCACCAGTCGCGCACCGCCTGGGCGGAATGCGGCCGGGCAGCGGGATATTTCTCCAGAAGCCCGGGCGGCAGCCCTTGCCCGCCCTCGCGCATCACATGGTTGAGGAAGCCAAGGCTGATGGCGGCAATGGTGTTGGTCGCCGTCCATCCATCCTGCACGCCATAATACCGGTCGCGCAGCGGCCGACGGGCCGACAGCGGCAGGTCCAGCAGACCGATATGACGCACGCCCTCGATCCGCAGCCGCGTCACCGACGCCGTGGTCCCGGCTGCCGACCAGGGTTCGTATACGAAGTCGTTCAGCGCATAGCGCGCGTCGCCATGGCCGTAGCGCACCCAGTCATCATGGATCTCCAGCAGCGGCATGCGCACCGCTGCGTCATAGAGCGACCAGTCGAACTCCTCCCCATCCATGTTGATGGCGGCAGGGCAGCCCGGATCATGGTGGCAGGTGGACGCGGCGACGGTACCGCCGAACGACATGCCAACCTGGCCGACGCGGGCCAGATCGCCACGGCTGGCCACAGCCTGGATGGCCGGGCTCACCCGTCCTTGGCGCAGGCTCTCGAGCAGGAAACGCGTGTCGTCACGCCAGGCGTTGAAACTCTTCATCACCCGGTGACGGTCGAAATCCGCCATATAGCCGGGCAAGGCCGCCGCCCGCGCCGCCATATCCCTGGCTTCCCAGAAGGTGATCATGCCGGCCGTTGGAACACTGGCCGCCGCCTTCAGGGACGATGGCGGGATGACCAGCCCGTCGGCAAAGCGCAGGGTAACCGCATCATAAGGATGACCGATGGCGAAGACGATATAGCCATGACTGGCCAGCTTCTCCATCAGCACACTGTTCTGCCCCGGCCAGCACCAATAGCCATGGTTGAAGACCAGCACCGGCAAGGGCTCTCCTCCCGGAACGACCGGCACCCCCTGGAACGAATGGGTATCGATATTGCCCAGATGACCGAACATGAAGCCCGGCCAGCCGAAATTCCGGGCCAGGGTCGGGGCCACATCCCGGACCTCTTGTGCCGTCAGATAGGGGCGCTGGCGGGAGCCGGCTGGCACTTCCGCCGGATACCAGACGCGCACCTGGATGCGGCGGGCGCGGTCGGCCGGGTCCTCCATGACGCTGTGCCGTGCCGCGTCCACCAGTTCAAAGCCGTCCGTGCCCACCTGGTACCGCCCGTCCGGTGACGGCAGGTCGAACAGCGGCGACAGATAATAGGGCAGGACGACAGGCACCAGCGCCATGGCCGCCAGCCAGCCCCCCGCCCGCACCAGACGGGGACCCGCCGCCAGCCAGCGACGGGCCAGCGGCGGCACGCCGGCCAGCAGCAAGACCAGCAGCAGGCCGGGCACCGCCTGCCACATCCCTTGCCAGAAGGACAAAAGCCCCGCCACCAGGGCCAGCCCCAACAGGGCCGGGCGCCCGCGCCGCAACGGCACCGACCAGATGCCGGCCACGGCCAGGATCAGGGCTGCTGTCAGCATCAGGTCGGAGATCAGCATGGGCATCTCCCTGGCCTCAATTGCCCATCAAGGCGTCGAGCGTGCTGGTCAGGCGCAGACCGAACCGGCGCGGCGGCGTATAGACCATGCGCCCCCGATAACCGACATCGACCCAGCCGATCGAGGTGTAATATTTCTCGTTCAGCACATTCTCGAAATAGAGGCTCGCCGACCAGCCGTCGCCCCGCACCCCCGCCGCCACATCCACGGTCTGATAGGAGGGCAGGAAATAGGCCGGGTTGGGCAGAATGCCCTGCCAGTAGATCCGGTCCTGGAACGTATAATCGACGCGGAAGTCGCCCGTCAGCGTATCGGTCAGGGCCGGCATGTAGGCCGCACCCAGCGACACGGTCCAGGGTCGCACATTGGGGATGGCGATGTTGGCATAGGAGGTGCCGTCGATCGACACCTCATCGACGATGGCCTTTGTATAGCCCACCGCCGCATGCAGCGTGACCTCGGGCATCGGCCGCAATTCGGCCTCCAGTTCAAAGCCCTTGGTGTGGGCCTTGCCCGCATTCAGGTCGTAATAGATGTTGAACGGATAGGGATTCAGCGCCGGGTCGATCAGCGCCTCCACCTGCAGGTTGCGGTAATCCATGTAGAACAGGCTGGCATTGGCGGTCAGGATGCCACCCAGGAAACGACCCTTCAGCCCGATCTCGTAATTTTCCAGCTTTTCCGGATCAACCTCTGCCGGAGCGCCGACACTGATCGACTGCGCATCATTGCCATAGCCGGCGCGGTAGCCCGTGGAATATTGGGCATAGCTGGTGACCATATCGTCCAGGTCGATATTCAGCGCCACGCGCGGGGAGAAGCGGGAAATCTTCGACCGGCGATAATCGCTGTCGGCCAGTGCCGGCAGGGACAGGTTCATGTCCGCGATATCGAAGACAAAATTATCGCCGATGCGGTTGCGCTCGATGGAATAGCGCGTACCAGCCGACAGGTGCAGCCAGTCCTTGATGTCCCAAAAGGCGTTGGCGAACAGACCCACGCTCTCGATACGGTTATAGGCGTAGAAAAGATAGGCCGGCTTGCTGGCGCCGGCCACAACCGGGTTGCCGCCATTGACGGCCCACAGACCGATATTGTCACCGCCCGCATTCTTCAGCGTTTCGCGCATATAGCTGACGCCGCCGACCCAGTTGATGGGGCCGTCATAGCGGGAGGTGGTGCGCAGTTCGATGCTGTCTGCCGTGGTTTGGCGGGTGCGGTCGGCGTACCACCAGGCATATTCGGTCTGGTCGTAATCCTCCGCATAGCGCAAATCATAATCGAAATGGCCGTAGATCAGGTCCAGCACATGGCTGTCCATCTCGTAGCTGGCGCGCAGCGAGGCCGTCCAATCCTCGATCCGGGTGAATTCGTCGGTATCCTTGGAAACCTTGCCGCCATTGTTGCCGACATCCGACAGATAATCGACCGGCCCCGGATAGGCACCGCCCCAACTCGCCAGCGCACCTGTCATATAGGTCTGAAGTGCTGGGCTGGTGAAATCATGGGCGACCCAATCCTCCATCCCCCGACGCAGGTTCTCGTAACCCACGGCCGCATCGATGGTCAGGCGTTCGGTCGGCTGAAACCGGGTGGCAACACGGCCACCGGAATTGTTGTAACCGGAATCCCCACCCGCCGGGCCGATATTCTCCATGGCGCCGCCAATGTGTTCGTAAAAGCCGGAGACGCGAATGGCGGCCTTCGGGTTCAGCGGGACATTGATGGCGGCTTTGCCCTGAACCGTTTCAAACCGGCTGATATCCAAGGACGCCTCGCCGTCCATTTTGGACAGGGTGGGCTTCTTCGTGATGATATTGATGGAACCGCCCAGCGAGTTGCGACCGCTCAGTGTGCCCTGCGGGCCGCGCAGCACTTCGATCCGCTCCACGTCATTCAAACGGGATGACAGGATGGCGCTCGTGCTGGTGGCGCCATAACCCACATCATCCACGGTCACGGCGATGACGTCGTAATTGCCGCTGGCGAAGTTTGAGATGCCGCGAAACGTGACCGACTGACCATAATAGGCGCCGGAATTCACGAAATTGGCATTGGGCACGGAACGGATGAAATCCTCGACACCGTTGACCCGGCGGGCCTCCAGCTCCTCCGATCCCAGGGCGGAGATGGAGATGGGCACGTCCCGCAATGACTGCGCGCGCTTCTGCGCCGTCACGATGATCTCTTCCAGAACCAGCACCTCGCCGGAACTCTCCGCACCCCAGGCTGGAACCGAGCCGGCAACTGTCATTGCCAGCATGAACGGCAAGCTGCGCTTAGCAAGCAACACAAATGACATCTTTAACCCCCTGTTCGAATTTTGGGGGAGCATGACGACTATCCTGAAAGCCCGCATAGCAGATTGGGCGGGCTGTTTCGCAATCGACACATATGTTGAAAATAAGTGTCTTAATGGGAAGAGACGGCCCGCGGCGGCCAGGCAGGGCCGAAACCCGCCGCGACGCCCAGCCTGTCGCCACGCGGTGCAATAGGCACAGAAAGATGGTAAACGGGTACCGAGAGAAGAAGCCTGGTGGAGGAAGGATACCTTCATAAAAGGCATTTGACGCGACTTCTGGCCATGATTGCCCTTTTGGCATTCCTGTTCCGGTCGCTTGTGCCCGATGATTATATGCCCACGTCCCTTAGCGATGGTTCTCTTGCCGCGACCATCTGTACCTGAAGCCTGACCGACAGGCGCCCAAACCCCATCATTGTTGTTTTGAAACCCAATCCCATCCGGGGGTGACGGTGACTACGTGCTGCGCTTGCGCCGGGTTGCCGCCATGCTTGTGGCTTCACACCAACGGAAACCTCATAAATGAAGAAGAGACGATCTTTGCATTCGACATGATGGTTTCTTTCATGGGGATGGGCTGCTCAGCCTTGTGAGGCGACGGGCTTGATCTTGAACCAGATGGAATACATGGCCGGCAGGAACACCAGGGTCAGCACAGTACCCGCCAGGGTGCCGCCGATCAGGGTGTAGGCCAGCGTTCCCCAGAACACCGAATGGGTCAGCGGGATGAAGGCCAGGATGGCCGCGAGCGCTGTCAGGATCACAGGCCGGGCCCGCTGCACCGTCGCCTCTACCACCGCGTTGAAGGCGGACAACCCTTCCTCTTTGTTGTGCTGGATCTGCCCGATCAGGATCAGCGTGTTGCGCATCAGGATGCCGGACAGGGCAATCAGGCCGACCAGGGCATTGATGCCGAACGGTTGCTGGAACAGCAGCAAGGTCGGCACCACGCCGATCAGCCCCAGCGGGCTGGTCAGGAACACCATGACCATCGCCGACATCGACCGCACCTGGAAGATGATGACCAGCAGGGTCAGTGCAATCATGATCGGGAACAGTGGCAACAAGGCCTTGGTGGCCTTGGCGGATTCCTCAATGGAACCAGCCTGTTCGATACGGTAACCGGGCGGAAGCTGGGCAATGACCGGCTGCAACTGCGCCAAGATCACGGTGGAGACGTCCGGCGGCTGCAAACCGTCAGCGATGTCGCCCCGCACGGTGAGGGTGGGTGTGCGGTCACGCCGGCGCAGGATGGGGTCTTCCATGCGGATATCGACACTGCCGACCTGCGACAGCGGAAGGCGCTGCCCCGCCGAACCCACCAGGGTGAAATCGGCGATCCTGGCCGGGTCCAGGCGGATATCGCCGGCGGCGCGGCCAACCACCTGCACCGAGCGGATATCCTCGCGCACCTGCGTCAGCGGCACCCCGCTCAACAGGAACTGCAACTGCAAGCCCACGGAATTGGAGGTCAGCCCGACCGCCTGCAACCGGTCCTGATCCAGGGTGAAATGCAGGGTGGGAACGCGCGAACCCCAGTCCGTATTGACGGTGCGCATCATCGGGCTGGCGCGCATCACCTCTTCAACCTGCTGGGCGATCACCCGCAACTGATCAGGGTCCGGCCCCATGACGCGGTAAGCGACAGGAAAGGGCGATGGCGGCCCGAACACGATCTGGGTGACGCGCACCCGGGCCTCCGGTGCCAATCCGTCGGCGGCGGCCTGGCGCAGCCGGTGTTTCAGGGTCTCCCGTTCCTCCTCATTGCCAGTCAGCACCACGATCTTAGCGAAGGACGGATCGGGCAGTTCCGGCGACATGGCCAGGAAGAAGCGCGGTGCCCCTTGGCCGATATAAGAGGTTACGACCTTGGCTTCTTCCTGCTTTGCCAGCCAGGCCTCCACCTTCGCCGTCGCGGCACTGGTCTGCTCGATGGCGGTGCCATAGGGCATCTGCACCTCGACAAGAACCTCCGGCCGATCGGATGTGGGGAAGAACTGCTTCTTCACAATTCCCATGCCGACCACGGACAGGACGAAGGTGCCCACAACCGCACCGGCCACCAGCCATTTGGCAGCGATGACGCGACCCAGTACCCGGCGGAAGCGATTGTAATTGCGGGTATTATAGATGGCTTCGTGACCACCCTCGACCGGCTTGATGTCCGGCAGCATCTTCACGCCCAGATAGGGGGTGAACACCACCGCGACCACCCATGACACGATCAGGGCGATGCCGACGATCCAGAACATGTTGCTGGTATATTCGCCCGCCGTAGACCGTGCGAAGCCATTGGGCATGAAGCCGATGGCGGTGACCAGCGTGCCGGACAGCATGGGGGCCGCCGTGTGGCTCCAGGCATAGGCGGAGGCTTTGACCCGGTCATAGCCCTCCTCCATCTTCACCACCATCATTTCAATGGCGATGATGGCGTCGTCCACCAGCAGGCCCAGGGCTAGGATCAAGGACCCCAGCGTGATACGGTCAAAATTCTTGCCCGTCGCCGCCATGATGATGAACACGGCAGCCAGCGTCAGCGGTACCGCCGCGGCAACAACGATGCCGACCCGCCAGCCCATGCTGACAAAGCAGACCACCATTACGACCAGCAGGGCGACAAAGAATTTCACCATGAACTCATCGACCGCCGAGCTGATATTGACGGCTTGATCGGTCACCTTCGTCAGCGACATGCCCAGGGGCAGTTCCGCATTGATCGCGGAAACCTCCGCTTCCAGCGCCTTGCCCAGGTCCAGCCCATTCCATTCGTCGCGCATGACGATGCCGAGGAGCAGCGTCGGCTCGCCATTGTTGCGCACCTGGAAGGTGACAGGATCTTCATAGCCCCGTTCAACCGTCGCCACGTCCGACAGTTTCAGGGTCCGCCCCTGGGCAGTGATCGGGGTCTGCCGGATCTTCTCCAGCTTGTCGAAGGCACCATCGACACGGATGAATACCGCCGGCCCCTTGGTTTCGATGGAACCGGCGGGGGTCAGCACATTCTGATTATTGAGGGCGGCGAAAATGTCCTGCGGGGCAACACCCAATGTCGCCAGCTTTTCATGGGAGAAGGAGACGAAGATGCGCTCGGGCTGTTCCCCGATGATATTGACCTTCTTCACGCCGACCACATGCAGCAGGCGCTGGCGCAGGGTTTCCGCGTCACGCACCAGCAGGCGCTGCGGCTCCCCCTTGGCCTTCAGCGCAAAGAGCGCGAAGGTCACGTCGGCATATTCATCATTGACCAACGGGCCGATGACACCGGCGGGCAAGGTATTGGCCTCGTCAGAGAGCTTCTTGCGGGCCTGATAAAACTCCTCCTGCACTTCCGACGGCGGGGTGTTGTCGCGCAGCACCACCATCGTGAAGGCCAGACCTGGGCGGGTGAAGGTCTCCGTCCGGTCATACCAGCGCAGTTCCTGCATGCGCTTTTCCAGCGGCTCTGCAATCTGGTCCTGCATCTCTTGCGCCGTGGCACCGGGCCAGGCGGTGACGACCGTCATCTGCTTGATGGTAAAAGGGGGATCTTCCGCGCGTCCAAGCTGGAAGAAGGCGAGAATGCCGGCACCCGTGATCAGCAGGATCAAAAACAGGGTGATGGAACGTTCCCGCACGGCAAGGGCGGAGAGGTTGAAACGGCCTGTGCTCACGGACGGGCTCCTTGGGCGGAGGCTTGGGGCTGGCCGGCGACACGCACTATCTCGCCATCGCGCAGCATGTGTGCCCCCAGCGAGACGATCAGGGTGCCCTGTTTGAGCGCTCCGGCAACGCGCACGCTGTCATTATCGAGCTGCTGGACGGTAACTGTCTGCCATTTCACCTTTGTCGGCTGTCCGTCGATGACCCAGACGCCCGGCCCCTTGCCGGCATCGAACAATGCGCCGACCGGCACCTGCATGTCGTTCTGCGTGGGGGTGATGCCATCGGCAACCCGGATGGTGACAGTGGCGCCCAGGGGGGCGTTGGCCAACTCTCCCTCCAGCACGTAGCGTGCCTCATAGGTGCGGGTCAGCCGGTCGGCCACATCGGAGAGTTGGCGTAGGGTGGTTGGAACCGAAACCCCCTGCCGGCCGAACAAGGTGGCCTGCCCGGTGGAGCCGATGGACGGGCGCAGGGTTTCCGGCAGTTGGACGATGGCCTCCCGTTGCCCGGCATGGGCAAGGCGCACCACCACCTGCCCGGCACTGACAACCTGTCCGGGTTCGGCCAGGGTTTCCATGATCACGCCGTCGGCATCCGCTACCAGTTCGGCATAGCGGTTGGCGTTCAAGGCCACTTCCGCCTGCGCTTGGGCAGCCTTGAGCTGGGCGCTGGCGGCGTCGGCCGCCGCCTTGACCTGATCATAGGCAGAGACCGAGATGGCACCGGTCCCGCGCAATTCGCGGTAACGGGCTTCGTCCTGCGCCGTCTGCTGCGCCCGTGCGCGGGCAGCGGTAACGGCTTCCTGCTGCGCATGGGCGGCGAGCTTCAGATCAACCGGGTCAATCCGCAGCAGCAACTGCCCGCGCTTGACGGTCTGCCCGGCATCCACAAGCCGTTCCAGCACCTTGCCGGGCACACGGAACCCCAGATCGCTTTCGATCCGGGCCGCGACAGTGCCGGTAAAGGCGCGTGAGGCGACGCTGGCATTCTGAACAGCGGCAACGCGCACCAGCGGCGCTTCGGTACGAGGGTCGGCATGCGGTTCCTCGCCGCATGCAGCCAACACAAGGGGCAACGCACAAAGAAGGGAGGAGGCAACGATGCGACGGCGCAGCATGAGAGTCCCATCAGCAAGGGGGGCAGGGGTCTCATACTGAATAAAGTGACTAATTTAGTCAATAGTCACTATCCGTGTGCCTGCGTCATGGGGACAGGCTGCGCAGCACAAGGCTGGACAATTGCAACGGCGCGTCATCGGCGTGGTTGACGCTGTGTTGCAGGAACAGCGGGTTCAGATAGGGGCGCATGACCAGATAGATCGCCCTGGCGGTCTCGTCGAGCGGCGTCTTGCGCTCGAAATCCCCGGATGCCCGACCTTCAAGCAGGACCTCCTTAAGCAGATTCTGGAGCCGGTCCTCATAAGCGACCACCGCCTGCCAGCGCTGCGTGGCTGCCGATACGGCGATCTCGTAGAGTTTGCGGTCCTGGGAGAACAGGCGGAGGCTCGCCTCGATGCCGACTTTGAACATACGCCGCAGCTTCTCGGACGGCTGGGGGGCTTCCGCCACGGCAGCCCTGATCTCCCCCTCAATCCCGCACAGACAGCTGGAACAGATGCTCTCCCCGATGGCCTGCTTGGATTCGAAGAATTTGTAGATATAGGCCTTGGAGAAACCGATGGCCTTGGCGAGGTCGGAGACAGTGGTCTTCTCGTAACCGTACCGGCTGAAATGCTCGGTGGCAGCGCTGACAATCTGGTCCCGCACATCATGGTCGGCCGGACCACGGGCCGAACCGGGATAGGTGGCTGCTTTGTTCATGGCGTGATGCTTATCTCCAGCATGGAAATTGCGGAACGAGTGACCATTTGGCATATTGGTCACCGAAAACTATTCTAGCTCTCCTTCCCGGAAGAAGTCCATGCTGCCCATCCGCCTACTCACCACTGCCCTTCTCGCATCCAGCCTGCTGGCCGGCTGTGCCGTCGGCCCCGATTATGCCAAACCGGGAATGCCCCTGCCGGGGCACTATATCGGTCAGGCGGCCGTGGCAGGGCGAAATGCTGCAGCCAGCGCCGATATCGCCAGCTGGTGGACCGGCTTCGGCGATCCGATCCTGACGCGATATATCACCCAGGCGCTGGAACAGAACCTTGATCTGGCGCAGGCCACGGCGCGGGTGACCCAGGCCCGCGCAGGATTGGGCGCCGCCAATGCCGCCTTGTTGCCGTCAGGCAATGTCAGCGGTCAGGCGGCCAGGGCCTATCAATCCGTTGAAACGCCGCTGGGTCAGGCCCTGGCTTCGCAGCCGGATTTCGACCGCACCGGCAACGCCTATGAGGCCAATCTCGGTGCCAGCTGGGAACTGGACCTGTTCGGAGGCCTGCGTCGCGGGCGCGAGGCGGCACTGGCTGATTATCAGGCAGCGGAGGCCGGCTTGGCGGCCACACGCCTGACCGTGGCAGCCCAGACCGCCGATATCTATATCACCATCCGCGGTCTGCAAACCCGCCTCGCTGTCGCCAGCCGGCAGGTGAAGACCCAGCAGGACCTGCTTTCGACCGTCAATCACCTCTACAGCAAAGGTCTGGCCCCCGAACTCCAGCTGCGCCAGGCGGAAGGGACATTGGCACAGGTTCAAGCATCTGTGCCGGTTCTGCAAGCCGGCCTGGATTCCGCGATGAATGCACTGGATGTGATGCTGGGCTCTCCCGCCGGCACCCATCGGGCCGAACTGGTTGACGCCCGTGCCATTCCCGCAGCCCCACAGATCACGGTCACCGGGTCGCCCGGTGACCTGTTGCGCCGCCGGCCCGACCTGATTGTGGCCGAGCGGCGTCTGGCCGCATCTAACGCCCGTATCGGCGCGGCGATTGCCGAGTACTATCCCAAGCTGTCCTTGAGCGGGTTAGTTGGCAGCGCGTCGTCGCTGTCCGCTGGCAACCTCTTTACCGGCAATGCCACGCAAGCGACCGGGGTTTTGGGCCTGCGCTGGCGCCTGTTCGATTTTGGCCGCATCAACGCACAGATCGATCAGGCCAGGGGCCAGGAAGCCGAGATGCTGGCCGTTTATCGGCTGGCTGTGTTGAGCGCGACGGAAGTGCCCCCGGAAATCAGAGCTGCTGCGCCGGTTCACCTCTTCCAAGCAGCTTGCACGACACGCCTCCAGGCAGCCATGACAAAGGCGCAAATGCTTTCCTGTCCGCCGTCAGGCCCTTTGGGACAGAGGCGACTGATTGCGTCAGGAAGGATTTCTGGCTCATCGTAGTGACCGTAGGGAACACGTCGCTCCTGCACCACCGCTGGGGACGCGATCCACACCAGGCACGGAGACGTGATCCGTATGCGTCGCAAGTTTCGCGACAGACTCGGTTGTTAGATTGGCTTCCGATGACTATCAACTGTCTGAGGAACCAGCCATGCTGCACAGAGTCCTGCCTCTTACCGCTCTTGTACTACAGGTATCCATAGCGCTTCCGGCGCATGCCCAAGCGCAACAGGAGGCAGCGGGCGCCGTTCGTGGACGCATCGTGGATTCGGTTACGGGACGGGCGGTGCCGATGGCAACTGTACGCCTCATGCGCAATCAGCAGGTTCACGGCACGGTCAAAGCCGGTCCCACCGGAGAGTTTTCGTTCGATCAGGTGCCGGAAGGCGTGTATTCGGTCGAGGTGGAAGAGCAGGGCTACGTAAAGGCCGTGCAGGCGGATGTGCGGGTCGTGCTTCGCCGGGTGGCGGCCGTCGAATTCGCGCTGTTGCGTGGAAGCGACGACGTGATCGAAGAAATCGTTGTCTCGGCGCGCGCGACAGCAGGCGATCCAAGGGCGACGCCGAACACCGTGCAGTTGGAGCGTGAAGAGATACGACGCAATCCCGGCAGCGCTGGCGACGTGTTCCGTGCGCTGGACGTACTGCCGGGCGTCGTCGCGACGGGTGAGTTCTCAAACTTCACCGTGCGCGGCAACGGGCCCCGGGACAATCTGATCCTGATCGATGGCATCCCTTTCGATAAGGTCGCACATTTCGATGAGTCACTCGGAGAGGAGGAGATCAATGGCGGTGGACGATATTCGATCTTCGCCACGAACATCATCGGTAACGCCAAGTTTTCCCCAGGCGGCTGGCGTGCGGCCGAGGGCGGCAAGAATGGCTCGCTGCTCGAACTCGGGATCGCGGAGGGCAATCCTGAGAGTTCCACGACCGGCCTCCGCCTCGACATTATCGGCGTTGAGGCGGACTATGACGGGCCAAGCTACGTGTCCGATAATACAAGCCTGTTGCTGTCGGCCCGCCGGTTCGATTTCAGCACCTTGTTCAAAGCGATCGGGGAGAATGACATCGGCAAGATGCGCATGACTGATTTCATCGGAAAATCCGTCACCAGGCTGAATGACGATCATCGCCTTGAACTGCTGGCGATTTACGCCGGCGAGGATACCAAGCGCACGGTCGAAAATGCGCTGGCGTCTGAGAATTTTGAGGACGCGGATATCGGCAAGACGAAGCAACACAGCACGTTGCTCGGCGTGACCTGGCGATGGACGCCCGGTGAGGCCGCGCAGTTGCGCAATACGCTCTATTACCGTGACAGCGACATGAAAAGCAATCAGGGTGAGGCATTTCCGGATCTCGGGGGTGCCAACCCGACACCAGCGACGACGCCGGTCCGCGAGAACATACTGAACATCAAGGAGAGAGAAACGGAGATCGGCTGGCGCAGCGATTTCAGCACGCTGCTCGGTTCACAAGGACTCTTCTCCGCCGGCGCGCGGGTCGCTCGCGTGGATCTCAACTTCGACCATCGCCTCTCCGGCGACTGGATACGCTATGTATATGATCAGTCGGACTTTCGTGCGGACCCGATGCAGCGATATATCGTGCTGACGCCAGGGGAGTACAACTCGACCTTGAGCGCAGCGAAGACGCAGATTGCCGCTTATGCCGACTATGCCTGGACCTTCGGCGATTTAACAGCGACACCCGGAATTCGCTATGAGCGCGATGGGTTTACCGGAAAATCTGTCGTCGCCCCGCGCATGCTGTTGAGTTGGCAGGCAGATCCGGTCACCCGCGTTTGGACCGGAGGTGGCGTATTTTATCAGGCACCGCGTTATCTCGATATCGCCGCAGATCCGTCCAATCTCAAGCTGAAGCACGAGCGCTCCACGCAGTGGTCGGCGGGCATTTCCCGGCATCTGCGCGACGACCTGTATGTTTCGGCCGAAGGCTATTATCAGCGGCTCGACGATCTGATCGTGTTCGACGATCGGACCCTGAACACCGCAACGAACATCGGCAAAGGGTCCGCGGCAGGCCTGGATCTGATGCTGACCAAGCGCATGAGCCAAGAGTGGAGCGCGTCGGCGACCTACTCATTATCGCGCGCCCGCCGCGATGATAAACTCGGCGAAGGGAAATATGCGGCCGATTGGGATCGGCGACACGCGTTCGGTATCGTCGGCGCGTGGCAGCCGAGTGATCGATGGACATTCTCGGGGAAATGGAAATATGCTTCTGGCCGGCCCACCGATGCGTTTGTCGTGCACAACAACGTGCTGGGAGGTGCAGGCCCGGTGCGCTCCTCGAAGGAGCTGACGCGCACCAACACGGAGCGTCTGCCTGCCTATCATGCGCTGAGCCTGCGCGTGGATTACCAGCGTCGCTTCGGCCCGGTCAGCCTGGTTGCTTATCTCGACATCCTGAACGTTTACGGTCGCAAGAACGGCAACGCCTATGAGTGGAATGAGCGTCGCGGCGAAAATGTCATCGAAGGACTTGACGAACCGCTTCCCACGATCGGACTCAGGATCGAATACTGACTTCAGGCAAATAAACCGACCCATGAGATTGCTCATCATCGAAGATAACCAGCGTCTCTGCCAGGCCCTCGCCGAGGGCCTGCGTGCGCAGGGTTTCGCGGTCGACACAGCGGGCTCGGCGTCTGACGGGCTCGCAGTCTGGCAGGCCGCCGACTACGATGCCGCCGTGCTCGATCTCATGCTCTCGGACGGAACCGGTCTGAGCGTGCTGAAGGAAATGCGTGACCGGGGCAATATGACACCCGTGCTGATCCTCACCGCGCTCGGTACGATCGAGGATCGTGTGCGCGGTCTGGATTGCGGTGCTGACGACTATCTCATCAAACCCTTTGCCATGCAGGAGCTCATCGCGCGGCTGCGCGCGCTGTTGCGTCGTCCGGGGGCGGCATTGGGGCGCACGCTGACGCTGGGTAGCGTGAAGCTCGATACGTCTGCGCGCATCGCCACAGTCGCCGACACGCCGCTCGATCTGACACGCTCGGAGCTGGTTGTGCTCGAAGCGTTGTTGCGCAATCAGGGACGTGTTATCTCGAAAGAGCGACTTGGCGAATGCCTGTACGATTTCGAGCAGGAGCGCAGCGCAAACTCGGTGGAAACGCAAGTGCACAGGTTGCGTAAGAAGCTCGCGGCTGCGGGCGCCAATGTGTCGCTCCGGACCTTGCGCGGTCTGGGCTATCTTGCGTCCTGATCGCGGCATGAAGCGCGCGCCATCCCTCCTTCGCGCACTGGTCTTTCGACTGACCATCGTGGTCGTGCTGGCACTGGTCGGCAGCTACCTGATGTTGTACTTTGAATTTCGCGACGGTCTGATGGGTTTGGATGGACAGAGTATTGCTGTCCAAGTGCAGGACCTGCGTGCATCGATCGTGTCGGAGTCCGATCCACCGCGTCTCGCATTGCCACAATCCCTGCAAGAGTTCTACGCCCAACCGGATACGTTGAACGGTTATCAACTGCTGAGCACGGATGGCACCGTGCTGGAATCGGGCGGTTTCTCTGCCGCATATCTGCCGTTACCGGTCGCTCAAGGCGGCGGGCAGGTCGTCATGCAGTGGGAAACGGATCCGCTTTCGGGCAACAGCATCCTGGCGGCCGCGGTCAATCTCAATGATCGTAACGGCCGATACTGGTTGCGGGTGGTGCGGAATCTCGAAGATAAGGAGAGCTTGGTCGCCCAGCTCATGCTCGGCGCATTGGACGAGCTGTTTCCACTGATTGCCCTGCTGCTGATCGCTGTGGTCGGCGTCGTGGTGGTGACGGTATTGTCATCTCTTCGTCCCTTGCGCGCCGTTTCGCATCAGGCCTCGGCGTTGTCGCTCAGTCGTTTGGACGAGCGGTTGCACGCCCCAAACCTTCCTCGGGAGCTGGTTCCGCTCGTTCAGGCCGTCAACGCCTCGCTCGATCAGCTCGAAGCAGACTATCGCGTGCAGCGAGAATTCACGGCAAACGCTGCGCACGAGTTGCGCACCCCGCTTGCGACGTTGCGGGCACGGCTCGAGTCACGCTTCTCCGTGCGGGAGCTAGGCGATGTTGCGCTGGAATTGGAACAGCTCTCCCGGCTCCTGGAGCAACTGCTCTGTCTGGCACGCCTGGATTCACAGGAGCAGTTCCAGTTTGCGGCATTCGACGCCCACGCCGTGGCACTGGAAGTGGCGCGGGAACTGGCACCTGTTGCGCTCGAAACAGAGCACTATGTGACCGCCGCGACGCCCGACGCTTGCGTGCCTGCGCATGGGAACGCAACATTGACGCGCCTTGTCTTTCGCAACCTGATCGAGAACGCGATTCAGTATACGCCGCCAGGCACGTCAATCACGCTGTCTGCCGGGTCTGCCACTGTGATCATTGCCGATGACGGGCCCGGAATTGCCGCGCATGCCGCCGCTTGCCTGTTCGAGCGGTTCCGCCGCGGTCCCAATGCCTTGGGCCCCGGTGCGGGCCTTGGGCTGGCAATCGCGAAATGCATTATGGAGCGGCAAGGTGGGCGCCTGTCGCTTGACACAAACGCGCCCAGCGGCGCACGTTTCGTCATGCAGTTTACCACCTGATACCAGTTCCCACTGATCAATACCGATCAGTGGGCCTCAGGCGCCGGCCCCGCCATCCGGCGGTTTGGCTTACGCGGCATGTGCCGCGTGGCGGTGGTCGCCGCCGAACCAAATCCCGATGAGTTCGACCCAAGGCCGGTTTCCCCGTTAGCTGCTTGGGAAACGATATGGCCGTTGTTCCAGGTTCTGACCTGCTCCCTGGAAAGTACGCGTCCGGTGTGAGCCGCCTTGTGTTTGGTGGTCGGTAGCTGGGAGTCTTTGCGTAAGCGCGATAGCGCGGA
>NZ_JBXAFZ010000036.1:0-16681 GCF_058793615.1 Niveispirillum sp. GW835-FHT14G11
AGTGTCTCCAAACGCCACTTCGCAGAACAACCGCTACGCGATAACGGCAGCGTAACGACATCGGTGCATAATCCGGGCTAACTGCTGTCCTGTCTGATTGAGCTCCGTCGGTTGAGGGATTCCAATATGGCAAGCGGTTGTGGCGGGTTCATCGATCCGCAAATCACCTTTCGCGAATGGCGGAATATTCCCGGCTGGCGGGGCGGGCTACACTGCCTGCCGACGGGCCGCGGGAATGGTGGCTGCTCAAGTCCGTTCCGCTTCACCTGACCTTCAGCTTCCACGGATGGGATCATAGTGTCGATGGCCGAAACTCCATTTGAAGGGGATGCAGTCACGGTTCCCCTGGATGATTTTCTTTCGGGTATCCAGGCACATGACGGGCATGGTCGGATGCAGTCGGCCCGCCAATGGACGCAGGGCCGCACACTTTATGGGGGGGCGACCACGGCCAGCTGCGTTGCGCTGGCGATGCGCACCTTTGCCGACTTGCCCCCTTTGCGAACGGTTCAGATCGTTTTCTCGGGCCCGGCGGCGGGATCGCTGGATTTGAAGGCGGTTCTGCTGCGCCGAGGGCGCAACAGCGCCGTTATTCGCGTCGAGATGTCTTGCGAGGGCGCAACGGCCGCCTGTGTGCTGCTGACCTTCGCTGCGCCGAAGGATACGCGTCTGGTTCATTCCGCCCTGGCGATGCCCGCGATGCCACCCCCCGATCAATGCGCGCCGTACTGGGACGCGAAGAGTCGCACGCCCCGTTTCGCGTCCAATTTCGATATCCGACTGGCCAAGGGGCAGCGACCGATCAGCGGGTCTACACAGACGCGGTGCGCCGCATGGGTCAGGTTCCGCCATCCTCCCGCTATGGATGAGGCGCTGGCAATGATGGCACTCGCAGACGCCCTGCCGCCTGCGATCATCGCGCAATATTCCGATCAATCCCGCATCAGCTCCATGAACTGGAGCCTGGACGTGCTGGCGACGGGGGACGTCGCTTCCTGGAAACTGTTGCAGTCGACGAGCGAGTGGGCGGCGGACGGCTACTCCAGCCAGGCCATGGCGATGTGGGATGTCGACGGGACTGCACTTGCGGTGGGGCGGCAGCTCATCGCACTTTTCGAATGATATCCGTGGCGTCTTGCAGCGTCAGGACGAGTTGGCCTGGAGGGGTGAGAATGGCGAAGTGGAAGGATTGGGCCGTCGTGCTGCTGCTGACGGGGGCTGTGATCCTGTCTTTCCTGGATCGATACGCCTTTGCCGTCCTCCTGGACCCCATCAAGCAGACGATGGAACTCAGCGACGGGCAGATCGGTTTGCTCAACGGAATTGCGTTCGGGCTGTTCTATGCCTGCATGGGGCTTCCGCTGGGATGGCTCGCCGACAGGTGGAGCCGCAAGGGCACGATCATGGTCTGCATCGCGGCATGGAGCCTCGCCACCGCCTTCTGCGGTCTTGCGCGCAACCAGGTGCAGCTCCTCTGGGCGCGGATCGGTGTCGGTGCCGGTGAGGCGGGGCTGGTGCCAAGCGCCTACGTGATCATCCATGATCGCTTTGACAAGGCGTCATTGGCCAAGCCGCTCAGCATATTCACCCTGGGCGGCGGCATCGGTGCCGGCGCTTCGATGCTGATCACGGGGTCGCTGTTCAATTTCTTCAATGCCGGGGGCTGGACAGGCTTCATGAGCGGGTACCTGGCCTGGCAGAAGACATTCGTGATCCTTGCCCTGCCGGGTATCATCTTCGTGCTGCTGGTGGCGCTCATCCGGGAAAAGCCCAGGGCCGCGGTGACAGTGCCGGGTGTTCCAGCCGGTGCGGGCTTCTTCCAACTTATGCTGGCGCAGGCCGGAACCTATACCCTGCTCTTCGCTGGGATGGCGGGAATGCTGAGTTGCACCGCCGGCCTCCTCAGTTGGGCACCGACGGTATTCGTGAGGGAATTCGGTTTCACTCCGAAGGATGTCGGAGCGACCTACGGCATCATCGTTCTGGTGATGGCTCCGCTCGGGGTGTTCGCCGGCGGCGTTGCGGCGGACGCCCTGCAGAGGAGGGGGGTGGCGGGAACGCATCCCCTGGTGATGCTCTGCGCGCCTGTGCTGGCATTGCCCATGGTCTGCCTCATGCCGTTCGCAGGTTCGGCAACGCTGTTGCTGTGCTTGGTCGGCGCCATCCATTTCAGCATTGCGGTTCCACAGGGTGCCGCTGCAGCCTATATCCAGATCATCACCGCGGAAGCGATCAGGAGCCGTGTGTCGGCCGTCTATGTCCTGGTCGGCAACGTGACTGGACTGGGTCTGGTGCCGGTTGCCATCGGCTTCCTGTCCGATCTCCATGCAGGCGCGCCGGACGGGCTGAGGATGGCGATATTCTACATGCTGGCCGGACTGCTGACGACAGCGCTCATCACCTTGGGAATGCTGTTCGTGCGTCAGCGAAGCCTGGTCGCCGCCAGTGCTTCCGCTTCCAGGGAAGCTTCGTGACCCCCAAGGATCGCGGCAAGCCGGTCAGATGGGCAGGCGTGAATTCTCCTTGACCTCCTTCATCACGAAAAAGGTCCTGGTCTGCCGGACGCCCGGCAGGGCGATCAGCTTCTGGCCGTGCAGCTTGTTGAAATCCGCCATGTCCCGAACCCGGATTTTCAGCAGATAGTCGAAATCCCCCGCTACCAGGTTGCAGTCCAGGACGTCCTTCATCTCGGTCACCGCACCCTCGAACGCGGCGAAACTTTCCGGCGTCGAGCGGTCCAGCACCACGCCGACCATCACCAGCGTGCCCAGGCCGACGGAAGCCGGGGCCAGTTCCGCCCGCACGCCTGTGATGTAGCCCTCCTCGAAAAGTCGTTGCGTGCGCCGGTGGCAGGTGGCCGGGCTGATATTCATGCGCACCGCAAGCTCGGCATTCGTGAGCCGGCCTTCCGCCTGCAGGGCGCGCAGAATCCGGATATCGATCCGGTCGAGATTTTCCTTGGACGAATCTTTCATTTAATGGCCAAATATTGAGAGATGTTCACCACATAGCTTTGAATTTATGATGCATAGGGAAATCGGACAATGAAAATAGAGAGCACCTTTCACCCGGTTTTCCCTATGCTTCCAGGCATCCCGACATCATGGAGGCCCTGGCAATGTCCCTGCTGGAGAAGTTTGAACGCTATCCGCTCACCTTTGGTCCGACCCCGATCGAGCATCTGCCCCGGTTGACCGCAGCGCTCGGCGGAAAGGTGGAAATCTACGCCAAGCGGGACGACTGCAATTCCGGCTTGGCCATGGGCGGCAACAAGCTCCGAAAGCTGGAGTATATCGTGCCGGACGCCATCGCGTCGGGTGCCGACACGCTGGTTTCCATCGGCGGCGTCCAGTCGAACCATACGCGCATGGTCGCGGCCACCGCCGCCAAGATCGGCATGAAATGCGTGGTGATCCAGGAGAAATGGGTGCCGCATTACGACGCCGTCTATGACCGTGTCGGCAATATCCTGATGACCCGGCTGATGGGAGCCGACAGCCGCCTGGTCGATGACGGCTTCGACATCGGCATCCGCAAGAGCTGGGAGGATGCGATCCGGTCCGTCGAGGCGGTGGGCGGCAAGCCCTATCCGATCCCGGCCGGTGCGTCCGTGCATAAATATGGGGCGCTGGGCTATGTCGGCTTCGCGGAGGAGGTTGCCAGGCAGGAGGCAGACCTGGGCTTCAGGTTCGACTATATCGTGGTCTGCGTCGTCACCGGGTCCACCCAGGGCGGCATGATCGTGGGCTTCGCCGCGCAGGATCGGGCGGACAGGGTGATCGGGATCGACGCCTCCGGTACTCTTGACCAGACACGAGCCCAGGTCCGCCGGATCGTCGATGCCACGGCTGACCTGGTGGGACTGGGCCGTGCCATCCGCGAGGACGAGATCCACATCAATCCGGACTATGCCTATCCTGCATACGGTGTCCCGTCGGAAGAAACCAATGAGGCCATCCGCCTGGCTGCCCGCACGGAAGCCATGATCACGGACCCCGTCTATGAAGGCAAGTCGATGCAGGGGCTGATCGACTTGACCCGCAAGGGCTTCTTCCCGGAAGGGTCGAAGGTCCTCTACGCCCATCTCGGCGGTGCGCCGGCGCTCAATGGCTACAGCTATTATTACAAGGAGGGTTGAGGGCATGACGGCTGTCATCCCGGTTGGGTGGCAGCCGTCATGGCCGGGAACTGATCAGGTCAGTTCGACGAGCACGATGTCCGCGTCTTCGATAGCGGTGACCATGAGGGTTGCCTCGTCATGTATGGCGACGCCATCGCGTGGTCCGATCTTCCGCCCGTTCACGGCAATCCTGCCCGTTGCCGGCACAAGGTAGCCGCGAACCCCGGGTGCCAGGGATCTGGCCAACGTCTGGCCCGCCAGCAGCGTGGCCCCCAGGACCCGGGCGTCGCTATTGATTGCCAGCGCGTCCACATCCGCCGGGTCGCCGCTGGCGAATACGACGAACTTCCCGGTTTCCCGGCCGGCAGGAAAACTCTTGTTGGCATATCGCGGCGCCCCGCCCTGAGTGCGCGGCTGGAACCATATCTGAAACAGCCGGACCAGTTCGGCATCGGCATTGACCTCCGAATGCCGGATGCCTGTGCCGGCACTTATCACCTGGATCTCGCCGGTGGCCACCTGGCCTTCGTTGCCCAGAGTGTCCTGATGGGTGATCACGCCATCGCGAACATAGGTGACGATCTCCAGATTCGCATGCGGATGCATCGGAAAGCCCGACCATGGGGTGATTTCATCATCGCTCCAGGCCAGGAGCGTACCGTAAAGGCGGTTCCTGTCATCCGTGCCGGAGGCAACGACATCGGACGGCAGGAAATGCACTTTTGCCTTCAGCCAGCCGCGGTCTGCGCCGTGAAGATCCGTGAAGGGGTGGTGCACGATCATGAGGGGGCCTTCTGAAGGTGAAAATCCATGCAAGCCAGTTTGGCCTTGAAGCATCCCCTTTCAATGATCGGCGGCGGGCAATGACCTTTGCGCTGAACGGGAAAATCACACATGTACCGTTGGGTCGAAAGCAGCATGGGGAAGGGCGCTTCACCCCCGATGGAGCATCAAAAGAGAGAGGCAAGGAAATCGATGAAGGCGCGGGCCTTCGGGGAGAGCTTCTTGGTTGGTGGCCAGACGACATACAGCGCCGTATCATTGTCGATCGTCGGGTTGACGATGTAGTCGGTCAGAACGGGGCGCAACCGCCCATCGCGGATCGGGCCGCGCAGCATCCATTCCTGGGCGACGAACAGGCCGATGCCATTGATACAACTCGCGAGCAGAAGCGCCCCATTCTCGGATTCCAAACTCCCGCCGACACGGATCTCCAGCTTCTCGTTGTCCTTCTCGAAGCGCCACAGGCCGCCATAGTTCACGGCCCGGTACACGAGGCAATTGTGGTGTTCGAGTTCCGAAGGATGCTTTGGCTCTCCATAACGCTCGAAATAGGCGGGACTGCCGCAAAGGACGCGCTTGCTGGCGCTCAGGCGGCGGGCGATGAGACCGGAGTCACTGAGATGGCCCAGCCAGACGGCGACATCGAAGCCGTTGGCAACCAGATCGACCTGTTCGTCGGCAAGGACGAGGTTCAACTTGATCTCGGGATACTGGTTCAAGAACCGGGGCAACTCGGGCGCGATGATGGACAGGGCGGCCGAGACGCGGATCTGCGCCCGCAGGGACCCCTTCATCTCGCTCTGGTAGGCCGACACGTCGCGCAGCAGATTGTCCAGTGAGTTGAGGACCTTCAGGGCGCCGTCGTAAAAGGCTGTGCCGCTGTCGGTGAGGCCCTGCTGCCGTGTCGTCCTGTGGAGAAGGCTGGTGCCCAGCCGATCTTCGAGCGCACTCACCTGCCGTGCGATGGAACTGATCGAGCGGCCCGTCTGTCTGGCGGCCTTGGAAAAGCTGCCATTCTCCACGACGGACACGAAGGTCCGTATTTCGGCAAGTTCATTCACGTTTCTCTCCCGGCTCTTTTGGCTGCGGCGACAGGTGAAGCAGATATTTTGATCGGGATTTGCAGCGCAAATGAGTGGAATTGTCAATGTCGACGGAGCTGTTCCCGCTCCCGGTCCAACGCTGTCATAGAGCAATTCCCGGCACTTGCACGCTGCACTGCATCATTCGGTCGGCGATGCAATTTGTCATCCAGCGCAAAGGTATTGACCGCTTTCGGTCGTTGAAAACGGCAGGTCCCCCGCCGATTCTGCGCATGGTTACGCTGGGCTCAGCTATGCCGGTGGTCACATGAGGAGGCGGGACGCATGATCGACAAATCATTGTTCAGAAGCGGCATGCAGAGGCTGGTGTCCGGCGTGTGCGTGGTCACGTCGGCCTGCCAGGAGGAGGTTGGCGGCTATACCGCAACCGCGGTCATGTCGATCAGCGATTCACCGCCCAGCCTGGCGATTGCCGTCAACCGGAACAACAGGACGCATGACCTGATCGCCGGTTCGGGAGCATTCACGGTCAACCTGCTCGGCTGCCACCAGCAGGATATCGCCGACATGTTCGCCGGACGGTGGGGCGTCAGTGGCGCGGGGCGTTTCTCGGTCGGGGAATGGGACATGGAGCGGGAAGGCGCGCCAGCCTTGCGCGACGCTATCGCCTATTTCGACTGCACGCTGTCCAACCAGGTGGCCGCCGGCAGCCATTCGCTGATCGTCGGCACGATCCATCGTCTGGTCCTCTCCGAAGAGAGCGCACCGCTCGTCTATTGGCGTTGCGAATATAGCGAGGTTTCTCACTTGCACAGCCGATTGTCCGAGCCAGCATGACCCAAGGCCTCCGTTCAACAATGAAACGGGGGTGCCTGCCCACCCAATCGAGCTAGCCGGGGATCCTGATGACGATCGAATATGATCGGTTGATGAATTATGTGTTTCCCGACATTCATCAGCATCTGACGCACCGGGATACGATCCTTTATGCTCTTTCCGTCGGCCTTGGGCGTGATCCCATCGATGCCGGTGAACTGCGTTTCGTGACGGAGCATGGCTCCCTGCAGGCCTTGCCTTCGATGGCAACCGTGCTTGCGCATCCGGGACCATGGCTCTTCAATCCGGACACGGGTGTGGACGCGATGAAACTCGTCCATGGCGAACAGGGTATCGTCATCCACAAGCCGCTGCCCGTCGAGGGCGGCATCATCGGCAAGACGCGCGTCAGTGCCATCATCGACAAGGGCGAAGGCCGGGGTGCCTTGCTCTATCTGGAGAAGGAACTACGTGATGCCTTGACCGGCGAACTGCTGGTCACCGCGCCAAGCACGGTGTTCCTGCGTGGCGATGGCGGCTTCGGTGGCCCGTCGGGCCCGGTCAGGCCCGTGCACCAGGTACCCCGCCGCTCGCCCGACTGGGGCGTCCTGTTCGAGATCCGGCCAGAGCAGGCGCTGTTGTACCGTCTGAACGGGGACTATAACCCGATCCATTCCAACCCGGCGACGGCGGTCATGGCCGGCTTCGAGCGGCCGATCCTGCATGGGCTCTGCACCTTCGGGATCATTTGCCAGGCGCTGGTAAAGGTATTTGGAGAGGGCGAGCCGGAGCGGCTGCGCGAAATGGCGCTGCGCTTTTCCGGCCCGGTGCTACCCGGCGAAACCATCAGCATCGAGATGTGGGATGACGGGTCGTTCCAGGCCCGCGTGCCGCGGCGCGGTGCGGTGGTGATCAGCAATGGCCGCTCCGTTTTTGAATGACGGGAGGCCGAAGGACGAGATGAGCACCGACCGGCAGCCGGTCGGTGCTCCGGCGGGGGTCACTCCTCTAACAGCGCCAGCAGCCCTGAATGGACCTTCTCATCGATGTCGATCTTCCCACGGGCCTGGCCCGCCTTGCGGTTCTTCTGACCGTGTGAGCCGGGGACCCGCACCGGCGGCTGCCCTTGCATTGGCCTGGACCCGTTGATCTGGTCGATCAGCGCGGTTGCCCGGGTCTTGAACTGTTCCAGAGGCATCATCATACCGGGATCGAAAACCAGGAAGAAGAAGCCGGAATCCTGGAAATCCTGGACGGGAGCGGCACCACCGGCCAGGGCACCCAGGACTTGCACCGCGATCGACAGGGCCGATCCGCGAGGCCCGCCCCAGGAAAGCAGGGCTCCTGCAAGCGCGTCGGAGGGGTTGGTCGTGGGGCGGCCTTCACTATCAACCGCCGTTCCCTCCGGTAGGTCCCGTCCCGCCCTTTGCCGCAACAGGACGTCGCCCAGTGCGATCGCACTGGTTCCGAAATCGATGACCAGGGGATCACCATCGGTCGGGAATCCCAGCGCGACCGGGTTGGTGCCGAGCAACTTGTCGAAACTGCCATGCGGCGCTACCACTGCCCGTGAACTTGCCGTGTGCAGGGCAACCAGGCCGGCCTGCGCCGCCCGATCGACATAGTAGGACAGCCGGCCGCTGAACCAGGAATTGTGGACGCCGACGATACCGACGCCGGTTTCCTTCGCCATGCCGATGGCCTTGTCGATCGCCATGAGCGACGTGACATAGCCTGTGACGCCGCCGCCGTCGATGACGGCGAAGGAAGCGCTCTCGCGAATGACCCTTACGGGATCACCGGACCCCACCTTCCGCAGCATCTCAACAATCGAGAAGATGCGCGGCGGCCCCGCATAGGCATGGCCGCTCATGCTGGCATCGATCAAGTGATCGAGCACGATGTCGGCATGTTCGGCTTCCATTCCGTGCCGGATCAGGACGCTTGTTCCGAGCCCTTTGATCTCCTCGACACTGATTTCCATCAAATTATCCTCCCCACCCGCGGATCGCGTTCAAGGACGGCTGTCGATCAATTTTCAGATCCCCGTGCAATTCATTGCCGGCTTGCCTGCCCTTCGATCCGTAGCGCCGCACTATAAGGAGAAGATCGTTCCTCAACATAAGTAATATTGGAAAACAGCTTTGCCAAAGTCATGCTGAACGCTTCACCGGCTGGTGGAACAGCGCCCGCTCCCCATGGCCGTCGTTCCAGAGCAATTGTTGCAAATCGAACCAAAGTGCTTGTCGGATTAAACGCAAGGCGGAACGCAGCATCGGATGTAGCCTTGCCGGAGCGTCACGGTGAAGGCATCGGGTCGCCACGGACGACCCTGTCCGCTCATCGGGCTGGTTTGCAAGCTGTCGTGGGAGAAATGGGTGAGTTTCAAGTTCACACGAGCGGAGCCGGAAATGGCTGTTCCCAATGCGACCGTGCCGACCTTCGCTCATTGGGTGGGCGGCAGAAGCCGGTCTGCCCGCTCCGGAGCGACATTCAGGCGAGGCAACCCTTTTGACGGCAGCCTCGCCGGCATCTATGCCAACGGCGATGTCGAGGATGGCAAACTGGCCATCGCGGCTGCGCGCGGGGCGTTCGACAGCGGCGTGTGGTCGGGCAGCAAGGCCCGGACCCGCTTCGACATCCTGATGCGCGTGGCCCGACTGCTCGGCGAACGGAGCGAAATCGTCGTCGAGCGGATGATCAGGGAGTCCGGCAAGCCCCGAACCGTAGCGCGGGGAGAGCTTGCGGCATCGGTTCGGACATTCGAATATTATGCGGGCCTTGCGCTCAATCTGCATGGGTCGGCGATCAATGATCGCGTGCCCGACGCGATGGGGCTTATCCTGCACGAGCCGGTCGGGGTCGCCGGGCTGATTACCCCCTGGAATTTTCCGATCCTCAACCCGGTGGTCAAGATCGCACCGGCGCTGGCGGCCGGCTGCACGATCGTCATCAAGCCATCGCACCTGTGCCCCGGACCGGCATTGCTGCTGGCGCAATATCTGACGGAGGTGGGCCTGCCCGACGGCGTGCTGAATGTCGTCACCAGCGACATCGGCGGCGGTGCCGTCGTCGGCCAGTTGATCGCGGAATCCGAACTGGTCGACAAGGTCGCCTTCACGGGTTCGAACGCGACCGGTCGCACCGTCATGCGCACTGCCGCCGCCACCTTCAAGCGCGTTTCGCTGGAGCTAGGTGGCAAGTCGGCGAATATCGTTTTCGATGATGCGCCTTTCGAGGAGGCGGCTGCTACGGCGGTCAATGCCTTCTGCTTCAACAGCGGGCAGCAATGTTCTGCAGCCACGCGGTTGCTCGTGCAGAAGGGCATCCATGAAAAGTTCGTTGAAACGCTGATCAGCAATACGGGCAGGCAGGTTATCGGTGATCCCAACGACAGCGCCACCACGATGGGGCCGCTGGTCAACGAGGATCAATTCGATCGCGTCAGCCGCCATATCGAGACCGGCCGATCCGAGGGAAGGCTGGTTTCCGGCGGTGGCTCGCCCGAAGGCGACCTTTTCAAGAACAGCTTCTTCATCGCGCCAACCATCTTCGACGGCGTCGATAACCGCTCCCGGATCGCCCAGAACGAAATATTCGGGCCGGTGCTGGCTGTCATCCCCTTCTCCGATGAGGAGGATGCGATACGGATAGCCAACGACAGCCGCTATGGGCTCGCGGGCGGTGTCTGGACCAACTCGATCGGCCGGGCCGTTCGTGTTGCGAAGGCCATCCGAACGGGCAAGATGTTCGTGAATTGCTACAACAATTCCGGTTTGGATGATCTTCCTCACGGTGGCTACAAGGAAAGCGGGATTGGGCGCGAGTTGGGTCCCCAAGGTTTGGAAGAATTCCAGCAAATAAAGACGGTTCAGATCCGGATAGGATCTTAGACGAAGATCACGACTTCCATGCCGAAATGCATGGTGTTTGACGTCGAATTTAGGTGCTTTGGCATCTTTTGTTAAGGGAGAGGAAACATGGAAAGCAAGCTGACGACGACTGGCAAGGTCAACGAAAAATTCAAGATCAGGGGGATCAACCATGTCGCCCTGGTCAGTTCCGACATGAAGCGCACGGTCGACTTCTACGAGGGGATCCTCGGGATGCCGCTCATCAAGACCTGCATGCTGGGTCCGAACGGCAAGTTCGGCCAGCATTTCTTCTTCGACATGGGCGGCGGTTCGTTGGCTTTCTTCTGGTTTCCGGAAGCCCCCCCGGCCGTGCCTGGCATCACCGTCGTGCCGAGCCCCATGGGTGAAGGGAAGCTGACCATGACCGCGGTTGGTTCCCTGAACCATATCGCCCTGGATGTCGATGCCGAGTTGCTGACCGAGTATAAGGAGCGCCTGGAGGCGGCCGGGGTCGAGGTGTCGCAGATCGTGTACCACAATGACGTCGCACCCAGCACCGGGCCGAACGCGCTCAAGGAAATCCACGAAACCAACTGGGTAAGCTCGATCTATTTCCGGGATCCCGACGGTATCCAGGTCGAGTTCGCCGGCTGGACGCGGCCATTCACCGAGGCGGACGTCGCCTACCAGGCGGCCACCGCCGAGGAAGCGTCCGGTTGGGCCGGCCAGCGCTGAGCCGCGACTGCGGGACTGGAATGGTCCAGGGATGGTCAGGGAATTTTGACCATCGACATATGAGCCGACCGGTTTGGCGGCGGTACTGTTCTTCGATCTGGCGGTGGCGCGGGCCATCTCCAGATCGATCGATTTTCATCGATGCATTTCCGGTTTCCAAACCCGTGCAGCCGGTCAAAGTGCATATTCGATGACTGTCCCGGAATAACGCAGCCCGATAGCTGGGCCTGTTCGGCCGCCTCTGATGCAGGGGCGGTATTCCGGCTGCCGTGCAGTCGCAATCCACAATGACGGAATGATTTCATGGCGGCGTTGCTGCGCGGATTGCGCATTCTTGAGATCGGGCACTTCGTGGCGGCCCCGTTCTGCACGCGCCTTCTCGGGGATCTGGGGGCCGAGATCATCAAGATCGAGCCACCCGAAGGCGATCCTGTCCGGCAATGGGGCGCGCAGATCGACGGAAAGTCGCTCTGGTGGTCGGTGCACGGGCGCAACAAGCTCAGCATGACGCTCAATCTGAAAAAGCCCGCCGCGCGCGAAGTCGTCCTCCGCCTCGCGGCATCCTGCGATGCGGTCGTTGAGAATTTCCGGCCGGGTCAATTGGCGCGGCTCGGGCTCGGCCCCGATGTGCTGCGTGGCGCCCGCGCCGATCTCGTCATCGCGCATATTTCCGGCTTCGGGCAGGACGGTCCCTATCGCGACCGGGCCGCGTTCGGCGTCATCGGCGAGGCTGTGGGCGGGCTCCGCTATCTGAGCAACCATCCGCCAGATAAAAGCGACCTTCCGCCGGTGCGGGTCGGTGTCAGCATCGGGGACAGCATCGCCGGCTTGTATACCGCGTTCGGGGTCATGGCAGCACTTTGGGAACGCGACCGGAAGGGGGGCGGGGCGGGGGCCCCGCACAGCCTCGATATCGCGCTCTCGGAGGCTGTCTTCAGCATGATGGAAGGCATGCTGCCCGAATATGGCGCGCTGGGCAGGGTGAAACAGCCGACCGGGGGCGGCATCGCCACGGCGGCACCCTCCAATGCCTATCCGACTGCGGACGGCGACTGGATGCTGATCGCGGCCAATTCGGAACCGCTGTTCGCCAAGCTTGCCATGCTGATGGGCCGGCCCGGACTTGCCAGCGATGCGCGCTACGGTTCCAATCAGGCGCGCGTCGAGAACGCGGCGCTGTTGGACGCCATGATCGGCGACTGGACGCGTGGCCTGCGATCGGATGAACTGGCGCGCCTCCTGTTGGCTGCCGACATACCGGCTTGCAAGGCCTACACGGCAGCCGATTGCGCCGACGACCCGCAGTTCCGCCACCGGGGCATGGTGCGGGCCATCGACGATCCGCAATTCGCAGCTCCCGTGCTGCAGCCTGGCATCGTTCCGCATGTCGATGAAACGCCGGGTGAGATCCGCTGGCCGGGCCCGCCACTGGGTGCCCATACAGACGAAATCCTCATCGGAATGCTGGGCATGCATCCGATGGAGATCACAAAGCTCAGAGCCGATGGAGTGATTTGATGCGTGCCGTGACGCTGGTGGAAGTGGGAATGCGCGACGGGCTTCAGCCGGTGAAGCCCTTCGTTCCCACCGAGACCAAGATTGCCCTGCTGGGCAAGCTCCATGAAGCAGGCCTCCGGCGGATGGAGGTGACATCCTTCGTCAATCCGACGGCGGTCCCGCAGCTTGCCGATGCGGTGCAACTGTTGGACGCGGTTCGTCGCTTTCCTGATCTCGATGCGCAGGTGCTGGTTCCCACAATCCGGCAGGCCGAACGTGCGCTGGGCGCCGGCGCGGACCACCTTGCCTTCGTGCTGTCGGTCTCGGAAGCCCATAACCGGAACAATGTCCGCCGGTCGCCCGCCCAGTCGTTGGAGGAGTGTGAGGCGATCGTGAAGCTCCTGCCGGCAGGATCCAGGCTTCGCCTGAATATCGCCACGGCCTTCGATTGTCCCTTCCTTGGCGAGGTCCCCGCATCGGAGACCGTGGCCATCGCCACCCGGCTGGCCGGGATCACCCCTGATGCCGAGATCGCCCTTTGCGACACGACGGGCCGCGTGACGCCGGATCGCGTCACTGCGCTCTTCGAGGCCGTGCGCGAGCGTTGCCCGTCTTCCGTCCGCTGGGCATTCCACGGCCATGATACCTATGGCATGGGGGCCGCCAATGTCTGGGCGGCCTGGAATGCGGGGATCGATGTGATCGACGCGTCGGTTGCGGGGCTGGGCGGCTGTCCGTTCGCGCCTGGTGCCACGGGCAATGTCGCGACCGAGGATGTCGTCTGGATGTTCGACAAGGCGGGTGTCGCGACCGGGATCGATATCGCCCGGCTCGTCGCGGCGGCGGACGCCTTCGCGGAAATTCCCGGCAGCATGATCGGCGGACGGGTGCGCAACGCCATCACCGCCCGCCGGCAGGTCGATCAGACCATGACGACATGGCCGTCGGCGTCCTGATCGGCCCTGTCGGCCGTCAGAGCGTGCCCAGCACCGCCAATGCCTGGTCGTAGCGGCCTTCGGCTTCGGCATTGCGGAGAAATCCGACGCGTTCGACACAGATCTCCGCCGGGGTCGGCTGGCGCTGGAACAGGCCCATCACCTCGTCGATATAGGCTTGGAGCGGCATGTATCCTTCACGCACCGACTGACCGGGCATCAGCTCCGTCTGCACGGCGGGCGGGATCAGCTCGATCACCTCGATCCTGCCCTCCAGCTGCTGGCGCAGCGTCACCGTGTAGGAATGGAGCGCTGCCTTCGCCGCCGAATAGGTGGGGGTTCGGTGCAGGGGGACGAAGGCCAGGCCGGACGAGACATTGACGATGGTCGCATCCTGCCGCGCGGCGAGATGGTCGATGAACGCATCGATCAGGCGGATCGGGCCCAGCAGATTGGCGGCGACGATCGCCTCGGCGTCCGCCAGGTCCCGCGCACTTGTCAGGTTTTCTGTGCGCATGATGCCGGCATTGTTGATGAGGATGTTCAACGCCGGATGTCGGGCCTTCACCTGCTCGGCAAATGTCCCGATCGCGAGGGGGTTCGCGACATCCAGCGAGATCGCCGTCATCCGGTCGCGTCCGGCGGCGGTCGCTTCAAGCGCGCCATGGGTGCGCCCCGCCACGATGACATGATTGCCGAGGTCGTGGAAGCAGTGGGCCAGAGCCTAGCCGATCCCCGATCCGCCACCCGTGATCAGGATCGTATTGCCTTTCATCTTCATTGTCGCCCTCCAGGTTCGTTCAGGTGGGATCAACCTGGCCCGGCATCCGGAGACCGTGCCGGAACCCAAGCGGGCAATGTCCTCGTTTGTCGTGCGCGCCGTCCTTCCGCAGCACCCTCGCTGCGGACCGATCGCACCGCCCCCTCCATGGCCATGGCAAGCGCCGGCGCAAACGCGGCTCCGTCGATCGACCGGACCAACTGCTTCAGGTGGGCGCAGGCTTCGGGACCGGCCGCGAGAAGGCCGTCGATCAGAGCATCGGCCGCTTCGTCGAAATGATCCGGTGCCACGGACAGGGAAACCAGCCCGATGCGTTCAGCCCCCTGCCCATCGACCTTCGAGCCGGTCATCAGGAGGTGGAGAGCCTTCTTCGGCGCGACGTTGCGGAGCAGCATGATGGCGGACAAGGTTGGCGCGATTCCGAAACGCGTCTCTGGAAAGCTGAATGTCGCATCGCTGGCCGCGATCAGGATATCGCACGCGGAGGCAATCGCCACCCCCAACCCGATGGCATGGCCGCGGACAAGAGCGGCCAGTGGCTTCGGGAATTCGTGCATCGTCAGCATCAACCGGCGGAGCGTCTCATAGTCGGCATGCACGGCCTCTTCCCCGAGCGTATCTGCGCCCTTGAAGTCGCCCAGGTCCCGGCCGCTACAGAAATTGTCACCGGCACCGCGGACGATCACGATCCGGCAGGAACCGTCCTGCGCGAGTTCCGTGAACAGGTTCCCCAATGCCGTGATCATTGAAAGATCGAGCGCGTTGCGGCGGCCTGGATTGTCGATGATCAGATGACAATCCCCTCGTGGACCCCTCTCAACGGCGATGCGCCCCATTCAAAGCTCCTCCCGCCCGGTAAGGCGCTCGACATCCCGGTCGCTCAGGTGCAGTCGCGCCTTCAGGATCTCGTCATTGTGGGTGCCGAGATGCGGCACGAGGCGCGGCGAGAAGAGCGTCTGCTTGTTCAATGTGAAGGGGGCCCCGACATAGGATTTCGGTGCCTGGCCGCCTTCCGCAATGGAGATGAGAATCTCGTTCTCCAACACCTGTTCGTGGGTGAGGACCTTGTCCAACGTGTTGAGTGGGGAAATCGCGACGCGCTTCGCCTCGAAGCGGGAGATCCAGTGGTCCACGTCCTGCGTCTCGAAGATCGCGCCCACCAGGGCAATCAGTTCCGTCCGGTTGCGCAACCGGTCGTCATTGGTGGCGAAGCGCGGGTCCAGGCCCAGCTCCGGCTGACCCAACGCCTCGCTGAACCGTCGCCAGGCGAGATCATTGGTGGCTCCCGACAATATGTATCCGTCCTGGCACCTGAAGGCCTGGTAGGGCACCAGGTGGGTCACCCCCGAGCCTTGACGTTGCGGCAGGCGGCCCGTCTGCAGCCAATTGACGGCCTGATAGCCGATAATCGAGATTGCCGTGCGCAGAAGCGACACCTCGACATGACATGCCCCCTGGGTGCTGCGACCCTGAAGGGCGGTGAGGATGCCGCCATAGGCGATCAGGCCCGTCGCCATGTCGATGAAGGAGACACCGCACCGTACCGGCTCGCCATCCTCCATGCCAGTTGCCAGCATGACGCCGGAAAAGGCCTGCATCATCAGGTCATAGCCGGGCTTGTCGCGCATCGGGCCGCGTGAGCCGTAACCCGTGATCGAACACAAGATGATGTCCGATTTCGTTTCCTTCAGGGCTTCGAAGGTAATTCCTAGGCGCTCCGCCGATCCCGGCAGAAAGCTCTCGATGACGATGTCCGCGTCTCCGACAAGCCGGGCCAGCGCTTCCCGTGCGCCGGGAGCCTTGAAGTTCATGACGATGCTGCGCTTGCCGCGGTTCACGCTGCTGAAGTTGCAGCTGAGGCCGTCTTCCGTCCGATCGCCCCATCCACGGTTCTCGTCTCCCTCGGGGCTTTCAACCTTCAGGACGTCGGCTCCCATGTCGGCCAGCAATTGGCCGCAATATGGCCCTGCGAGGACCCTGCTCAAGTCCAGGACCTTTATACCCTGCAATGGATAATGCATTTGTTAAGACCCTGGTGCGGTTAAGCGGCTTCGGCGTTGCTATTTTTGAGTTCCTTATGGATTGCGGGCATGACGTCGGTTGCCCAGCGCTCCATG
>NZ_JBXAFZ010000037.1:0-16313 GCF_058793615.1 Niveispirillum sp. GW835-FHT14G11
CCGTGATGCTGCCCACGGACTTCCGCCAGCGAATAGCCCATGACGTCCAGGAAATTCTGATTGGCATCCAGGATCGTGCCATCGGGATCGAACGAGATCACGGCCTGGGACTTGTCCAGGGCGGCGAGGACTTGTCCGCTGTCGTCATGCCGCTTCAGAAAGCCGAACATCCTGTTGATCCTCCCCATACCTTTATATGCCTACTGCCACGCCGCAGAGACCAAGCGGCATATCGAAGAATAAGGTAAGTTCACGATCCGTGACAAATCGATACCCATACCCATCTGCATAGTGTCCAAGTGGATATATGAACTATCGGTTAGTTTTCGGAATTGTTGGCGACTTCACGCCCGCAACAACTCCGGCATTTCATATCCCGGGGTGCTCGCTTCTGTGCATCAAGGGTCGTTGCGCGGCCTCACGGGCTGCCACCCCATCCTGTTCCGCCCTCTCGGTCATTCGCGTCAGCACGTCAATGAACCGCATGCCGCCATTGTCAGGGACCGGCTCCGTCGCGCGCCGTCACAGCCGGCTTCGGCGGGTCGCTTAAACCAACCGCAATCCGGTTCACGCGAAAAGCAACGTCAGGGTTGCCGCATTGGATTAGCAAAGGATCATATAACCCTTTGAACAAGCCCCCACCCGGCTATGCGGATGTAGGATTCCTTGGTCAATAAAATCGGGAGGGCGGTTCCATGTTCGGGCTCTTCAAGAAGATGCTGGCGGCATTGCACGACGAGCCCGCTTCGGGTCGCGCCAGCAGCGGTTATCCGCGCAGCGCACCCACCCCTGCCACCAAGCAACCTGAAGTTACCGCGCCGCCGCAGGCTGACCAGAACGCCGCCGAGGCGTTGCGGCGCATTTTCTCCCGCCGGGACCCTACCCAGGCCGGTAGCCTCCACTTGATGGGGCTGGAAAGCCTCCGGGCCCGGCTGGGTGGACGGTGGGGGACCGTGGCCGACCGGGTGCACCTGCTGACGGCAAGGCTGCTTGAAAGCTATCTCGGCCCCCACGATACGTGGTTTCGCCATGAGGGCGAAGTCTATGTGGTTGTCTTCGCCCAGCTGGGACCCGACCAGGCACGCCTGATCTGTGCCAAGGTGGTGGAGGAATTACAGATCATGCTGCTGGGGGAAGCGGATACGGCCAGCATCATGGTGCGCACCGCCATGCATGAGATCGGGTCGGAGGTCATGCTGGTACCCGCCAGCCTGAAGCAGATGCTGGACAATGCCTCGATGCATTTGACACAGGGAGTGGCGGAGGCCAGCGCCAGCCTCGACCGTCCCATCGGCATCCGCACCCGCCGTGCCGAAGACGCAGGCCCGATAGAGGTGCGCTATCGTCCGGTGTGGGACGTCAAGCAGCAAGTCCTGTCCGTCTTTATCGCCCGCTCGGGCCGGATGCGGGCCGGGCGTTGCCCGCTCTGGGGTTATGACGGGCTACAGAATCCCGAGGATCCGCAGCAGATCCTGGGCATGGACATGCATCTGATCCAGGAGGCGGTGAGCGAGGCTGCTGAGCTTTACGAGAACCGGTTCCGCTTTTTCCTTTCATTGCCGATTCATTTCGAGAGCCTGGCTGTCCTGGGACGCCGCCGCGAACTGGTGGACGTCCTGCAGGACATCCCGACGCATATGCGCAGTTTCATGACCTTTCACCTTTGCGGGGTGCCGGCGGGCGTGCCCACGGGCCGTCTGGCTGAAATGGTAAGCACCCTGCGTCCCTACAGTCGTACCGTCATGGCCGTGGTGGACCCCGGCAGCAACGACCTGCCCACCCTGGCTGCCGCCGGCGTGAAGGTGGCCTGCGTGTTGCTGCCGCCCGGCTGCTCGGCCGACCGCTATCGCGCCGACCTGCTGCGTTTTGGTGCCATCGCTGCAAAGAACCGGTTGCTGACCTCTGTCGAAGGTGTCGACAACATGGCCATGGAGGCCCTGTGCGAGGAAGCGGGCATCAGCTTCCTGTCAGGAGACCTGATCGGCGGTTGGACCGAGGTGCCTGAACACGCCGTTCGTCGCTCGCTGGCCGATTTCCAGCGTTGAGCGCCAATCTCATGCCAATGGAACTGCTGGCTCAAAACCAGTCGGGGCGAAATCGGGCGGGAGACGCTCGTGCTTGAGCATATCATTCGGCACCCATGGTGCGGAACGCCTCGCGCAACTACACCGTATCGGGCGCATAGAGATACGTGGGTTCGGTGCCTGCCCCGGTAGACGTGGCGTGAACTCGGCGATCCAGGCGGCATCCTTTTGGCCATTGACGGCCCCATTGCGGCGAACCCACACAGTCGAAGAATTCCCTATGGCGCCCGGTGCTCTGCGGGTTGTAGATTCCCCCTGCCAGCCAGTCGCCCCAGGATCCACAATGCCCCGCCGCTCAAGGAACGATGCCGCGAACGCCGCCGAGGCACTGATTGAAAACCATGCTGCCGGCCGTATCCGCCTGCGTCGCGCCTTGCTCGGGATGAGCCAGTCCGACCTGGCCAAGGCCCTCGGCATCACCTTCCAGCAGGTCCAGAAATACGAGCGCGGGTTCAACCGGGTCTCTATCGGCAAGCTTTATCGTCTGGCCGATATCCTCGACGTGCCCATGATGTTCTTCTTCGACGGGCTCGAAGCCGGCGGCCAGCAGCTCCCAGCCAGCCCTGACACGTCCGAACAGTCCGGCATCCTATCCCGCCGCGAGTTGGATCTGCTCCGGGCCTGGCGTGGTGCCCCACCCGAGGTCGCCGACACGGTCTCGGCGCTGCTGCGGGCCATTGAGCCGGACCGGAAAGCTGACATCGTCGACCTGCCTGTCCATACCGCCGGAACAAAGCCAGCGCCGGCTCCCGAGCCCGCACCGAAACCTGTCGTAGCCGAAAGTGCCCCGCCGTCGATCCCTGACGAGCAAAAAGCGGCCCCACGCCGTCGTGGCCGGCCGCCGGGCTCCACGAATAAGAAGCAGAGCAAGCCCCGCCGCCAGGCTGGCGCTGTCTGGAATCCTGCCGACATCCGCAGTTACAACGATTGACGCGGGCGGAAGGGTGGTTTGAGATTGCAGTGTTGCGCTGAAGCGACATTGACGGCGCCACAGATTTCGCCCGCGCCCTGGCCGATGTCCGCTATATCGACTATCTGCGCCGGGCAGGACAGGCTCTGTCTTTGGCCCGCCACGATCGTGGCGGCGAGCAGGCTGCCAGCCTGCGTGGCATCATCGTCACCGACAAGATAAACGGCACCTATCCCTAGGCCTATTGGGGAACCAAATGACCGACCGTGCAGAGGACCGCGTCAGGCACCCCTTGTCACCAAAGGACCAAAAGGTGAGCAGTTGTGTCCGACGGGAGCCGCCGAGCGGGGGACAAATGTCTGGAATCCCAAAGCGAGCGCGAGAACCAGCCCGTCCGCTTCGGCCCCAACTCAGCCATTAGGTACGGTCTGGCCTATTGAGAAAGGTCTTATGGTGACAGGGTGTGGAACGTTCCACACCAACGAAAGGCAGCTCGCCGCGCGGCATGCCCCGGATGCTGGAGCATCCAGGGCAAGGATGCGAGGTTGAGGGGGCGATACGTCAAGGGACCGTCCACCCAGCTTCCTATGCCGCCAGCGGCTCCGTGCAGCAGGGTCCCTGAGACGGCCCTCGACGACTGCAATGATCTCCCGCTTCGCCGACATCGTTGCTGGTCCTATGGTGACAGAGTGTGGAACGTTTTACAGATGCGGCCGTTGGCTGAAAATGATGGTGGGACATTGAACGCGCCGGGATTGTCGGCGGCTCCAACTCCTGAGCGGATGGGGCTACGATGAGCAAGGAATATGGGCTCAGCAAGAATACGGTGATGGAGATCGTGAAGCGCAACGGGGGCGCGAATGAATAAATTGTATCGGAAAGGCCTACTTAATGTGGTGTTCGTTCCTCCCGTATTGAGACCCCAGGCCGCCAGTTTCTGACATCGGCGGCCTGGCCTCGATAAATATCTCGAACCGGCTCAGCAGCCGAAGTCGTCGAACGCAATCCGGTCGCGGGGAATGCCCAACCTGTGGAGCATCTCCAACGTCGCCTTCAGCATGGCTGGTGGACCACAGACCAGGAAGTCGCAGGATCGCAGGTCGCGGTGGCGGGCTAGGTACTGGGCCCGGACAGCCTCGTGCACCATGCCTCGGTGCCCATGCCAGTCGTCACCGGGGGTCGGCTCGGAAAGCACGACGTTCCAGGTGAAACCGGTATGTTCCTGCTGCAGCCGTTCGAATTCTTCCCGATACAGGATGTCCTGTGCCGACCGGGCGCCATACCAGTAGGTGATCCGACCCTTGCTGTCCTTGTGCATCAGCTCGTCGCGGATGATCGCCCGCAGCGGGGCCATGCCGGCACCGCCCCCGATCACCACAATCTCCCGGCTGCCTTCCCGTGCCGCAAAGTTGCCGTAGGGGCCGAAGAACCGGACCTCATCGCCGGGTTGAAGTCCGAAGACATAGCTTGATCCGGCACCGCATGGGATTGCGGCCGCATCGGGGGAGGACATGAAGCGGACATTCAGGACGATCTCGTCCCGCACTTCGCCCGGACGGGTCGCCAGGGAGTAGGAGCGGCGTAGGCCGCCCTGGTGACTGATGGCCCTCTGAACGGACAGTTGCTGCCAGTCCGCCCGCCAGCGTTCGGGTACGCCGAACCGGTCCGGTCCGGTGCTGTAGGCCGGGATCGCCAGCTGGATGAACTGGCCGGCACGGTAGGTGGGCACGGTCCCAGCCTTCATGCGCAGCGTCACTTCCTTGATCGTGGGGCTGAGGAAGCGGGTGCCGGCGACCTCCGCCCGGAAGCCCTGACCATCAAGCGCCTGATCGGGAACCGTGACGGTGCTGCCGGGCATGACCCTGTGCCGGCAGGCAAGGCGGCTGCCTTGCTCAAGAGCGCGGGCGGGGATGTGAAGGCGATCGGCATCGGTCACCGGCGCACCGGCAAGGGTGACCTGGCACAGGCCGCAACTGCCGCCGCCGCCGCAATTGGACGGCAGGACGATGCCAGCACCGGCAAGGGCGTCGAAATAGGACGCCCCTTCCGGCAGTGCCAGTTCCCGAACTGTACCTGACGCCGTGCGCAGCGACACGGGAATGCCCTGTCTGCGCAGCCGGCGCGCCACCCGCGATGGCTGGAAATCCTGCCGCCCGAAACTGTCATAGACCAGGAACAGGCCGGTGATGGCCAGCCATGCCGTAGCGACAGCGGCCAGGATAATCAGGGGGTGGTTGAAGCTTTCCCGCTCCCCGTAATCCATGATGTGCAGCATCCAGGCGATGTCCCAGAGCCGCCAGGCATCGTTGCGCCGCTCCAGCAGCCGCCCCGTTTCGGCAGAAATGTAGAGCGTGGTGTTGTCGGCATCGGCAAAGGCGACGCGCCATATCGCCCCTTCATGTTTGCGGGTTTCCAGGTTCGGCCCGGCCAACCGTTCCAGGCCTGCGACAGGGGCAGCACCGGCATAATCAGCCGTCGCGACGCGGCGTGCCACGTCCTCAGTTACAGAGACGCGCGACCCATCGCGGGCTGAGAGGAGGTGAACGCCTTTGGCGGTGTGAACCTCATAGACGAAATCGTCCAACAGCGGTCGCAGGCGCAGGGCGACGACCGCGCTGCCGGCAAGGTGCGACCGAACGTCCGCCAATGGCAGCAAAGGCGTGTCCGTCGGCAGAAGCAGCGGTGCGGCGGCCCGGCGGGTGTGGTCGCCCATGACGTCGTGATGGTTGATCAGGGCCATTGTCGCGCCGCTTGCCGCCCATAGCGCGAACTGCAAGCCGATCAGCAGGCCGACCCATTTGTGGAACCAGCGGAGAGTCTGAAGCATCAACGCCTCCCCATCTGGGCCATGGCCGCCTTGCGGCGACGGAAACTGTAGAACAGCAGCCAGACGCCGCTGCACATGGCGACGACGGCCGTCAGCGTCGCGACCCGCAGCAGCGTGTTGTTGACGTCTTCGCGCTCTACATAGTCCATGATGTGGAACATCCAGACGAAGTCGAAGAGCCGCCAGAGATTGTGCCGGCGTGCCAACAGGTCCCCGGTCGTCGGAGACAGGTAGAGCGTATGGTCGTTCCAGCCATCGAACCGCACCTGCCAGACCGGCGCGGCCCGGCCCCGGATTTCCGATGGCACCTCCGACAGCAGGCTGGCCGACCGGATGTCCGAATGGCCTGCATAAAGGCCAAGTGCCACCTTGCGCGCCGCTGGCTCATCCAGGGGTGGGCTCTCTACCCCCGTTGTCGCACTTAACAGGACGGTGCCAGCGGAGCGTTCGACCACGTAATAGGGCTGGTCCAGCAGCATCTTCAGCCGCACGCTGCGGACATCGTCGTAGGTGCGGCGGATATCGTCCATTTGGACACGCACCTGGTCCAAGGGCAGGGAGGTCGCGCCATGCGCGCGGATGAAATGGTCACCATGAATAATCTCGATCGGAACCGCGACCATGTACAGGCCGCTGACCGCCCAGATCACGGCCTGGATGCCGATCAGCAGGGCCAGCCACTTATGTGTCTTCCTGGCAATGGAAGCCGGATGCATTCACGCCTCCAGGGACGTTTGGGGGTATGAGGGGGCACGGCTGACGCCGTGCCCCGATACCGGGTCAGAAATTGTACGTCACGCGCACGTATCCGCGGCGGCCGAGGAGGTCGTAAGTCATGGTATCGGTATTGCCGTCCGTCCAGCTCTGGATGAACGGTGCATCCCGGTCGAACAGATTGTCGACGCCGACTGCGACGCGGGCGCTGTCCGTCACCGAATAGCCGGCCTGGATGTTGTGATAGAAGACGTTTGGCGTCCGGTAGCCGATCGCCGTCGGCGCGGCATTGAAGTCCGTCGCCTTGCCGATCCATTGTACGGAGTAGGTGGCGTTCCATTTCTCGTCCGACAAAGTGCCGCTGAGGTTTGAGCGCCAATGCGGGAATCCGCCGTTGCCGCCGCCGATGAACCCGTCGAAGATGATCGGCGCCGCACCCTGGAACGGGGTGATGGTATATTTGTCGAGATAGGTGGTGTTCCAGTCGATGACCACACCCAGATCGGCCAGATCGAACTGGTACAACAGGCCGACATCGATGCCGCGCATCTTTTCCCGGCCCGTGTTCACCGGCTGGGCCGACAGGTAGTTGATTTCGCCGGTCAGGGTGTTGCGAGTGAAATGCTGCGCCCCGCAGAACGGGTGGTTGAGGCCCGCAGAATTGTAGCAGACCGACAGCTTGGTGGAACCGGAGATGGACCTGATGGCATCCTTGATACGGATGTCGAACAGGTCCGCCGTGACGGTCAAACCCTCCACGAAGCCAGGCTGGAGCACGGTGCCGATGGTGAAGCTGTCGGATGTCTCCGGCTTCAGGTCGCTGTTGCCGCCCACCGTGGTCAGCACCGTGTTGCCAAGCTGACGGAAGCCGGCGGGAACGCCGCTGGCCCGGCAGTTGGCCGCCACGACGGAGCCCGATGGCAGAGCCGAATAGTTGCTGCACGGATCGGTCGTGGTCAGGTTGCCTTCTGACACGCCGCCGAACAGTTCCGGCACGTTAGGGATGCGGAACGCGGTGCCATAGGTGGCGCGGAACCGCAGCCCGTCGACCACCTGCCAATCCAGGCCGGCCTTGTAATTGTCGGCGCTGCCGAACAGATCATAGTCGGAATAGCGGGCGGCCGCGTTCAGTTCAAGCCGCTGGGCAAAAGGCAGATCGGCCAACAATGGCACCTGCAGCTCCAGATAAGCCTCCTTGGTCTTCACCCGACCGGCGATCGGGTCCTGCTGGTTGGTGTTGGCGATGCCCAGCACGGTCAGCGCGTCAGGGTCACGCCAGCCCTTTTCCTCCCGATAGACGATGCCGGTGGCAAAGCCCAGGTCGCCCGCCGGCAGTTCAAGCAACGTCCCCGTCAGGTCGAAGGTACCGCTGATCTGTTCGTTTCCGCCGCTGTCGCGGCTGGTATAAAGGATGTAGTCCAGAACCTGCGGGGTCAGGTCGCCCGCCCCCAGATAGTCGCCGCAGGGAATGGCGGCACCGGCAGCACTGCTGCAGACGCCGGTGTTCAGCGTCTGGCGGACACGGTCCAGGTTGGCGACGTTGGTGGAACCGTCCACGCCCTTGTTCCGTCCCCAGTTGAAGGCGGTTTCCCAGCGCCAGCCGTTCCCCAGCGTCCCGTCCAGGCCCAGCACGGTGCGCCAGGTATCGACGTCCTGGTAGAATTCGCGCGGTCCCGGCTCCACCAGACGCCGGCCCTGGATGACCAGCGTCTGCCCGGTCGGGTTGGTGGGATTGTTCGCCGCCACCGTCAGGTTACGCAGCGTACCCGGCGTGGCGATCTGGTTGGACTGCCGGTTGGTGAACATCAACTCGCTGAACAGGCGTACGTCGTCTGACACGTTCAGGTGCCCGAACATGCTCGCCGATACGCGCTCGATCGGGTTCACCGCATTCAGGAAGGGGTTGGAATTGAAATTGTGCTTGGCGCTGGAATAGGGCTCGTAGAAGTTCCCGTTGCCGCCGGGCGTCTGGTTGAAGTTGATGCTCTGGCCGTTGGGCAGCAATGCCCGGCCGCCCGCGGTGGACGAGCTGCCGACACAGACCAGTTGTCCGCCGCTCTCGCCCAGGCCGCAGGGTTCCCGGTCGGCTAGGTTGACGGCATCGGATTTGTAATAGCTGAGTGACGAGACGATCGATCCCTTGTCGCCGGACACACCCCAGGTCAGGTCCGCACTCTTCTCCTCCCCATCGCCTTCGTCGGTGATCCCGTACTTGGCGGAAACCTCAACCCCGTTGAAGTCAGTGCGGGTCACGATGTTCACCACGCCGGCCACGGCATCCGCCCCATAGATGGCCGAGGCGCCGTCCTTCAGCACATCAATGCGCTGAATGATCGACACCGGGATCGTGTTCAGGTCGGGTGCGGAGTTGGCGCCGGTGCCGCCAGCCACCACCCGGCGACCATTCAGCAGAACCAGGGTGCGGTTGATACCCAGACCGCGCAGATTGACCTGCGCCGTGCCATAGCCGTTATTGGCCCAATAGGCGTTGGTCTGGTTGCCGGCAAAGCCGGCGCTGGATGGCAGCCGCTGCAGCAAGGTCTCGATGCTGGTCACGCCCGTATTCGCGATGGCCTCCTGCGTCAGCACGGTTGCCGGGCCCAGGCCGGTAATGTCCTGACGCGCGATGCGGCTGCCGGTGACCACGATTTCTTCCAGCGTCTGCTTGCTGCTCTGCGCCATTGCCGGTGCCGTCAGGACGCCCGTGGCCAGGGCGGTGGCAAGAAATAGGTTCCCCGTGAAGCTCTTCATTTGATGTCCCCGTTCCAGATCGGGCAAGGACCGGCAGCCTGCTCTCTGTGGCGACTGCAAGGTCCTTGCCCCGTAAAATTGGATGTCATTCCCCAATGACCGGTGGTCCCCGCCGCAACCGTGATGGCCGAAGCGGCAACGACACGGCAGTCCCCGGCCCTTATTTTCTTGTTATGATCGGGGCGTTTCCGAGGATCGGGCCACACCAGGGTGGAACCTGCCCATTCGTGCACCGGGTAGCGATGCATTGTGCAGGCGGACCATCCGTGGATGACTGCCGAGAACCAGAAATGGAGGAATGTTGGCCGCAAGGCCTGAACCGGTGCCGCCAGGGCACACCGGTCCTATGTTCAGGCCGCTACCGGCGGTCTGAGGTCGGGCGCATGCCCAATGCCGGCAGGCACGTAGCCTGCCACCGGCTTCTTCACGTCACCCGTCACCGTGGCGAGCAGCGCCGTGTCGCTGGAAGGAAGGCCCGACAGCATGGTCAGGCAATGGATCACGCCGCAACAGGCGCCGCCACCGGAGCAGTCGGTCGGGCACGCATCGTCCGACATCCCATCGGTCGTCAAAAGGCCCGACATGGCCATGCCGTGGCGGGCCTTCTCGGATTGCCCTTGCGCCTGGACTTGCCCGTGCGTTGCCACAACGGTCGTGCCGTCCTGAACGGACCGGGCCTGCGATGCGTTGGAAACGGCAAGGACAATCGTCATGGTCAGGGCGAAGAACCCTACCAAACACAGTCGCCGTATTGTTTCCAACTGATCCACCAAGTCCCGCCTCCGGCTGGATCCGATCTCGGTTATCTTTGTATGCTAAGTACCGGAGAAATGACCGTCAAGTGCTACATCGACCGAAATGTCGAAGCTTTGGAAAACGGTCAGGAAGCGGCGGTAGCCTCCTCCTGACCGTTTCACCTTTTCCCACCTATCTGAAAGACCGCAGGCGCAGGGCGTTGCCGACGACTGACACCGAACTCAATGCCATTGCGGCGGCGGCGATGATCGGACTGAGCAGGAAACCGAACAGCGGGTACAGCACCCCGGCCGCCACCGGCACACCCAGCGCATTGTAGATGAAGGCAAGGAACAGGTTCTGCCGGATGTTGCGCATCGTGGCGCGGCTGAGCGACCGGGCCCTGGCGATAGCCGCCAGATCGCCCTTCACCAAGGTGACGCCGGCACTTTGGATCGCGACATCCGTGCCCGTCCCCATCGCGATGCCGACATCGGCCTCCGCCAGGGCAGGGGCGTCGTTGACACCGTCGCCGGCCATCGCCACGACCCGCCCTTCCGCCTTCAGGCGCCGGACGATGCTGTTCTTGTCCTCCGGGCTGACCTCCGCCACAACCTCGTCGATCGCCAGATGTCGCGCAACCGCCGTCGCCGTGGTCTTGTTGTCGCCGGTCAGCATCACCACCCGGATGCCATCCGCGCGAAGTGCCTTCAGGGCTTCAGGTGTGGTGGGCTTGATGGGATCGGACACGGCGATGATCCCGGCCGGGCGGCCGTCCACGGCCACGAACATGGCTGTAGCCCCGTCGGCCCGCAGTCTTTCCGCTTCCTGGGAAAGCTGGCCGAGGGATACGCCCATTTCCGTCATGAGCCGCGCATTGCCCAGAATGACGCGATGCCCCGCGGCCACGGCTGTCACGCCACGGCCGGTCAAGGAACTGAATTCCGTAACCGTCGTCAAAGCCGCGGTCTGTTGGGACGCGGCAGAAAGAATAGCAGCGGCAAGCGGATGTTCGCTACCTTGCTCAAGGCTGGCTGAAAGCGACAGCAATTCCAGTTGACTGAAACCTTCGGCAGGCACCAGGGCCGTGACCTTGGGCTTGCCGATGGTGAGCGTACCGGTCTTGTCCACCACAAGCGTATCGACCTTCTCCAGCCTTTCCAGTGCTTCGGCATTTCTGATCAGGACCCCCTCGGTCGCCCCGCGCCCGACCCCGACCATCACGCTCATCGGTGTGGCCAGACCCAGCGCGCAGGGGCACGCGATGATGAGCACCGAAACGGCGGCCACCAGTCCGTAGGCAAAGGAAGGGCTTGGCCCCCACACCGCCCAGGCGGCGAAGGCAAGCAGGGCAACCAGGATCACCGCTGGCACGAAATAGCCGGAAACTGTGTCCGCCAGCTTCTGGATGGGCGCGCGGCTGCGCTGTGCGTCGGCGACCATCTGCACGATGCGCGATAGCATGGTCTCGGCCCCGACCTTGTCGGCCTGCATCACCAATCCGCCCGTGCCGTTGACGGTTCCGCCGATCAGCTTGGCGCCGGGTTCCTTCTCCACGGGGATCGACTCGCCCGTCACCATGGACTCATCCACTGACGACCGGCCTTCGATGACGATGCCATCGACAGGTACCGCTTCGCCCGGCCGCACACGCAGCCGATCACCGGGATTGACCCGCTCCAGGGGGACCTCCTGATCCTGCCCGTCAGGGGTCAGGCGTCGCGCGACCTTGGGAGCCAGATTGAGCAAGGCCCGGATTGCGCCGCCAGTCTGCTCCCGGGCGCGCAGTTCCAGCACCTGTCCCAACAGGACAAGAACGACAATCACCGACGCCGCCTCGAAATAGACGGCCACCGAGCCATCCACATCGTGGAAACCGTCGGGAAACACCTGGGGCGCCAGAACGGCCGTGAGGCTGTACAGAAAGGCCGCACCGACGCCCATGGCGATGAGGGTAAACATATTGGGGCTGCGGGCGAGGATGGATGCCCAGCCGCGGGTCAGGAAGGGCCATCCCGCCCACAGGACGACTGGGGTGCCCAGTATGAACTGCAACCAGCTATTCTGCGTCGGCGACAGAAGGTGCGCCAGGCCCAGGCCTGGCATATGCCCGCCCATCTCCAGAAACAGGATGGGGGCCGTCAGGACACCGCCGATGACCATTCGGCGCTGCATGTTCCGAAGTTCCTCACTGGGTGCGGCGTCGGGCGCCGCCACCTCAGGCTCCAGGGCCATGCCACAGATCGGGCAATTGCCCGGCCCTTCCTGTCTGATCTGCGGGTGCATGGGGCAGGTGTAGATCGCCTTCTTGCCCGTCGCGGCGGCCTGTCCCCTGGTGCCTCGAAGGTGGTTACCTGGATCCTGCGCGAACTTTTCCTGGCAGCGGGAGGAGCAGAACCAGTAGGTCTTCCCATCCCATTCAAGCCGGTGCGTCGCCGACGCCGGGTCAACAGACATGCCGCAGACAGGGTCTTTTTCAAGCACGGGCTCCGCGCCTTGGGAAGCGTGGCCGTGGTGGGAATGACCACAGGCCGCGTGGCTGCGATGTGGAGCTCTGCTTTCGTCTTCTTGCATCATGACCTCCTACCGAGAGTAGGTACAATCCGTCGGGTGGATTTCCTGCCCTGCCTCAAGAGGGCGCCCGGACACCCCGCGCCAGGTGGGGCATCCGGCTGCGCCTGCCCTAGAACCAGAAGCGCACGCCTGTGACGAGTGAGAGCTGGCTGGCCCGTTCCCCCTCGCTATGCGCTATATCCGCCGTGTCGCCCAGCTTGCGGTTCCACTGGATGCCGACATAGGGGGCGAACTCCTTCACGAACGCGTAGCGCAGCCTAAGCCCCAAGCCTACATCGTTAACGCCTCTGCCAACCTCCAGTTCGGCAACTCTCTGTACCGCGACATTCAGCTCTACGCTTGGCTGGAGGATCAGCTTTTGGGTCAGCAGCAGATCATACTCGGCCTTCAGCCGACCGGACAGATCCCCGTCCTCACTGACGAAGGCCTGGGCCGTCACGTCGAAAAACTGGGGGGCGATGCCCTTCATCCCGACCACGCCGTAGGCGGTTCCGGGCCGGGGGCGGACGTCATAGCGGACGCCGGCCTGCACGTCCCAGAATTCGGATGTCATCCGGCTGAAGAGAAGCTGGAACTCCGCTTCATCGACACCCCTTCCATCGGGCTTTGTGCCTTCCGTCATGAACCAGAGCTTGTCCGTATCCCCTCCGAACCAGCCTTGCGCTTCCCAATTCAGGCTATCACGCCCATCGGTCCATCGGCGCTCGAACTGGTCGACCTTGAAGGTGGCGAGCATTGGCGTGTCATGGTCCGACGCGTGTCCTTCACTGGCCTCGGCCGTGCCGAATGACGGCGCCAGGATTGCGGCCGCCAGTGCAGCCATTCCCAGTCGCATGAGTATCTTTTGCATCTGTCCCTCCGCGATCAAAGGCTGGCTGCTTTGGGTTCAACGATGAATCTCGTCATCATGCCGGATGCCATATGGAACAGCAGGTGGCAGTGGAGCGGCCACTCGCCCGGTTCGTCCGCTGTCAACTGCACGGATTTGGACTGACCGGGCGGCACCAGCACGACATGCTTCCTCGGCATGCGGTCGGTCTGTCCGTTCTCCAGTTCCATGAACATGCCATGCAGGTGCATGGGGTGCGCCATCATGGTCGTGTTGACGAACCTGATGCGCACCCGGTCGCCATAAGCGACACGGATCGGCTCGCCCTGGTCGAACTTCCTGCCGTTCAGGGTCCAGATGTAGCGCGACATCATGCCGGTAAGTTGCACCTCGATCTCATGCGTTGGCGCGCGCAGGTTCTTGGCCCTGGCCAGCGATTTAAGGTCGGCGTAGGACAGGGCCTTCGTGCCCGGCGGTGTGCCAGCATCCCCCCAGCCCACAGCCCGCCCAGGCGTCACCGGGGACGGGGGCGCGTGGTTCATGCCGGCCATGGCACCAGGGTCCATACCTTCCGTGCCGGACATGGAGCCATGGTCCATACCTTTCATCGACCCATGATCCATGCCGGACATCCCACCGTGATCCATACCGGACATGGAGCTGTGGTCCATCCCCTGCATCGATTCATGGTCCATGCCCATATCTGCCATGGTCAGAATGGTACGGGGCCGACGCTCCGGGATTTTTCCTTCGGCACCCTCCATTGTCGCGATGGTCGCACGGGCATAGCCGCTGCGGTCGATCGGTTCGGCGAAGAAGGTGAAGGGCTGGTCGCCCGTCGGCATGACCACGACATCGTATGTCTCCCCGACGCCGAACCGGAACTCGTCCACCTTGACCGGCATGACGCTCTGCCCGTCCGCCGCCACCACCGTCATGGGCAGGCCAGGAATCCGTACGTCAAAGATGCTCATCGCCGATCCGTTGATGATGCGCAGGCGCACCCTGTCACCTGGGTTGTAGACGGCCGTCCAGTTATCCTTTGGCCCCTTACCGTTCACGAGGAACTGATAGCCGTTGACATCCGCCAGATCCGTCGGATCCATGCGCATGTCGCCCCAGTCCCTGCGGTCCTGGATGGTGGTGCGCAAGCCGTCGCGGTCGGCGTCGGACAGGAAATCCGACAAGGTGCGCTTGCCCTTGTTGTAATAGCCCTCGCTGACCTTCAGTTTGCGCAGGACCGTCTGCGGGTCCTCGGCAGTATGGTCGGACAGTAGGACGACCAGATCGCGGTCGGCCCTGGCCGGGTCGCGGTCGGCCGGGTCGATTATGATGGCGCCGTACATGCCCTGCTGTTCCTGGGCGGCGGAATGGCTGTGGTACCAGTAGGTACCGGCCTGCCGCAATTTGAACCGGTAGGTGTAGGTCTCTCCCGGCTTGATCGACAAGAAGCGGTTGAAGCCGGGAGAGCCGTCCATGACGCCCTGCAGCAGCAGGCCGTGCCAGTGGATGGAAGTGGGCTCATCCAGCCGGTTGGTGACCCTGATTACCACTTCCTGGCCCTCGCGCCAACGCAGGGTGGGTGCCGGTACCGAACCGCCGATGGCGACAGCGTCGGTGGTCACCCCGTCCACATTTATGCGCGTGCGCTCGACGGCAAGGTCCAATGTCTGGTCGGCGGACGCGAAGCTGCACCGGCCGGGAAAGGCGGTCACGACACCCGCCATTCCCGCGGCCCCGGCCAACCTCAGGAGGTTACGCCTGGAAACCAATGTCGGATTGTTCATTGTCCGTCTCCGATCACTTCTGGAAGACGATCTTGCCGGCCATTCCTGACTGGTAATGGCCCGGGATGTTGCAGGCGAACTCCAGCGCGGTGTCCTTGGAGAAGGTCCAGGTCAGTTCCTGCGTCTGCCCCGGACCGATCAGCACGCTGTTGGGATCATCGTGCTTCATCATCGCCATGTCCCCCATGGAATGGCCCATCTTGGAATGGTCCATGCCCGACATGTCGTTCATGCCGGTCGGCGTCAGCATCCCATGCTCCGCCATCATCTCCATTTCCTTCTGATGGGCGGCGTGCATTTCCATCGTGCCGATATTGAACTCGTGCAGCAGTTCACCCTTGTTGGTGATGATGAAGCGGACGGTTTCGCCCTTCTTCACCTCAATCGTTTCCAGATTGAAAAGATTGTCGACAGTCTCGATCCGGACTGTCCGGGTGGCCTTCGCGGCCTCTCCCGGTTCGCCGATTTCGACGGCATGGGTGTGTCTGGCTTCACCGGATCCGGCCAGGGCGCTACCGGTGGTGCCGATGAGGCTCACGCCAGCCAGCAGGGCGGCGACGGCATGCGCAATGCGGAAGTCGATCTTCATCTTCGAATGTCCCGTCGATATATCGGCCGGCACCGGCGCGATGGCGTCCTGGCACAGGCCTGGCGAAGATGTACTTCGCCTTGAAATGTCGGATCTGTGGATGACGCTGGCGAACATTCCGGCGGATGCGACATTGCCGCACCCAGACAGCGGGCACTTGCAGCCGCAAAGCCGATCCTTAGTTCGCTTTGATGTCCATTGCTGCGTCAGTCGCAGGCAGGCAATGCCATTCACCCACGCGCGTCACGTGGGTAAGCGTCAGGCGGACAGCCTCGGCGGGCGCAGCATGGGGGAGACTGAGCGACCCTTGGCGAGATGGTCAACAACGGACAGCAACACTGCCCGCTGCCAGCCGGCGTGGCTGAAGCTAATCTCGTGCGTCGCCAGGATCGACTGGCCACAGGCTACGGCGCAGCATCCCGCCTTGGATGTTTTGGAGTACGCGTCCGGTGTGAGCCGCCTTGTGTTTGGTGGTCGGTAGCTGGGAGTCTTTGCGTAAGCGCGATAGCGCGG
>NZ_JBXAFZ010000038.1:0-16106 GCF_058793615.1 Niveispirillum sp. GW835-FHT14G11
AAATTTGTTCGTTGTCTTGCTCATCGTAGCCCCATCCTCTCAGGAGTTGGAGCCGCCGACAATCCCGGCGCGGTTCAACCCGCCCGTCCGCTTCCGGCCCCATCACAGCCATCAGTTGACGGTACACTGCGCCTCAGTCTCACTATGGCCTTTGACGATTCTCCATACTCGTTATCCGTTGGCGACCAGAACCCCGTCCTGCAGGTTGATGCAAAGGGCCCAATGTAGGCGAGCTAGACGTATCTATCGCGGCTGCTCGGCAGCGAACGCTCCTATCGTGCTCCGGCCCCCTGCCGGCGTGAATCACCTGACGCTGATCAGCGGGTGGCGTCGTCATTCTCCCGGCAACCTCCGCCCTTCCTTCGCCACGGCAGGTTCTTGCACGCCCGCTACCGTGTCCCTCTTGCTGTCCGGTCCCTTCCCCCACCATGTCGTCCCCGTGGATTGGTCCCGAGCGCGGCCACGCCGCCTCTGATGGGCTGATCTGACCGGAGGCCGGCTGACGCCTTGATCGCCTGTCCGCAAGGCCGGGAGACGGCTTTTTTCCGCCGCCGGGCAGGCCGGCTTTGCATCGCGAGGCAAAAAAGCCGTCTCCCGGCCTCCTCCGCTGCGCTGCGGGCCTGCGGCTGCGGGGTCGATCACCTCCGGTCCCGGGATCGCCATCGAGGCCGCGGTGGTCGCGGCCCGGGCAACACGAGGAGTATGTGACATGGCGAGCATCGGCACCTTCACCAAGACCGAGAACGGCTTCACCGGTTCGGTCAAGACCCTTACCCTCAACGTCAAGGCCAAGATTGTCGCCGCCGACAAGGAGAATGAGCGCGCCCCCGACTTCCGCATCTTCGCCGGCACCACCGAATTCGGCGCCGCCTGGAAGAAGACCGCCCGCGAAACCGGCCGAGACTATCTCTCCGTCAAGCTGGACGACCCCAGCTTCCCGGCACCCATCTATGCCAGCCTGGTTGAGGCCGAGGGCGAGGACAGCTTCTCCCTCATCTGGTCCCGCCGCACCGGCGACTGAGCGCCTCCGATCCTCAACGCCCCGCTCTTCGGAGCGGGGCTTTTTCCGTGCCTGCATGGGCGGTGGCGCGACCGCGTGATGGAAGCGGCGGACCTGCGGTCCAAGCCTTGCGCGCGTGTCCGCTAAGGGCGCCGCCCTCGCGCGGCGCAAGGGTACAGTCCCGTGCCGGGACCGGACGGGGCGGTCTCCCCGGCCTTCCGGCACCTGGCGGCTCCGTGCAGGCCGGGCGATCCCCCTCCGCCCCGTCCGCCCTTGCCCCTTGCTACCCCGGTCTCGCCGACGGGCAGGGGTGCAGCGCAGCGCTGCGCTGACACCCCTGACCCAGGAGAGATGACATGACCATGATCGAACAGAATGACAAGGGCCGGCCCGTCACCGGTGGCTTCTGCGTCGATGTCGGCCGGGGCGAGCGTATCGGCCGGGTTTCGTCGGAATGGTTCTCCCGCCCCCGCGACGAGCGCTATCTGAGCCTGACCGACTTGCACGATGCTGTCTCCGCCCGTGCCCGGCGGGCGACGGCGCGGACGGTGGAGAGCCGTCTGGTACGAGTGGAGGCCAGCCGCGACGATGCCGAGCGGCTGGCCCTGCTGCTGCCGGGGCGGGCCGATCCCGTCGCACCCACGCATTGGAGTTTCGGGCAATTGTGCGGGCTGGTCGGGGCGCCCGCCGGCTACCTGCGGCAGTTGCCGGCCCCGCTGGCCGGGATCAACCTTCAGCACGGGCTGCTGTCGCACCGGGGCGAACTGGTCAAGACCCTGGAAGCCGATGACGGGCGGGTCGAGTTGCGCGCCGTCACCGGCCCGGATTACGGCCGCATCTGGGATCACGAACTGGTGTCGGCCGTGCAGCGCATCGCCGGCAACGGTACGGGCGACACGCGCTGGAAGGTGCCGGGCGTGCTGGACTGGTCGACCATGACGCATAACCCCTTCATCGACGTGACGGCGGAGACGACGACGCTCTATGCCAGCGACCGCGACGTGTTCCTGTTTCTGGTCGATGACACCCACCCCATCGAGGCCGGGCGCCTGCCCAACGGGGAGCCGGACCTGTATTTCCGGGGCTTCTACGCCTGGAACAGCGAGGTGGGTTCCAAGACCCTGGGCATCGCCTCCTTCTACCTGCGCGCCGTGTGCCAGAATCGCCAGTTGTGGGGCGTGGAGGGGTTCGAGGAGATCAGCATCCGCCACAGCAAGTTCGCCGCCCAGCGCTTCGCCCAGGAGGCGGCCCCGGCCCTGGCGAGCTTCGCCGGGTCCAGCCCGGCCCCCTTCCTGGCCGGCATCCGCGCGGCACGGGAACGGATCGTGGCCCGCAGCGACGAGGACCGGCAGGATTTCCTGCGCAAGCGTGGCTTCTCGCGTGCTGAGACGGGGCAGATCATCGAGACCGTGCTGCGGGAGGAAGGGCACCCGCCGGAAAGCCTGTTCGACTTTGTGCAGGGCATCACCGCCCATGCCCGCGCCAAGCCGCACCAGGATGCAAGGCTGGAACTGGAGGGCAAGGCCAAGCGCCTGCTGGACCGCACCGCCTGAGATCAGCAAAGCCGTACAGCCGCATCGCCGGCTGTACGGCTTTGCGCCGTTCCGGGAATACGGCTTTCCGGATTTCCGTAAATCCGTGGAAGCGGCTTTCCGGCTTTGCGGTTCCACGCCCGATTTTTCGCCGCCCCGGCGGGGCCGGGGCGGCGGGCGAGATCAGGTCCCGTCCTTCATCACGCTCTCATCCAGCAAGGCGGCCGGTCGCACCTCCAGCGCCTGCGCGGCCTCCCAGACCTTCAACAGGGTCAGGTTCTGCAGACCGCGCTCGGCGGCGCTGACATAGGCGCGATCGACACCCATCCGCTCCGCCACAGCTTCCTGGCTGAGGCCGGCCTGCAACCGGTAGCGCCGCATGTTGGCGCCAAGGAGCCTGCGAATGTCCATCCGCAGGATAGAAAGCAATCGTGCATTCTGGTGCTACGTATTATAATACGCGAATGCGTCGTCGCGATCACGAAATGGTCACAGCGCCTGCACCGCCGGTAGGGACAGGATGATGCGACGGACGCGGTGCGCGATGCGGTCTGTGCATCATATTCCGAGGATAAATCTTCCGCTATGCAACCATGTCTCCGCGTCGAATAATAGGCCCGGCAAGCAAGTAGACGAGCGCCACCATGAATTGTCCGGCATTCCAGGACGAGCCCCCCGACCGCCAGCACCTGACCAGCTATGACGAGCGGCACTTCATAACATACCTCCGTCTGCTGGATGCGGCAGAGGAAGGCGTGTCCTGGCAGGAGGTGGTACAGGTCATCTTTGGCATCGACCCGGCGCGCGAGCCGGAGCGGGCCCGCCGCGTCCATGACAGCCACCTCGCCCGAGCGCAATGGATGACACACACGGGGTATGCCTATCTGCTGCGCCCGCCGCTGCAATAGCCGCTATCCATGCGGCGGCGACATCATGCGAACCGTTCGCAATGCCTTGCTACCCCATAGCCCGCCCGGAACTGTGCCTGCATGTCATTGGCGTTGCGGAGAGGGCGAGCCGATGGGTTGGACAGCCGACTGGCGCACTCCCAACACCGGGGAACCTTTGCAGGTTCTCGACCGCTGCGGCTTCGCGCTGGAGTTCCTGCGCCGCAATCCCGCCTATCGTGCCGAGCATGACCGGTTGCAGCAGGTGCTGGCGGCCGACACGGAGGCGGCCCGCATCGCGGCCTGCGATCTGGCCCGCCGCTGGGGGCTGGGGTTTTGCCGCCGACCCTGACCGGCCGGCATGGCGGCAGGTGGTCCTGTGGCGGCCGGAACTGCTGCCTGTCGCCTTGCCGCTGGTGCCGCTGACGGACCCTTCCGACACCGCAATCATGCTGGACACGGTGGTCCTTGGCCTAGTGCTGGCCGATATTGTGACGGACGGCGGCCGCTATCTCGTCCTGGCCGATCCGACGGGCGATCACCGGCTCTGGCTGCCGGAACCGGCCGACTTGGCGGGGCGACTGGCCCTGCGCCTGCCGCTCGATGAGCATCTCCCGCTACGCCTGGCCTGCGCTCAACGGCTGCATCACCGTCTGAAAGGACGCATGGGCGGGCCGATGCCGCCCGCCTGGCACCTCACCCCGGCCAAGCGCCGCCGCCTGATCCTGATGCTGCGGGCCCTGGACGGACACCTGGCCGGCGCCACCTATCGCGACATCGCCGCTGTGCTGCTGGACCCCGACAGCGCGCAACTGCCGGCCCGTCTCTGGAAGACCGCCGCCACCCGCGCCCGGGCCATCCGGCTGGTCGCCGATGCCGTCGCCCTGATGCAGGGCGGCTATCGCATGCTGCTGCGCGGCGGATGAGGGCGGGGTGGACAGTTTCGGCCCCCCGCCAATCCGTCATCCTCCCCGTCCGTTTCCCTACGCCAGCCTGGGACCGATCCGCCGCCGGCATCCGCCGCTGGCCCGTCCTGTCCCAGGAGGCTCCCATGCCCAATCCCGTCTTGCCGTCCCGGTATCTTTGCACGCCGGAAGCGGCGCGCTTCCTCAGCCTGTCCGGACGGACCCTGGAGAAGCACCGCACCTATGGCACCGGCCCCGTCTATCGCAAGCTGGGTGGCCGCATCGTCTACACCGTCGAGGACCTGCAGGCCTGGGCCGACCGTGGCCGGCGCGTCTCCACCACCGATCCGGGCAGCGGCACCGTCTATCCGGCCCGGCGCCTCTATGCGCAGGTGCCGGGCGGCAACGGCCCCGGGGGACGCTGAGCCATGGCGCCGCGTGATCCCCCGCCGCAGCCCGGCCGTTCGGACGAACGCGCCCGGCTCGACCCGTTCGAGGCGCTGGCCGGCGACGTGCCGCCACGCGACCAGCGCGACCTGATGGAACGGCCCTTCTTCTCGCTGGCCAAGTCGCGGCGGGTGGCGCCCATCCTCTACCGGGCCGGCGAGATCGAGATCCAGGTCCATGCCGTGGCCGAATACGGCATGGCCACCATCTGGGATGCCGACCTGCTGATCTGGGCGGCCAGCCAGATCCTGGCCGCCCAGGATCGCGGCCTGCCGACCTCGCGCTTTTTCCGCTTCACGCCCTACCGGCTGCTGACCTCCATCGGCCGGGCCACGGGCAAGCGCAACTATCTGCTGCTGAAGGCGGCGCTGACCCGGCTGCAATCGACGGTCATCCGCACCAACATCCGCCACGGTGCCCAATGGCGCCGGCAGCAATTCTCCTGGATCAACGAGTGGGAGGAGCGCGTCACCAGCACCGGCCGGGTCGAAGGCATGGAGTTCGTGCTGCCCGACTGGTTCTACCAGGGCGTCATCGACCGCCGCCTCGTGCTGGCCATCGATCCCGGCTATTTCCGCCTCACCGGCGGGGTTGAGCGCTGGCTCTACCGCCTGGCCCGCAAGCATGCCGGCCGGCAGCGGGAGGGCTGGCGGTTCGAGTTGCGGCACCTGCACGCCAAGAGCGCCAGCCAGGCCCGCTATGCCGACTTCGCCCTCGACATCCGCGCCATCGTCCGTCGCCAGCCGCTGCCGGGCTACGCCCTGGCGCTGGTCCGGGCGGGCGGCGGCGAGACGCTGATCTTGCGGCCTTCTGTGGATAATTTAGTGGATAACTCTGTGCGTGATGTCGGGATAAGCGATCCCGCTATCGGTACTTCGGGCGCAACCGCCATCGGTACATCAGGCGCATGGATATCGGTACATCGGGCGCACGAACCCCAGCCAAGCCTCTGGCGTGCAAAGCGAATTCGGTCCCGTAAAGAGTCTAAAGAAGAATCTAAAGTTAAACAGGATGCTGGGGGCGGCCCATGATCGTGGCGCTGCTGAACCAGAAGGGCGGCGCCGGCAAGACGACGCTGGCCCTGCATCTTGCCGGTGCCTGGGCGACCCGGGGCAGGCGGGTAACCCTGATCGACGCCGATCCGCAGGCCTCATCCCTGGACTGGTCGGCGCAACGGGCTCGCGAGGGGCTGCCGCGCCGCTTTGCGACCATCGGGCTGGCCCGCGACACGCTGCACCGGGAGGCGCCGGACCTGGCCCGCGCCGCCGACCATCTGATCATCGACGGGCCGCCGCGCGTGGCGGCCCTGATGCGCTCGGCCCTGCTGGCGGCCGACCTGGTGCTGATCCCTGTGCAGCCCTCGCCTCTGGATGGCTGGGCCTCGGCGGAGATGCTGCGGCTGCTGGCCGAGGCCCAGGCCTTCCGGCCGCAGCTGCGGGCGCGCTTCCTGCTGAACCGCTGCGCTGCCCGCACCCGCATCGCCCGGCACACGGCCCAGGCGCTGGTCGGCCAGGACCCGCCGGCCCTGTCCGCCAGCATCGGCCAGCGCGTGATCTATGCCGAGGCGGTCCGCAGCGGCCGGCTGGCCGATGAACTGGACGCGCACGGGCCAGCGGCACGGGAGGTCGAACAACTGGCGGCTGAGATCGCCGGGCTGGCACCATGAGCCGGACCGACCGCAACGGCTTCGTTGCCCGCCCTTCCGATGCCGAGACCTGGGTCCGCCGCCCGGACCGCCGCGATGACACGGCCGACGCCTTCACGGCCCGGCTGACCATCGACGTCACACCGGCCCTGCGCGGCCGCATCAGGATGGCGGCCTTCCGCCAGGGGCTGACCATGGCCGACCTGTTGCGCGACCTGCTGGCGCGGCACTTTCCGCCAGACGCGGGAGCGGCGCCATGACCGGCCGCCTGCCGCCCGGCGTGACGCCGGCCATGCTGACCCGCGTCGAGCTGCTCTGGGTCGAGAAGCAGGTCGAGCGCTGGGTCCGCTTCGGCCGCGAGGTCGAGGAGGTGATCCATGACCGCAGCCGCCGCGTGCTAGGCTTCGCGCCCGGCAGTGTCTTCGCCTATGTCCGCTGGGCCGCCAACGATCATGGCACTCTGGTGTCGCGCATCGACATTGCCCGCGCCGTCCTTCCGGGCGAGCCCTTCTCGACACTGCCCTATGTCCGGCCCGGTGCCGATATCCTGCTGCGTCAGAGCGGCTGGCCCAAGGTGGAAGCCGTGCTCCAGCATATCGATGGTGTCGAGGCGTTGGGGTTGGATGCGGCAGAGGTTGCACCCGACCATTGGCGCCACCTGCATCACCGCATGCAGGCCGGCGAGCCGCCCCGCGCCTATACGCTGGCCCGGCACCAGGCCTGGTTAAGGCGCCGGGAGGCAGGGCCATGAGGCGCTGGCTACCCTTTGTGATGGCGGTCCTGTCCGTCGCGGCCCTGCTGCTGCCACCCGTGCCCCGTCTGGTCTGGAACGCCAGCGGCAGTATGCCGCGCGGCCTCTATGCCCTGCGGCCCGTGGCGGAGCTACGGCCCGGCATGCTGGTCGCGATCAGGCCGCCCGCTTCCCTGGCCGGCTATCTCGCCGGGCGCGGCTATCTGCCGGCCGGCGTCCCGCTGCTCAAGCCTGTGGCCGCCCTGCCGGGCCAGCGTGTGTGCCGGAGGGACCGCCGCATCAGCATCGACGGCCGCGCCGCCGGCACGGCACGCGACCACGACAGCCGCCAGCGGCCGCTGCCCGTCTGGCAGGGCTGCCGGCTGCTGAGGCCGGGCGAGGTCTTCCTGATGAACCCGGCTGTGCCCGACAGCCTGGACAGCCGCTATTTCGGGTCCTTGCCGATGGTGCGGATCCTCGGCGAGGCCTTGCCGCTCTGGCTGATGGAGCCATGACTATGCCTCCCTCCATTCCTCGGTTCGGCCAAATGCCGCACCATTCCTCCGTCCCGACCAGGAACTGGCAGGCCGCCGCGAACCCGGTGACAGGCTGGGTCCGTCTCGGGGCGGTGATCCTGCTGCTGGGCTTGGCACCCGTGCCTTCGGCAGCGGGGGATGATCCTGTCGGGGAGGCGATGCGGGAGGCCTCCGGGCGCTTCGGCATTCCGGCATCCTGGATCACGGCGTTGATCCGGGTGGAAAGTGCGGGGGACGCCCAGGCCCTGTCGCCCAAGGGCGCCATGGGCCTGATGCAGGTGATGCCGGGAACCTATGCCGACCTGCGCCACCGGTACGGACTGGGTCCCGACCCCTGGGACATCCGCGACAACATCCTGGCCGGCACCGCATATCTGCGCGAGTTGCAGGACCGGTACGGCCCGGACGGGGCCTTCGCCGCCTACAATGCCGGCCCCGCCCGCTATGCCGAGCATCTGGCGACGGGCCGGCCGCTGCCGGCGGAGACCCGTGCCTATTTCGCCCGCCTCGCCCTGACCGGGGACGGGCCATCACCCGCCATCGCGCCGGACTGGCGGCGGGCGCCGCTGTTCGCCGGGCGATGGTCCGGCCGGTGATGACGCTTCTGCTTTTCTGCCATCGGGACCAGTCGCCCCCTGTCGCCTGTCCGCCGATGGGTGTGGAGAGGCTCGGCCCCCCAAAACCTGATGGCAGGATAAAAGGCGGCGAGGTGCCGCGCGGTCGGGTGGTTTGTTTTCAAGGGGTTAAGTCTGGTTTTCGCACGGTGCGCGTCGATCCGGCACCGTGCCGGCCCCGGCCAAAGGGCGGATTTCCGCCTTTTGTCGCACCTCGCGGGAGGGTTCATGGCGCACGATGAGGATTTCCAGCTCCGGCCCGGCCGTATCCGCTCGCGGGGCGAGCAGCGGGCCCGGCCCTTCGTGGCCCAGGCCCTGGCGGCGGCGCAGAAGGCCGGCGGCCATGTCACGCGCGGCCGCGTTACGGCACCGCGCGCCAGCCGCTTCGGGCGGGGCCGCAGCGCCAGCATCCGGGCCAACCATTTGCTGTCTAGCCGCTCACGCGAGGTCGTCATCAAGGCGCGGGTGGTGCGCATGGCGGCCAGGGGCGCCAGCCTTGTCGCCCATCTCTCCTATCTCCGCCGCGAGGGTGTGACCCGCGACGGGGAGAAGGCCCGGATGTTCGGGGCCGACAGCGACGCAGCCGACCATGCCGCCTTCGCCAAACGCTGCGAGGAGGACCGGCACCATTTCCGCTTCATCGTCTCGCCCGACGATGCCACCGATCTGGCCGACCTGCGCCGCTTCGGGCGCGATCTGATGGAGCAGATGCAGGCGGACCTGGGCACGCGGCTGGACTGGGTGTCCGTCGACCACTGGAACACGGCCCATCCGCATCTGCACATCCTGGTCCGGGGGCGGGGCGATGATGGCCGCGACCTGGTCATCGCCCGCGACTATATCGCCACCGGCCTGCGCGCCCGCGCCCAAGACCTGGTGACACAGGAACTGGGGCCGCGCACAGACCTGGATATCCGGCAGGCCCTGGAACGGCAGGTCGAGGCGGAGCGCTGGACCCGGCTGGACCGGGCGCTGGCGTGGCAGATGGACAGCCAGGGCATCATCGACACAGCTCCCGTGCCGGGCGAGGCGCCCGACGACTTCCTGCCCCTGAAACTCGGCCGGTTGCGCAAGCTGGAAGGGCTGGGGCTGGCCCGGCAATTGGCGCCGGGACAATGGACCCTGTCGCCCACGGCCGAGGTGACCCTGCGCGAACTGGGCGAGCGCGGCGACATCATCAAGCGCATCCATCAGGGGCTGGCCGCCGGCGGGATTGAGCGGGCGGCATCCAGCTATGTGCTGGCGGGCGAGGCCCTGGCCGATCCCGTCATCGGCCGGCTGGTGGCGCGCGGGCTGGACGACGAGCTGCGCGGGTCGGCCTTCGCCGTCATCGATGGTGTCGACGGCCGTACCCACCATGTCCGCTTGGCCGACCTGGAGGCTGCCGGCGACAGCCCGGCCGGCTCCATCGTCGAGCTGCGCCGCTGCCAGGATGGCCAGGGCCGGCAGCGCGTGACCCTGGCCGTGCGCTCCGACCTGGACATTGCCGCACAGGTGACGGCTGGTGGCGCCACCTGGCTGGACCGCCAGCTGTTAGCCCGCCATCCGCCGGCCCTGGGCAGTGGTGGTTTCGGGGCGGAGATGAAGGCGGCGCTGACGGATCGCACCGACCATTTGCTGGCGGCGGGGCTGGCACGACGGGAGGGCGACCGGGTCCTCTATGCGCGCGGCCTGCTGGACAGGCTGCGGCGGCAGGACCTGGACCGTACCGGCGCCCGCCTTGCTGCCGAGACGGGTTTGCCACAATCCGCACGCGTCGTCGGCGACGGCATCGCCGGCATCTACCGCCAGCGGCTGGACCTGGCCTCGGGCCGCTTTGCCATGATCGATGACGGGCTGGGGTTCAGTCTGGTGCCTTGGGTACCGTCGCTGGAAAAGCAGATCGGTCGCCAGGTTTCTGGCATCATCCGCACCGATGGGGGCGTTGACTGGACTCTCGGGCGCAAGCGAGGCTTGGGGATATGATCCGGGAGTGTCTGCTGGAATTCTGCGTACGCAGAACAAGCAGGGGCGTCGTCACGAAAGGATGGGCATATTCTGCGTACGCAGAATTCCCGTTTGTATTCCGCCGGAACCGGGTCAATATTCTGTGTACGCAGAATATCGAGGCCAGGACCATGCTCAAGCGCGATCGGATGGACGTGCCGTTGCACAACACCGCTGCCATCGGTGCGCTCATCCGCAGCCGGCGCAAGGAGCTGGCCCTGACCCAGAAGCAGCTTTCGGAGCTGACCGGTCTCAGCCTGGCCTTCGTCAACGGCATTGAGAACGGCAAGGAAACCGCCGAGATCGGCAAGGCGCTGCAACTGCTGGCGGCGCTGGGCATCGACCTCCAGGGCAGGGTGCGGTGATGGCGGATCCAGCCGACACGCTTGACGTCTATCTCGGGGTGCTGCCGGTCGGCGCCCTCTCCGCCGACCCGCAAGGCAGGCTGGCCTTCCATTACCGGCCGGATGCCCCGCCCTTGTCCTATCGGCTGCCGGTGCGGGCCGAGCCCTATGATGACGCCGCCTGCCGGCCGTTCTTCGCGGGCCTGTTGCCGGAGGGACCGGCATTGACCAAGGCGGCGGCGCGCAAGGGATTGCAGGTCTATGAGACATTCCGGCTGCTGGCGGCCTATGGCGGTGAATGCGCCGGCGCCGTTCGCCTGCTCCCGCCCGGATCGCCGCCGGCCATCCCCAGCGACTATGAGCCGTTCAGCAACGCGCAATTGGCCAATCTGGGCGAGGAACTGCAAGGCTCGCCCAACTTTTCCGCCGACCGGCGCGTGCGGTTGTCGCTGGCCGGCGCCCAGGTGAAGTCCGCCGTCGCCCTCTTCGGGGGCCGGTTCCATCGGCCCCTGGGCGGCTCGCCCTCCACCCATATCGTCAAGTCGTCGGACCGGCCAGAATATCATGACCTTGTCCGCAACGAGGCCTTCTGCATGGCGCTGGCCGCCCGCGTCGGATTGGATGTGGCGGCGACCTGCATCGTGGTCTTCGGCGGCCGGGAATGCCTGCTGGTCGAGCGCTATGACCGGATCGTCGAGGGGACCCTGGTCACGGAGTTGCACCAGGAGGATGTCTGCCAGGCCCTGGGCTATCCGCCGGAGCGCAAATACGAGTTCGACGACGACAGCGACGCCAAGATCGGGCCGGGCTTCGACGACTGCCTGACGCTGTTGCAGACGGTGCGGGCGCCCATCCTCGCCCTGCGGGAATTCCGGCGGCGGGCCCTGTTCAATGTCCTGGTCGGCAATGCCGACGCCCATGGCAAGAACACCAGTCTGCTCTACGACCAGCCGGGGAGCGCCCCCATCCTGGCCCCGGCCTATGATATCGTCTGTACCCGGCTCTATCCGGACCTGAAGGAGGATTTCGCCATGGCCTATGGCGAGGCCCGCCGGGCGGCCGAACTGACGGCGGACAATCTGACCCGCCTGGCGCCGCCGGGGCGCGCCGCCCGCAAGGCCTTCCTCGATGACGCGTATGCCATGGCGAGCCGCATCCTGCCGCTGGCCCGGGCCCTGTGCGACGAGCCGCCCTTCAACCACGCCCCGCCCTACAGCACCATCCTCAGCTGCATCGGCGACCGCGTGCAGCTGCTGGGCGACATCCTGGGCCGGCCCATCGCCGTCGACACCCGGCCCTTCATCCTCAAGGGTGGGGGCTGGCTGCTGCCCAGCTGAAAGCGCGGGGCGGTATTCCTTCGCCGGCATCCGCCAGCGCACGATGCCCGATCGACACCCCTTGGCAGGGTCGCGCCCTGGGGCTTTCCCTTGTCCGGCACAGCCTGGACGAGGAACCATGTCGGGAACCCGCATCCTCTGGGGCCAGATCCTGCTCGTCCTTGGCGAGGTGCTGGCCTGCATCTGGGGCGCCACGCAATGGACGGCATGGCGCCTGGGCTTCCAGCCTCAGCTCGGCACGCCCTGGACCGACCTTGCCGGCCTGCCGCTCTATCCGCCGCCAGCCTTCTTCTGGTGGTGGTACTGGTACGACGCCTATGCGCCACGGATCTTCATGGAAGGCGCGCTGATCGCCCTGTCGGGCGGGTTCCTTTCTATTGGAACCGCTATCGCCCTGTCGGTCTGGCGGGCGCGGGAGGCCCGAAACGTCGAGACCTATGGCTCCGCCCGTTGGGCCACCCGGCCGGAGATCGCGGCGGCCGGCCTGCTGGGCGTCGATGGCGTCATGCTGGGGCGGTTCGAAGCCGACTATCTGCGCCACGATGGCCCCGAGCATGTGCTGTGCTTCGCGCCGACCCGCTCCGGCAAGGGCGTGGGGCTGGTGGTGCCCACGCTGCTGGCCTGGCCGGAGAGCGCCATCGTCCATGACATCAAGGGCGAGAACTGGGAACGCACCGCCGGCTGGCGGGCCCGCTTCGGCCGGGTGCTGCGCTTCGATCCCACCGATCCGGCCAGTGCCGCCTACAACCCGCTGCTGGAGATCCGCCGCGGCGTGCAGGAGGTGCGCGACGTGCAGAATGTCGCCGACGTGCTGGTCGATCCGGAAGGCTCGCTGGAACGCCGGAACCATTGGGAGAAGACCAGCCACAGCCTGCTGGTCGGCGCCATCCTGCATGTGCTTTATGCCGGTCCCGACCGCACCTTGGCCGGCGTCGCCAACCTGCTGTCCGACCCGGGGCGGCCCATCGAGGCCACCCTGCGGGCGATGATGACCGCGCCGCACCTGGACGGGCGGCCCCATCCGGTGGTGGCCTCGGCGGCGCGGGAACTGCTGAACAAATCGGACAATGAACGCTCGGGCGTGCTGTCGACCGCCATGTCCTTCCTCGGCCTCTACCGTGATCCCGTCGTGGCCCAGGTCACCAGCCGCTGCGACTGGCGCATCGCCGACCTTGTGGCCAACGAACGGCCGACCACGCTTTATTTCGTCGTGCCGCCGTCGGACATCAGCCGGACCAAGCCGCTGGTCCGGCTGGTGCTGAACCAGATCGGCCGCCGCCTGACCGAGGACCTGCACGACCGCGACCGCCGACACCGGCTGCTGCTGATGCTGGACGAGTTCCCGGCCCTGGGGCGGCTGGATTTCTTCGAGAGCGCGCTGGCCTTCATGGCCGGCTACGGGCTGAAATCCTTCCTGATCGCCCAGAGCCTGAACCAGATCGAGAAGGCCTACGGCCCCAACAACTCGATCCTGGACAATTGCCATGTCCGGGTCAGCTTCGCGACCAACGACGAGCGCACCGCCAAGCGGGTATCGGACGCGCTGGGCACCGCCACCGAGATGCGGGCGATGAAGAACTATGCCGGCCACCGGCTGTCGCCCTGGCTGGGCCATCTGATGGTGTCGCGGTCTGAGACGGCGCGGCCGCTGCTGACGCCGGGTGAGGTGATGCAACTGCCGTCCGGCGAGGAGATCGTCATGGTCTCCGGCACCCCACCCATCCGGGCCGCCAAGGTCCGGTATTATGAGGACCGACGCCTGGCGGCGCGCGTCCTGCCGCCGCCAGCAACGGGGACGGCAGAGGGACCGGTGCGGCCCGACAATTGGAGCGGTTTGCCGCCGATCCAGCGGCCGGGGGCGGGAAGCGCCGTGGGCCATCCTGATGGCGCCGTGGAGGATGAGGCCCCGGCAAATGGCGGCCTGCGCCGGGAGCCAGGGCTTGAGCCGCACGAGGGCATTGTTCCGGCAGCCGCCCCGCTGGTGAACGAGTTCGACGAAGGCGCCGAGGAGATGGACGTGGACAACAGCCGCTCCCGCGCCCTGGCCCGGACCATGCGACGAACCGCCCGGCAAGCGGCGTTGTACCCGAATGATGGCATCGACCTGTGAGGCCCGGATGAAAGCTCGCCTGTCCGTCTATCTCGACCCCGCCATCATGCGCACTCTGTCGGACTATGCTGCCCGCCGGAACCAATCCCTGTCCCTCGTCGCCGAGGCGGCCATCGCCTCCTTCCTGTCGCCGGATGCGGCCGAACGGCAGGAAGCGGCCGTCGTCCGGCGGCTGGACCAGCTGGATCGCCGCCACCAGCGGGTTGAGCGCGATGTCAGTATCGGTATCGAGACGCTGGCCCTGTTCGTGCGCTTCTGGCTCAGCAGCACGCCAGCCTTGCCGGAACCGGCGCAGGCGGCGGCACGGGCCAAGGGAGCGGAACGGTATGATGCGTTTCTCGATGCGCTGGGTCGCCGGTTGGCGAAGGGGCCGGCGCTGAGGCAGGAGATACTCGAAGAGGTCGCCAGTACCGTGAACGATGCTGGCGCCGACCTCTAAAATGTTGGAAATGCGCCGGTTCAGACGCCCAGCCTTTGGTCTTTGCCTGCCAAGTGCCGACGTCCGCTTTCCGGATGACAAGGTCTGCGACTGGCCAAAGCAATCGATGCCTTCGTGCGAGAAATATAGTATGGGAAATTTTGTTTAATAAATTTTCAGATTTACTGTGGTGTCGATCGGCAGAATGCATGAATTTTACCAAAGTCTATAGATATATTTGTAGGTCACGTGTCCTCAATCAAGGCGATTTTGCATCTATGGCGGGTATAATTTTTATCCAATAACACTATTATGTGCAAGTTCGATATGGGCACTGATGTGCACAACTTCGCGCTGCCACGGCTTGGGCAACGGCTCTTCTGAACGCCAATTGGGCTGATTTGGGTAAGGTTATTTGCTACAGTTGCAACCTGGACCTGGAGGCATAAACTATCGAGCATATTGCTCATTTGCTTCTACCTACTGGCTTGGTTGCGAACTTGGGGTATGGGATTGGCCTATAGGCGGGGGGGCTGTCGGAAGTATTGCACATTCGGCGCCGTGCGGGTGGCCGAGTGGTTGGCGTGCGTGCAGTGTGGCGCGATGCTAGGTTTCCTGCGCCGGGTGGCCGCGTTTCTACGCCAACTGCTCTCGGACGTCCGCGGGCGCACTGCAACGAACTCCCAATCGGCAGCTGACCCGGGTACGCCAGCAGCTGTCGGAGCTCCCGGAGCTTCTGCGTTGGTGCTGGCCGCTCCCTTGGATCATGCCGAGGTTTCTGCCGCACCACACGCTTATGTCTTCGCGCTCGAGCCGGCCGAAGCCCGCGTCGCTGCCATTGCATTGAGTGCAGTGGGGGCAGAGGCAGTTGCCGCCATTATTGATCCCGAAGCTACAAGCGAAGTTCCACCAATGGTCGACTTGGCGGTAGTGGATACGGTGGATGTCCCGGGCGCACTGTCCGGCATGGACTTCTGCGGAAACGACACGGATGGCAATCTGTCTCAGGCTGCATCTGCCACAGTGCGGCATGATGCTGTAGTGGTTGCTCCAACCGAGTTTGAGTCTCCAGCCTCTGCGGTCATCGGAAAGATCGACGAGTTCACTAGAAGCGATAACATCCGAGATGGCGGGCTCGAGCAGCCCGATAATGCCGTAGCGAGCAGCCATGCTGCGGCAGACACCGTCAGCGTTAGCAAATTGGCTGAGGACGGGCCTAGATGGGTTGGCGGTGAAGATGAACAGGCGGGTGCCGATGCGGTTATCGATGCGCTCGACCATGCGACTGGGTCTGGCCCGGTGGAGAGCGCTGCTAGCGTAGCGCCAGCCATTGGTGAGCCGGTGCCTACTGTAAACGGCGCTGCGGCCATTACCGCGCATGCACCCGCGGGCGCCGATGCCGCTGTGTTCGAAGACAAGCATGATGATCACACTGATGCTGCCGCGTGCAGAGAGGTGCTAACTGCGGAGGAGGTCAACCGAGCACCGGCACCGTCCCTCGGTCAGGATAGCGTTGGTCAAGCCAAATCGGCCGGATCTGTCCGTCGTCGAAACAAATGGGACGGTTGGATGATTTTGTGAGTGGAGGTTCTGGCTCGTTGCGGGTTGATGTTAA
>NZ_JBXAFZ010000039.1:0-15830 GCF_058793615.1 Niveispirillum sp. GW835-FHT14G11
TTGACGCGGGGTGGAGCAGCCCGGTAGCTCGTCAGGCTCATAACCTGAAGGCCGCAGGTTCAAATCCTGCCCCCGCATCCAAAACCTAAGCCGTTGATCCCCAAAAGGGATCAACGGCTTTTGTCGTTCCAGGTCCCACCTACCACAGACCCCGCAGGTAACATATAGGTAACAGCAGAGAGTGAAAATGGGCGTAGGTGGATCAAGTTTGAACCCGGATTCATCACGGGAATTTTTTTGCCTGAGAAGCCGGTCGTATTTGGGCTCGGGAGCCGGGTTGGGGATATGATTTTCCGGGTCAGGGCTTCGTGCAGAACCGGGGCGAAATCCAGCCTCGACATAATCCCGCCAAAAGCAACCAAAGGATGAAGATCTTTATAGGAGTGGGCGTGCCTCCTCATTCCCTTCGATCGGGCCCTTCGATCAGGCGGCAGGTTTTCGGTCTCCGGAAGGAGAGGAGGTCACGGGGGAGCCAGGGCGCGCCAGGCGGTGAAGAAGATGTGCTGGACAGGGCAGGCGTCGGGCATGGAAATCCGGATCCGCCGTAGCGAGGTGATCACCCGGGCACCGATCTTCAGCAGCTTCTGCCGGATGGTATGGGGGGCGGCCTTGGCCAGGTCGGTGGCTTGCAGCGCCATCAGCCGCAATTGCGTCATCAGCACATAGGCGAACCCGGCCAGGATCAGCCGGGTCTGGTTGGTCTTGAACGCATGGGCTGACGCCCGGTATCCGAAAAGATCGAGCTGGCAGTCCTTGATCCGGTTCTCCATATCGCCGCGCGGGCAGTACAGCGCCGCGTAGATCGTCCGGGCCAGCAGGTCGCGCTGGGGCTTATCCCCTTGGCTTTCCGCCCTGTCGCGGGCTTGGGCCATGGCCTCGATGACAGAAGGCGCGTTCCAGTCCAGGGAGGTGACCAGAAACCGGCAACGCTGTTCGGTCTGCGACCGGTGCAGCACCTTGGCGATCACGTGGCGGGGCCGGGTCCAGCTATCTGAGCGGGTCTGGTGATGGAAACCTCCGAACACTTCCGCCGTTTCCCCCGTGGCCAGAAATTCCATCGCCGCGCGTGAGCGGATCTTGCGGGCCTTATGCAGGAGATAGTCGTTGCGCGGCAGGCCGAAAATATAATCGACGCCGTTGGCCTCGCACCAGTTCATCAGGTTCGCGCGCGCGAACCCGGAATCCCCGCGCACCAGGATGCCGACCTTGGGCCAGTGGCGGCGGATGTTGCCCACCACCCGCTTGATCGCTGCCTTGGCCCCCTCGGCACCATCCACATTGCCGGGGCGCAGCTTGGAGAGCAGCAAATGCGGGCCACAGTAAATATAAAGCGGCAGAAAGCAGCGATGCTCATAATAACCGTGGAAGAAGCCGCCCCGCTGATGGCCATGCGTTTCGATATCCGTCGCGTCGATGTCCAGGATGATCCGCTCCGGCGCAGTCGCGTAACTGCCGGTGAACAGCTCGACATACAGGTCCTGCAGACGCGACGGCTGAGCGGTGAACTTGTGATAACGCCGGTCGGCCTCCTCGAAACTCCGCTCCAGCCGTCCCAGCGTCGAACTCCCGGCCAGCGCCGGCAGCGGCGCGCCACCCGGCACAAGCGGCCTGGCCGCTGCCGTCACCTTCAACAGCGGATCATTGCGCACCCGGTCGTGATCGTTGAGGTCTTCGTACCCCAGCGCCATGGCGATGACCCGCTGAGCCAGCAGATCGGCCAGCGGATGCGTCACCTGCTTACGGTTGCGCCGGTCGTCAAAGCACGCGGCCATCCGCCCGAACAAATCCAGCCGCCCGGCCACCTCGCGCAGCAGCAGACCGCCCGCATCCGAGGTGATTTCTCCCCCGTCGAACGCCCCCATGACCACCCGACGACCATGATCCGAAAACCGCATCCCGAAAAACACCCTGTAAATTCGCAACCGCTCTAAAATAATCGTAATTACTTGTTATCAAACATAAATCCAAAAAAATGCCGGTAGACGGTGACGAATCCGGGTTGAAGCGGGGCTGGAAACACCAAGCATTCAGATGCCAATATGCGAAGCTGTCGAAGTCAGCGTCCCCTGACTGTGCGCGTCGCCACTGCAGACAGCGTTACGATTCAACATCCTGCCCGCCGACAGCATCTTGATGAATGGGGCGTATGAAGCCGATGACACGCAGTGCTGCTCTTGCCGGCCTCGCCAGCTGTTTCCCGCGCGGAGGCGCCATCACCAGGACTGCCCGTGCCGTGATGCCCCGTCCCGTCTCCGACCATTTCGATGGCAGGCGCTTCTTCAACCCGCATGTCGTGGGGCAGGAGAAGGGACTCGGAGACCTCTGGCGCTGGATGACGGAGCGCAAGCCGACGCCTTGGCCGAGATGGCTGGAGAACCAGCCCTGGCCCAAGCCGGAACCGGTGGCAGCCGACGCCATCTCCGTCACCTTCGTCGGCCATGCCTGCTTCCTGGTCGGCATCGGCGGATGCTGGTTCATCACCGACCCGGTCTATGGTGACAGAGCCAGCCCCTTCTCTTTCGCCGGGCCAAAGCGGGTGCGCGCGCCGGGCCTGGCTTTCGACGACCTGCCCAGGTTGGATGGCATCCTGGTCAGCCATAACCATTACGACCATCTGGACCGTGCGACCCTGCGGGAACTGGATCGCCGCTTCCAGGCGCCCGTCGTCACCAGTCTGGGCAATGGCGGACTGATCGGCAATTCCGGCCCGCGGACGGTGACCGAGTTGGACTGGTGGCAATCCCACAATGTCAGCGGGGTGGAGATCACCTATGTGCCCGCCCAGCATTTCGCTGCGCGCAGCCTGTTCGACCGCAATGCCACCCTGTGGGGCGGCTTTGTGCTGCGTGGCCAGGGCCGCGGCCTCTATTTCTGTGGCGACAGCGGCTATTGTCCGCATTTCAAGGAGATCGGGGAACGGTTCCCCGGCATCGACCTGTCGCTGCTGCCCATCGGCGCCTATGAACCGCGCTGGTTCATGCGCACCATGCACATGAACCCCGAAGAGGCGGTGCAGGCGCATCTGGACCTGGGCAGCCACCGCAGCATCGGCATGCATTACGGCACCTTCGCCGGCCTGACGGATGAGGGGATCGATGATCCCATCACCGCCCTGGCCGCCGCCCGCGCAGTGCACGGGTTGGGAGAGGGGGATTTCGGCACGCTGGATGTCGGGCGGACGCTGGTGCTGTAAGTTTCCTCAATCAGCGGAGTGGTCAGGCGGCCGCACGCTCCATGACGGGGCGGCGGCGCAACGGGGTTTGCGCGGTCGACGGTGGCGAATATGCCGCTCCCTCCAGTGGCGCCCCATCCACGCCCGCCGGCACGATCTCAGCCTTCGGGGGCAATCGCAACCTTCAGGCCGGCCAATGCTTCACTGAATGTAACTTGGCAGGAAAGACGTGATGTATCCCGGCGCTCTCGGCATCCATCGAGCAAGTCGTTCTCGTCCGCGCTCATCGGTGGCAACCGTTTGAGAAACGCGGGATCGACATGGATATGGCAGGTGGCGCAGGAACAGCATCCACCACAGAGGGCAAGCAGTTCGTCGAAACCGCCATCCCGGAGAAGCTCCATGACGGTTAGTCCGGCCGCTCCTTCGAGTTCCGCTTCTACCCCGTCCCGGGTGACCACAACTAGTTTCGGCATGCATCTCCATCCTTGATCGCCCGAACAATCGGAAGCGCTCGTTTGGCGTTACGACAAGCACAGCAAAATGTCTTCACATCGCCTTTGGGGTATCGTTGCTTCGCGATGAATTCGGATTCCCGACGGCGACCGGGATCCGGGAATTGGTGTCTCTCGCGGTCACACGGCGAGAGCGCCACCATCCACGCTGATCGCTGCACCGTGAATAAACGAAGAAGCATCTGAAAGGAGCCATAGCGCGGCTTCCGCAACCTCCTCAGGCCTGCCGAGACGCCCCATGGGGTGCTGGGCGCGATAGGCATCGAACATCGCGACGACGGTCGGGTCATTCGCCAGCCGCTTGACCATCGGCGTCTCAATGATGCCTGGTAGAATTGCGTTCACGCGCAGGCCGAGCTTTCCGTAGTCAACGGCCGCCGCTCGGGTAAGGCCAACAACGCCAGCCTTGGCGGCGATATATTCGGCGGCGTTGGGGATGGCGACCTGCCCCAGTCCTGATGCTGTGTTCACGATCGCGCCGCCGCCAGCCTTCAACATGACCGGAATCTGGTGCTTCATGCAAAGGAACACCCCGGTCAGGTCGACACCAACGACCTTGTTCCATTGCTCCAGGGAGATTTCGTGGAGAGGTAGATGGGCCTGTTCGAGGCCGGCATTGTTGAAGGCGCCATCAAGACGGCCAAAGTGGTTGAGCGTGCGGGAGACAAGCGTCTCGACATCGGTTTCGGCTGTGACATTGGTTCGAACGAAAATGGCCTCCCCGCCCGCGGCGATCACCAGCGCCGCCGTTTCCTCACTCGTCTCGACCGCCATGTCCGCGAGGACAACCCGCGCGCCTGCGCGCGCGAAGCGCAGTGCGGATTCCCGCCCAATACCACCGCCAGCACCCGTGACGATGATGACTTTACCGGCTAGTTCCTCAGACATGACAGTTCCTCCTGGGCGTAGCGTTTCGCGTTTTGTGATCGAAGGGAATAGGAGCAGCGGTTTCATACAGGATGGTCGATAAGGAGCGCGCAGCCAACCGGACCATTTCAGGCATGATGGACATTGGCGCGCTTCATCCCCCAATCCTGAACTATCATCCGTTCATATGGAGAACGCGATCTCGGGGCCCGCCTCGACACGGAGTGTCCGGGACCGACTGGCCCGTCAGGTGCGTACAAATGACATGCCGGCGTGTCCGCTGAGCGGTCGATGGTGTGACGCTATCAGGGGACGATCACGCTTCCATATCAGCAATAATGATAAACAGCTTTGCGAAAGATGCGCCAACCGCAGTTCACGGCTTCGCTGAAGGCCTGTTTCCCACTTTATGCGGTCGCCTTGCAAAGACGCATCCCGCTGCCGCCGGCTTGGAGGCAATTGTTGCGAATCCAGGAAGGGTGTTTGTCGGATTAAACGCAGAGCCGCGCACATCATCGGATGTAGCTTCTATTGAAGGACGAGCTTCACTGGAGCATGCAGTCGCCCCGATGGCCCTGCCTGGCTTTGTGTGCAAGCTCCCAAGTCGCACCACTCCTAGAAAAGGCGAGTGGGCACATAACTGGTCGTCACCCGGGGAGGGAATATTTGATGCATAGCAAATTCCTGTCATCGTCTGCCATCCTGACTGTATCTGTACTCGGCATCGCCGCGGCCAGTGCGCAGGAGGCACGTCCAGCGTCTCAAGGCGCTACAACAGGACAAGCCGTATCCGGTCAAGCCAAGGAGCAAGCCGCCGAACTTGAGGAGATCGTCCTTGAGGATATCATCGTAACGGCGCAGCGGCAGATGTCGAGCGTCCAGCGGACGCCGCTGGCGATCACGGCCGTCGGGGGCGACGCGCTCAAGGATCGCGGCATCGTCGATATCGATGCGCTGACACGTTCCATGCCGAACGTGAACTTTTCCCGTGTCGGCAGCGACGCGCGAATCTTCATTCGCGGCATCGGACTCGTGGGTAACAGTGCCGCTGGCTTTGATGGCCGTGTTGCGGTCTATACCGATGATGTCGTCAATGCGCGGACGCAGGCCGCTCTTGGGTCGCTATTCGATCTCAACCGCATCGAGGTGCTGCGGGGGCCGCAGGGCACTCTGTATGGTCGCAATGCGACCGCGGGTGCCATCAACATCATCTCCAACGACCCGACCAAGACGTTCGAGGGATACGCTGCACTCACCGCCGGCACCTACAACCTGATCCGCACCGAAGGAGCGGTCAGCGGGCCGCTTTCCGACACGGTTTCGGCACGACTAGCCTTCCAGACCAATGATCGCGATGGCTTCGGCCGGAACGTCACTACAGGCAATCCGGTCGACAGCGAGCGCAGCAGGGCAGTGCGCGCCAAAGTGCGCTTCGATCCGGCGGAGAAGTTCCAATTCACTCTGACCGGCGAGTATCGTTGGGAGAAGGATAATGCGGGTGGCTACGCCTTTGTCCGCCCGAACCCTTTCCGGGCGGACGTCAACGTCGCCAAGGGCTTCGTACATCCTTCCGATCCGCGTGACCGCGCCGGTCTGGACCAGCAATTCTACATGGAGAATTATGGCCAGACGGCAAATGCCGTCCTGGAACTTGCCGACAATATCGATCTCACCTCGGTCACCGGTTTCCGCCATCTCGACCAGGCGAGCATCAGTTCCACCGACAACTCGAATTCGATGGGCACGGCGGTCGATCTTGCCACCGGGGCGGATCAATGGTCGGAGGAATTGCGGCTGTCCTTGACGAACGACCTGTTCGACCTGGTCGTGGGCGGGTTCTATTTCCATGAAAAGAACAGCTTCGTTCTGGATGCCGCCGTTTCCCCGCTCTATTTCGGAGGTGGCCAGTTTCCGCTGTATGTGGGCTTCCGTTCAGGGGGCAAGCAGAAGACGGACGCCTACGCGGCCTTCGCCCAGGGCACCCTTCATATCTCGGACCAACTCGGCATCGATATTGGGGCACGCTACAGCTATGAGAAACGCCGGATCGACCAGTTCAATCTGACCGATTTCGTGCATGTCTTCTCACGTGACCCGGCGCCGGTCACCGGCTGTCCTGCGCCCGCCGTAGCCGGCTTCGTTCCCGGCGTGACCCTTTGCAACCGTACCAGCGCGAATAGCGCGTCCTGGTCCTCTTTCGATCCGAAGCTTGCCATCCACTATCAGTTCAGTGACAGGGTGATGGCATATGCATCCTATTCGCGCGGCTTCAAGAGCGGTGGATTCGATTTCGGCCAGTTGCGGCCGGCATTCAATCCGGAGAAGCTGACTGACTACGAAGCCGGCCTGAAGGCCGATCTTCTCGACCGCCGGCTCCGTCTCAACCTTGCCGGCTTTTATTATGACTACACCAACCTTCAGTTCAACGTCGTCCGGTTCGTTCCGACGCCCGGCAATATCACGCTCAATGCGGCAAAAGCCAAACTGTATGGTACAGAAGCCGAGATCACCATGCTCCCGGTCGATGATCTGAAACTCGCCTTCAACTTGGCTTGGTTGCACAACGAGTATCGTGAACTGACCGACTCGCACCCGATAACGGGGCAGGTGCTGGACCTCGCCGGGAACCAGCTGATTTCTGCACCGACCTACAAGCTGGTCAGCGAGATCGGCTACACTTTCCATCCGGGATTTGCGGACGTGACGCCGCGGGCGGAACTGAGCTGGACTAGCAAGCAGCAATTCTCCCACTTCAACCTGGACTACATGTCACAGCCGGCCTTCTGGGAGTTGAACCTCTATCTCGATGTCGTCAGCCATGACGACTGGAAGATCAGCGCCTATGGCCGGAACGTGACGAATAAGCTTTACTATGTCGCCAACAGCATGGCGTCGGCCGTATATGGCTCGTTCATTGTCGGTCAGCCCGCGGCACCGGCGACATATGGCGTCTCCTTCACGAAGTATTTCTGATGTTCAATCCGTTCTGCGTCTGAGCGAAAGCGACGACCCCGCCCAGGCGCAGAACGGCAAACAGCGAAACACCCCGGCGCGACGACAGGCAAGACATCGCAATGGACCTGAATAAGCCATATGGAGGCACGGCATGGCCGAATTTGTAGACACGGAAGTCGATTCGATTTTCGTGGGACTTCCCTCAGTCGGCGCACCACGATACCGGAATGGTTCGCATGCATGCCAGGGCATCTATCGCAAGCCTTTCCGTGCCAGGCCCGAAATCGCCTTCATCGCGGCCCATTATTGCACGGACTACAGCGAGCATTATCTTGGCCGGTCATTGGCGCGTCGCGGCTATGGATTTCTTGGCTGGAACACGCGGTTCCGGGGCGCGGAAGACCAGTTTCAGCTTGAGACGGCGCTGGTCGATATCGCACAGGGTGTGCGGTGGCTCCGGGAGACCGCGGGGGCCAAAATGATCGTGCTGCTCGGGAATTCCGGCGGATGTTCGTTGATGGCCGCCTATCAGGCCACTGCACAGAACAAGGCGGCCCTTTTCGAGGATGCGAAGGGGGAACTGGGGGTGGCCTTGAGGGATCTGCCCCAAGGCGATTTCTACATTGCCCTCAACGGGCATTCAGGCCGCCCGGAGGTCATGACGAACTGGATGGACGGTTCCGTGATCGATGAGCGGGACCCGCTCGCGACCGATGAGACGCTCAATCCGTTCAATCCGGAAAACGGCCCTCCCTTTTCCGAGGAATTCATCGGTCGGTACCGCGCCGCCCAGCGGGCACGCAATCACAGGATCACGGCTTTCGCCAAGGCGGAGCTGGCCAGGCTGAATGCAGCCGGGATTGCCGACGGGCTGTTCCTGTTGCATCGTGGCATGGCCGATCTGCGGTTCCTGGACGGATCGATCGATCCATCGGACCGGCCCATCCCGCGCTGCGCGATGGGGGATCCTGCGGTGGCCAACCGGTTGCCGCCCCCGCTGGGCCGTGTCTGCTCGTTCAAGACCTGGCTCTCCATGTGGAGCCTGGAGACATCCAAATGTCACAGCGAGCTTCACCTGCCCCAGATCGTGCTGCCCTCCCTCGTCATCCAGGGCACAAGCGACGTTTCCGTGTTTCTGAGCGACACGAAGAAGATATTCGATCTCCTTGGATCGTCTGACAAGACCTTGGAAATCCGGCCGGGCGGGCACTATTTCGATGATGCCCCCCACTATATCGAGGAAGTGGCGCAGTCCATCAGCAGCTGGCTCACGCCCAGGGCTGACTGACCAATGTTCTGAAACCGGAGGCTACTGAATGCTGATGAGGGCCTATCATCGCTGGTTCGGGGGCGTTGCCGCCATATTCATGATCATCGTGGGGATCACCGGGGTCGCTCTGCAGTTGGACCTGTGGGCGACAGGTGATCCCGTTCCCGGATCGGAGCATGGCCGGCCGGTCGAGCCGGTGGTGGCGCCGGACCGGCCCACCTTGGAAAGGTTCGTCGGTGAGGCATTCGAGAAGGCGCGCGCGACCACGCCAGAATTCGACATCAGGCAGGTGCAGGCCAGCTTCACCCCTGGCGGCGTCATGGTGCTGGTTGGCGGGCCCGATCCCTATGGGGAGAAGATCGAATACAACCCGCAGACGGGCAATGTGCGCAAGGTGGCGGCGCGGCAGGTCGGCCGGCGCATCTTTCTGCAGGATATCCATGCCGGCTATATGGCCGGCCAGTTCGGGCGTGTCCTGAGCCTGGTCGCCGGCATCGTGCTGATCGTGCTGGGGGTGACCGGCCTCTACATCTATTGGGACCTGTACAGCCGCCGCCGTAAAGCCGGGCGGAAGGCGTTCTTTTGGAAGAAATGACGGCGGCGGCCCGCCGGAAGCGGGCGGCTGGCGCAACCATCCTCAAAGGAGACGAATGATGTCTATCACGCACAGGCGTGTGGTCACGGCACACAAGGACGGGCGCGCCGTCGTCGCGAGCGATGTCGAGCTTCCCATGGAGAGTGTACCCGGGGTGAAGGGCTTCAATGTCTGCGACATCTGGGCGGCGCATGACGTGCAATATCCGGATGACGGCCAGCGGGTGGACGTCCGCTGGTTCTTTCCACCCGTCGGCGGCTTCCGCTGCACGCATCTTGTTGTTGATGCCCATACGGTGGCCAATCATGAGGTGGTGGAGCCGGTCGCGGGCGAAAAGCCCAGTGCCGTGGGCCACATGACCGATAAGCCCGGTATGCATCGTTCCGCTACTGCCGATATCGGCTTCATCGTCAAGGGCAGCATCATTCTGGAACTGGACGATGAGCGGACGATCATTCTGAAGGCAGGGGACAGTTTCATCCAGGGAGGCACGATGCATGCCTGGAGCAACCCCTTTGACGAACCGTGCCACATATTCGCGGTCAGCATCGGCGTCAAGCACGCGCTTGCGGGCCAGTAGGGCTCATCGAGGGAAGTCAGTTCCTACCAGCCTGCGACGGGGATGTCCGTCGCAGGCTGTTTGCGTGCCTGCCGGGTATTTAGGGTTTGTCGGGTAAGCCCATCAGGAATGCAGTGAGGTGTCCGACATCCGATGGTGAAATGACATCGGGAACCATACGCGGCATGGCGGGTGTCTTCGGGTTGCGGATCCATTCCGCAATCTGGCTGCTGTCCGCCCGCCCCGATATGCCGGCGAGCCTGGGGGCGGAGGCCCCTTCGCCGGTCGGACCATGGCATCCGGCGCAGGCTGACGCGAACAGTGCCTTGCCCTTCTCGGCATTCGGGGGTTCTGGTGCGGACGCGGCCTTGGCCGCCGCTGGGGATGCGGCCGGACTTGCGCCGATGGAATAGACGACCAGGGTGGGAATGCCGGAGGCGCCATAGGTCGAGCGCGACACGTTTCCGGAAGTGAGCGCCACATATTGCTTCTGGGCGACTTCATAGGTGACGATCCCGCCGGCCAGCGCCCCACCCGTGGCGATCTTGCGGAGAATTTCGCCATTGGAACTGCGCAGCGTATAGAAGTTGCCGCCGAGATCGCCCGCGAATGTCACGCCGCCAGCTGTCGGCGTGATGGCTGCGACGACGGGCGATCCGGTCTTGAACTGCCAGCTGATACGGCCGCTTTCGGAATCGAGAGCGGTGATGGTGCCGTCCGGCTTGTCGCCATACATCATCATGCGACCGCCGTAATAATTCTGGCCTTGGACATAGGGCTGCGGTTCAAGCGTGATCCGGTGACACCAATCGACCGCGCCGACGATCAGCGTGCGGTTCAGGCGATCGAAGGCGGCGCCGTTCCATTGGATCCCGCCCAGGACGCCGGGGCAGATATTGATCCCCTCGGGCGTCGCGGACTTGAACAGGTTCAGCAGCCGCACCACCGGCTGCTTGAAGACCAGCTTGTGTGTCTTGCGATCGATAACATAGACGTGGCCATCCTTGGTGCCGAGCGCCACGAGCTTGCGGCCATCCCTGGCCTCGAACAGCACAGGTGGTGAGGTCACGCCATAATCATGATCGTCGGCGGGACGTGTCTGATAATACCATTTCAGCCGGCCCGTCCTGGCATCCAGCACGACGACCGAATTCGTATAGAGGTTGGTGTGCTGCTTGCTGTCGGCACGGGGGCCCTTGTCCAGGTCCGGTGCAGGATTGGCGACCGGGACGAACAATTCCCCGGTATAGGGGTCAAGGGCGTAGGATGTCCATGTCCCGCCGCCGCCCTGTTCATAGGAGCGCCCCTTCCAGGTCTCGGTGCCGGGTTCTCCTTCCTGCGGGACGAGGTTGAACTGCCAGCGCTTTTCGCCGGTATCGGCATCGAAGGCGAACATGCGCCCGCGGATGCCGCCCTCGCTGTTGGCGATACCGATGAAAAGCAGGCCGTCCCAGACGATCGGCGCCGAGGTCAGCAGTTCGCCCTTGGCCCAGTCGACGGCCGGTGTTCGCCAGACCTGCTGACCGGTGAGCGCATCATAGGCGATCAAGCTGCCGTCCGGCAGGCCACGAAACAGCTTCTCGTTCCAATAGGCCACGCCGCGATTGACTGGCAACCCTTCCTTGCCGATGGGCCGGTAGGTGCTTTTCCAGATGATTGCGCAGGTCGTGGGGTTGATGGCCATCGTCGTGCGGCCGATGGTGATGTATATCATGCCGTTGGCCAGGACCGGGCCGGGGTAGAACGACCCCAGCTCGCCGACCTGCACACGGCAGACCTCTTGGATATCCCCGGCGTTCCCGGTATTGATGGCGGACAGGTCCGAAAAGCGCTGTCCGGTCAGGCTGCCATTATAGAGCGGCCAGGGCGTGATTTCAGGATAGGTGGGAGCCTCCGGCACCGCGCCGTGACCGATTTCCTGCGCGTTCAGCGGCGTGCAGATCAGCGGCAATGCACCCGCAAGCCCTCCGAGGATCATGGCCGAGCCACGCCAGGCCCGTTTCCACGCCTGCATTCCCATCAATTCCTCCCCTTGCTCATTGGCGCGACCTTGCGGCACGGCAGAAGATCTGCATCGCTGCACCGAAATCTCCGGCTTCCTTGTCGCTGACGGGATTGTCCGCCTGTGCCGGGTACATGGCCGGTCGCACGACGCTACCAGGGGATGGTCATTCCGCCATGTGGGCAATATTGGAAAGGAGCTTTGCCGGGAAAGCACCGGACGCGGTTCCATTGTTGCTAATCCGGCCAGGGTGTTTGTCGGATTAAATGCAAGGCGGGACATAGTATCGGATGTAGCTTTCCTGGGGTGCGTCCCGGTGCCGCTCTCGCCTTGTTCGCCACCGTGCCGCCGGATGCCGGGTGTCCATCCGGCAGGCCTGCGTGACCCGTCGCAGGCATTGACGACAGATCACGGTCCATTCAGCCGGCCAGGAGCCTCATGGCGTTGGCCGTTGTGGGGAATATCATGTCCTTGAAAAGTGAGACCGGCGTGCCAGGCCACGGTGCTCATGCGCCGGCCTCCCAAGAGGCGGCAGGTGGCGACGGCCTGCCCATGCCGCGCCGGCTGCTGGCCATTATCGCCGGATCGTTGGGGACGGCACTGGTCGTGATCGACGGGTCGATCGCCAATGTCGCCCTGCCAACGATTGCCGGCGATCTGGGCGTGCCCGGATCATCGGCGGTGCTGATCGTGACGGTCTATCAGCTCGTGCTCGTGATGACGATGCTGCCCTTTGCGGCATTGGCGGACCGGTTGGGACATCGCACGCTCTACCGGTATGGGCTGATGCTTTTCACCGCCGCCACGATCCTGTGCTTCTTCGCGCACAGCTTGCCGTTCCTGCTGGTGGCGCGTGCCGCGCAGGCGTTGGGTGCCGCCGCCGTGTTCAGTGTAACGGCCGTGCTGTTGCGCTCGATCTATCCGGCCAGCCAGTTGGGCCGGGGGCTCGGAATCCATGCAGTGATCTCGTCGAGTGCCTCCGCATTCGCCCCCACGCTCGGCGGGCTGATCCTCGGGGTCGCCTCTTGGCCTTGGATTTTCGCAGCCGCTGTCCCCTTTGCGTTGGCCTCGCTGTTGCTCGGGCGGTTCCTGCCGGACCCCGAACCCCGTGAGTTCCCCTATGATTTCCTCGGCGCCTTGCTTTGCGCCTGCACCTTGGGCCTGACCATCAGCGGCATTGAAAGCAGTGTCCATGGCAGCTCCCTCGTCATCTCGGCCGCGATGGTCCTGGCCGGAATACTGATTGGCCGCATATTCGTGAAGCGGGAACTGGCGGCGTCGGAGCCGATGCTGCCGATCGACCTGCTGGCCGTTCCTGCCCTCGGCCTGGCCGCTCTCGGCGGGATGCTCTGCTTCGTTTCCGCAACGACCCTTATCGTCACGATCCCGTTCCGCCTCCAGCTCGAATATGATCTCTCGCCGGGCGAGGTCGGGGCGGTTTTCGCCGTCTGGCCATTGACCACATTGCTGATCGCTCCCTTGGGGGGCGCGCTGTCAGACCGGATTTCCGTGGCGGTCCTGTGCACTTGCGGCAGTTTCGTCGCGGCGGTCGGCATGCTGTTCTTCGCCTTCCTGCCTCCCGATGCGACACGGTTCGACATGGCCTGGCGGCTGGTGCTGTGTGGTGCTGGCTTCGGGCTTTTCGCGGCACCCAATGCCAGATTCATCATCGGGGCCACACCGGTCAGCCGAACGGCAGCCGTCGGCGGGCTGATCGCCACCGACCGGCTGCTCGGCCAGACGATAGGGGCGAGCACGGGTGCGGCGCTGCTGGCCATGGGATTTGCCACAGGACGTCTGCCGGGCCTTGTCGCTGCCATTCTCATGGGATTGACGATGCTGACGGCCGTAAGCGCCGCTTGCGCTGACAAGCATGGGGCGGCCCGTATTCCGAACCGCCGTTCAATCGATAAGCGTTGAGCTTCGCCGCGCCCATTCAAGGCCGAACTCGTCGATCAATCCCAGGCAGGGGCAATGGATATGGCCGAACAGCAGAAGATTGTCATCGCCGGCGCCGGGCAGGCTGCCGCCCAATTGGCCCAGTCCCTGCGCCAGGGCGGCTTTGCCGGATCGATCACCATGATCGGGGACGAACCCTTTCCACCCTACGAGCGCCCGCCCCTGTCCAAGGACTACCTCTCCGGCAAGCGAGACCTCGCCCGCCTGTTCCTGCGCAAGCCGGAATTCTGGGCGGAGAAGGGGGTCGGCCTGTCCCTTAGCCGGCGCGTGATTTCCGTCGATCGGCGGGTGCGGGCTGTGGTGCTGGATGACGGCACCCGCTTGTCCTATGATTACCTGGTGTGGGCAGCCGGGGGCCGTCCACGGCGCCTCGCCTGTGCCGGCGCGGAAATGGAAGGCGTCCATCATATCCGTTCCATCGCCGACATCGACCGGATGAAGGCTGACCTGTCGGTTCCCGACCGTTCGATCGTCATCATTGGCGGTGGCTATATCGGGCTGGAAAGCGCCGCCGTGCTGCGTGGTTTCGGCCATCATGTCACGGTGCTGGAGATGCAGGAACGACTGCTGGCCCGCGTGACCTCCCCGGTCGTGTCCCGGTTCTTCCTGGATCTGCACAGCAGCCATGGTGTGGACATGCGCCTGTCCACCGGCGTCGCGGCGCTGATTGGCTTCGGCGGCCGCGTCAACGGTGTGCAGCTTTCCACAGGGGAGATACTGGCGGCCGACCTTGTGGTGGTTGGCATCGGCATCAAGGCGAATGTGGAACCCCTGGCGGAAGCTGGCATTTCCTGTCCCAACGGCGTCGAGGTGGATGAGAACTGCCGTACAGCGGATCCACACATCCTGGCCATCGGGGATTGCGCCCTGCATCCCAACCCCTATGCGCCGGCGCCCATCCGCCTGGAGTCCGTCCAGAACGCCGTTGACCAGGCGAAGACCGCCGCGGAGACGATCCTGGGCACGTCCAACCCATATAGGGCCCTGCCGTGGTTCTGGTCGGACCAGTATGATGTGAAGATGCAAACCGCCGGCCTGTCCATCGGGTGTGACACCCATATCGTCCGTGGCATGCCGGGAAGGCAGCCGTTCAGTGTCGTCTATCTGCGGGACGGGCAGGTTGTCGCCCTGGATTGCCTCAACATGTCCAGGGATTTCGTCCAGGGTCGCGCCTTGGTCGCGCAAGGGGCGAGGATCGCTCCCGCGCTGCTGGCGGAACCGGGCATCGAGTTGAAAAGCCTGATGCCCGTCTGAGCCGGGGACGCATGGCGGAGGTCAGAGCCCGCCAAACTGGAAGCGGCCGACCCTGCGCCTGATCTTCCATTCCGGTCCCACCGGCACGCATGTATCCGTGTATTCCCCCATTGCCCGGAATGTGTCCTGGGTCGGGAGAGAATCGCGGGAGCCGACATCGCGATAGCCGCGGAAATAGAGGAAGTAGGAGGTGACGGTGATCTCCTCGGGGCTGGAGCGCTGTGCCAGGACGTTCGTCATCGCATGGCGGCTGACCAGCCTTGGGTCGCGCGCCTCGATCGCACGGCGGAACGCTGCCCGCCCGCGTATCGCGACATCCGGGTAAGTGGATGGATGGACGAACTCGATATCCTCGGTCACGAGCGTAATGAATTCCTCCGCGCGGTTGGCGTCCAGCAGCATGGCGGCCTCAAGGACTGTGCGTTCGCAAGCCGCCAGCGACGACCGCTCGGCCGCGTCCATTATACGGGAATCCATGTTGCCTGGCGGAACCGGTCGCGTTTCCCGTGCACTGATGCCGGTGGCGGCGAGGGCGGAGACGATCAGGATGGCGGATGGAATTCGAGACCCGTGAGGCATTGATGGCTCCGATCGCAAGGTGAACCTAACCCGGATTATGCACCGGGGTACGTCCTGGCGGTTGGCGGGTGTGGCATAAGTCATTGATTGGGTTTAGGATTCA
>NZ_JBXAFZ010000040.1:0-15303 GCF_058793615.1 Niveispirillum sp. GW835-FHT14G11
TAACATCAACCCGCAACGAGCCAGAACCTCCACTCACAAAATCATCCAACCGTCCCATTTGTTTCGACGACGGACAGTCGTGGACCATGCGTGTTGGCATCCACTCTTCGCACCGGAGGAGATCGAGCGAGCCCGACAGCGCTTGATCCAGTACGGTTATCAGGTTTCGCCGAAGTCAATTTAGGACACTACGCCCCATGAAGCAGCTTTCGATCGCGGGATGAATACCGGTCTGGCCCGATGCGTGGGACCTCTGTGTTGAGGATGCCGGCCCCTGTGCGGGGGCAGATTTGGGGGTTTCAGAGCACGAGGTACCATGTTGGGTTCGCTTCTGAAGATGGCTCAGTGGCGAACATGCACGAGGATGGTGGGGCGTTTTCGCTTTGGTAAGCGCTTCAAGGTGCGTCCCATTGCACGGATGGAGACTTGTTGGCCAGCTACCGCCATAGGAGCCATTGGACGATGTCGGCTTTTAGGTGCCGTCACCGCCCCAGTGGACGACCACACTGGGGCGCAAAGCCGACGATCATATTCGGTGACCGCACCCCTTGAAAATGATATCATCACACATATATTGATATCATCTCCATCAAACACACGAGCGTGATGTCATGGCCAGCGTCACCATCCGGAACATGCCCGACGAGGTTCATCGTGCCTTGCGGGTTCGCGCGGCCCGGCATGGGCGCAGCACGGAGGCGGAAATCCGTGACATTCTGGAATTGGCCGTCCGGTCGCCTGATCGCGTCAAGATTGGTTCCCTGTTGGCAGCGATCGCACAGGAAGCGGGAGTGACGGGGGAGGATGGCGACCCGTTCGATCAGGTCAGGGACAACACACTTAGTGAGCCGGTTGATCTGGGATGATCCTGCTCGACACCAATGTCCTGTCGGAGCCATTCAAACCCAACGCCGACCCGGCGGTTCTGGCCTGGATGGATGCGCAGGCGATTGAGACGCTGTATCTGTCCACCATCACCCTGGCCGAAATCCGGTTCGGTATCGCCGCCCTGCCGGACGGCAGGCGTCGCGCCATCCTGCATCAGCGGATGGAGGAACAGGTATTGCCGGTCTTTGCCGACCGTATCCTTGCCTTCGGCGTCGGGACGACAATCGCCTATGCCGCGCTGCGGGCAAAGGTACGGGCGGCAGGCCGCGCCATCGGGGTCGCGGATGGCTATATCGCCGCCATCGCGGCCGAACATGGTTTTGCCGTCGCCACCCGCGATACGGCGCCGTTCCTGGCGGCGGGCGTCAGTGTCATCAATCCATGGGGACTGGCCGGCAATGCCGATTGATCTGTGTGCGGATCATCGCATGCCCTGATCCATATCCGCTGACTTCTGCCAGGGTTTCTGTTATCTTTCGCCGATCAACGCACCCCGCATGTCAGGATGCGAATTCGGAGCGGACCACCCGTCCGCTCTGAAACACCCCCCATTTCATGTTGCACGGCGTTGCACATCGCCCACCCATTCGGAGTTGTGGAAGCCCCGCCTCTGAAACAACCCCGCCTTTACCGTCGCACAGCGTTTCACAACGCCCGCTCCCTCGCCGGTGCAACCCGAACCACCTGACCAAAAGCATATGAACGGCCCTCCACTCCCCCCTGTTCAAACCTTACCGATCTGTTAATCTCGATCTCGCGGATGCGAAACGAAGCCGGTGTCGGCATCGCCCTCGACATTGGATCGCACGGGCTACGAAGGGCGCAGGGGGCTCTGTTGAGCGGGTCTGGAAAAGGTGTTGACGACCTGTTGTCGTCCTATGATGCCAATGGCTTTTATGACGAGCTGTTCGGCCTCGCCAACAAACCGGCATCGCATACCGAAGCTGTCAAGGACAGGCTTCGACAACTGGATTACGACGATCTAAGACGGCGCGCGTCGGACGCGGAGCGGGAGCTTTACAATCTGGGCATCACCTTTCTGGTCTATAGCGATGCCAAGGCCGTGGACCGCATCCTGCCCTTCGATGTGATCCCCCGCATCATCGCCGCCAAGGAATGGGCGCATCTGGAAAAGGGCACGCAGCAGCGCATCCAGGCGCTGAACATGTTCCTGCACGACATCTATCACGACCAGAATGTCCTGAAGGACGGGATCATTCCGGCGGAGCTGGTGCTGGGCAATGCCAATTACCGGCCGCAGATGCAGGGCATCACCCTGCCCTTCAAGACCTATATCCACATCGCCGGCGTCGATCTGGTGCGTGACCATGAGGGCACGTTCCGAGTGCTGGAGGATAATGGCCGCGTGCCGTCGGGCGTGAGCTATGTGGTGGAAAACCGCCACATGATGCAGCGTGCGTTCCCCGACCTGATGGGCGATATCGGCATCCGCAGCGTGGAGAATTACGGCGCCAAGCTGCTGGAGGCGATGTGCGAGATCGCGCCGCCGCGCCCCAACGAGGATGACACGCGCGACCCGCAGGTCGTGCTGCTGTCGCCCGGCGCCTATAATTCCGCCTATTTCGAGCATATTTTCCTGGCGCGCGAAATGGGCGTGCCGCTGGTGGAAGGCCGCGATCTGGTCGTGCTGGACGACAAGGTCTATATGAAGACCACAGGCGGCCTGCGCCGAGTGGACTCGATATATCGCCGCATCGGCGATGATTTCCTGGACCCGCTGGCCTTCAATCCCGACAGCATGCTGGGCGTGCCCGGCATCTTCGAGGCCTATCGCAAGGGCAATGTCGCCCTGGCCAACGCCATCGGCACCGGCGTGGCCGACGACAAGGCCGTCTATGCCTATGTCCCGCGCATGATCAAGTATTACCTGGGCGAGGAAGCGCTGCTGCCCAATGTCGAGACCCATATCTGCCGGGAGCCCGACGCGCTGAAATACACGCTCGACAATCTGGATAAGCTGGTGGTCAAGCCGGTGGGCGAGGCCGGCGGCTACGGCATCACCATCGGCCCGCGCGCAACCAAGGCGGAGTTGGAGGATTGCCGCGCCAAGCTGCTGGAGGATCCGGCCAATTATATCAGCCAGCCCATGGTGCCGCTGTCAGTCTGCCCCACCCTGACGGATGAGGGGATCGGGCCCCGCCATGTGGATCTGCGGCCCTTTGCCATCACGGCCAAAAGCACCTGGGTGCTGCCGGGCGGGTTGACGCGCGTGGCGCTGAAGAAGGGGACGCTGATCGTGAATTCCAGCCAGGGCGGCGGATCAAAGGATACCTGGGTGCTGACCGAGGGGCCGGTGGCGGAGCCGCCGCCGGTCGATGCCAGCATCGATCCGTTCCAGTCGCAGTCACAGTCCCAGTCATCGTCGACCCAATCCCAGTCGCAAAGCCAGTAAGGGGAGAACCGGACATGGCAGCCCTTCTCGCCCGGTACGCCGAATGCATCTTCTGGATGGCCCGCTATATGGAGCGGGCGGAGAATCTCTCGCGCATCCTGGATGTCCACGAAACCTTCGCCCGCGACAGCTATGGTGCCACCAACTGGCTGCCCATCCTGCGCCTGAATGCCGACGAACAGCGCTTCTTCGAGCTGTATCCCACGGCCAACGCCAAGAATGTGCTGAGCTTCTATGTGCTGGAGCAGCAGAACCCCACCTCGATCATCGCCGCCATCGCCGCCGCTAGAGAGAATGCGCGCCAGCTCCGCCCCCTGATCTCGACCGAGATGTGGGCGCACCTCAACATGTTCTACAACCGCCTGCTGGCGTTGGAACCGGGCGACTTGGCCGCCCATAATATCCAGCGGCTCTGCGCCTCCATCAAGGAGGCGTGCCAGACCCACACCGGTATCACGGAAGGCACCTTCTTCCGCGACCAGGGCTGGTATTTCTACAATATGGGCCGCAATCTGGAACGCGCCGACCAGACGACGCGCCTGCTGGACATCAAGTATCACACGCTGCTGCCCAGCCCGCGCGACGTGGGCACACCCATCGATATCAGCCAGTGGAACAGCCTGCTGCGGTCGGCCGCCGGTTACCATGCCTTCCGCCGCGTCTATCCGCGGGGCATGACGCCGGCCGGCGTGGCGGGGTTCCTGCTGTTCAACGATAATTTCCCCCGCTCCGTGCTGGTCTGCATGCGGGAGGTGGATAACCTTCTGAACCGGCTGAACAGCAAATACCGGCTGCGTCGCGGCACCCTGCCGCTGGAACGGTCGGACGAATTGCTGGGCAACCTGGCCAACCAGAGCATCACGTCGGTCATCTCCATCGGCCTGCATGAATATCTGGACGGGCTGCAGATCAATTTCGCCAGCCTGTCGAATGATATCGCTCAGGCCTTTTTCCTGATCGACCAACCGGGTACGCTGTCCGCCTGATCCTTCTCCCCGCGCCAGGGCATCATGAGCGTCATCCCGCCCCTGCACCGGCCTTTGCAGCAGTTCTTCCGCTCCGGACCCATGCCCTGCCCCTATCTGCTGGGAAGGGTGGAGCGGAAGCTCTTCACGCGGCTGATCGGGCCGCAATCGGCGGAAGTGAACTCCGCCCTGTCGCGGGCGGGGTTCCGGCGCAGCCATGACATCGTCTACCGGCCCGTCTGTCCCGGCTGCAATGCCTGCGTGCCGGTGCGGGTGCCGGTGGCGACCTTCCTGCCCGGCCGCACCAACCGCCGCATCCTGCGTGACAATGCCGATCTGGTGCTGGATGTGGTGCCGGCCGGGGCCACGATGGAACAGTTCCAGCTGTTCGCGCTGTACCAGGACGCCCGCCACAGCGACAGCGACATGAACCGCATGACGCCCGGCGACTTCGCCTCCATGGTGGACGAAGGCCGGGTCAATACCTTCATGGCCGAAACCCGCGATGCGGGCGGCACCCTGCGCGGGGCCATGCTGGTCGACCGGCTGGAGGATGGCTATTCCGCCGTCTACAGCTTCTATGACCCCGACCATCCCAGGCGCAGCCTGGGCACCCACCTGATCCTGGCCATGATCGAACGCTGCCGGCAGGAAGGGCTGCCCTATCTCTATCTGGGCTATTGGATCGAAGGCAGCCGCAAGATGGAATACAAGGCGAATTTCCAGCCGCTGGAGGCACTGGGCCGCGACGGCTGGGCGCCATTGCGGATCGGCGCCTGATCCTCGCCTCGCCCCGATGATTTCCGCAGTACATCGCCGCCCCAACCTGCTATGATTTGTCGCAGTGGGTTCGACCGATCGCCCCTTGCGGCCGTGAAACTCCGGCAGCCGCTATTGATTCGTTGGGCCTGAAGGCCGAACCATCCAACGCCGGCCATCCGACCGGGTGGTGGAGGCCGGCCTTTTGGGAGGTCGAAAACGATGGCTTATCGCATGGCCGCCGAACAGGCGGCGATGAACCGGGACCGTTCCATCACCATGCCGGCAATCCGGCGCATCGGCGTGCATGATTTGATGGAGGCATTGTCCCTTGGCGTGCGCGATTTCATGGCGGCACCCACACAACTGCTGTTCCTGGGGCTGATCTATCCCATCGTTGGCGGCATCGCCGCCGCCGCCGCGGCTCAGAACGATGTGATCCCCCTGCTCTACCCGGCCCTGGCCGGGCTTTCCATCATGGGCCCGATCGCAGCGCTGGGGATGTATGAACTGTCGCGGCAGCGGGAGATGGGGGTGGAGGTCACCTGGCGCAATGCCCTGGACATCCGCAATTCCGGATCGCTCTGGTCCATCGCCTGGCTGGGCGCCCTGCTGCTGGGCGTGTTCATCGCCTGGCTGGCGGTGGCGGAGCGCATCTATGGCGCCACGCTGGCCAGCCAGCCGCACACGAACATCGTGGAGTTCATTTCCAGCCTGCTGGGCACGCGCGATGGCTTGATGATGATCGTCATCGGCAATGGTGTCGGGTTTCTGTTCGCCATGCTGGTGCTGACCCTGACAGTCGTGTCCTTCCCCATGCTGCTGGACAGGCGGGTGGGTGTGCTGGACGCCGTGGTGACGTCGGCGCGCGCCGTCTGGCACAACCCGGTGACCATGGCCCTCTGGGGAGTGATCGTGGCCGGGCTGCTGCTGCTGGGCAGCCTGCCCTTGTTCGTGGGGCTTGCGGTGGTCATGCCCATCCTTGGTCATGCCACCTGGCACCTGTACCGAAGAGTGGTCGGATGATTGGCTTTGCCCGTTTGATGCAATGCGGAAAGCATGCAAGCTGTACCCCCTATAGTCTAACCAAATGGGGCATATCTTGCGCGCTTTTACTCAAACCCTGACGAGCCTTTGCGTGGTCATGTTTCTGGCGGCACCCGCGGCGCTGGCCGAGGGCAAGCAGAACTTCACGCTGAAAAACAAGACTGGCTATACGATCGCAGAAGTCTATGTATCGCCGGCTAAGGCGTCGAGCTGGGAAGAGGATGTGCTGGGCCGGGACCTGTTGGCAGATGGTGAATCCGTCGATATCAACTTCTCCCGGTCGGAGAAATCCTGCCTTTGGGACCTGAAGGTGGTCTATGACGATGAGGATTCCGCCGAATGGCAGGGGTTCAACCTGTGCGAGGTTTCCACCATTGCCATCTTCTATGACCGCAACAAGGACACCACTTGGGCTGAGTATGAGTGAGGCCGGGTAAGAAAAAAGGCCGCCGCGTGGTAATGCGGTGGCCTTTTTGGTTAGGCCGGAACTCAAGCCCGGCCCCGATTGTTGTTGAGGAAGTCCGGCATGCCCGACCCGGCATGCCCTTTCTCAACCAACAATAGGGGACGATCATGGGTAGAATCAGTTCCGTCCTGTGGGGAAGCTTGCTGGCCTTCCTCGTCGTTATGGTGCCCGCCTCCATGGCGGATACCAAGAAGGCCGTGGTCATCGAGGATAAGGTCGACGGCAAGCAGGATTTCACCCTGCGCAACAAGACCGGCTACACCATCTCTGAGGTCTATGTGTCGCCCGCCAAATCCTCCAGCTGGGAGGAGGATGTGCTGGGCCGCGATGAGCTGGACGATGACGATACGATCGATATCAGCTTCCATCGATCCACCAAATCCTGCAATTGGGATCTGAAGGTCGTCTATGATGACGGCGAGGACGCCACCTGGGAAGGCTTCAACCTCTGTGAGGTCGGCACCATCAGCCTCTATTACGACCGCAAGAAGGACCAGACCTGGGCGCAGTACCAGTAACCTCGGGTGCGGTTCATATGCGTAAAGAAAAAGGCCGCCGGGTCGCACCGGCGGCCTTTCAGTTTAACGCGATCCACCCTGGATCAGAACTGGTCAGCCGACAGGTCCATCATCGACTTGGCGCCCGACATCAGGCTCTTGAAGCGGTAATCCACCTCCGGCAGCATCTTTTCAACGAAGAAGCGGGCCGTCTTGATCTTGGCGTCGTAGAAGGCTTCCTTGCCATCGGTGCCCTCGGCCATCTTCTCGCGGGCCACCTTCACCATCTTCAGCCACATCCAGCCGACGCTGACCAGACCGAAGATGCGCAGATAGTCGGTCGATGCCGCCCCGGCTTCGTCCGGGCGGGACATGCCCTTCTGGGCCACCACGGCGGTCGCCTGCTGGAGCTTGCCGAATGCCTTGGCCAGCGGAATGACGAATTCCAGCAGGGCCGCGTCTTCCTGGCTCTGCTCCAACTCCGCCTGCATCGGGTGGAAGAAGCGGCGCAGCAGCCGGCCCAGATTCTGCGGCATCTTGCGGCCGACCAGATCCAGCGCCTGGATGCCGTTGGCCCCTTCATAGATCATGGCGATGCGAGCATCGCGCACGAACTGTTCCATGCCCCATTCACGGATATAGCCGTGACCACCATACATCTGCTGGCTGTTGGTGGCGATCTCATAGCCCATGTCGGTGAAATAGGCCTTGATCACCGGGGTCAGCAGGGCGACGAAATCATCGGCCTCCTGCCTGGCGACCGGGTCCGGGTGCTTTTCCACCAGATCGATCATCATGCCGACCCAATAGCCCAGCGCACGGGCGCCTTCGATGAAGGCCTTGCCCTGCATCAGGTTCTTGCGCACGTCGGGATGCACGATGATCGGGTCGGCCACCTTGTCCGGCGCCTTGGTGCCCGACAGGGCACGGCCCTGCAACCGGTCCTTGGCATAGGCAACGGCGTTCTGGTAGGCGACGGCGGCCACACCCAGACCCTGCATGCCCACGCCCAGGCGGGCGCTGTTCATCATGGTGAACATGGCGCGCATGCCCTTGTGCGGCTCACCCACCAGCCAGCCCTTGGCATCGTCAAAATTCATGACGCAAGTGGCGTTGGCCATGATGCCCATCTTGTGCTCGATGGAACCGCACATGACGCCGTTGCGCACACCCGGCTCGTTATTCTCGTTGGGCAGGAACTTCGGCACCAGGAACAGGCTGACGCCCTTGATGCCCGGCGGGCCGTCCGGCAGCTTGGCCAGCACCAGATGGATGATATTGCTGGTCAGGTCATGCTCGCCAGCGGAGATGAAGATCTTGGTGCCGGTGATGCGGTAGCTGCCATCATCGCTGGGGACGGCCTTGGTCTTCATCAGGCCCAGATCGGTGCCGCAATGCGGCTCTGTCAGGCACATGGTGCCGGACCATTCGCTGCTGACCATCTTGGGCAGGTACTGGGCCTTCAACTCGTCACTGGCGTGCGCCCGGATGGCGTTCATGGCGCCATGGGTCAGGCCCGGATACATGGCAAAGGCCATGTTGGACGAGCACATCAGCTCTTCCAGCACGAACCCGATCGTGTGCGGCAGCCCCTGCCCACCATAGTCGGGATCGAAGGCCATGCCCTGCCAGCCACCTTCCTTGTACAGGTCATAGGCTTCCTTGAAGCCCTTGGGCGTGCGCACCACGCCGTTCTCGTAATGACAGCCTTCCTCGTGACCGGAACGGTTGAGCGGCTGCAAAACGTTCTCGCAGAGCTTGGCAGCCTCTTCCAGGACGGACTGCACCAGATCGGGGGTCGCATCCTCGAAGCCGGGTAGCTGGGTCAGCGACTGGGCATTCAAAACATCGTTCAGCACGAAGTTGATATCTTCGAGCGGGGCCTTGTAGACGGGCATGGGAACTCTCCGTGTGGACCGCTACCGCGGCAGACCACCATCCCCCATCATGTCCGGCACCTGATCAGGATTCAGACAAGATAGCAGATGGGGCACCTCGGGGCGTCGATAGGGTGGACGGGGGAGATGTGAAACGCCGTGCAACATCGTGATGGGGGATGTTGCGTCGATTACGCCCCACCAACCGTCACCCCGGCGAAGGCCGGGGCCCAGTTCGTAGAACGAAGTGCTTGTCATCTGGGCCCCGGCCTTCGCCGGGGTGACGGTAGAGGGAGTGGAACCAGAAGTGCTACATCCCGGTTCCACATCCCCAAACCTCAGTTCCGCAACGGCTTGCCGGTTTCCAGCATATGCTCGATGCGGTTGATGGTGCCATTGGTCTTGGTCAGGGCCAGGAACCCTTCCCGCTCCAGCGTCAGCAGGTCATCTTCCGTCATCACCTGCGTGATGTCGGTGTTGCCACCGGACAGCACGAAGGCCACGGCCTTGGACACCACCACGTCATGCGGCGTGGCCTTGCCCTGACCGGCGAAGCCTTCCACCGCCATGGCGAAGGCGGTGGCGGCGGCCGGGCCCGGCAGGCGGATTTCCGGTTCCTGCGGCGGGGTATAGTTCGCCGCCAGTTCCAGGGCCTTGGCCTTGGCATCGGCCAGCAGACGGTCCTTGTTGAAGGTGATGCCGTCGGTGGGACGCAGGATCAGCATGTCGCGCGCCTCGAACGCCGACTTGGCGACCTTGGCAGTGCTGATGGCCTCAAACGCCGCCGACAGGGCCGGCATGGGGCCGCCCGGACGACGCTTGTTGGCCAGATGGCGGATCACCATCTCCTTCGACCCGCCCCAGCCGGGCAGGACGCCGACGCCAACCTCCACCAGACCCGAATAGGTCTCGGCATGGGCCTGGACGGCGGAGCTGTGCAGCAGCATCTCGCAACCGCCACCCAGAGCCATGCCCGACGGGGCGGAGACGGTGGGGAACGGCGCATATTTCAGCGCCTTGTAGGTCTGCTGGCCATCGGCGATCGAGGCTTCGATCTGCGGCCACAGGCCGATATTGATGGCGAACAGGGCTAGGCCCAGATTGGCACCGACAGAGAAGTTCGACGCCTCGTTATGCACGACCAGCGCCTTGTAGGCACCGGACTTGCCGTCGCCGATGATGCCCATGGCCTTGCGGATCATCGCCATGATGTCGGCGTCCAGCGCGTTCATCTTGGAGGTGAATTCCAGGCACAGCACACCGTCGCCGATATCCCACAGGCTGGCCGAACCGTTCTTGGCGACAGGCTTGGACCCGCGCTTGATGTCGGTCAGCAGCAGCACGCCGTCGGCGCGCTTGACCTCGGCATACTCGCCATCGGTGCCCAGGAACAGCAGCTTGGACCCATCCACCTTGTAGAAGGGACGGCCGGCGGCCACCTTCACCATGTGGGGGATTTCCTTGCCGTCGGCCGCCAGCTTCTCGGCGAACCAGCCGGTGCCCAGCTGGTCGATCAGCTCAAACGGGCCGGCCTTCCAGTTATAGCCCAGGCGCATCGCCTCATCGACGGCCGTGATCTGCTCCGCGATCTGCGGCACCAGATCGGCGGCATAGGACAGAGCCTGGGACAGCACGCGCCAGGCGTAGGCGCCACCGGCATCGGCGGTTTCCACCAGGGCCTTCAAGCCCTTGGCCGAAGCGGATGCCAGCGTAGCCTTCTCCGACGCGCGATAGGTGCCAGTGGACAGGTCCAGGGCTTCCTTGACGCGGCGACCATCGGCCAGCTTCTGCTGACGGTAGAAGCCGCCCTTGCCCTTGCGTCCCGTATAACCGTCGGCGATCATCTTGTTGATCACCGGGCTTTCACGGTGGATGCGGCGATAATCATCGTCGGCCGGCAGCGTGGACAGCAGCGACTTTGAAATCAGCGGCATCAGGTCCAGACCGACCAGATCGATCAGGCCGAAGGTACCGGTCTTGGGAATGCCCATGGGACGGCCGGTGATGGCATCCGCCTCTTCCACCGTCAAGCCGCCATCAATGGCCTCGTTCACGGCGACAGCCATGAAATAGGTGCCGATGCGGTTGGCGATGAAGCCCGGTGTGTCCTTGCACTGCACGACGCCCTTGCCCAGCACCTTGTCGCAGAAGGCGCTGACGGTGTCGAACGCGTCCTGGCGGGTCTTGGGGCCCTTCACCACTTCCAGCAAGCGCATATAGCGCGGCGGATTGAAGAAGTGGGTGATGCAGAAATCGGACGCGAACCGTTCAGTCTGGCCTTCCAGCAGGATGGACAGCGGGATGGTCGAGGTGTTGGAGGAGACGATGGAGCCGTCCTTCCGCACCGCTTCCAGCTTCTGATACAGGTCGTGCTTGACCTTGGGGTTCTCCAGCACGGCCTCGACGATCCAGTCGACATCGGCCAGCTTTTCCAGGTCATCCTCGATATTGCCGGGGGTGACGAGGGAAGCGGCCTTCCTGTGCATGAAGGGGGCCGGATCGGTCTTCAGCATCTTGTCGATGGCGGTCTTGGCAACGACCGAACGGTCGCCGCCATTGTCCTTCACCGCCTGCGGAACGATGTCCAGCAGATAGACGGGAATGCCCGCATTGGCGATGTGGGCAGCGATACCGCTGCCCATGACGCCGGAGCCGATGACGGCGGCTTTCTTGATGGTCATGGGTGTTTCCTCCCGCTCGAAGCCGCCGATCAGACCGCTTCCAGGATGGTGGCGATGCCCTGACCGCCGCCGATGCACTGGGTGGCCAGCGCCAGGGCCTTGCCCTCACGCTGCAACAGACTAGCGGCCTTCCCGGTGATGCGCGCACCGGTGGCACCCAGCGGGTGGCCCAGCGCCAGCGCGCCGCCATCCAGGTTCACCTTAGCCGGGTCGAAGCCCAGTTCCTGGGCGACCGTCATGGACTGCACGGCAAACGCCTCATTGCTTTCCACGATGTCGATATCGGCGATGGTCAGGCCGGCGCGGGCCAGGGCCTTGCGCGAGGACGGGACCGGGCCATAGCCCATGATGGTGGCATCACAGCCCGACACCGCGATGGAGCGGATCTTGGCCAGGATCTTCAGGCCATGGGCCTTGGCGAAATCTTCGGAGCAGACCAGCGTGGCCGAGGCGCCATCGGTCAGCGGCGAGGAGGTGCCGGCGGTGACGGTGCCGTTTTCGGCATCGAAGGCCAGCTTCAGGGTCGCCAGACCCTCCGCCGTGGTGCCGGCACGGATGCCGCCATCCTGGCTGACCACCTTGCCGCCGGGCACGGTGATCGGAACGATCTCGGCCTCGAACCGGCCCTCGGCCTGGGCCTTGGCGGCCTTGGCATGGGACTCAACGGCGTAGGCTTCCTGCTGGGCGCGGGTGAAGCCGAACTTCTTGGCCAGGTTCTCTGCCGTGATGCCCATGGCCATATAGGCGCCGGGATTGGCGGCATGCAGGGCTGCGTTGGGCAACGGATTGTAACCGCCCATCGGCACGCGGGACATGCTTTCCACGCCGGCGGCGATGAAGCAGTCACCGGCACCCAGCGCGATGGCGCCGGCAGCCTGATGGATCGACTGCATCGACGAGCCGCAGAAGCGGTTGACGGTGGCACCGGCCACCGACTGCGGCAAGCCGGCGATCATCGCCACCAGCTTGGCAACGTTGAAGCCCTGTTCCCCTTCCGGGAAGGCGCAGCCCAGGATCAGGTCCTCGACCGCGGCGCCATCGACGCCGGTGCGGGCCAGCAGTTCCTTGACCACGGCGGCAGCCAGGTCATCGGGGCGCACCTTGGTCAGTTCGCCCTTGTTGGCAATGTGGAACGGGGACCGGGCATAGCCGGCAATCACGACGTTCTTCATCTCTTATGCGCTCCTCGCCTGGGTGGTGGCTACGGCCCGCCTCTGTCGGACGGTGCCGTGATCTTGGGGGTCAGGATAACTCAATTCAAACGGGCGTATGAAGTCTTTCCGCCCGGGAAAAGGCAATTATTCGTTCGGGGTCGGGACGCCCTTGGACACAAGATGCGACACGATCATACCGTCGATCTCATGCAGTTCCTTCAGCGTCTGCTGCACGTCGCGCAGCTGCTGTTCCAGATGGCGGATACGGGCGCGGGCACCGCGCAGCAGATAGGTCATCTGCTCCACCTGCGCCTCGTCCGTGTCGTACAGATCCAGGAAATCCTTTATTTCGCCGATGGAGAATCCCAGCCGCTTGCCGCGGCAGATCAGCTTCAGCCGGGCGCGGTCGCGGTGGGTATAGATGCGGGCCTGCCCCACGCGGGCCGGAGAGATCAGCCCCTCATCCTCATAAAACCGCAGCGACCGCAGGGTCAGGCCGAATTCGTCGGCCAGCTGACCGATGGTGAAGGTCTGGGTCGGCGAAGCATTGTGCTTGGCCTGCTCGATGGTGCTCAGCATGGATAACGGCCCTTGTCGCGGACAGGTGGCTTACGTTTACGTAAGAGGTAAGCCAAGCTTCCGCGCACGTCAAGCGGTTTTTGCATGGCCGGTATCCTTTCGCCGCCTTTATCTAATCTGGGGGTGGACAAGCCTGCGCGCCAGTCGCAACTCTCCTGCCCCTACGAATTTTTGATGAAGTGGCGGGTGCGTGACATGTCGGGTGTGAGTGAAATGGGTCATTACGTGCTGATCGTCCGCTGTCCGGACCGCAAGGGCATCGTGGCGGCGGTGTCCACCTATCTGGCCAAGCATGACGCCTCGATCACGGAATCGAACCATTTCAACGACGCCATCAACAACCTGTTCTTCATGCGCACCGTGTTCCGCGCCGACGGGGCGAATTTCCCCGATCTGGCGGCGTTGAAGGAAGGGTTCGCCCCCATCGCCCGCCAGTATGACATGCATTGGGAACTGCATGACCTGTCGGTGAAGCCCAAGGTGGTGATCGCCGTGTCGAAGTTCGGCCATTGCCTTTACGACCTGCTGCACCGGCAGCGGTCGGGCAGCCTGCGCATGGACATTCCGGCGGTGGTGTCCAACCATGACGACATGCGTAGCTTCGTGGAATGGTCGGGCATCCCCTATCACCATCTGCCGGTGGCCAAGGGCAACAAGGAAGCGCAGGAAGCGCAGTTCACGAAGATCATCCAGGACAGCGGCGCCAATCTGGTGGTGCTGGCCCGGTATATGCAGATCCTGTCGCCGGATTTCTGCAACGTGCTGTCGGGCCGCTGCATCAACATCCATCACAGCTTTCTACCCAGCTTCAAGGGCGCGAAACCCTATCACCAAGCCCATGACCGCGGCGTGAAGATCATCGGCGCCACAGCTCATTTCGTCACCAACGTGCTGGACGAAGGCCCGATCATCGAACAGGATATCCAGCGCGTGGACCATAGCCACACGCCCGAAGACCTGGTCGACATGGGCCGCGACGTCGAATGCGCGGTGCTGGCGCGGGCCGTGCGCTGGCAGTTGGAACACCGCATCATCATGGACGGGGCGCGGACGGTGATTTTTCGGTGAACGTGAAAAGGGGGCGTTATGGCCCCCTTTTTTGTTTTCAAAAGCCGTCGTCGCCTCCCGCCCCCGGTTCCGGAGGGTGCTCGTCCGGTCGATACTCCAGAATGTCGCCCGGTTGACAGTTCAAAACCAAGCAAATCTGATTCAGGGTCGCAAAACGAATACCCTTTACCTTGCCGGTTTTCAGCAAGGAGAGGTTGGTCAGGGATATTCCAACCTCCTCCGCAAGCTTGGTCACCGACATTTTGCGTCGGGCCAGCATCACATCGACATTGATGATGATGGCCATCAGATGATCCCCTCCCCTTCAACCTTCAGGTTGCGGCCGATACGGAAGGCTTCTGCCAAAGCAAGAAGAACCAGACCGCAGAGTGCCAGCCAGCCATCGATATCGGGTGTGACCCGAGCATAAGGTGTGGATGTCAGGCCTACCGACAGCGGAAAGGTTACCAGTCTGCGCCCGTCAGCCAGGGTGGCACCGGACAATATCAACGGCAATAGGCAGGTGGTGACCACGGTCACGGCGTTTACACCGATCAGCAGCCAACCCAGCCACCGCAGGCGCGGCACAGCCGTCTCAGCAAAAGGGTCACCCCCGGCAACATCCCTGACCAGCCGCCGCAAGGTTATAGCAGCGTAGAGCCACAGCCCCACAACCAACGCCATCGAAGCGCCGGCCAAGAACTTCGTCGACATCTGGTCGACTGCGACATTCAAGGTGGCACGGTCAGTCAGCAGATGACCAACTACCGCGCGCCCTTCACCCAACAGGTCTGTAGAGCTGGCTGGACTCAGGACAACGGGCAACATCATGAACCACTGCTTACCGGCCAAACTGAACCGCGCCGGGATTGTCGGCGGCTCCAACTCCTGAGAGGATGGGGCTACGATGAGCAAGACAACGAACAAATT
>NZ_JBXAFZ010000041.1:0-8917 GCF_058793615.1 Niveispirillum sp. GW835-FHT14G11
TGACTGATAACTAATAATTATGATGCAACCGTCGGTGAAACGCGTGAGATCTAAGGCGTCAAGCTTGGCTCCTGAGACCAAGGCGATCATCAAGGTACTGGATCGGCGCGTCCGTTTTATTCCAACGGAGATCCATCCCAAAGAAGCCAGCAAGACCGGATACCAGCTTTTCGAAGCCATCCTAGCTTTGCTGATGAGCAGCGTTCAAAATGAATTCAAGTGGACCGTTACCCCCTACGCGAAGGATCAAGGGCTTGATTTCCATGGGAGCAGGCGGATTTTCGAATCCCTGCGCCCACCCGTCCAAGCTGCAATGCAGATCGGCGGTCAATGCAAGATGCGTACAGGAACAACCGATCCGGCCAAGGAGCTAGCCCACAGCATCCTGATCATGAAGCATCACAAAAAAGAGATTTGCTACCTGATTGTGGCCTATATGACGAATGATGAAAAAGAGAAGGTAAAGTTAAAAATAGATATATTGGAGAAGGAGTTCGACCGGCCTATATGCTTGTTCGGGCTCGATGACATTGCCGCCATGTTCATCCATCATGGCAACCGCACGCATAGCTATCTTTCACAGTTGGTGGACAAGCAAGAGCTTGATGCCAAGGACCGGGAAGCGATCGTCAATTACTTCCAGAAGGTCGCCGCCCGTCAGACAGCGACGCTGCACATAATAGCCAAACCCGAGCGTGCGCGGACGGGCATGCCAATAGAGGTCACTGCGGCAGTGACCTCCCCCATCATCATGTCCGACCAGATACGGTTCCGCTGGCGTCCGCACCCCCAAGCGGAATTGTCCACCTACCTCGTACTACCACAGGCGGCACTGTCCGACGAAGGCGCACCGCTGCTCGTTTCCGATACATTCACCCGCCCTGTCCAGTTGAACCTGGTCTGCTATTCACCGGGCAGACAGCCACTGGGCAGGCTGGAGATCGTCAGTGGCAAGGAGATTCTCGCATGGGAGGATCTCGGCACTGTGGATTTCGCGGACACGTTTCAGCCTGCCTTCTATTGGCCACCCTATGAGGATCAGCGCCGGAGTTTCGCTTTTCAGTGGGACATAGTGCGGACCAAGGCCGTGAGTGAGATGACTGTTTCCGGGCATGGTGGTGTCGGCAAGACGCGCTTCTGCCAGGAACTGTCCTTCATCGCCCAGGACCAGGGAGGCTGGGCGCTGTCGCTATCGCATCCAACCAGCCTGCAGGACCCTTATCGGTTGCTGGGCGATCTGGCCTATGGCCTGCTGCCGGACGAGGCGCGACGGTCATCACCCAAACAATCCGTCACCACCTATCTATCGCGTTTGGATGCGACATTGGCCGGGACAGCCGCATCCAGCCTGGAGACGCTGTTTTTCACGGGCCGCAGGGGTGGCGTCCGCAATTTGGACGCGGAACAGGTCGTTCTCGCCCTGCTGACCCTGATGGCCGCCGCCCTACGCCGGGGGCCGCTTCTATTGCACCTGTCCGATCTGCATTGGGCGCTGGGAGATACGCTAAGGGTATTGGGAGAGGTCGTCTACCGGCTGGGCCAACTAGCCGAGACCGGAAAATTGGCCCATGGCCTGTGCGTGATCTATGAAGGACGGACAGGCGAAATTTTCACCGCACGCCAGGAACGGCAAGAGGTGGACTGGTCCTGCGCCGTATTCGAGGATTTCATTCGTGACCGGCGTGCCATACCGGTTGCCCTGCGTGCGTGGAGCGACGCGGACTGCCGCCATTTCCTAACCGATTTCTTCGAGAACGCCCAGTCGGGTACGGCGCGCGTGCCGCTTGAGATGGTGCCGTATCGCGACAGGCTGGTCAGCCAGATCATGCGCTTTGCCGCAGGCAATCCCCTGCACATCGTTGAGCAGATACGGTTACTACGGCAAAGGAAGATCGTCGCTCGCAACCCGCGTACCAACCTGCTGTATGTCGTTAATTCGGAACTGGAGGATCATCACGCTCCTCCTGACGTCCTGGAATTGATCCGGGAACGGTACAGGCATTGCGCGCACCACTCGCCTCCTCTGTCGCGGCTGATCCGATTGGCTGGATTAGTCACGGACCGGTTAGAAACCAGCCTGTTCGAAGCGTTGCGCACGCATGTGGCGCCAGGTCTGTCCGACAAGGTCATCGAGGAAACCGATCTTCTGCTCCTGCCGGCTCATCGGGGAGATGCGATCCGGTTCCGCCATGAGAACTGCTTCCATGCCATCCGCCGGATACCACTGACCATTGAGGACCGGCAGGTGGGCGTGGATATCCACCTGCGCTGGCTGGACAGTCTGAAGGGCGCTGGACCGCAGCGGCAGCTGCTCCGGGCTACCGTGATGGCCGAGGCGCCGGTCGTCGATCGCCAGGGCATTCGGGGAATTCTGATACCTGCCCTGTCCACAGCGGAGCGACAGAACGAGACGCAGTTCGCCCTGCGCATCGCCGAGATGTTGGTCGCCATGCTGGATGCCGGCGACGCGGGCATGCGTCAACGTACCCAGATCACTCTGCGCCTGGTGTCGCTGATGACCGCCGCTGGCGATCGCGGCAAAGCCGTGGAAATTGGCAACCGCATTGTGGAGGAATTGGAACAAACGTCATTCGGCATAAAAGTCCGCTTCACCGATAGTCTGTTGACGCTGCGCGCCGGTGTTACCCTCGCTGGTAGCGAGATCAACCTGCTCCGTGCGTCGCGGGCGGCCGAGCGTCTGCGACGCCTATTGCCGATGCTGACCAGCATTCAGAAGATCGCGCCGAAACGGTCCGTCGCGGCCCTGGGCTCGCTCTCGTTCGACATGATGAACGCATTGTCTGTTGCCTGCGCCCTGGCTGGCGACGCCCAAGGGGCTGCGGAGGCCGCAGCCCGCACTGTAGAGATCGCGCGGGCGAGTGGTGACAAGTATTCCCTGGCGAAGGCACTGATGGACCAAGGCAATATCTGCCTCGACCAGGACCCTGCGCGTTACACGGCGGTGATCGACGAAGGCGGGGCACTAATGGATGGCGCCCCTGCCTATCTGCAATATCTCGGGATCATCACGTCGGCGATGGGCCACCTGTTCAGCGCTCACTTGGCCGGCCAAGACAACGAGGCCCTCTATCACAAATGGTTCGAAAGCCTGTCGACCGTGCATGCGGCAGCGCAGTCGGAAGGCCTAGTACAAGAGGCAGGGGCCGCGGCCCTGATGGCGGGCATATGCAAGGCCATGGTGAGCAGTCGCGAGGCCGTGCACTGGTTCATGGAATGCATCAGCGTCTGCTATCGCGGCAACCATCATGAAACGCTTTGGCGCGCGCATATCAATCTCGCACAGTTCAGCCTGGAGAGCGGGGTCGGCGGTCCGGAGACGGCGGCGCACCATGCCGATCATGCCCTGACCTTAATGACCAAGGGGCTCGATCTTTGCTCCGGGGAAGATAGGCAGAACCGCCTTTCCCTTCTCGGCCTGGGACTGGCAGCGGTGTTTCGCATCTGGACGGCGCTGGGCGATCCGCGCGCCCAGGAATTGGAGCAGCGTTTTCCCGGCAGTTCGGCCAGGGGTATCGGAAAGACCCAACTGATCCATGTCCGGCGCGGCCAGGCCTTCTATATTTTCTTCTGATGGATGGAAGGATTGACAGCTCGCCAATTCTTCCAGCCCCGATTACTAAAGGTCAAAATTCTTGACCGTTAGTATCCGCACCGACTGGCGCGGCGGTGGCCCATACCAGCGGGCTCGCGCATGCGGGCAACTGCCGCGCGGGCGCAGTCAGCCGTCGGCGTACCCCGGTGCGGCATGTCCAGCCCCGTGCAATCACCGGGCTTCCCGAGTGAATGTCGCATGGCAGGCCTCCAACCGATCAACATCCATCAGGTGGTAAACATAGACATTGCGGTTGGTAAAGACCTGGAGAGGCCGGCCTGGGACACGTGAAAGGGAGGGGTCGTACAGGGAGCGCACCGACCAGGGCATGGTCTCAACCGGATTGCGCTGGATGGCAATGGCGCCGACGCCGAGGCTGCGCGCAGCGGTAGTGCAGGCCCGCACCAGGATCGATTGCCAGCGGGCGGCAAAAAGGGTCCTCAGGGGGGGCAGAAAAGGGCCATAGCAGGTTACCAGATCATCATTCGCCCTCAGGAACACCGCATCCCCATATCGAACCAATGTCCGGGTTCCGCGCCGTCCGAACAGCAGCCAATGCCGTTGGCCGATTTCGCTCTGGATGTTCGACAGGAACAAGATGCCGCTGGCTACGGAGCCAACTGCCCAACCCACTTTGCACGGCAGCCCGAACCCCATGAAATGCCTATCGGCGAGCTCGAACATCTCCACCGGAATGCTGCCCGGAGTCGCAAGATAAACCCGGATCGTGCACGGATCACCGAAACGGCCGAAGGTCGCGGCGGGTGTGATGTCGTCGCACAAAGCCCGAGCGGTCCGGACCTCGAACGACGCATCTCCCGTGGAGAAGCGCGCAGGTGCCGACAGGTTGGCGCATTCATTCAGCGCGCGCAGGAACATTCCAAGTTCCATACTCTCGCGTAGAGCGATCTCGCTACGGTTGAGTTCGGTGTCCAGATACAGGCGGTTGCAGCGCACATGGTGCGCCGGCAGCCGACGATAGTAGGATTCCAGGAAATCCTCCTCGCTGACCGGCCAGTCGATGCGCAGGGGCCGATCATCTTGGTTCGTCGACAAGATACCCTTCCACCTCGTCAAACGCGTCCGCTTCGCGCATCTGGCGAGGTGGCGACTTCATGTACAGGGCGGACACGGCCTCCACCGGGCCGGTCAGCCCCCGCAACCGCCCAAGAGCCGCACAGCGTACAGCATCGATCACTATGCCAGCGCTGTTCGGCGAGTCTTGCACGGACATCTTCAGATCCAGTTCGATGGGCATGTTGCCGAACCCGCGCCCCTCCATCCGTATAAAGCAAATCTTGTTATCCCCCTGCCACGGAACATAGTCGGAGGGGCCGATATGGATATTGTCGGACTCGGGCACATGATTGAGTTGGGATACCACCGCCTGCGTCTTCGATGCTCGCTTCGACGCCAGCCGGTCGCGGGCCAGCATGTTGAGAAAATCCGTATTGCCGCCGGTATTGAGCTGGTAGGTCCGGTCGAGGCGGACACCGCGATCAGCGAACAGCTTCACCAGGGACCGATGCACGATAGTGGCACCAACTTGGCTTTTGATGTCGTCGCCGACAATGACCGTGCCAGCAGTGCGGAACGCTTCCGCCCATATAGGATCGGAGGCGATGAAGGACGGTGTGCAGTTGACCATCGCCACGCCGCCCGCCAGACAGGCGCGGGCATAATGGCGCACCGCCTCATCCGCGCCGACGGGCATGTAGCAGACAAGCACATCGACCTGGCGATCGGCCAGCACTTGCGCGACATCGACCGGCGTCTCCTGCGCGGGCCGGAAAGCCCGTTCCTCCGGCCACTCGCCCATGTGGGGGGCGATTCCGTCAAGAGGCGGTGCCATCTGGACCGTCACTCCGTCAGGGACTTGAGAGCAGAAGATGGCCGCACAGTTGGGGGTGGCGAAGATGGCTCTGCCCACAGGCTGGCCGACCTTGCGACGGTCCACATCGAAGGCTGCCACGATCTCGATATCCGCGCACCGCCAGGGGCCGATCCGCACGTGTGCCAGCCCGACCATCTCCGCGTCCTGTGCCTGACGGTAGTGGGACAGGCCCTGGATCAGGGAACTGGCGCAGTTCCCGATTCCGGCGATGGCTACCCTGATCGGCATCATGAACGCATCTCCTGTGAGGCCATCCACTCTCGGCGCTTTTCCGGCGCCAGCAAATCCCATGGGGCCTCGGGCGCGGCGCCCCCTGCAGGCTCCTTTTGCTTCACCGACGATGCTTGGCGATGCTCGCTCCACAGGCCGGATGTTCCCAGGCAATAGGAACAGGCCGGCATGGGTGTGTTGGAGCGCAGGAAATCGGCCAATTCAGTTGCCAGTACCGGATTGCCGTGTAGGGCGACGCTGTTACCTTCATGATCATACTCGATGCCCTGGCGGCGAAGCCGATCCACCGTGAAGGCAGAAGGCGAGCATTTGTAGTAGCGCCCGTTTCGCACCGTATGGCTATGGTTCACTACTGGCATTTCGCAATGATCGCGGACGAAGGTCACGAATGCCGTGTCTTCGATGCGATGATCCAGCAAGGTATGGCGGAAACTGCCCATGGGTATCGGGGTGAATTCGACCCCGTGGATACGGCAGCGTTGCTCAATCTCCGGCAAGGATAGTGGCTGCCGGATCCCCGGATAGAGGGATACCCGCAGCCGGTCGATGCGAGACCAGCATGCTGTGTCCATGCGGTGCAGCAGGGTGCCGTTCGTGACCAGCGTAATCGCGTCGGCCACGTCCGACTGACGGATTGCCTGCAAAACTTCCGGGAGGTCAGGATGCAGAAGCGGCTCTCCTCCTATGACCTTGATCTCGTCGGCACGTAACACGGTGGCCAGCGCCTGCAGGTCGGCGATGATACAGTCCCGCGCGACAATCGTCTTCGGCATCAGCGGTGATGCGTGGTCACAATTCACGCATTTCAGGTTACAATGCTCTATAATATTATATTCTATTATGGGCAGACTGATCTTCATGGCCTACCTCCGCTTAGAAACCACAATGTCTCATTGATCACGCGGTCCGCATCATGGAGCGTCAATCCTTGGTGCAGCGGCAGCAGCAGCGTGGTGTCGGCGGCGGCCTCCGCCTCCGGCAATGGTGGCCCGGACCATCCATATAACGGTTCACGGTGCAGTGGAGGGTAGCGAAAGGTTGTATAGATGCCCGACTGTCGCAGGTGATGAGCCAGCCCATCGCGCAGCACCGGTGCCAGTTGCACCCAAAAGAAGGAATGGGACTGGCGATGCCCCTCGGGGAGGGCAGGCGGCAGGGTGAGCAAAGCCCGCGCATCCCTCAGGCCGATGCGGTAACGCTGTGCGATACGGGACCGGCGGCGGCTGAAGGCGGGCAAGCGCGTCAGTTGGACCCGCCCGATCGAGGCAGCGATATCGTTGAGAATGGCCCGCCGCCCGAAGCATCCTATAGACAGTTCCCACCATCGGGCCGTCAAGCGGGAGGTAAACCCGCCCGCTTCTGTCAGACCGAGGAAGATGGCGGTCTTGATCCGCTGGGCGATGGCTGAATCACGGCAATAGACCATCCCACCGTCGCCACAGGACAAGGTCTTCATGGAATCAAACGACCAGACACCGATATCACCGAATGTCCCACAAGCCTGGCCGTCGACCCTGGCATCGACGGCGATGGCCGCGTCCTCGATGAGGAATATGCTTCGTCGGCGGCAGAAATCGGCAATCTCCCGCGCCGCGCCGGGGGAGCCGCCGTAGTGGAGGATCATTACGGCCTTGGTTCGCTGGGTGACAGCAGTCGCCACCTGTTCCAGACGCGGATTGAGCGTCCGCCTGTCAACATCGCAGAAGACCGGTCGGGCGCCGACCGCGCATACCGCGTTGGCCGCACCTGTGAAATGGATGGTGGGCAGCACGACCTCGTCGCCGGGGCCGACGCCGAGCGCGAGGACCGCCTGGAACAGCGCTTCCGTGCAGGTCGATATGGAGAAGACACGTTCAGGGTCGACGTCGACATGTGCTGCAAACGCTTTTTCAAAGGCAAGGGTCTGCTCTCCACGGCCCGGCCAATTGTCAGCCATGACCCGGCTGACAGCCACCGCCTCCCTGACCCCGAGCGTCGGCTGGAAAACATTGATGAACGGTCGGGCCGATGACGAGGGTTGCTTCATAGTTCTTCGCTGACCAGGCAATTCCCGGTATGATCAATTATCATTTCGTCGCCGACCAAATGCCGACGCTGCCTGAACCAATAATCATTATCCTTCAATTGTGTGAATGCATCGACCACATAAATGAATGGCCGAGCATGCCGCAGCATTGAATGTGGCGTCAGCATGGGAATGAAGTATTTTTCATTTACATTGTTGAGTTGCCGATAATCGAACTCGACGTCACGTGATGCAGCGGGCAGGACATCGCGGATAGTCTTGATGACCTCCGTATCCACCGATCCTTTCGAAAGGTTGAGAACGTGGCCCGACCGTTCGGCGAGGTGGGGCCTGCGTTCCAACTGATACCGGAGCCCTTCCTCCACATAGCGGCCGATATCGGTTTCAATCTCTGCACGCCATTTTCCGAAGAACACGGCTTCGGCTTCTGCAAGGCGGACAAAGCGAGCATGCCCGGACTGACTACCCCAATGATATACTACCGCGTCCGCATTAACATGCGCCTTCAAACCGATTCTGCGCGCACGGAAGCAGTAATCGACTTCCTCGTTACAGTTGTACAATTCTTCATCCATTGGACCCAGCGCGTCGTATAAGTGCTTTGGGAAGCAAAGAATAGCACCAGTTGTCGCCTGGACATCCCGACTTCTGCTAGCCAAAGGGTGGTCAGGCCGCAGGAACTGGAAGATATGATACTTGGAACGTTTGGAGAATGAGATGCCGACATGATCGATAGTCCCGTTCTGGGGATAAACGATCTTGGCACCGACGATGCCGACATCCTGACGCTCCTGGAAAACACGTGTCAAATGATCGCAGGCGTTGGGACACAGGATCAGGTCTGTATTGAGGTGGATGAAGAAATCACCTGTCGCTTCCGCCATCGCACGATTGACGGTGCCCGCATAGCCGCGAGACCGGTCATTGCGCATGTGGAGGACTCGGATACCTTCTGGAAAGGTCGGCATGGCCGATCCAATATCCTCAGTCGACAGGTCATCGACGGTAATCACCTCGTCACCCGGCCGCAGATGCGGCAACACTGACTCCCAGAAGGACCGCAGATAACGAAGGCCGTTGAAAATCGGGACGATGAAGCTCCGCCTACCGTTCATGCGTACCGCCTCGTCTGATAATTATTAGTTATCAGTCA
>NZ_JBXAFZ010000042.1:0-6890 GCF_058793615.1 Niveispirillum sp. GW835-FHT14G11
CATGATGCCGTGAGCACTCAGCAAATGGCGGCGTGACTCACGAACTTTTGCCGCCGACAATCCCGGCGCGGTTCAGGTTTTGGATCAAGCAGTGGAGAAAGTGGTCATTGTTCTGAGCAAGACGTGGAAAAAAACCACTTGATCCGTTGTGATCCTCGATTTCTCGTTTGAGGACGAAATTTGCCAACCAATCCACTCTTGGGGGGTGAACTACCGTGAACGACTTAGTTTATTCCAAGTATTCTGTCTGTTGCCGGTACATCGTTCCCGCCCCCCCACAGTAACGGCAGTCGTCGTGCTTCACATGTCCTTTTCCATGGCATCGCGGACAATCGACAATATCCCATCCGCGCCAATCGATGCCGTCGTAGATGTGCCTCTCCATCATGCCATTGCCGTCGCACGCAGGGCAGTCTTCATGGTTCACCCGTCCCGATCCCTCACACAACTTGCAGTCGATGTTTTGAAAGTCCTTGAGGTCGACTCGGTCCGCATATTGTTTCTCGATCCGGTATTCACCATGGCAAACGGGGCAGTCAGCATTCTTCCCCCGGCCCGCGCACAACGGGCAGTCGACGTTTTGAAAGTCCCTGAGATCAACTAGGTCCGCGTACCGTCTCTCGGTCCGGTATTCACCATGGCAGACGGAGCAATCAGCATTCTTTCCCCGCGCGGCGCACAGCGGGCATTCAACGTCGTCAAACTGATGAACGTCAATCCGGTCTGCGTAACGGCGCTCTAGCGCCCTATCGCCCTGACAAACTGGGCAATCGCCTCCACGAAGCCTGCCACCTCCCTCACAAACGGGGCAGGGCACCGTTTGAAATTGCGTGAGATCGACCTGCGTTGCGAAATTGGCATCGATCTCCCTGTCACCGTGACAAACCGGACAGTCATCTCCATTATATCGTCCACTGGCGTGGCACAACGGACATTTCACATAGCCTAAAGCCGCGACGTAGGTCTTTCGAATTTGACGAGCTTGCATGAGATGAACCTCCAGCGCGGGTTCTCCGCTGGAGGCTCGCCCCAGTTGCGGGAGCAATTGCTGCCTTATGGCTGTAACTTCCGGAGATGCGTCACTTTTTGCCGTGCGATAGAGGTCCATCGTGGCCTCAAGAGCAAGCTTCTTGACTACCGCCACTTCCTCTGGCGACCTTGCTGACTTAAAGTGAGATAATAAATCGTCACATCTCGTTAGAAGGGATAGCAATGTATCGTGAAGTTTTCCAAAATCTTGCCATTTCCACTTATTCCTAGCAATTAAAGCAAGTTTATGGGCTTTTATAAAAGAAACATCAACTCCTTTAGTGGAGAATATATTTTTGTCGTACATTGTATGATGATTCGCGCATAGCCATATTAAATTTTCTGGGTGATTGTTTTTGCTTCTTGAAACTGGATCAATGTGAGCTGCCTCACAGGCGTCAGAGTATTTGCCGCACATTGCACATTCGTAACCTGCTTCCCGTTGAATCTCTAATCGAATTCCGATTGGAACTGGAGGACGAGCCCCACCGACACTAGGCCAAGGAGCCTTCAGCCAATTATTAAAATCCAAAATCTCGCGTTTAGAATAGTAACGCTTATAGCCGCTCTTGTGAGCTAGCTTAAGCTTCCGGCTGTCTCCTTGCTTTGGCGCATAAGACGTAAACCACTTGAGGAGTTCTGGAGACATTCCGACCATAATTGCCGCTTCATATTCATACACTAAATCGTCAGCTTTGGACATGAAATGCATCTCCTTTTCCCTTAATTTCCTTCATTTTAACGCAAATATCCTACATAGTCGCGATCATTCTGCAGCCTTCAATGGCAACTGAAGGCGCCGGGGACACCCGTTTCTGCAAAATGCGCTGCGGGTAGTGGAGTCGTGCGCAAGGAGATAAGGAAAAATGTATCAGGATTGAAGCATAACTATTTCGATAGTGAATGACTGGCATGAATGCAAACCAGAAAATATACTCTCGTCCACCAAGGTGACGTCTGCCGGACCGGATGACAGGAAAAGGCCGGGGCGGCCGCCAACCACCCCGGCTCACTCTGTTATTCCGCCGCCTGAGCATAGGGCGTCTCCGCCCTGTCGATGGCCGATTCCCCACCCGGCGTCCGCAGCAACACCGGCAGCCAGCCCGTCCCCGCCAGCAATTGCTCGGCAGCCTCGGCCATGGGTTGTTTCTTCATGCTCTCCATTCGCCGAGCCGCCTCATCCGACACAGCCTCGCACACGGCCGACAGGATATGCGCCTTGGTGACGCGCCCCAGATAGGTCCGCACCGTCGGTGCCCAATGCGCCGTCATGTCGAGGCGGGTCGCCTGGGCCAGCCGATCCGCCATCGCCAGGGCCTGCGGACGACGTTCCCAGGGCTGGCGCACCGCGAAGGCCGTCAGGGCCACACAATGGGCCAGCAGCCGGCTCCGCTGCTCTGCGTCGAGGCCGACCAGGAAAGTCCAGAGGCCGGTACTGTGGCGGGGTAGTTGCACCGCCCAAGCCTCATGGCGCCGGGCCAGGGCCTGGGCCGCCGCCGTGTCGTCGATGCGGTCGGCATGGCCGGACAGCGGCGTGCTGTGGGCGCGGATGTCCAGGCAGGTGGCGTCCGTCTCGATGGCGAACAGGCTCGACACCAGGGCATGAGTCAGGGCGACGATGGCGATGTCGGGATGCTCTCCCAAGGTCAGCCGCAAGCCTAGGGTCCGATGCGCCGTCAGGTCGCGGACCAGCAGGTCGGACAGCGGCTTGCCTTCTCCCATGTCCTCATCCTCGCCATCTGGAGCCGGTGCAGCTTCCGCGCGAGCATCGTCAGGACAGAAGGTGGCTTCATCCTCCCCGCCGGCCGCTCCGGGTTCCGGCTCTGCCGGCTTCTCGTCCTCCGGTCGGATGAAACCCCGCTCGATGCGGGCCTTCCCGTCATGACCCAGCACAACGAAAGCGCCGCCGCGTGCGATGGTGTCGGGATCATAGGCCTGCTGGTGGGCCGCCAGCCGGTCGATCTCGCCATCCAGTTCCGCCAGCCGGGCCTCGACATCGGCCGGCAATTTCTCCAGTCCCTCATGGGCCAGGGACAGGGCGTCCTGCTCATCCTGGAGCGCGCCCAACCGCTGCTGGTCCGCCGGCGACAGGTCCACCACCAGCGGATAGTCCCGCCGCAGGCCCAGGGCGTAGGGGAAGTCAATGAAGGGCTGCACCCATTTCCAGCCTTCCGCCCGCACCCCGGCGGCCACGGTTTCCAGCTTGTCCAGCACCAGCCGGTCCAGCAGGGCGGCATCCTCGAAATAGCCGCCCTCATCCTCGCTGAACAGATCGCGCAGGATGGTGCCGCCCACCGCCTCATAGGCTTCGGCTCCAACGAAGCGCGCCCGGCGGTCGCTCGCCGGCACATGCGCCTCGGTCAGGGCTCGGCGGATGATATGCGGTTCCTTGTTCCAGGACAGGCCGTCATGGACCTGCTCCTGCCGTTCATGGCTGTCGGTGATGGCGAAGGCCATCAACTGGTCCAGGCGTAGGGTGCCCTCGCGGTAGATCGCCAGCAGCCGGGGCGACACCGCACCCAGGCGCAGCCGCTGCCGCACCACCTGCGCCGTCACACCGAAGCGGGCGGCGATGTCCTCGGCACCGAGCCCGCCTTCCTCGGACAGGCGGCGGAAGGCCTCGAACTGGTCGGCCGGGTGCAGGTTCTCGCGCACCACATTCTCGGCCAGGCTGATCTCCTGCGCGTCGCCCTCACTGATCAGGCAGGGGACCGGCGCGGTCCTGGCGACCTGCTTACGCTTGACCAGCAGCTTGAGGGCCGCCAGCCGGCGCCCGCCGCCACAGACCTGGTACTTGCCCGTCTCCTTGCCCCCGGCATCCAGGTCGGGCCGCACATTGAGGCTTTGCAGCAGGCCGTGGGCAGCGATGGAAGCCGCCAATTCCTCCAGCCCCGCGCTACCGCCGGTGCGGCGGACATTGCGGTCGCAGGGCACCAGCTTGGACAGCGGGATATCGCGGATGATGGTCGTGGTCATGTCCGGTCTCCTTGGGTCAGGGGGTGTCAGCGCAGCGCTGCGCTGCACCCCTGCCCGTCGGCGAGACCGGGGTAGCAAGGGCAAGGGCGGACGGGGCGGAGGGGGATCGCCCGGCCTGCACGGAGCGGATGCCGTCCTGCCGGCCCGGCCATCATCGCCCGCGCAGGAAGGCCGGGGAGACCGCCCTGTCCGGTCCCGGCACGGGACTTCACCCTTGCCCGCGCGAGGGCAGCGCCCTTAGCGCCGGAGACCTCGGGCCCGTGGTGATCCGTGGGAAGCAACGTGCCTGTCCTTCCAGGCAACTGGTCAGGGGGCGGCTTTGCGGGTAAATGGCGAAAGACGGTGGCGCCACGAACAGTGCCGCGGCAGGAGGACAGGACCAGAGATGAGTGAGAAGATCAGCAAGGACGACCTGGCCGCCCTCATCACCGAATGACGGGCAGCAGCAAGGCCAGCGGCAAGGAAAAGCCCTGAAGCGTACGCTGGTAGCCATCGCTGCGGGCCTGCAGAGCTGAACAGGTAAGCTACCGGCGCTCAATCACAAGTTTTTCCACCCCGACGCCGTGCGCTATCCAACGCTGGCAGTTCCCTTTTGCGGGTCGGCACCGGCCGGGAACCGCCTTTTCCACGAGCACGAATTGCTTTGCCGCCCGACATTGGTCACGGCGATGCTGCCAGCAGCGACGTGCATTGAATGGCGGTTAGCGCTATGATTCGCAAACAGTCCAATATTCCCTGGCAGCAGGACCAGGTGAAACGGCTCCATGAGCCGGGTCTGGTTCTGGCCACCCTCGGCAATCTGCCTGATCCGCGCCTCATTGAACTGGCGCGGTTGCTGGCCAGACGGGCTGCCCGGGAATGGTTTGAGGAAACCCGGGCGCGCGAGGTGCCGCGCCCCTGACCACATTGGAGGCCGCATGAAGGTCGCTCTCTATGCCCGCTATTCCAGCGACAGCCAGCGTGACGCCTCCATCGCCGACCAGTTGCGCATCTGCCGCGTCCATGCCGACCGGCAGGGCTGGCGCATCATCGAGGAATATACCGATCACGCCGTCTCGGGCGCCTCGTTGCTGCGGCCCGGCATTCAGGCCCTGATTGCCGACGCGCTGAAGGGCCGTTTCCAGTTGGTTCTGGCCGAGGCCATGGACCGGCTCTCCCGTGACCAGGAGGATATTGCCGGCCTGTTCAAGCGCATGGCCTTTGCCGGCATCAAGATCATCACCCTGTCGGAGGGCGAGGTCACCCATCTGCATGTCGGGCTGAAGGGCACGATGAATGCCCTGTTCCTCAAGGACCTGGCCGACAAGACCCATCGCGGCTTGCGCGGGCGGATCGAGCAGGGCAAGTCCGGCGGCGGCAACGCCTATGGCTATGACATCGTCAAACAGTTCCAGGCCAATGGCGAGCCTCTACGCGGTGACCGCACGATCAACAAGGCCGAGGCTGACATCGTGCGGCGCATCTACCGCGACTACGCCGCCGGCAAATCGCCCAAGCGCATTGCCCTGGAACTGAACAATGAAGGGGTCAAAGCTCCCGGCAGTGAAGCGTGGGGCTTCAGCACGATTCTGGGCAGCCGCAAGCGCGGCACCGGCATACTCAATAACGAGTTGTATATCGGCCGGCTGATCTGGAACCGACAGCATTTCGTCAGGGACCCCGACAGTGGCAAGCGCCGCGCCCGGCCGAACCCGGAAGCCGACTGGATCATTCGTGATGTGCCCGAGTTGCGCATCATCGACGAAACCCTGTGGCAGGCTGTCAAGGCCCGGCAGGCAACGGTACGCGATCAGGGCATCGACCTCACTACGGGCGAGGAGACTGCCACCAGTCTTCGGGATCGCAGGCGGCCGAAATATCTGCTGTCGGGACTGACCCGGTGCGGCTGCTGTGGAGGCGGCTATTCAATGATCTCCGCCGTTCTGGTCGGCTGCTCGACGGCGCGCAACAAGGGGACCTGCGGCAACCGGCTGAACATCCGTCGTGACCGGTTAGAGGCGCGCGTGCTGGACGCACTGCGCTATCATCTGATGGATCCGGCTCTGTTCAAGGAATTCTGCGATGAATTCACGCGCGAGATGAACCGTCTGCGCATGGAAGGGCGGGCCTCGATTGAGGCCGCGCAAGCGGAACTGCACCGTATCGACAAGCAGATTAGTGCCACGGTCGATGCCATTGCCGATGGGATGTATCATCCTTCCATGAAGGAGAAGATGGACAGATTGGAATCCCGGAAAACAGCGTTGCAGCAGTTTCTGGCCGAAGCCGTCGAGCCCCCGCCCCTGCTCCACCCGGAAATGGCGCAGTTCTATCGTCAGCAGGTGAGCGAACTGCATGCGGCCCTGCGGGACGAGACCGATGCCACCCGGCTTCAGGCTGGGGAGATCCTGCGCTCGCTGATCAAGGAGATCGTGCTGACGCCGGAAGATGGCGTGCTGCAGATCGACGTGCGCGGCGACCTCGCCGGCATCCTAACCATTGCCGTAGGCGGCAAAGCTGTCGGCGCTTCAAAGCAAAAAGGCCGCCCTTTTGGGGCGGCCTTAGCTTACGACATTGTGTCGCAACTGGAACTGGATGCGGGGGCAGGATTTGAACCTGCGGCCTTCAGGTTATGAGTTTGAAAAGTATTCATACGACGAAATACGACACCGCAAACTTTAATACGCTAACTTCATGTTTTACAACACTAATACCAATTTGCCATTGCCCCTCAAATACGACCACGTTACCCTGATTTCACTCTCGTTTGTTACCTATACGCTACCTGCGGAACGCTGGCTTGCCCACGACTTGTTGGTAGATTTGGAGCCCCCATGGCGAAGCTGACGAAGCGTGTGGTCGACCAATTGGAACCCGGAGCAGTCGAAACCGTCCATTGGGACGAT
>NZ_JBXAFZ010000043.1:0-6062 GCF_058793615.1 Niveispirillum sp. GW835-FHT14G11
TTAATCCCCACGTCAGCAGGACTGATACCAGTGCGAAGCCTGACGATGGGGGGAGGGCCGTGACGCCGCAGCTTGTGTTCACTGTTCGCGTCAAATGACTTAAAAATATAGTATTGGAGTGAGTTCCTTCTATCTAAAAACCAGAAAGCAATTTTGCTTTAAATGCAAATATCGAATGTAATGTCGGGTAACCCATAGAAAGTACTTATTATTTCTCAAATGTGTGTCGGAAATTCGAAAGATATTGAGCATGGAGAAGGGGATTTCAAATTGACGATGATGTTCTAGGGGGCAAGGTTACCGCCTGCTCCCATGCGTTATAATGATCACAGGAAAATCGGCCATGGCTGATGTCGTCATCGTCTCAACCGCCCGTACACCCATCGGCAAAGCGTATACTGGCGCCTTCAATCGAACACCGGCACCAACGCTCGCAGGCCATGTGATCGGCCATGCCATCGCGCGGGCAGGGATCGAGGGTGCAGAGGTGGAGGAAGTCATCATTGGCAGCGCCCGGCCGGAGGGAACGCAGGGCAACAATCTCGCCCGGATTGCCGCCATCCGTGCGGGGTTGCCTGCAGCGGTGTCCGGGGCGACCGTCAGCCGCCAATGTGCGTCCGGGCTGCAGGCCATTGTTACGGCGGCCCATCGCATCATTGTCGATAAGGTGCCGGTTGTGGTTGCGGGAGGATGCGAGGCCATAAGTCTCGTTCAGAACGACTACACCAACGTCTACTGCAACCGCGACCCATGGATTGAGGAACATGTCCCGGGCCAGTATGCCGCCATGATCGACACGGCCGAGAATGTGGCCGCGCGCTATCATGTCGGCCGCGACCGCCAGGACGCCTACGCGCTGGAAAGCCAGCGCCGGACCGCCGCCGCCCAGCAGGCAGGCCGCTTCGATGCGGAGATCGTGCCGCTCGCATCGGTCAAGGCCGTGACGGACAAGGCGACGCAGGAAACCACCATGGTGGAAGCGCTGTTGCGGGCTGACGAAGGAAACCGCCCGTCGACAACATTGGAGGGGTTGAGCGGGTTGAGACCCGTCCGGGGCGACGGGTTCACGGTGACCGCGGGGAACGCTTCGCAACTCTCCGATGGCGCCAGTGCCTGTGTGATGATGACAGATGTGGAGGCCGCGCGGCGCGGCATCACGCCACTTGGTGTTTTCCGTGGTTTCGCGACGGCGGGCTGTGATGCGGATGAGATGGGCATCGGGCCCATCTTCGCCGTGCCACGCCTGCTGGAAAGGACCGGGATCAAGCTTGAGGATATCGATCTCTGGGAACTCAACGAAGCTTTCGCATCGCAGGTTCTTTACTGCCAGGACGTGCTGGGCCTTCCCGCCGAGCGGATGAATGTCAATGGCGGTGCCATCTCCGTCGGCCATCCTTATGGCATGTCGGGCGCACGTATGATGGGGCATGCGCTGATCGAAGGCCGCCGGCGAGGCGCCAAGTTCGCTGTCGTGACCATGTGCATCGGCGGCGGCCAGGGTGCTGCCGGCCTGTTCGAGATCCTGCCTTGCGCCGGTTCCAGCTGACTGGAGCGATCAGCGAGCCTCATTGGGAAACAAACAACTTTGCGAAGGATGGACCATCGTGCTTTGGGGGCCGATGGAAACAATCCGGCATTTCGGCATGGGGCAATTGTTGCGAAACGCACCAAGGTGCTTGTCGGAATAAATGCAAGGCGAAGCACGATGCCAGATGTAGCCTTGTTGGTGGATTAGCTTTGCAGGAACGCAACAGGCCGCTCCGAAAGGTCCCAGTCGCTCTCTTGTGCAAGCTTCCAGATGCATCGTGATCAAACAATAATAATTGTTAATGCTTCGGGAGGAAGTAGTCGATGCTTTGCAAGCTCTTGTCTTCATCTGCCATCCTGACTGTATCTGTACTTTGCGTGGCAGTGGCCAATGCGCAGGAGACGCGGCCAACCCCACCATCGGGAACCGTTGCGTCCGGTCAATCCGTCCAGCTTGAGGAGATCATCCTTGAGGACATCGTCGTGACGGCACAGCGCCAGATGTCGAGCGTCCAGAAGACGCCCCTGGCCATCACGGCCGTCGGCGGCGACCTGCTGAAGGAACGCGGCATCATCGATCTGGATGCGCTGACGCGTTCGATGCCGAATGTCAACTTCTCCCGACTGGCGTCGGATGCGCGGATCTTCATCCGCGGCGTCGGCCTGGAGGGCGTCAGCGCGGGCGCCGATGGCCGCGTCGCGGTCTATACCGACGACGTCGTCAATGCCCGTCCGCAGGCTGCACTGACCTCCCTGTTCGACCTCAACCGCATCGAGGTGCTGCGCGGGCCGCAGGGCACGCTTTATGGCCGCAACGCCACCGCGGGTGCCATCAACATCATCTCCAACGATCCGACCGATACGCTGGAGGGATATGCCTCCGTCACCGCCGGCAACTACAACCTGATCCGTGCCGAAGGGGCGATCAGTGGTCCGTTGTCAGACACGGTTTCAGCGCGGCTTGCTTTCCAGACCAACGACCGCGACGGCTTCGGCAAGAACATCACCACCGGCAATCCGGTCGATAGCGAGCGTAGCCGGGCGGTTCGCTCGAAGCTCGGTTTCGAACCGACGGAGAAGTTCCGGCTCGTCCTGTCCGGCGACTATCGCTGGGAGAAGGATAATTCCGGCGGCTACGCCTTCGTCCGCAACAATCCCTTCTTTCCCGATACCGATACGGCCAGCGGCTTCTCGCATCCCTCGGACCCGCGTGACCGCGCCGGCCTGGACCAGTTCTTCTACATGGAGAATTACGGCTTGGCGGCGAATGCCACACTGGAACTGGCCGAAGATGTGGATATCACCTCGATCACCGGCTACCGCCATCTGGACCAGGAGAGCAGGGGCAATGGCGATGACTCGACGTCGCTGAGCACTTCGCTAGACAATACCAACAGCGCGAACCAGTTCTCGCAGGAACTGCGCCTGTCCGCCCGGGGAGAGTTGTTCGACCTGGTTGTGGGTGGATATTATTTCCATGAGAAGAACAGCTTCACCCTGAACCTCGGCGTTTCCCCCCTCTATTTCGGTGGCGGCCGCTTTCCGCTCTATCAGGGTTTCGGCCAGGGCGGTACCCAGAAGACGGACGCCTATGCGGCCTTCGCCCAAGGCACCATCCACCTCACGGACCAGGTCGGTGTTGATCTCGGTGCGCGCTACAGCCACGAGAAGCGCAGCATCGACAGGTACAACCAGATCGATTTCGTGAATACCTACAGGTACAACGCCCCGCTCATCACCGGCTGTTCCGCTCCTCCCATCACCGGTTTCATCCCTGGAACGACCAGTTGCATCGGCGCCGGCGTGGACAGCAAGTCGTGGTCCTCCTTCGACCCGAAGGTGGCCGTCCATTATCAGATCACGGACGGGATCATGGCCTACGCGTCCTATTCCCGCGGTTTCAAGAGCGGGGGCTATGACTTCACCACGCTGAACCCGGCCTATGATCCGGAGAAGCTGATCGACTACGAGGCCGGCATCAAGGCCGACCTCTTTAATCGCAGGCTCCGCGTGAATGTCGGCGGCTTCTATTACGATTACAGCAACCTCCAGATCACCATCCTCAAGCTGGCGCCGACGCCCGGGCCCGTGACGCTCAATGCGGCGAAGGCCAAGCTCTATGGGGCCGAGGCTGAAATCACCGCGGTTCCGGTCGACGACCTCAGGCTCTCGCTCAATCTGGCCGGGCTACACAGCGAATATCTGGAGCTGTCGGATACGAGCCAGCTGACGGGGCAGTTGATGGATCTGGCTGGCAACCAGCTGACATCTGCGCCCAAATACAAGCTGGTCGGCGAGATCGGCTACACCTTCCATCCGGCATTCGCCGACATCACCCCCCGCGCGGAACTGTCCTGGACCAGCCGGATGCAGTACTCCCAGTTCAATTACGACTTCCAGTCCCAGCCGTCCCGCTGGGAGCTGAACCTGTATCTCGATATCGTCCATGACGATGATTGGACGATCAGCGCCTACGGCCGCAACGTGACGAACAAGCTCTATTACGTTGCCGAGGTGCTGGCAGCACCCTTCTCCGGTTCAGCCGTGCTCGGCATGCCGGCGCCGCCGGCGACATACGGCGTCACCGTCACGAAGCATTTCTGATATCCGCCGCGCTGTCCGGTTCCCACCCGTCGAGGCGAGGTTTCCATGGGGACCGGACTGGGATGCCTGCAGGGCGGCCCATCACGAGATGGCCGAATCCGGGGGTGGCCGCAATACACAGACATTCCGGAGAAACCAAGTGGACCCTGTGCTCTATCGCCAGGAGGGCGACATCGCGGTCGTCACGCTCAATCGCCCTGAGCGCCGCAATGTACTGTCAGCCGACGACATGCAAGCGGCGGTGCTTGCGGCGATCGAACGGCTGGCAACCGACGGGACGGTCAAGGTCGCGGTCCTCACAGGCGCCGGCACCACCTTCTCGGCCGGCGGCGATATCAAGGCAATGGCCGAAACCGCCGGCACCACCCCGCCGGCTCTCACCCGCAACCGTTACATCCGTGGCATCCAACGTATTCCGCTTGCCATGTCCCGGCTCGAATTGCCGGTGATCGCCGCGGTCAACGGCCCGGCGGTCGGAGTCGGCCTTGACCTTGCCTGCATGTGCGATATCCGCATTGCGGCCCGGAGTGCCACCTTCGCAGAGAGCTTTGTCAGGATCGGCTATGTCCCGGGCGACGGCGGCGCCTGGCTTCTGCCGCGTGTCGTCGGCTTGGCCAAGGCGCTGGAGATGAGCCTGACAGCCGACACGATTGATGCGGAGGAGGCTCTGGCCTGGGGCCTGGTGACGAAGGTGGTGCCAGATGAACAGCTCATGCCGGCGGCGATGGCGATGGCGTCGAAGATCGCTGCCCATCCGGGATTTGCCGTCCGGATGACCAAGCATCTGCTGCACCGGAGCAGTGCGATGAGCCTCGAAGACCTGCTGAGCTTGACCGCGACCGTCCAGGCGATCGCGGCTTCGACGGATGAACACCGCCAGGCGGTGGAGGCCGCGCTGGGCGCCTTGCAGGCGAAGCGCCCTCCGAAGTGAACCAAAGGAATCTGGCCGGCGCCCGCCGGCACATGAATGGAGACTGATCATGGATCAGAAGGGAATATTGGCCGGCAAGGTGGCGCTGGTAACGGGATCGGGCGGGGGTATCGGCCGGGAGATCGCCATCGCGATGGCTGCGGCCGGCGCCAAAGTGATGATCAACGATATCGGCGCCAACCTGGTCGGTGAAGGCCAATCGACGACGCCCGCCCGGGAGACATTGGGTCTGATCGAAGCGCAGGGTGGCACCGCCGCCATCGACGCCAACAGCGTGGCGGAGCCGGAAGCAGCACTGCAGATGGTGCAGCACACGGTCGATGCATTCGGGCGGATCGACATCGTCGTCAACAATGCCGGCATCCTTCGCGACGCCATCTTCCACAAGATGGATGTCCGGGACTGGGTCGACGTCGTCAATGTCCATCTCAATGGCAGCTTCTTCGTCAGCCGCGCGGCAGCCGAGTATTTCCGCGCCCAGGAGAGCGGCGCCTATATCCACATGACCAGCACGTCCGGTCTGATCGGCAATTTCGGCCAAGCCAACTATTCCGCCGCCAAGCTGGGCATCGTGGCGCTGTCCAAGTCGATCGCGCTCGACATGAAGCGCTACAATGTCCGCTCCAACTGCGTGGCGCCCTTCGCCTGGAGTCGCATGACGAATTCCGTGCCGAATGAGACCCCCGATCAGCAGGCGCGGGTCGCCGTCCTCAAGCAGATGACACCCGACAAGAATGCACCATTGGTAGCCTACCTCGGTTCCGATCTGGCCAAGGATGTCACCGGTCAGGTTTTCGCGACGCGGCACAACGAGATCTTCCTGATGAGCGGCGTGCGCCCGTTGCGCAGCGTCCATCGCGGCGAGGGCTGGACCCCGGAGAGCATCGGGGAGCATGGCATCAAGGCATTGATGGGAAATGCTGTTCCGCTCGACCGCAGTAGCGACGTGTTCACCTGGGACCCGGTGTGACCGTCCAGGTCCATAGCTCCGGTCAATAGT
>NZ_JBXAFZ010000044.1:0-5664 GCF_058793615.1 Niveispirillum sp. GW835-FHT14G11
CGGCGACAGGTTCACAAAGGCCATGAACGCCTGATTTGAAACCGCCCAGCCGAGCACGGAATTCCCGATAGTCCCCCTTTCATCAGCCTATGGCCACCGTGCGGCGAGCGACATCGAACCGCTTGCGTTCCAGTTGGATCGCCTACCGGAAGATCGATGGCGTGCCGACATAGAGCAGCATCACATCCTCGTCGGATTCATTGCGGGCGCTGTGGGGGACGCGGGAATCGAAATGCATGCTGTCGCCAGGGCCCAGCACGGCGGACTGGCCCCCCACCTCCGCGACCAGCGTGCCGCGCACCACGTACAGGAAATCCTCTCCCTCGCGCTGGTCGGTGGGGAACTGGTGCCCCGCCGGCACGCGCATCAGGATGGCGTCCAACTGCCTTCCTTCCAGGGCCGAGCCGAGATCGAAATAATCGACGGGCGAATCCACCTGGATCGGCACCGGCTTGGCGGCGTAATGGAACACCTCCTGCGCCTGCGGCACCTCCACGAAATACTGGATTTCGACATCCAGGGCCTTGGCCAGCTTCATCAGCGACACGATGGACGGCGTGGTCTGGTTGCGCTCGGCCTGGGAGATGAAGGGCGCGGACATGCCCGACTTCTTGGCCAGATCCATCAATGTCATGCCCAGTTCCTTGCGCCGGGCCTTCAGGCGGGCGCCGATGGGTAGTGTGCGTTCACCCTGGCCAGCTTCGAAAATCATGTCCTTGCCTCCCACGCACCGAAAGTCCGTCGAAGCGCCGGCCCGCATGCCGGTGCTTCTTGTTCCGGATTTCAGTCTATAAAAAATTTGCACTACATCAAAAATTTTGACATCATCATTGTAGCAAAGCGGCGCCGGTTGGGAAAGCTCTCACGAAACGGCGCCAGGGAGAGCTCCGTAGGGGGATAAAATGCGGGTAGCGACAGATGTTGGTGGAACATTCACCGATCTTGTTGTCTTCAGTGACGCAGGTGTCAGGCAGGTCAAGGTCGACACGACACCACCGAATTTTGATAAGGGCGTGATCAACGCCATCATCAAAGCCGACCTCGATCCGGCCGAATTCGACTTTTTCGCGCACGGATCGACGGTGGTCATCAATGCGCTTCTGTCCCGGCGGGGCGTCAGGACGGGTCTGGTGACCACCCGGGGTTTCCGCGACGTGCTGGAGATCGCGCGCGGCAACCGGCCGGACCTGTTCAACCTGGCTTTCCGCAAGGCTTCCAGCTTCGTTCCCCGGCACCTGCGCTTCGAGGTGACCGAACGGCTGGACAGCCAGGGCCGCGTCCGCGTGCCGGTGGACCTGTCGGAGGTCGCCGGCATCGTCCAGGGCCTGCGCGGGGCGGAGGTGGAATCCGTCGCCGTCTGCTTCCTGCACGCCTATCTCAACCCCGAGCATGAACGCCGGGTGGCGGATGAGATTCGGCGTCTGTGGCCGCAGGTCGATGTCGTGACGTCGGAGAGCATCTGCCGCGAATGGCGGGAATATGAACGGACCAGCACGACGGTGCTGTCGGCCTATATCCAGCCCATCGCCCGCTCCTATCTCCAGCGACTGGACGAGAGGCTGGCCGACCTGAAGCTGGGCAGCCCGCTTTATGTCATGCAGTCGAACGGTGGCGTCGGCACCCTGCGCGGCACCATCGGCAACCCGATCACCATGGTGGAATCCGGCCCGGCCAGCGGCATGCTGGGCGCAATGGCGCTGGGCAACCAGATCGGCGAACCGAATCTGGTGGCGCTGGATATCGGCGGCACCACCGCGAAATGCGCCCTGATCCATGAGGGCAAGGTCCGCATCACCACCGAATACCGCATCGAATGGGACCGGGCCAATCCCGGCCATCCCATCCGGACCCCCGTGATCGAACTGGTGGAGATCGGCAATGGCGGCGGCTCCATCGCCTGGATCGATCAGGGCGGCCGGCTGCATGTCGGCCCGCAATCGGCGGGCGCCTCGCCCGGTCCCGCCTCCTACGGCAATGGCGGGACCGATGTCACCACCACGGATGCCAATCTGGTGCTGGGCCGCATCAGCCCCGACCTGTTCCTGGGTGGGGAAAAGCGCCCGGACATGGAGGCCGTGAACAAGGCGTTTGAAAAGCTGGTGGCGCGGCTGGGCGGGACGGTCCGCGACGTGGCGCGCGGCATCGTGCGGATCGCCAATGCCAACATGCTGAACGCGCTGAAACTGGTATCGCTCAGCAAGGGCCACGACCCGCGCGATTTCGCCCTGATCGCCTTTGGTGGCGGCGGGGCCATGCATGCGGTGGCGCTTGGTGAGGAACTGATGGCCAGGAAGGTCATCATCCCCGTCCATTCCTCGGTGTTCTCCGCCTGGGGCATGCTGATGACCGACCTGCGCCGCGACTTCCTGCAGACAAGGCCCGCCAACCTGTCCCAGACAGCGCCGGAAATCATCCATCAGGCCTTCGCGGAACTGGAGGCCGAAGGGCTGGAGCGCGCCCGCGACGAGGGCATGCACGCCGACACGCTGCGCACGGAGCGTTACGCCGACCTGCGCTATCGCGGTCAGGAACACACGGTGAAGGTGAAAGTGACCGGAACCCTGTCCAGCCCCACCGATCTGGAGGCGCTGATCGAGGCATTTCATCTGGCGCATGCCCGCGAATATTCGTTCCGCCTGCCCAATGATGTAGAGATCGTCAACTACCACGTCGTCGCCATCTCGGAGATCGACAAGCAACCGCTGCCGCGTCTGGCCCGGACCGGGCGTGATCTGGCGGCGGCGCGCAAGGCCCCGCGCGAGGTGGATTTCGACGCGGCCGGCATTCACCAGGCCGACATCTATGACTGGTCCCTGCTGGAACCGGGCATGAGCTTCACCGGCCCGGCCATCGTTGAGGACAAGAGCACGTCGCTGGTCGTCACGCCCGGCCGGCAGGTCCGGATGGACGATTTCGGCAATATCCATATCGAGTTGTGAGGACGAGCAGATGACGACGCAAGAACGCCTGGACCCCTACACGCTCGAAATCATCAAGAACGCGCTGACCGCCATCGGCGACGAGATGTTCAACGTGCTGCAGCGTGTCAGCATGAGCCCGATCATCTATGAGGCGCTGGATTATTCGGTGGGCATCACCGATCGCCATGGCGACCTGATCGCCCAGGGCAACGGCACCACCGTGTTCCTGGGTATGATCGACAGTCTGGTCCGTGACATTCTGAAGAAATTCCCCGGCCCGGACGGCATCCGGCCCGGCGACGTCTTCCTCAGTAATGACCCGTATGAAGGGGGCGGCACCCACCTGTCCGATGTGGCCCTGGCCAAGCCAGTCTTCGCCGATGGCGAGCTGATCGCCTTCACGGTCAACAAGGCGCACTGGGTCGATGTCGGCGGCAAGGCCCCCGGCAGCTTCACCACCGACGCCCGCGAGATCTATCAGGAGGGGCTGCAGCTACCCACGGTGAAGGTCATCGCCGGCGGACAGCCGAACCAGGCCGTGCTGGACATTCTGCGCGCCAATATCCGCCTGCCCGAGGATTCGATGGGCGATTTCTGGGCCGGTGTCGCCGCCAACAATGTCGGGGAACAGCGGCTGCTGGCGCTGTGCGCCAAATATGGCCGGGTCCAGGTACAGCAGGCGATGCGCGAATTGCTGGATTATGGCGAGCGGATGACCCTGGCCGAGTTCGGTCGCCTGCCCAAGGGGGAGTTCTTCGCCGAGGACTGGATCGACGATGACGGCGTCCGGACAGAACCGCTGCGCGTCTGCGTGAAGCTGACCATCACCGATGACAGTTTCACGGCGGATTTCAGCGGCAGCGCACCGCAGGCCTTCGGTCCCATCAACAATTCCCGCACCGGTCTGGTTTCCGCCGTGCGCACCATCTTCAAGGCGCTGACCAATCCGCAGATCCCCGCCAATGGCGGCTGTTTTCGCGCACTGACCGTGGTCTGCCCGGACGAGACGATCTTCACCGCCAGACGGCCCGCCCCCGTCTCCACCTATTGGGAGACAATGCTCTATGCGGAGGATCTGATCTGGAAGGCGCTGGCGGAACATGTGCCGGACCGGCTGCCGGCCGGGCATCTTCTGTCGGTCTGCGCCATCATCCTGTCGGGCACCCACCCCGTCACCGGCGATCCCACCATCCTGGTGACGCCGCTGGTCGGCGGCTGGGGTGCCCTGCAGGACCGCGACGGGCAGAACGGCCAGTTCTCCGTCGCCGATGGCGAGACCTACAATATCCCGGTGGAGATCATCGAGGCCCGTTATGGCGTGCATGTGGAGCAATATGCCCTGCATGACGAGGAGGGCGGCGAGGGTCGTCATCGCGGCGGCAAGGGCGTGGTCTTCGATGTCCGCATCGAGGGCGAGGGCGCCGAATTCACCGGCAGCTTCGGCCGCAACCGCTTCCCCCCCTGGGGGGCCGCCGGCGGGCGGGCGGGATCGCGCAACTATATCCGCGTCCTGCGTGGCGGGCGTTCGGACGGCCCGCCGGAAACCTATGGCAAGGCCACACAGCTGCGCCTGGAAAAGGGCGATGTCGTGCGCATGGTGACGGCGACGGGCGGCGGCTGGGGCCCGGCGGCGGAACGGGACGAGGCATTGCTGCAACAGGATCTGCGCGATGGCTATATCACGCCCGAACAGTATCGCCGGCATTACCGTCCCGGCAACGGTCAGGTCTGATCGGGCTGGTCCCTGCGGGGTCACGAGCCGGCATCCGTATGGCGGGACAGGCCATGCGGCTGCCGGCCCTTTGCCGTTGCCGACCCCCGGCTTTCCAGGCTCCGGCGGCCGCTTTGCCGGGTGCAAATTAAGGCGTTGGATCGAATTTTTTCTGTTGTCAAAAATTTTGATGTATGGGACTTTTGTGGGGAGGGAGAGCCATCCCACAATCAGAAAAAATCAAATCCCATATGGAGGCTTCAATGCGCGTCCTTTCGCCGGCCGTGTCGGCCCTGGCGCTTGTCTCGGGTATGGCGTTGACGGTCCCGGCCGTGGCCCAGGAGCTCGCCCTTGAGGAGATCGTGGTGACGGCCCGGAAAATCTCCGAGCGGCTCCAGGATGTTCCCGTCGCGGTGACCGTGTTCACCGACCAGCAGATCCAGGAGGCCGGGATCACCAGACCGGCGGATTTCATCGCGCTCACGCCGAACGTGTCGATCACCCAGTCGCAGGATGTCGGCACCACCTCCATCTCCGTGCGCGGCATCGGGCAGTTGCGCAATGGCGAGGCGCCGATGGCCATCGTGGTCGATGGTGTGCTGCAGTCCAGTCCCTTGCAGTTCAATCAGGAATTGCTGGACATCACCCAGATCGAGGTGCTGAAAGGCCCGCAGGGCGCGCTTTACGGCCGTAACGCCATCGCGGGCGCCATCAACATCACGACCCGCCTGCCGGGGGATGAGTTGAAGGGCCATGCCCAGGTCGGCATCGCCAACGGCAATACGGGCAAGGTTTCCGCCGCGGTCGGTGGTGCGCTGATCGAGGATGTGCTGCTGGCCAAGATCGCGGCGTCTGGCACCTGGTCGCGGGGCCTGATCAAGAACAGCTTCCTCGACAAATATGTCGATGACCAGGACGAGCAGACGGTCAGCGGCCGTCTGATCTACAAGGCGTCGGGGGACTATCGGGAATTCCGTGCTCGGCTGGGCGGTTTCAAATCAGGCGTTCATGGCCTTTGTGAACCTGTCGCCG
>NZ_JBXAFZ010000045.1:2500-5277 GCF_058793615.1 Niveispirillum sp. GW835-FHT14G11
GGTTTCAGGTGCTGTTTCACTCCCCTCGTCGGGGTGCTTTTCACCTTTCCCTCACGGTACTGGTTCACTATCGGTCACTGAGGAGTACTTAGGCTTGGAGGGTGGTCCCCCCATGTTCAGACAGGATTTCACGTGTCCCGCCCTACTCGAGGATCAATGCTGTTTTACCTGTACGGGGCTATCACCCGCTTTGGCCCGACTTTCCAGACGGTTCCAGTTATATCGCATTGACCACTGGCCTGGTCCGCGTTCGCTCGCCACTACTAGCGGAGTCTCGGTTGATGTCCTTTCCTCCGGGTACTTAGATGTTTCAGTTCCCCGGGTTCGCTTCCCGCACCTATGTATTCAGTGCGGGATACCTATTGCTAGGTGGGTTTCCCCATTCGGAAATTCACGGATCAAAGCTTGCTCGCAGCTCCCCATGACTTATCGCAGCGTGCCACGTCCTTCATCGCCTCTCAGTGCCAAGGCATCCACCAGATGCCCTTAAGACGCTTGATCCATTCATCACGCTCACGCGCAGGGACAAGCCCACACAGCATAAACACGACAAACAGCACTATCCGCTCAACAGTTGCCCCTGGTACAGGGCAGAACCCGGCCTTCTCGGCTAAGAGGCCAGCTTCCCTGCAAAGCGGAACCCATTCGGTCACACTTCACAAAACCAATTTCTTCACGATGTCCAAGAACCGGCAGCCCTTGCTGCCTACAGTCACCCTTTCAGGCAACCGATCTGTTGCTCCCCATGGATCTTCACCTCAAACCTGACCACCCGCTCAACACCCCCTGACAGGGCGGAACATGGTGGAGGCGGACGGGATCGAACCGACGACCTCATGCTTGCAAAGCACGCGCTCTCCCAACTGAGCTACGCCCCCAATTCCTTGAGACAGGTTTGCGGTGATCCAAAATAACCAAAAGCCCGGTGCAAAGCGCACCAGGCCTTGAGCTATCTGATCCATGAGAAGGGATGCGGAGACGGCGGACCCACCAGCGTGACCAAAGTCACCGGTGACCAGGATAATCCCGGCTGCGGCCGACAGGAAGGTTCTTCCTTAGAAAGGAGGTGATCCAGCCGCAGGTTCCCCTACGGCTACCTTGTTACGACTTCACCCCAGTCGCTGACCGTACCGTGGTCGGCTGCCTCCTTGCGGTTAGCGCACCGGCTTCAGGTAAAGCCAACTCCCATGGTGTGACGGGCGGTGTGTACAAGGCCCGGGAACGTATTCACCGCGGCGTGCTGATCCGCGATTACTAGCGATTCCAACTTCATGCACCCGAGTTGCAGAGTGCAATCCGAACTGAGATGGCTTTTGGAGATTCGCTCACCATCGCTGGCTTGCTGCCCACTGTCACCACCATTGTAGCACGTGTGTAGCCCAACCCGTAAGGGCCATGAGGACTTGACGTCATCCCCGCCTTCCTCCGGCTTGTCACCGGCAGTTCTGCTAGAGTGCCCAACCAAATGATGGCAACTAACAGTGGGGGTTGCGCTCGTTGCGGGACTTAACCCAACATCTCACGACACGAGCTGACGACAGCCATGCAGCACCTGTGTCCCTGTCCCCGAAAGGAAAGACGCATCTCTGCGCCGGTCAAGGCATGTCAAGGGTTGGTAAGGTTCTGCGCGTTGCTTCGAATTAAACCACATGCTCCACCGCTTGTGCGGGCCCCCGTCAATTCCTTTGAGTTTCAACCTTGCGGCCGTACTCCCCAGGCGGTCGGCTTAATGCGTTAGCTGCGACACTGAAACCCTAAGGGCCCCAACGTCTAGCCGACATCGTTTACGGCGTGGACTACCAGGGTATCTAATCCTGTTTGCTCCCCACGCTTTCGCGCCTCAGCGTCAGTTACCGTCCAGTAGGCCGCCTTCGCCACTGGTGTTCTTCCCAATATCTACGAATTTCACCTCTACACTGGGAATTCCACCTACCTCTCCGGTACTCAAGCCTACCAGTCTCAAGCGCAGTTCCCAGGTTAAGCCCGGGGCTTTCACGCCTGACTTGATAAGCCGCCTACGCGCCCTTTACGCCCAGTAATTCCGAACAACGCTAGCCCCCTTCGTATTACCGCGGCTGCTGGCACGAAGTTAGCCGGGGCTTCTTCTCACGCTACCGTCATCATCGTCGCGTGCGAAAGAGCTTTACAACCCGAAGGCCTTCATCACTCACGCGGCATGGCTGGATCAGGCTTGCGCCCATTGTCCAATATTCCCCACTGCTGCCTCCCGTAGGAGTCTGGGCCGTGTCTCAGTCCCAGTGTGGCTGATCATCCTCTCAGACCAGCTACTGATCGTCGCCTTGGTAGGCCTTTACCCCACCAACTAGCTAATCAGACGCGGGCTGCTCCTTTGGCGATAAATCTTTCCCCCGTAGGGCTCATCCGGTATTAGCGTTCGTTTCCAAACGTTATTCCGAACCAAAGGGTACATTCCCACGTGTTACTCACCCGTGCGCCACTCACCTTGCGGTGCGTTCGACTTGCATGTGTTAGGCCTGCCGCCAGCGTTCGTTCTGAGCCAGGATCAAACTCTCAGGTTTTTCGCGGAACTCTCAGCCAAAGCCAAAAGATCCTCATTGACGGATACTACAACGTCAAACACCTACCCAATCATTGAACCTAACCCCATCCACCATCCCGAAAGATCGCAGATGGCGTTAAGAGCAACATGTAAAAGATGCCCAAACGTACAGTATCCAAACGAACCAGACCCGCCAGCTCATCAAGATCCGCCGCCTGCGCATCCCTTCTCAACAGATTCACTTGTCAAAGAACCC
>NZ_JBXAFZ010000046.1:0-5054 GCF_058793615.1 Niveispirillum sp. GW835-FHT14G11
TAACATCAACCCGCAACGAGCCAGAACCTCCACTCACAAAATCATCCAACCGTCCCATTTGTTTCGACGACGGACAGCCACGCATCACATCATATCCGATGCCTGGTCCTTCGGCATAATCTTCCGGGAACTCAGCACCTTCTACAGGGCCCTGCCGGAAGCGCGGCTCTGCCCGCTGCCGGCGCTGCCGGCGCTGCCGGCCCAGTATGCGGATTATGTGATCTGGCAGCAGGACTGGATGGACGAAGCCACCATGGGCAGGCAGGTGGCCTATTGGAAGCAGCATCTGGCCGGCGCTCCACCCGCTCTGGAATTGCCGATGGACCACATCCGCCCCCTGGCCTTCGAACATAGGGGCGCGCTGTTCACCTTCGATATCCCCTCCCCTCTCCCGGCTGGCCTGCGGCGGCTGATGAACCGGGAGGGGGTGACGATGTTCATGCTTCTCATGGCGGCACTGCAGGTGCTGCTGCGCCGTTATTCGGGTCAGACGGATATAGTTGTCGGTTCGCCCATCGCCGGCCGCCGCCATAGCGAGACGGAGGGAATGATTGGCTTCTTCGCCAATACCCTTCCCCTGCGATGCAACCTGCCCGGCGATCCCACATTCCGCGCGCTGCTGGCGATGGTGCGCGACGTGGCGCTGGATGGGTATGAAAATCAGGATGTGCCGTTCGAGAAGCTGGTCGAGGAACTGGATCCGCCGCGCGACCTTTCCCGGCATCCGCTTTTCCAGGTGCTGCTGGCCCTGCAGAACGCTCCGCGCGAAGCACTCGACCTGCCCGGCATCACCGTCCGGGGTTTCAACGTGGACAACAACACGTCCAAGTTCGATCTTACCCTGACCGTATTCGATACGCCGGACAGCATGAAGGCGACCATCGAATATGCCACCGACTTGTTCGACCACACCACCATCACGAAGATGGCGGAGCATTTCACGACCCTGCTGGCAGGCATCGTCGCCGATCCCGACGCCAGGCTATCGGACCTGCCCCTTGCCACGCCGGAGGAGGAAAATCGCATCCTGGTGGAGTGGAACGACACTGGCCATCCGATCGGGCCGGGGATATGCGTGCAGGACCTTTTCACCACGAGCGCCGCGCAAAGGCCGGACGCGGACGCCCTTGTCTGGGATGGCGGCCGGATGACCTACGCGGAACTCGACCGCAAATCCAACCAGCTCGCAAACCATCTTGCCGGCCTCGGCATAGGTCCGGACGTCGTGGTCGGGCTGTGCGCGGCTCGTTCCGCCGACATGGTGGTCGGATTGCTCGGGATACTCAAGGCCGGGGGGGCCTATCTGCCCCTGGATCCACGGCATCCGTCCGGGAGGCTGGCCACCATGGTGGCTGACGCTGGCGCCCGGTTCATCCTGACCCAGGCGTCGCTCGCGGGGCATGCGGGTACGGCCGGCACGGTTGAAATCCTTCTCGATGCCGGCTGGCCGTTAATCGCCCTTTCCCCGCCCACCCCGCCCACCCTGACCGGCAGTTCCCAGGATCTGGCGTTCGTAATGTATACGTCCGGCTCCACCGGCAGGCCGAAGGGCGTGGCGATGCCGCATCGGCCCCTGGTCAATCTGATCTTGTGGCAGATTGCCGAGGCCGGTGCCGGCCACGCGATGCAGTTTGCCTCCATCGGTTTCGATGCCTCCTTCCATGAGATATTCACCGCCTTGACCAGCGGGCACCATGTGGTCCTGATCGATGAGGATACCCGGCTGGACACGGCTGCGTTCCTGCGCGTGATGCGCGAAACCGGCGCGCAGAACATCTTCGCCCCACAGGTCCTGCTGGAGCAGTTGGCGGCGGAGGTCGTCAGGCAGAAGGTTACGGACCTGCCGCTAACCCACTACTTCCAGTCGGGAGAGGCGCTGCGGCTGTCGCCGCTGGTCGCCGGCATGTTCCAGGCCAATCCGGCCTCCCGATTATTCAATCTCTATGGCCCCACGGAGACGCATGTGGTGACCGGTCGGGCGTTGCCGCGTGATTTGACGGGCGAGCATCCGTTGCCGCATATCGGCAAGCCCATATGGAACACGCAGATATATATCCTTGACGGCCGCATGCGTCCGGCCCCCGGCGGCGTGGCCGGCGAGCTTTACGTGGGTGGGGTCCCCTTGGCGCGCGGCTACTTCAATCGCCCGGGCCTGACCGCGGACCGTTTCGTGCCCAGCCCGTTCGGACGGGGGGACCGGCTTTACAGGACGGGGGATCTGGCACGATGGCGCGCCGACGGGACCATCGAGTTCATGGGGCGGATCGATCATCAGGTCAAGATACGCGGCCATCGGATAGAGCCCGGCGAGGTGGAGGCACAATTATTGGCATGCCCCGGCGTCGACCGGGCCGTGGTGATCGCGCGCGAGGATGTTCCGGGCGACAGGCGGCTGGTGGCCTATGTGACGGGCGACGACCCCAGGAACATCGATCAGGTGGCGATACGCGCCCGGCTGAAGCAGGTGCTTCCCGATTACATGCTGCCATCCGACATCGTACCGCTGGCATCCCTGCCTGAATCCGCCAACAAGAAGGTGGATCGCAAGGCATTGCCCCCACCCGGCGAATTCATCGATCCCCGGATGCATGTGGCCCTGGGCACGCCCGACGAGCAGGGGCTGGCGGCCATATGGTCCGAAGTGCTCAGGCGTCGGCATATCGGCAGCAACGACAATTTCTTCGACCTGGGCGGTCATTCCCTGCTCGCCGCCCAGGTGGTGGCGCGGGTCCGGGAAACCTTCGCCGTCGAGCTTCCCCTACGGGCGATCTTCGAAACGGCGACAATCCGCGACCTCGCGGCGCGGATCGGGGAATTGCGGCACGTGCACCGGGAAGGACATCCGCTGGCTGTCCACCGCTACCCGCGTGCACCGACGCTGCCGCTTTCCTTCGCGCAGGAGCGGCTCTGGTTCCTGGAACAGCTCGGCTTTGCGGGATCGTCCTATAATCTGCCCGCCGTTTTCCACCTGGACGGGCCGCTTTGCCTGCCTTCGCTCCACCTAGCCTTTTGCGCGTTGGCGAAGCGGCACGAAAGCCTGCGGACACGGATCGTGACCATCGATGGCCGTGGCGCAATGATCATCGATGCCGGAATGGACATTCCGATACCGCTGATCGATCTCACCACCACGCCGGCGGTGGAGCGCCATGATACGCAAGAACGCCTAATCAGGGCGGAGATTCTGCGTCGTTTTGACCTTGAGAACGGCCCCCTAATCCGGGCGATGGTCCTGCATCAAGGAGAAGGCAGACACCTCCTGACACTAGTCATGCACCATATCGTTTCGGATGGCTGGTCCATGGAGCTGATCGGTCATGAACTCGGCATCCTTTATGCGGCGAACCGCAGGGGTACATCCATCCGTCTGCCGGAGCAGACGCTCCAGTATGCCGACTTCGCCGCCTGGCAGCGCGAATGGCTTGGTGGCGGCGAGCTGGAACGCCAGTTGGCCTATTGGAAACGGCAGCTTCATGGCGTTCCGGCGGCTCTCGACCTTCCGGCCGACCATCAGCGCCCCGCCATATCCAGCTACAAGGGGGCGGCGATCTCCCTGACCTTGTCCAGGGACCTGTCTCTTTCGATCCGCGATCTTGCCCGCAACGAGGGAGTGACACTGTTCATGGTCGCGCTTGCGGCCTTCCAATTGCTGCTGTCCAGGCTCACAGGGCAACAGGACATTGCCGTTGGCGCCCCCATAGCGGGACGTGGCAGCAGGGAGTTTGAACAGGTCGTCGGCTTTTTCATCAACATGCTGGTCCTCAGGACGGACCTGTCCGGAAACCCCGATTTCGGCACCCTCCTGCGCCGGGTGAAGGAGGTGGCGCTGGGCGCGTACGCCCATCAGGATGTGCCGTTCGAAAAGATCGTGGAGGAGATGCAGCCGACGCGGGACCTGGCACGCCACCCCATCGTGCAGGTGATGATCAACTCGCTGGCATATGCCGCCGCCAGCGTCGAAGACGAAGCGTTGCGCGTGGAGCCGGCCTCCACCGTCGAACCATTCTCCAAGTTCGACATGACGCTTTACCTCAGGGACAATCCGGACGGGCTGGCCTTCGAACTTGTCTACAGCTCGGAGATATTCTCCGCAGCCCGCATGAACATCTTTCTGTCGCAGTTCCTGCGCATCCTTGAACAGGCGGTGGACGAGCCCCGCCTCCGCGCCTGCGCCTTCCGTCTGGATCTGGATGGCGCAGGCCCTGTGATGGCGTCCATTGAGCCCGCATGGTGCGGGTCCGTTCCCGACCGGGTGTCGGCATGGGCGCATTCCAGTCCGGCCGCGCCGGCCGTGATCGACGGGGATGGGACACTTACACATCTTGAGCTGGAACTCTGCGCCAATAAGCTGGCCCACCGCCTGATCGCCCGGGGGGTGGGGCGCGGCGACCGGATTGCCGTTCTCGCCGCCCGCAACGCGACGCTGCCCTGGGCCATGCTCGGGATATTAAAGGCGGGCGCGGCCTTTCTGGTGTTGGACCCGGCCTACCCTGCCGAACGGTTGTCGGCGTATCTCGCCCGGTCGGCGGCAACGGGCTGCATCTGCCTTGCGCACCCCGCACCGGATCTCGCGGAAATGCTCGAAACAGCCGGATGCTGGACATGGAATATGGCGGGCGCCGGGGTAATGGACATCTGCGCAGGACTTGGGGATTGTTCCGATGACGCTCCACCGGTGACGGTGGAGGCCGATGATCCCTGTTACCTCGTCTTCACTTCCGGAACGACGGGTAAGCCGAAGGCGGTGATCACACCCCACCGCGCGCTTTCGCATTTTCTCGACTGGCAGGCACGCCGTTTCGGATTCAGTGGGTCGGACCGCTTCGGCTTGCTTGCCGGTCTCTCACACGACCCTCTCATGCGGGACGTCTTCGCGCCGCTCTGGTCCGGCGCCTGCCTGCTGATCCCGCCGGCGGCACCGGCGGAAGCCGGGGAAGTGGCGGCCTGGTGCGCGTCGGCACGGTTGAGTGTCGTGCATGTCCGTCGTCGAAACAAATGGGACGGTTGGATGATTTTGTGAGTGGAGGTTCTGGCTCGTTGCGGGTTGATGTTAA
>NZ_JBXAFZ010000047.1:0-4914 GCF_058793615.1 Niveispirillum sp. GW835-FHT14G11
GGTCACTACGATGAGCCAGAAATCCTCCCTTACGCAATCAGCCACTTCTGTCCCAAAGGGGCTGACGGCGGACAGTCGTGCATGTGACGCCGTCGCTCTGGGAAATGATCGCCACCGGCGACCCTCGGCCGTTAGTCGATCTAAAACATGTATTCTTCGGTGGAGAATTGTTGAGACGGCGGCATGTGTCGATGATCGCCCGCATCGCCCCCCATGCTCGCGGCGTCAATACCTATGGCGCAACCGAAACGCCTCAGGTGATGTGCTGGGCGCCCGTGAATGATGACGATGCGGCTGCGGAGACGTCCATCTCCGTGGGACAAGGGATCGACGGTGTCCACGCGCTGGTTCTGGACGGTGGGGGGCGCATCGCAGGCATCGGCGAGGTGGGGGAGATCTGCATTCATACACCCTACCTGTCCTACGGTTATCTGGGCCAGCCGGCGGCAACCGCGGAGCGGTTCGTGCCATCGCCCTTCGGCAACGGAGAGCGCATGTATCGCACCGGCGACCTGGGGCGCCGGCGGCTGGATGGCGGCATCGACTTCCACGGCCGTGCCGACCGGCAGATCAAGGTGCGCGGGCACCGGCTTGAGCCCGCAGAGGTGGAGGACGCGCTCCAGCGCATTCCCGGCATCCGGCAATCCGCCGTAATGCTGCGGGAGGACACGCCGGGGGACTGCCGTCTGATCGCCTATATTGTCGGCACGTCCGGAGAAGAACGAGATGCGGCCGACATCAGGACCGGACTGAGGAGGTTCCTGCCGGCGCACGCCATTCCCACCGCCTTCATTCCGATTGCCGCCGTGCCATTGACGCCCAATGGCAAGATCGATCACAAGGCGCTGCCTGATCCGGAGCCGGCATTCACGGCTGACGGTGACCTGATGCCGCGTACACTAACGGAAGCGGCCATGGCCGACATCTGGAAGGACATCCTGGGGCTGGAGGATATCGGCATGGAGGACAGTTTTTTCGAGCGGGGAGGTCATTCGCTGCTGGCCGCGCGCCTCGCTGCCGCCATGAAGCGCAGGTTCGCTGTAGAACTTCCACTGGGCCTGCTGTTCCAGGATCCGACCATTGCGGGCCTTGCGGCTTATATTGACACCATAACGGCGCCGAAGTTGGAAGGTGGGTCGTGACCTTTCCCCCCGGTAGCCGATGCATCGTCCCGATGCGCCGTGGACGGACCGAAACCCTGACCATAAGCCGTCGCCCAGGGGCCGGCATGCGCCTCTACTGTCTGGCGCATGCAGGGGGGAGCGCCAACATTTATGCCGGCTGGCGCGACTTCCTGCCGCCTCGTATCGAGGCGGTCGGCCTGGAATATCCCGGTCACGGCGCGCGCCGGTCGGAAGCCCCCCTGCATTCGATCGCCAGTATCGCGGATGCCCTGCTCCCCGTGGTGCTTCGTGATGACGACATGCCTTGCGCCTTGTTTGGCCACAGCATGGGCAGCCTCGTCGCGCTGGAGCTCGCACACAGGATGGCCCAGGTCGGGCGTGCGCCCCTGATCCTGATTGCATCGGCACGCAAACCTCCACGTGCGCTCCGCACCGCTCCTCCGGCACATGACCTTCCGGATGCTGACTTGATCAACATGGTGACAGGATTTGGTGGAACACCGTTGGAACTGGTCAAGCAGCCCGAATTCGCCAAGTATTTCCTGCCAGCCTTGCGAGCCGACTTTCGCGCCTGCGAGGAATACAGGCCACCGGCCAGCCGCCTGCCATTGCCCCTCGCGGCTTACGGAGGATTGGAGGATGCCACCACCAGCCGCGGTGAATTAGATGGCTGGTCCATGGAAACGACGGCCGGCTGTACTGTGAGGATGTTCCCAGGGGATCATTTTTACATCAACTCGGCCGCCGCAATCGTAACCATCGCGATCACACAGGATGTTTGGGATACCGCCCATGAGCATCATCGGCCGTAGCACGCCGCCTTCGAGGTGAACGTCCGACGATCTCGATAAGGCCGTTACGCGGTGCAGCTAGATGCCTCGCCATTTACCCGGTGCCCCGCGGCATCGATCTTCATCGTCGCCCATTCGGCCAGGCCGAGCGCCAGGATGACGATGCCGGCACCCGCCCAGCCCAGCCCATGCGCGCCCACCAAAGGAGGTCTTTTTTCCCGAAGCCGCCAACTTTCGCACCCTGGGCGCCTTCTGAGCGCTCGTCAGGGCAAGTTCAGAGCGCTTCCGGGAACCCTGCTCATGTCACAAGTGTCAATCGGCATTGAAATTTGGCTCTGACGCACATTTGATGATGGGCATTTTTATACGGCACCGATGACGCGCGCCTGGAGCAGGTCAAGCTTCCCACGGCCGTACATCTGGCGCTTGACGAGTTTGAGCTTTGTTATCTGGCCTTCCGTCTGGCCGTTGGACCATGGTGAGGTGATGGCGTTCTCCACGGCAGCTTGGTCCTTGATGATACCATTGGCGAAGGACGTCATGATGGATCGGCGTGCCCGCTCCAACCACGGGGCCAGTTCCTCCAATGATCGGCGCCGGATCATGCCCTGGAAGTCGGCAATGATGTTTCTGGCATCGACGATAACCGGAACGCCCTTTTCAATGGCGGCCACCATGACGGTTTCGGCCTTTGTCAGCGCATCGCACCCCAAGGTCATGAGGCGGGCGATACTACGGGCCGATGGTGTTCGCTTAAGGGCCTCTGCCCCCATCTGGTCGGCGCGGCGCCGGCGGGTCGCCCATTCCGTAACGACGCGTAGCGAACCTTGGAAGCCTTCCCTCCTCAGCCGTCGCCAAAGATCGGCACCATTGCGGTGACCTGCCTGCCATTGCTGGTCAAGCCAGGGAAGATGCAGTTCCAGGGAGCTTTCCCTCGTCCGAAAGACATCCGCTGCCTGTCCCCGAAGGATTTTCCGCACCAGCCCGCGGCTGTGACCGGTCCGGCGAACGATCTCCTTGATGGAAGTGCCGTCCTTGGCCAGTTGCTGGATCGCGTTGTTGGTATCCTCGCGCCGCAGATATCCTTCGTACTGCAGGCGCTCGGCTGCCGTGAGAAGGGCCGGATTAATGTTGGTGGCACCGACGGCGACGCGGATCTGCCGCATCGATTTCCGGACCGCATCGAGAAATGCCCGGCTTGCGTTCTCCATCAGATGCCAACGGTCCGCCACCTGGGTAGCTGCCGGCAGGGCCCTGGAGACGGCAAGCGCATATCCACCGGCGCGGTCGCGGGCGACGATGCTCACCTGCGGCTGCTGTTCCAGCTAGGCCTGTGTCGTTGCCGGCTCACGATCCGGCAGCAAGGCGATGGTCCGACGCCGTTCCAGATCACAGATCAGCGTTCCATAGCGATGATTGCGCCGCCACGCCCAATCATCCACGCCGATTACCGTGGGCGGCACGATGCGCGGGCTACCCTGCCGGCGCACCACACGCAGCAAAGTGTCGTTGCTCACCGGCAGCATCAACCGACGGGCAAGGGTCGCCGCCGGCCGGCCTCCCAGCGCCAGACCGAGATGGTGGACAATCTGATCCAGCCGGGCCGTCCGGCGGGCCCAGGGCGCCAGAACCTTCGGATCGAAGCGCTCCGTAAATACACGGCGCCCACAGAGCACGGCATCACAGAAGAACCGGCGCGCCAGCAGCACAATCCCAACTGGCCTGCCGGTTGCCGGCAGATCCGCCAATCGCCGATGATACCGACTATGGATCCGACCTGAGCCCGTTCCGCATCCGGGACAGGCGCCTATAGCCGTGACCGGGCTGATCGTGACCCGCACCACCCCATCATCGTCGGCGATGTCCTTAATGGCCATGCCGGCGAGGCCGAACATCGAGCGTCTGAAAGCTGTCCGCATCGTACTGACCCCTATGGAAAAACCACCCCACAGGACTCTCGAAAATCATCAAAATTGAGTCAGAGCCACTTTTCCACGCCGGATAACAATGTTCAATTTGGCCGAGGTCTGGGGGCTACGACCGGATGGCAGCAATCCGTGCCTGCATGTAAAGAAGTACCGCGAGGAGAAACGTGAACGGTTCCTGAGTGCCGATGAATACGCCGCCCTCGGTCGGACATTGACTGAGGTCGAAGCAGATGGCTCCGAACCCCCAGCCGTGATCGCCGCTGTCCGATTGCTAATGCTGACGGGGTGCCGCCTGGGCGAAGTCATGACCTTGAAATGGTCCTATGTGGATTGGCAGACGCGGACATTGCGTTTACCGGATTCCAAAACGGGTGCGAAGGTTGTGCATTTCGGAGAGGCCGCTGCCGCCGTCCTTCGGTCGATCCCCCGGCTGACGGACAATCCCTGGGTCATCACCGGCACGAAGGAAGGTGCCCGGCTGACCGACTTGCAGCCACCCTGGCGCCGCATCCGTAAGAAAGCCGGGCTGGATGACGTCCGCATCCACGACCTGCGGCACTCCTTCGCCAGCGGTGCCCTTTTCCTGGGCGAAGGGCTGCCGATGATCGGCAAGCTGCTTGGACATACCCAGGTGCAGACCACGGCACGTTACGCCCATCTGGCTGCCGACCCTGTCAAAAACGCCATGGAAAAGGTGTCGGACTTTATTGCGAAACAGGCGTCATTCAAGCTTGAAAGTAAGCGTACTCGTAAATATGCCATTTATTCTCACCGATATCGACCAAAGGAGAGTTTAACGACATAAGATGAGGCGAAAAACGAAAATTTATTGCACTAAATTCACCATCCGCACTCAACCAAATCAGTTAAATACAAAATACATACAATTGAATTCATCGCCTGACGAAATACAAATTTTTGGCCCTTCAACTTGCTATTGACAATCTTTGCGACTCATACTTACCTTAGCAACACCCTTATTGATTAACCCTAATGACTGATAACTAATAATTATGATGCAACCGTCGGTGAAACGCGTGAGATCTAAGGCGTCAAGCTTGGCTCCTGAGA
>NZ_JBXAFZ010000048.1:0-4650 GCF_058793615.1 Niveispirillum sp. GW835-FHT14G11
CGGTCACTACGATGAGCCAGAAATCCTCCCTTACGCAATCAGCCACTTCTGTCCCAAAGGGGCTGACGGCGGACAGTTTCCCCTGCTGGGCAAAGCGCTTGAATATCTGTCGCCGGCCAGCATGCCGCCGGAGATCGTGACCGGCTTGATGTTCCTCTGTGTGCTGCCGTCGACGGTTCAATCGTCCATCGCCTTCACGTCGATCGCGCGCGGCAATGTGCCCGCCGCCATATGCGCGGCATCGGCATCGAACATGTTGGGCGTCGTCATCAGCCCGCTGCTTGCGGGCTGGCTGTTGAAGACACAAGGCCTGGAACTGTCGTTCGGCATCTTCCGTGACATCACATTGCAGCTTCTGGTGCCGTTCCTGGCTGGACAGGTGCTGCGGTCCTGGATTGGAAGATGGGTGGAGACGAGGAAGAAGCTTCTGGGCTATGCGGATCGCGGCTCCATCCTGCTGATCATCTACGTCGCCTTTTCCAAGGGCGTCATGTCGGGTATGTGGAGCCAGTTCGAATTGTCCGACCTGCTTGTTCTTGTCGTCATGCTATCTGTCCTTCTGGCCTCGGTACTTATCGTCACCGGTTTTGCTGCACGCCGAATCCTGCGGTTTCCTGTCCAGGACGAAATCGTCCTGCAATTTTGCGGTTCCAAGAAATCACTGGCCAGCGGTTTGCCGATGGCCAGCATTCTGTTTGCCGGACCCCAGGTCGGCATTGTCGTTCTGCCGCTTATGCTGTTCCATCAATTACAACTGATTGTCTGCGCCATCCTTGCTCGACACTATGCGACTCGCCGCGACGATATCGGGGCCAATCTGTGAACGCGTGCCGGAAGCGTACTGGCAAAGACTATGCGGATCGCATCAGGATCGCTTCGCTGACATGGCTGACGCCGCAATCAAAGCGGCACCGACGAGAATTGCCGCATCAACGGCCCACGCGACCGGGTCCTGTGCGTCGCCGCCCCAGTTTATCACATACATGATCGCAAGTGCCGCCATCAGTGCTGCCGCAGACCAGCGGAAGGCAGCTTCGAAGACAGCGACAGGCAGGGCAATGCACGCTGTCCCGTAAGCCAGCCCCGTCATGACCATCCATGCAAACAGAGCGTGGTCACCGGCGCCGGCCAACGATATGACGGCTGTGAACGCGAAGATGGCCGGCTGGCCCCAAGCCGTCGCCGCCCAGAACCGTTCCCACGCGGGAACGGGGAGCCCCTGGTCGCGCCGACGCGCGAACCAGATCGTCATACCGCTCGACGTGACGACACACAGTGCCAGTCCAAGCACACCATAGGCGATTTTGGTAGCGAGGCCGCCGAACCATCCAAAGTGGAGCGGCGGCAGCGACAGCAACGCGCGCGATCCGATCGACCTCGGTTCTGTCCTCGGTGAGAAGATCACTTGGCTGTCCGCATCGAATATATAGCGCTGGTCGTGTGTCAGCCGGCCCGCTTCCTCGAAGATCACGGAGATGGTCTGTCCCCGCGTGCCGGGGTGCTGGATTTCGATCGACTGGATCTGTGCCGCCGGCTCCTGCGCGCGCATGAACGCCATGATTTGCGCTACCGACGGCATGGTGGCCGGTGTCTTGTCTTCCCGGCTTTCCAGCGGCCCGACGATCTCGGTGAGTGCCCGGCGGAAGTCGCCCTTATAGGCGGTTGCCGCCATACCGCCGAACATGAGGAGGAAGGCTCCGAGTACGGCGCCGGTCAGCGTCACAAGGATGAAGAAGGGCATGCCCCATGTGCCCAACCGGTTATGCAGGTCGGCTTCCTGCACGCGCAATGAACCGCCGCGGCGCAGTGTGAACGCTTCCCTGAAGATGTGAGGATGCGCGAGCACCCCCGACATGAGCAAGGCCAGGAGAGCGACGCCGATCAGGCCGACCACGGCAAGGCCGGCGAGGCGTGGGAGATGCAGATTGGCATGAAGTGCCACAAGAAAGTCAGTGATCGGATGGGACACGGGTGCGATCAATCGCCCGCCCCTGTCCGCCACCCATTGATTACCTTCGCCTTCGACCGAACCGCCCACAAAGACAAGACGGGGGGTGGCGCTTCTGGGGAGCAGGACGGAAATCGCCCGCACGGCGCTCCCGGCCTTGGCGTGGATTTCGGACAGTCCGCGATCAATGGCATCTGGCGAAACGGTAGTCAGCACGGGCCCAGCAGGCTGTTCCCAACGCTCCAACTCCTGCGCGAACACAACGATCGTGCCCGACAGGCAGATCAGGTAGATCAGCGCCGAGATCGCAAGGCCCAATACGGAATGGCCTGACAGAATGGCGCCAATGAGCGAGGTGAGCAACAGCCGCCTGCGGCCTTGCTTTGCAGGGAGAGGCGCGTTCATACGAGCATCTCTACCGCGATCAGGAGGCCTGAGGCGCCGATGGTCGCGCACAGGCCCAGAACAGGCCGGCGCAGGCGCGCTTCGCTCAGCACCCAGATGACGAGTCCCGCCCATATTATAGGCAGGACAAGGGCGCCGATCGTGACCCGGTTGACGGGCAGGCCGATGGGAAGACCGGCGGCGGCGGCCCCGATTGCCATCGTCGTGATCATGGCGAGGAAAAAGGCCGCAAAGCCGCGACCCCAACCATTCCCGAACGCTTGGGGACTGGCGTCCTGTGTGACGATGCGCCCGCGTGTGTTGCGAGGTGGACGCCGTTCGGTGTTGAGCGCGACCAAGCCGTAGCCACACAGGCCAAAGGCCAGCGTCGCGATCGTCAGGCCGATCAGCGGGCCCAATACCGTTGTGAGCAGATAGAGGGAGACCAGCAGCGCGGACCAGCCCGACGCCACGCGAGCGCGCCCGCGCCGTTCACTGTTCCTCCAACCTGATCGCAGGAGCGCCAAGGCGAGACCCGTCGTGAGCAAACCACTCACGAGGGCCGGATATATGGAATCCGACAAGGATGCACCTCAGTTGAGAATAGATCGCATCCAGTCTAGCTGTGGTCGCTGGGGGCTGCGTCATTATCGGTGCCAATAAATAGCAGATCGATGCCACACTGATCGGTAGCGGTGGCGATAACGGCATGGCGTGGATAAGCTATCCCGATGGAGATAGCAAAACCCCGCCAGCTGCAGGAGATCACGCTTCAGCCGGAAGCCGCCGATCGGGTCGATGGCCCGATCATAATGGCGGTCGCCGGGACGGTCGAGGCGGAGCGCTTTTCGGTGCCGTTGCATCGCCATGGTCGCGGGCAACTGATGGCCTCAATGCGCGGATTATTGGCGGTCGATGTCGGGAACGAACATTGGGTCGTCCCCGCCAGCCACACCGTCTGGGTGCCGCCGGGCCATCTCCACACCGTTGCCTCTCATGGTGTCTTCCAGGGCTGGAGCGTCTTTGTGGCGGAATGCGCCTGTCTCTCCCTGCCGTCTCGACCCCGCACATTCCGGACATCGGCGCTGCTCCGCGAAGCCGTCCTTCGTGCCGCGGCATGGAGCGGCGACATGCTCGACACCGCTCAGCAGCATATTGCCGCCGTCATCCTGGACGAGGTGCGGTTTGCGCCGGCCGAGGCACTGGGCCTGCCCCTGCCGGCTGAAGCCCGACTGATGCGGATAGCGCGCGCCTTCATCACCGACCCTTCGGACGGGCGCGATCTGGACGCCTGGGCGGCGTGGGCGGCCGTGAGCCCACGGACGTTGAGCCGGCGTTTCGTGCAGGAAACGGGTTTCACCTTCACCGCGTGGCGACAGCGCGTCCGCCTGCTGCGCGCGCTTGAGATGCTGGCGGCGGGTGAGCCGGTCACGACCGTGGCGATGGACCTTGGCTATTCAACCACCAGCGCCTTCATCGGCTTGTTTCGTAAGGCGTTCGGGATCACGCCAGCCGCCTATCGCCGAAGTCTCTGACAGGCCCAGGGCTTTGGCGCGGCAGCGCTATTAAATGGCGGCTCTATGATATCGCCGCCGGTCCCTATCCACTATACGACCCTTACGTATTGATAATGACTATCATTATCGGAAATTGGGGGTTTCCATGTTGAAGTTCTACGGCGGCGCGTCACTCGCCGTCCTGCTGATCGCCACACCCGCACTGGCACAGGACGCGATCTCTGCTGCAAAAGACGAGACCGCCGCAACTATCGGCCCGGCCCGCGATCAAGCGGAAATGGCCGACATCGTCGTCATCGGGAGGCGGGCGGCGACGCCGTCGCTCGGCGCGCTCGGCGACCGTCCCATCCTTGACAGCCCCTTCTCGATCAGCACCTATGACGGTGCGTTGCTGAAGGACATACAGGCGCGATCCCTGACCGACATGCTGCGTCTGGAACCGTCGGCGACGACCTCCCTCGCGGATGTAACTGAGGGCACGAATTTCCTCCTGCGCGGCTTCTCGGTCTCGACCTATTACATGGACTCGGTCCCGGGTCTCGGCGGCAGCCGCTCGGACCCACCGCTGGAGCTTTACGACGGCGTTCAGGTTCTCAAGGGCGCAGCGGGCTTCCTGTTCGGGTTCACTTCGCCCGGCGGCATCGTGAATTTCGTCAGCAAGCGGCCGCGCTCGCAGCCTTTCCTGTCGGCAGAAGTCGGCTATGCCCAAGACAGCCTTTATCGCGGGACTATCGGGAATTCCGTGCTCGGCTGGGCCATACTGAAGCGAAAGGAGCTTCACGATGGCAGGACGCAAGGAAC
>NZ_JBXAFZ010000049.1:0-2348 GCF_058793615.1 Niveispirillum sp. GW835-FHT14G11
AGGGTGTAGATGGCGGCGGCCCTGTCGCCGCCGTCATCGGAGCCGCAGAAGGTCCAGTTCCGTCGTCCGACAGCGATGCCGCGCAGGGCACGTTCGGCGGCGTTGTTCGACAGGCAGATGCGCCCATCCTCCAGGAACCGGGTCATGGCGCCCCACCGGTTCAGGGCATAGTCCATGGCCTTTGCAGGATCCGACTTGGGCGACAGGCGGGTTCGGGCTTGGCGGAGCCATTGCTCCAGATCGTCGATCAGGGGCCGGCTTTTCTCCTGGCGGGTTTCGGCACGTTGCGCGATGGCGCGGCCATTGATGGTGCGCTCAATGGCGAACAACGCGTCGATGCGTTTCACGGCCTCGGCCGCCAGGGGCGACTTGCCGTCCTTGGCCAAATCAAAGAACCGGCGGCGGACATGGCTCCAGCATCCGGCCTCCTGGAGGGGGCCGGGCTTGCGGGCGGGATCGTAGAGGCCGGCATAGCCGCTATAGGCATCGGCCTGGAATATCCCGGCCCAGCCGGTCAGGTGCCGCTGCGGATGCTCGCCGGCACGGGTGCGGGCATAATGGTAGAGGGCCGCCGGCGGATCGCTGCCACCGAACGGCCGGTCATCCCGCACATACACCCATAGTCGACCTGTGGCCGCCTTACCCTTGGCCAGAACCGGCACCGGGGTGTCATCGCCATGGAGACGATCAGCCGCCAGAACATGGGACCGTATCACCTCTACCAACGGGGTCAGGGTTGCTGCCGCCGCTCCAACCCAGTCGGCCAGGGTGGAGACATCCAGGTCGATCCCTTCACGGGCATAGGCGGCACTCTGCCGGTGCAGCGGCAGATGCTGAGCGTATTTTCCGGCCAGCACCATGGCCAGCAGGTTCGGCCCGGCCCGCCCACGGCGGATTGGGTGGGAGGGGGCCGGCGTCTGGCTCACCGCCTCGCAGGATCGACAGGCGAACTTCTCCCGGACATGCTGCACCACCTTCCATCGGCGGGGTTCGCATTCCAGGCTTTCCAGAACATCCTCGCCGATCTTGCGCAAGGCATTGCCGCCGCAGCGGTCGCAGACACAAGGCCCCGGATGCACGACCCGCTCGCGTGGCAGCGCCTCTGGCAACGGCCGCCGGGCGGGCTTGCGCGGCGTGACGGCAGGGGTGGGAACGGGCATGCTGAGTTCGCCAGCCACCTCATTCTCGGCGCTGGTCTCCTCCAACTCCTCCAGTTGCAGTTCCAACTGCTCCACGAGCAGCCGGCCCCGTTCGGAGGATTGGCCGTAAAGCTCCCGTCGGGCCTTGGCCAGAGCCAGGCGCAGCCGTTCGATCTCGATCGCCCGTTCGCCGGCCTGTTGGCGCGCCGCCGCCAATTCCCCCTGCAACGCCAGGATCAGCGCATGGGCCGCCGCCAGATCGGCGGGCAAGGTGTCGGCAGCTTGGGCGGGTGGATTGGGGCTGGACATGGAGGTATTGAATCATGCCCATGCCGTCTTGTCTGCAGCTTTTCAGCCCGCCCGTTCGGGCCGGGCCGTGTGCTGCGGCAATCGCCAGTCGATCCCTTCCAAGAGATAGCCCAGTTGGGCCGGGCTCAGTGTAACCGCCCCGTCCACCACCGACGGCCAGATGAACCGGCCGCGCTCCAGGCGCTTGGTGAACAGGCAGGCGCCTTGGCCGTCATGCCAGATGACCTTCACCAGGTCGCCGCGGCGACCGCGAAAGACGAACAGGTGACCGCCATGGGGATCGCGCCCCAGAACCTCCTGGACCTGTCGGGCAAGGCTGTCGAAACCCTTGCGCATGTCCGTCCGCCCCGTCGCCAGCCATACATGCACCCCCGGCGGGATCGGGATCATCCAGCATCTCCGGCCGCCCGGATCACTGCCGTTGCAAGCGCCAGATCCACCGATCCCCGCAGCCGCACCTCGATCCCGCCCGGCAGAAGCACGGAGATCTCCGCGACCGATGCCGTGGGTGGGCTGGGGGCCGGCATCGCCGCCTCCACGACCGGCGCGGCCCTCGGGTCATTCACAGGGGCAAGCTGAACCGGCGCGAACGCCGGAACCGAACCGTCGACCGTCAAAACCGATGCGCCAAACTGCCGACGCCACCGGTACAGCAGGCTCTCATGGACCCCGAACCGTCGGGCAACTTCCTTGACCACGATACCGGGCCTGAACGCCGCCTCCACCAGCCGGACCTTCTCCGCGTCCGACCAGACACGACGCCGCTCCGTACCCGTCAAAACCTCCAGCCGCTGATAAGCCATCACGTTTGCCACTCGTTTGCGTCCGCGCTATCGCGCTTACGCAAAGACTCCCAGCTACCGACCACCAAACACAAGGCGGCTCACACCGGACGCGTAC
>NZ_JBXAFZ010000050.1:0-1617 GCF_058793615.1 Niveispirillum sp. GW835-FHT14G11
TAACCCGGATTATGCACCGGGGTACGTCCTGGCGGTTGGCGGGTGTGGCATAAGTCATTGATTGGGTTTAGGATTCAGTCGCCAAACAGACATCCGCCCGATCCAAGGACGCGACACCCGCCATGCGAGAGAATACGCCGTTGTTGCCCGGCCTGTCACCCGTTTCGGGCAAGCGGGTGGAGGCCTGTTTCGATGGGGGCAGCCTGTCGTCCGATGCCGGTGTGCTGGCACTGCGGGAGATCGATATCCGGCTGAATGTGGCGGCGCGGCTGGCGGCCTGCATCGCCGATACCCGCCAGCCCGAGCGGGTGCGGCACAGCCTGGCCGATATCATCCGTTTCCGCCTGCTGATGATCGCCTGCGGCTATGAGGATGGCATCGACGCCGACAGTCTGCGCGGCGATCCGGCCTTCAAGATGGCGCTCGGCCGGTTGCCCTCGGCGGCGGACCTCTGCTCGCAATCGACCATCTCGCGTCTGGAGAACCGGCCCGACGCCCGTGCCCTGCTGCGCATGGGCCGGGCCATGGTCGAGCTTTACTGCGCCAGTTTCCGCCAGGTGCCGCAGCGCATCGTGCTGGACATCGATGATACGTTCGACGCCACCCATGGTCACCAGCAGTTGCGGCTGTTCAATGCCCATTACGATGAATATGGCTTCCAGCCGATCGTCGTCTTCGACGGCGAGGGCCGGTTCGTCGCGGCCCTGCTGCGCCCTGCCCGGCGTCCCAGCGGTCGGGAAATAGCAGGCCACCTGCGCCGTCTGATCCGGATGATCCGGGCCCACTGGCCCCGGGTGGAGATCCTGGTTCGGGCCGACAGCCACTATGCAGCACCGGAGGTGTTCAACCTCTGCCGGGCCAGGGGCGTGGATTTCATCCTCGGGCTGGCCACCAACGCCGCCCTGCGCGCCCATGTCGGCCCGCTGGAGGCCAGCACCAGGGCACGGGCGACGGGACCGGACAAGGTCCGCCGCTTCACCGAATTCCATGACGCCGCCCGCACTTGGCAGCGGGTGGAGCGCATCATCGCCCGTGTCGAGGCGGGGCCGCAGGGCGTGGACACCCGCTTCATCGTCACCAGCCTGACCGGCGGCCGGGGCAAGTGGCTCTATGAACAGGTCTATTGCCGCCGGGGCGTAGCCGAGAACCATATCAAAAGCTGGAAAACCCATCTGGCCGCCGACCGCACCAGTTGCACCCGCGCCAGCGCCAACCAGATGCGCCTCATGCTGCACGCCGGGGCCTATTGGCTGATGTGGGGATTGCGATCCCTCATGCCGCAGCGATCCCCCTGGCGAACCGCCCAGTTCGACACGCTGCGCCTGCGCCTGCTGAAAATCGCCGCCCGCGTCGTCGAGATGAAGACCAAATTACGCGTCCATCTGCCAACCGCCTGCACCGTCCAGCCCGTGCTCGCCATGCTCCTGTCCCGCACCACACGCCTCGTCACCTGATATGCCGGGCAGCGTGCCCAGTCCAAACCCTTCCCGCCAACCGCAAGAACAGCTTCCGGAAACCCGCCAAGCAGCGGGACAGCGGAAGTGTCTCCAAACGCCACTTCGCAGAACAACCGCTACGCGATAACGGCAGCGTAACGACATCGGTGCATAATCCGGG
>NZ_JBXAFZ010000051.1:0-1546 GCF_058793615.1 Niveispirillum sp. GW835-FHT14G11
GGATGATCGCCGTCAACGTGACGGGCGTGTTCGTGGCCACGCAGGAGGCGGCGCGCCACATGAAATCGGGCGGGCGCATCATCCATATCGGCTCCTCCATGACCCGCTATGCGGCGTTCCCCACCGCCTCGCTCTATACCTTGACCAAGGGGGCGGTCACCGGCTTCAACCGCAGCCTGGTGCGCGACCTGGGGCCGAAGGGCATCACCGTCAACACGGTGCATCCGGGCCCGACCGACACGGACATGAACCCGGCGGACGGCCCGGTGGCCGGCATCGTCGGCCCCGGCATCGCCATCGGCCGCTATGGCCAGCCGCATGAGATCGCCAGCGTCGTCGCCTTCCTGGCCAGCCCGGAGGCCGCCTTCGTCACCGGTGCCGAGATCGTCGCCGATGGCGGCCTGACCGGCTGATCCATCCCCTCAGCCAAGGAATATTGCCATGTCCAGCATCGGCATCATCGGCGCCGGCCAGATCGGCCGCGCCTTCGCCACTGCCCTTGCCCGCCAGGGTATTGAGGCCACCATCGCCAACAGCCGCGGTCCCGACAGCCTGAAGGAGATCGCCGCCGCCCTCGGTCCCAGTATCCGTGCGGGCACGCGGGAGGAAGCGGCAGCCAAGGACATCGTCCTGGTCGCCGTCAACTGGTCGACGCTGCCCACGGCCCTGGCCGGGTTGCCCGACTTCGCCGGCCGTATCGTCATCGATGCCAACAACCCCATCGAGGCGCCGATGTTCAAGCCGGCGGAACTGCATGGCCGCAGCTCGACGGAAGTCTTTTCGGAACTGGTGCCGGGGGCCCGGGTGGTAAAGGCGTTCAACCATCTCCAGCCGCACCTCCTGTCCGGTGATCCGCAGGCCGAGGGCGGGCGGCGCGTCCTGTTCCATTCAGGCGACCATGCACCGGCCAAGGTAGTGGTCGGGTCATTGATCGAGCGCCTGGGTTTCTTCGGCATCGACCTGGGGCCGCTTGCCGTGGGTGCCCGGCTGGCACAGTTCCCCGGCGGCCCCCTGCCGGCCCTCAACCTCGTGCGGTTCGGTTGAGACAGGCCGGCGCTCAATACATAATCACCGGTAAGGCCGGTCGCACAGGACAACGCCACGATCAATATCGGCATGTTGAACATGCTGCGCGATTGCTGAGGCGCGAGGTGTCTGCGGCGGGTCATTCGTGGTTCCGGCCGGGCCGATCCTGAGCGAACTACCGAGCCAGGACGCGGGCGGCTTCCTTTGTGGTGGTGACGGCACCGGTGACCTTGCCGATTGAGTGGTTAATGGCCGTGAGATTGCGGGTGACGGTTTCTACGGCGGCGGCGGTCGTCTGCATGTTGGAGGACATGTCGCGGGTGACCGCGCTTTGTTCCTCCACGGCGGCGGCGGTGGTGGAGACATATTCCCGGACATTGCCGACCGCGCGGCGGATCTCCCGGAGGGCAACGACCATGTCGGTGGACAGCCCCTGGATACCCGCGATTTCGGCGGAGATTTTCTGGGTCGCGTTGGCCGACTGGTTGGCGAGGTTCTTGACCTCGGTGGCGACGACGGC
>NZ_JBXAFZ010000052.1:0-1453 GCF_058793615.1 Niveispirillum sp. GW835-FHT14G11
GACAGGTTGGCGTGTTCCAGGGCTTTCTGCGTGATGTCCGTCGCATATTTCACCACCTTCACCACCTGGCCGTTCGCTCCCCGGATCGGGTTGTAGGAGGCTTCGATCCAGACGGTCTTGCCACCCTTGCCGAGGCGCTTGAACTGCCGGGCCTGATACTCACCCCGACGCAGCGCCTGCCAGAATGCGGCGTAGTCCTGGCTGTTGCGCTCTGCCGGTTCCACGAACAGGCTGTGGTGCTGACCTCGGATTTCCGTCAGCGAATAGCCCATGACATTCAGGAAGTTCTGATTGGCATCCAGGACCGTCCCGTCTGGATTGAACGAGATCACGGCCTGGGACTTGTCCAGGGCAGTGAGGATTTGGCCGCTGTCGTCATGCTGCTTCAGAAAGCCGAACATCATGTTGATCCTCCCCATACCTTTATATGCCTACTGCCACGCCGCAGAGACCAAGCGGCAGATCGAAGAATAAGATCAGATCACGATCTTTGACAAATCGATACCCATACCCATCTGCATAGTGTCCAAGTGGATATATGAGCTATCGGTTAGTTTTCCGAATTGTTGGCGACTTCACGCCCGCAACACCTCCGGCATTTCATATCCCGGGGTGCTCGCTTCTGTTCATCAAGGGTTGTTGCGCGGCCTGACGGGCTGCCGTCCCATCCTGTTCCGCCCTCTCGGTCATTCACCTCAGCACGTCAATGAACCGCATGCCGCCATTGTCAGGGACCGGCTCCATCGCGCGCCGTCACAGCCGGCTTCGGCGGGTCGCTTGAACCAACCGCAATCCGGTTCACGCGAAAAGCAACGTCAGGGTTGCCGCATTGGATTAGCAAAGGGTCATGTAACCCTTTGGACAGGCCCGCGCTCGGCTATGCGGATGTAGGATTCCTTGGTCAATAAAACCGGGAGGGCGGTTCCATGTTCGGGCTCTTCAAGAAGATGCTGGCGGCATTGCACGACGAGCCCGCTCCCGATCGCGCCAGCGGCGGTTATCCGCGCAACGCACCCACCCCAGCCGCCAAGCAACCTGAAGTCACCGCCCCGCCCCAGGCTGACCAGAACGCCGCCGAGGCGTTGCGGCGCATTTTCTCCCGCCGGGACCCCACCCAGGCCGGTAGCCTCCACTTGGTGGGGCTGGAAAGCCTCCGGGCCCGGCTGGGCGGACGGTGGGGGACCGTGGCTGACAGGGTGCACCTGCTGACGGCAAGGCTGCTTGAAAGCTATCTCGGCCCTCAAGATACGTGGTTTCGCCATGAGGGCGAAGTCTATGTGGTCGTCTTCGCCCAGCTGGGACCCGAACAGGCACGCCTGATCTGTGCCAAGGTGGTGGAGGAATTACAGATCATGCTGCTGGGGGAAGCCGATACCGCCAGCATCATGGTGCGCACCGCCATGCATGAGATCGGGTCGGAGGTCATGCTGGTACCCGCCAGCCTGAAGCAGAT
>NZ_JBXAFZ010000053.1:0-1411 GCF_058793615.1 Niveispirillum sp. GW835-FHT14G11
ACACTTTGTAAATGGCTCAAGATCTGAACCTTGATGCGCGGTTTGAAACTATGCTATTTTGCCAAGCATGACTGGGCGAAACATAGGAAAGCTAAACTTACTGGAGCGGACGCTCCCCGACGGTCTGCTGGTGGATGCAGCCTGGATGGAGCGGCACGGCTATTCGACCAGCCTCCGCAGTCAGTATGTCGCAGCTGGCTGGCTGGTACAGCCGGTTCGTGGCACCTACAAGCGACCAATTGGCAAGCTGACCTGGGAAAGAGCCGTCATCTCATTGCAAGCATTGATGAAGCATCCCTTGATCGTGGGCGGCCGGACCGCGCTTGAACTGCAAGGGCTTGGTCACTACGTCTCCGCCAGCGGGCCGACAAGCATCCACCTCTATGGTGACGAACCTCCGCCAGGCTGGCTTGCGAAGCTACCTTTCAAAGAGCGTTTTATCTTCCACAAGGCTCAGACCTTGTTCAATGCAGAGGCTGTCGCAGAAGGTCCGCTCAGCCTGGCTGGTGGTGATGACGGCGATGAGTATAAACGAACCGGGGACCAGGTTCGCCCGCTATCCATGAACACGCAATGGCCTCTGCTGGTTTCCACACCTGAGCGGGCTTTTCTGGAATTGCTGGACGAACTGCCGAAGCGCGAGACATTCCATAATGTCGATGTGATCGCGGAGGGACTGCGCACGCTCAGTCCGACCCGTCTCCAAAGGCTGCTGGAAGATTGCCGCAGCGTAAAGGCCAAGCGGCTGTTCTTCTGGTTTGCCGAAAGACATGGCCATCGCTGGCTCACCCGGATTAATCGGGACCGTGTGTCGCTCGGCAGCGGCAAGCGCATGCTGGTCAAGGGTGGCCGGCTTGATCCGAAGTATCTGATAACCGTGCCGGAGGATCTCGGTGCCCCTGTCTGATCGCTATAGGGCGCAGGTCGCACTCCTGGTCGCCGTGATGCCATTCGTTGCGGCGGAAGAGGATTTCGCCCTGAAGGGCGGCACGGCGATCAACCTGTTTGTCCGCGACATGCCCCGCCTGTCGGTCGACATCGACCTGACCTATCTGCCGGTGGCCGGGCGCCCGGAATCCCTGTCTGCGATTGATGCAGGCATGAAGCGGATTGCCGCTTCCATCCGCAAGGGACTGCGGGGGGCGCACGTCACCGAAGTTCTGAATGTGCGCGAGCCGGTCGTTACGAAGCTGACCGTGCAGCGGGGGGATGCCCAGATCAAGATCGAGGTGACGCCCGTCCTGCGCGGCTGCGTCTTCGCACCGGAACTGCGCTCCGTGTCAGCTGCGGTGGAGGAGGTTTTCGGCTTTGCCGAAATACAGGTCGTCTCGTTTGCTGATCTTTATGCCGGAAAGATCGTGGCGGCACTCGACCGGCAACATCCGCGGGATCTGTTCGACATCAGGGACCT
>NZ_JBXAFZ010000054.1:0-1322 GCF_058793615.1 Niveispirillum sp. GW835-FHT14G11
GCGGGACTATCGGGAATTCCGTGCTTAGCGGGGCCATAGTGATGCGAAAGGAGCTTCACGATGGCACGACGCAAGGAACCGATTATCCCCGACGCGCTTCTGGACCAGTTGCTGGCCGGCGGTGACGCGAAGACGGCATTTGAGCAGAACGGCCTTCTCGACCAGTTGAAGAAGGCGCTTGCGGAGCGGGTGCTGAAGGCGGAGATGGATCACCATCTTGCCGGCGACGAGAGTGGCAATCGGCGTAACGGCTATGGCCGCAAGACGGTTCTGACGGATACGGGCTCTGTGGACCTGTCGATCCCGCGGGACCGGGCCTCGACCTTCGATCCGCAGTTGATCGGCAAGTACCAGCGCCGGTTTCCCGGGTTCGACGAGAAAATCATCTCGATGTATGCGCGGGGCATGTCGACACGGGAGATCACCGGGCATTTGCGGGAGTTGTACGGGATCGAGGTGTCTGCGGACCTGATCTCGGCGGTGACGGATGCGGTGCTGGACGAAGTGGCGGCCTGGCAGAACCGGCCGCTGGAAGCCGTCTATCCGCTGGTCTTCCTGGATGCGCTGCGGGTGAAGATCCGGGACGAGAGCCTGGTGCGCAACAAGGCGATCCACATCGCCATCGGCGTGCGGGCGGACGGTGGCAAGGAGGTTCTGGGCCTGTGGATCGAGCAGAACGAGGGGGCGAAATTCTGGCTGCGCGTCCTGAATGAGCTGAAGAACCGGGGCGTGGAGGACATCCTGCTGGCCGTGGTCGATGGGCTGAAGGGCTTCCCGGAGGCGATATCCGCCGCCTTCCCGGAGACGAGCGTGCAGACCTGCATCGTCCATCTCCTGCGCCACAGCATGGAATTTGCCTCCTGGAAGGACCGCAAGCCGGTCGCCGCCGCGCTCAAGCAGGTTTACGACGCCTTGGATGACAAGGAGGCGGAGAAGGCCCTGGCCGCGTTCGAGGAAAGCCCCTGGGGCCAGAAATATGCCGCCATCGGCAAGGCCTGGCGCCGGGCTTGGCAGGAGGTCATCCCGTTCTTTGCCTTTCCCCGCGAGGTCAGACGCATACTCTATACAACGAACGCCATCGAGGCCCTGAATTCCAAGCTCCGCCGCGCCGTCCGCGCCAGGGGCCATTTCCCCAATGACGACGCGGCCCTGAAGCTGCTGTTCCTGGTCTTGAACAGGGCCGAGAAAGAGTGGAAAATGCCGCCACGGGAATGGGCCGCCGCAAAGGCGCAGATGGCCGTCCTGTTCGGCGAGAGGTTCACAAAGGCAATGAACGCCTGATTTCAAACCGCCCCGCTAAGCACGGAATTCCCGATAGTCCC
>NZ_JBXAFZ010000055.1:0-1321 GCF_058793615.1 Niveispirillum sp. GW835-FHT14G11
TGAACCGCGCCGGGATTGTCGGCGGCTCCAACTCCTGAGAGGATGGGGCTACGATGAGCAAGACAACGAACAAATTTTCAGCTGAGGTCCGCGAGCGGGCTGTTCGGTTGGTCCTGGATCACGAGAAGGATCACCCGTCGCGCTGGGCGGCAGTGTCGTCCGTGGCGTCCAAGATCGGCTGTTCGGCCCATACGCTGAACGAGTGGGTCAAGAAAGCCGAGGTGGAGAGCGGCAGCCGTGCGGGCATTCCGCTGGATGTGCTGGAGAAGCTGAAGGCGCAGGAGCGGGAGATCCGGGAGTTGCGTCAGGCGAACGAGATTCTTCGCAAGGCGTCGGCTTATTTCGCGATGGCGGAGCTCGACCGCCGACCGAAATGATGCTGGACTTCATTGATGCCCACCGCCGGGAATACGGGGTCGAGCCGATTTGCGATGTTTTGCCAATCGCCCCATCCACTGTGCGTCTGCATGCGGCCCGCAAGGCTGATCCGGCCAAGCTGCCTGAACGGGCTCGTCGGGATGCTGGCCTTAAGGCCGATATCCGGCGGGTGTTCGATGAGAATTTCCAGGTCTATGGGGTGCGCAAAGTGTGGCGGCAGTTGCAGCGCGAGGGCATCCAGGTGGCGCGCTGCACGGTCGCGCGGTTGATGCGGGAGATGGGCCTGCGGGGCGCCATTCGCGGCAAGCCAGTGAAAACCACCATTGCCGACAAGGCCTTACCCTGTCCGCTGGACCGGGTGAACCGGCAGTTTCGGGCCGACCGGCCCGATCAGCTGTGGCTGTCCGATTTCACGTATGTGTCCACTTGGAGCGGCTTTGTCTATGTGGCTTTCATCATCGACGCCTTTGCCAGGCGGATCGTCGGATGGCGGGTATCCCGGACGGCTGACGCCGGCTTTGTCCTGGATGCCCTGGAGCAGGCCCTGCACCAGCGCCGGCCAGCCGGGAAATCTGGACTGGTCCATCACTCGGACAGGGGCAGTCAATATCTGTCCATCCGATACACCGAGCGGCTGGGCCTCGCCGGTATCGAACCATCCGTCGGCAGCGTCGGCGATTCATACGACAATGCTTTGGCCGAAACCGTCAACGGCCTCTACAAAGCTGAGGTCATCCACAGGCGGGGACCATGGAAATCCTTTGAAGCCGTGGAATATGCAACCATCGAATGGGTCGACTGGTTCAACAACCGACGCCTGCTCGAGCCCATCGGAAATATCCCGCCCGCAGAGGCGGAACAACGCTATCATGATGCCGTGAGCACTCAGCAAATGGCGGCGTGACTCACGAACTTTTGCCGCCGACAATCCCGGCGCGGTTCA
>NZ_JBXAFZ010000056.1:0-1304 GCF_058793615.1 Niveispirillum sp. GW835-FHT14G11
GTGCTCGGCTGGGCGGTTTCAAATCAGGCGTTCATGGCCTTTGTGAACCTGTCGCCGAACAGGACGGCCATCTGAGCTTTGGCCGCCGTCCATTCACGGGCGGGCATTTTCCACTCTTTCTCGGCCCTGTTCAAGACCAGGAACAGCAGTTTCAGCGCGGCCTCGTCATTGGGGAAATGCCCCCTAGCGCGGACGGCGCGGCGGAGCTTTGAATTCAGGGCTTCGATGGCGTTTGTTGTATAGAGTATGCGCCTGACCTCGCGGGGAAAGGCAAAGAACGGGATGACTTCCTGCCAGGCTCGGCGCCAGGCCTTGCCAATGGCCTCATATTTCTGGCCCCAGGGGCCTTGCTCGAATGCGGTCAGGGCCTTCTCCGCCTCCGTGTCATTCAAGGCGTCGTAAACCTGCTTGAGCGCGGCAGCGATCGGCTTGCGGTCCTTCCAGGACGCGAATTCCATGCTGTGGCGCAGGAGATGGACGATGCAAGTCTGTACGCTCGTCTCCGGAAAGGCGGCGGCGATGGCTTCCGGAAAGCCCTTCAGCCCGTCGACCACAGCCAGCAGGATGTCCTCCACGCCCCGGTTCTTCAGCTCGTTCAGGACCCGCAGCCAGAATTTGGCCCCTTCATTCTGTTCGATCCATAGGCCCAGCACCTCCTTGGTGCCGTCCACCCGCACGCCGATGGCGATGTGGATCGCCTTGTTACGCACCAGACTTTCGTCCCGGATTTTCACCCGCAGCGCGTCCAGGAAAACCAACGGATAGACCGCTTCCAGAGGCCGGGTCTGCCAGGCCGCCACCTCGTCCAGCACCGCATCCGTCACCGCCGAGATCAGGTCGGCTGATACCTCGATCCCGTACAGTTCCCGCAGGTGGCCGGTGATTTCCCGCGTCGACATGCCGCGCGCGTACATTGAGATAATCTTCTCGTCAAACCCAGGGAACCGCCGCTGGTACTTGCCGATCAGCTGCGGATCAAAGGTCGAGGCCCGGTCACGCGGGATCGACAGTTCCATCGCCCCCGTATCCGTCAGCACCGTCTTGCGCCCATAACCGTTGCGGCGGTTGCCGCTTTCATCGCCGGCAAGATGGTGATCCATCTCAGCCTTCAACACCCGCTCCGCCAGCGCCTTCTTCAACTGGTCAAGCAGGCCGTTCTGGTCGAAAGCTGCCTTCGCGTCACCGCCAGCCAGCAACCGGTCCAGAAGCGCATCGGGGATAATCGGTTCCTTGCGTCGTGCCATCGTGAAGCTCCTTTCGCATCTCACTATGGCCCAGCCGAGCACGGAATTCCCGATAGTCCC
>NZ_JBXAFZ010000057.1:0-1268 GCF_058793615.1 Niveispirillum sp. GW835-FHT14G11
TTTGTTCGTTGTCTTGCTCATCGTAGCCCCATCCTCTCAGGAGTTGGAGCCGCCGACAATCCCGGCGCGGTTCAGTTCGGTTTGATGATCTAAGTTTACCAGGTCCAATCAGAGCGGCCCTCTTTTTCTGCGAAGACGGGGTTACGGCTAGATTAACATGGAGACGAAAGCAGGGCTGAACGTCTGAACTTTGACAGCCCCCTTGCGCTTCTTGATTTATGCGAGGAAACAGGCTTTCCCAACCATACAAGGGAATGCCATGGAATGCACACTGGCTGAGGCCATTTCCCGGTTCCTTGACCATTGCCGTATCGGAAAGCGCCTTTCCCCCAACACGCTACGTGCCTACCAGACAGATTTCGCAGAGTTCTCCGCTTTTGTTGGAGGCACCAAGGCTGTGGCGGAGATTGATCGGGATAGCTTACGCCGCTTCGCACGCAAGCTATTCGATGTGGACGGGCTCAAGGAAACATCTGCCAAGCGCCGGATGGCGTCGTTGAAGGTCATGTTCCGCTGGCTGGAGCGTGACGAAGTCATCCCGCTGAGCCCGTTCCATCGGCTGGATCTCAGCATCCGGCTTCCACACCGGTTGCCGAGAAATCTTGCGGTCAATGAGATGAGGGCCTTGCTTCGGGTCTGCGACGGGCTGGATGGTGGCCATACCGCGCAGATGCTCAGGTTTATCATCGTTTGCCTCTTCTCCACCGGCATCCGGGTTGGTGAGCTGGTCAGCATCACGATTGATGATCTTGATCACAATGACGGCAGCATTCGTGTAAAGGGCAAGGGCAACCGGGAACGGCGTGTTTTCCTCCCGAAGGGTGAAGCAGCGGCAGTTTTGCGGCAGTACCTGAAAAGCCGCCGATCAATGGCCCCCCGATCCAATCATTTGCTGGTGACGCAAAATGGTGGGACCGTCGATACCCAGCATGTCCGCCGCCTTGTTGTTCGCTTGGCCGAGCAAGCGGGCCTGTCCCGTCGGGTCACCCCCCACATGCTGCGCCACACCGCCGCAACACAGCTCATCGAGGCCGGCGTTGATATCCGATTTGTTCAAAAACTCCTAGGCCACGCCAGCATCGCGACAACCCAGATCTACACGCAGGTAAGCGATGCCAGTCTGAAAGCGACGCTCGAAAGGGCAGACACACTGAGTAGGGTAAGCGGCGGAAGGCGCCGAGCGGTGGGTAGTGACTGATAACTAATAATTATCAGACGAGGCGGTACGCATGAACGGTAGGCGGAGCTTCATCGTCCCGATTTTCAAC
>NZ_JBXAFZ010000058.1:0-1261 GCF_058793615.1 Niveispirillum sp. GW835-FHT14G11
GGGACTATCGGGAATTCCGTGCTCGGCTGGGCCATACTGAAGCGAAAGGAGCTTCACGATGGCAGGACGCAAGGAACCGATTATCCCCGATGCGCTTCTGGACCAGTTGCTGGCCGGCGGTGACGCGAAGGCAGCGTTTGACCAGAACGGCCTGCTTGACCAGTTGAAGAAGGCGCTGGCGGAGCGTGTATTGAAGGCGGAGATGGATCACCATCTTGCCGGCGATGAGAGTGGCAACCGGCGCAACGGCTATGGCCGCAAGACGGTGCTGACGGATACGGGGTCGGTTGAGCTGTCGATCCCGCGCGACCGGGCCTCGACCTTCGACCCGCAGCTGATCGGCAAGTACCAGCGGCGGTTCCCTGGGTTCGACGAGAAGATTATCTCGATGTATGCGCGGGGCATGTCGACGCGGGAAATCACTGGCCATCTGCGGGAATTGTACGGGATGGAGGTGTCGGCGGACCTGATCTCTGCGGTGACGGATGCGGTGCTGGAGGAGGTGTCGGCCTGGCAGACCCGGCCGCTGGAAACGGTATATCCGCTGGTTTTCCTGGACGCGCTGCGGGTCAAGATCCGGGACGAGAGCCTGGTCCGGAACAAGGCCATCCACATCGCCATCGGCGTGCGGGTGGACGGCAGCAAGGAGGTGCTGGGCCTGTGGATCGAGCAGAATGAGGGGGCGAAATTCTGGCTGCGGGTGCTGAACGAGTTGAAGAACCGGGGCGTGGAGGACATCCTGCTGGCCGTGGTCGATGGGCTGAAGGGCTTTCCCGAGGCCATCGCCGCCGCCTTTCCAGAGACGAGCGTGCAAACCTGCATTGTCCATCTCCTGCGCCACAGCATGGAATTCGCGTCCTGGAAAGACCGCAAGCCGGTCGCCGCCGCGCTCAAGCAGGTCTACGACGCCTTGGATGATACGGAGGCGGAGAAGGCGCTGGCCGCATTCGAGCAAGGTCCCTGGGGCCGGAAATATGAGGCCATCGGCAAGGCCTGGCGCCGGGCCTGGCAGGAGGTCATCCCGTTCTTTGCCTTTCCCCGCGAAGTCAGGCGCATACTCTATACAACAAATGCCATCGAGGCCCTGAATTCAAAGCTCCGCCGCGCCGTCCGGGCCAGGGGGCATTTCCCCAATGACGACGCGGCGCTGAAACTGCTCTTCTTGGTCTTGAACAGGGCCGAGAAAGAGTGGAAAATGCCCACCCGTGAATGGATGGCCGCCAAGGCTCAGATGGCCGTCCTGTTCGGCGACAGGTTCACA
>NZ_JBXAFZ010000059.1:0-1239 GCF_058793615.1 Niveispirillum sp. GW835-FHT14G11
CCCCCATGGCGAAGCTGACGAAGCGTGTGGTCGACCAATTGGAACCCGGAGCAGTCGAAACCGTCCATTGGGACGATGAACTTCGCGGCTTCGGTGTGCGTGTCTGGCCGTCGGGTCGCAAGGTTTATGTCGCCATGACGCGGGTCAAGGGCCGGCTGCGAAAGGTGACGATCGGCACGCATGGCCCCGTCACCGCCGAGAAAGCCCGGATCAAGGCGCACGAAATCATTTCACAGGCGAAAGCTGGCAACGACCCGGTCAAGGAACTGGACGTGGCCCGCAAATCGCCTACGGTCAAAGGGCTCGGCGAGCGTTTCCTCAAGGAACATGTCGCCGTCCGCTGTAAACCCTCCACCCAGTATGAATACAAGCGCTCCGTCGAGTTGTTCATCAATCCCGAGATCGGCACCCGCAAAGTCCTGGATATCGAACGCCGTGACATCGCCGAACTGCACCAATCCCTACAGCACATCCCCTATCAGGCCAACCGGACCCTGGGCGTGTTGTCCAAGATGTTCAATCTGGCCGAGGTCTGGGGGCTGCGGCCCGATGGCAGCAATCCCTGCCTGCATGTGAAGAAGTATCGTGAGGAGAAGCGCGAACGGTTCCTGGGTGCCGATGAATATGCCTCCTTGGGCCGGACATTGGCCGAGGTCGAGACGGATGGATCGGAACCCCCAGCCGTAACTGCCGCCGTCCGGTTGCTGATGCTGACGGGATGTCGCCTGGGCGAGATCATGACCCTGAAATGGTCCTATGTGGATTGGCAGGCGCGGGCGTTGCGTCTGCCGGATTCCAAGACCGGCGCGAAGGTCGTGCATTTCGGGGAAGCAGTGGCTGCCGTGCTGCGGTCCATCCCCAGGCTAAAGGATAATCCCTGGGTCATCACCGGCACGAAGGAAGGTGCCCGGCTGACCGACTTGCAGCCGCCCTGGCGCCGCATCCGCAAGAAGGCCGGACTGGATGATGTCCGCATCCATGACCTGCGGCACTCGTTCGCCAGCGGCGCGCTGTTCCTGGGCGAAGGGCTGCCGATGATCGGCAAGCTGCTCGGACATACACAGGTCCAGACCACGGCTCGTTACGCCCATCTGGCTGCCGATCCGGTCAAGAATGCCATGGAGAAAGTCTCGGACTTTATTGCCAAGCAGGCGACGATCAGCATGAAGCGGCGGCGCAATCACAAATACACGATCCAGCCCCCCGGACCTTGGACGGGCGCGAAACCAGACCCGTAGA
>NZ_JBXAFZ010000060.1:0-1154 GCF_058793615.1 Niveispirillum sp. GW835-FHT14G11
TGTCCGCCGTCAGCCCCTTTGGGACAGAAGTGGCTGATTGCGTAAGGGAGGATTTCTGGCTCATCGTAGTGACCGAAGGGAACGCAGATGAGGCAGAAATCCATGGCGCCGAAATCGGGTGCCGAGCAGGTTGTCCGGGATATCCGGCGGCAGACGCGCAAACATTATTCGGCGGAGGAGAAGATCCGCATCGTGCTGTCGGGCCTTCGGGGCGAGGACAGCATCGCGGAACTGTGCCGACGCGAAGGCATCGCCGAGAGCCTGTATTACAGCTGGTCCAAAGAGTTCCTGGAGGCCGGCAAGAAACGTCTGTCGGGCGACACGGCCCGCCAGGCCAGCACGGGCGAGGTCAAGGACCTGCGGCGGGAGATGCGCGACCTGAAGGAAGTGGTCGCCGACCTGACCCTGGAGAACCGCCTGCTCAAAAAAAGCATGATCGCGGATGGGGGCGACGAGGAATGAGATACCCCGCGTCCGAAAAGCTGGAGATCATCCGCCTGGTCGAGGCGTCGCACCTGCCCCTGCGGCGGACCCTGGACAGGCTGGGCATTCCTGCCACCACCTTCTATCGCTGGTATGCGCGCTATCGGGCCCTGGGTGAAGGCGGCCTGACCGACCGGACCAGCGCGCCGGGCCGGGTGTGGAACCGCATTCCCGATGCAGTGCGCCAGCAATTGATCGAACTGGCCCTGGAGGCGCCAGACCTGTCGCCGCGTGAACTGGCGGTGACATTCACCGACAGCAAGGGCTATTTCGTCTCGGAAGCCTCGGTCTACCGGCTGCTGAAGGCCCATGACCTGATCACCAGCCCAGCCTTTGTGGTGATCAAGGCGGCCGATGAATTCCGCGACAAGACCACGCGGTCCAACCAGATGTGGCAGACCGATTTCACCTATCTCAAGGTCATTGGCTGGGGCTGGTTCTACCTGTCAACCATCCTGGATGATTATTCCCGCTACATTGTCGCCTGGAAGCTGTGTACGACCATGCGGGCCGAGGACGTCACCGACACCTTGACCCTGGCGCTGGAGGCCTCGGGCTGCGAGCAGGTCGATGTTGCCCACCGGCCCCGCCTGCTCAGTGACAATGGCGCGTCCTACATCGCCGGCGATCTGGCCGAATGGCTGGAAGACAAGGGCATGGACCATGTCCGC
>NZ_JBXAFZ010000061.1:0-1121 GCF_058793615.1 Niveispirillum sp. GW835-FHT14G11
CGGTGGATTCTATTTTGAAGTGCGACTCTCTTTTATAATCAGATGGTTAGCAATGGAGGCTGCCATGGGAGAGCATTATTCGCACCTGAGTTTGGCGGAACGGCGTCGGATTGACGAGATGTTCCAGGCATCGATCCCAGTTCGGGAGATCGCGGCGCGGCTTGGCCGGCATCATGGTACAATCCATCGTGAGATCAACCGGAACTTTTACCACACATCCTTCCGGGACCGGTTTGGCAACGACTACCGTGGTTACTTCTGCATGACGGCGAACGCGATGGCTAAGCGCCGGCGGCGTTCTGGCCGCGTGAAGTTGCTGCGACATCCGGCCCTTCTGGCGCATGTGGTGGCGAAGCTGCATTCGGGCTGGTCACCGCAGCAGGTTTCCGGCCGGCTCAAGATTGATCCGCAGCCAGTGGGCCGGATATCGCATGAGAGCATCTACCGACATATCTACAGTGCCGAGGGCCGAGAGGCGAAGCTGTATGCCCTGCTCGCTGTGGCCCGGCGGCACCGCCGTCGTCAGAAAGGCCGCAAGCCCCGGACCTCGGTGATCCCGGCAGAGCGGTGGATTGAAGCCCGCCCGACCGAAATCGGTGATCGCAGCCAGTTTGGCCATTGGGAGGCGGATCTGGTGATCTTTGCGCGCAAGCATGGCAAGGCCAATGTCACTTCGCTCCAGGAGCGGCAAACCCGATATCTGCTGTTGCTGGGCAATGAGGACCGCCGCTCCGCCGACGTCATGTCCCGCATCACCAATGCTCTGGCCCCCCTGCCCAGCTCCGCCCGCCGCAGCATCACCTTCGACCGGGGCACCGAGTTTGTGGGTGCCTGGCGGTCATTGTCCATGCCCAGCTGGTTCTGCGATCCGCACAGCCCCTGGCAAAAGGGTGGCATTGAAAATGCCAATGGACGCGTGCGCCGCCGGTTGCCGCTCGACAGTCCGGTCGAGGATCGATCCTCGACCGGACTGAAGGCCATTGCCACAAAGATGAACGACACGCCCCGTAAGTGCCTGGGATGGCAGACGCCAGCCGAGGCTTTCAGCAGCAAGCTGGCAGCTATCAGGCGAACCGACTACAATGCACTGCAACCCAGTCGCACTTCAGCGTGAATCCGCC
>NZ_JBXAFZ010000062.1:0-1081 GCF_058793615.1 Niveispirillum sp. GW835-FHT14G11
TTCGGCGAGAGGTTCACAAAGGCAATGAACGCCTGATTTCAAACCGCCCCGCTAAGCACGGAATTCCCGATAGTCCCTCAATGGCCAAAAGGATGCCGCCTGGACCACCGAGTTCACGCCACCTCATACCGGGGCAGGCACCGAACCCACGTATCTCTACGCGCCCGATATGGTGTAGTTGCGCGAGGCGTTCCGTACCATAGGTGCCGAATGATATGCTCAGGCACGAGCATCTCCCCCGCTCGATTTCGCCCCGACTGGTTTTGAGCCAGCAGGTCCACTGGCATGAGATTGGCGTTCAACGCTGGAAATCGGCCAGCGACCGACGAACGGCGTGTTCAGGCACCTCGGTCCAACCACCGATCAGATCTCCTGACAGGAAGCTGATGCCCGCCTCCTCGCACAGGGTCTCCATAGCCATGTTGTCGACGCCCTCGACAGAGGTCAGCAACCGGTTCTTGGCCGCGATGGCACCAAAACGCAGCAGGTCGGTACGATAACGTTCGGCCGAGCAGCCGGGCGGCAACAACACACAGGCCACCTTCACGCCGGCGGCGGCCAGGGTGGGCAGGTCGTTGCTGCCGGGGTCCACCACCGCCATGATGGTGCGACCATAGGGACGCAGGGTGCTCACCATTTCGGCCAGACGGCCTGTGGGCACGCCTGCCGGCACCCCGCAAAGGTGAAAGGTCATGAAACTGCGCATATGCGTCGGGATGTCCTGCAGGACGTTCACCAGTTCCCGGCGGCGTCCCAGGACAGCCAGACTCTCGAAATGGATCGGCAATGAAAGGAAAAAGCGGAACCGGTTCTCGTAAAGCTCCGCAGCTTCGCTCACCGCCTCCTGGATCAGATGCATGTCCATGCCCAGGATCTGCTGCGGATCCTCGGGGTCCTGCAGCCCGTCATAACCCCAGAGCGGGCAACGCCCGGCCCGCATCCGGCCCGAGCGGGCGATAAAGACGGACAGGACCTGTTGCTTGACGTCCCACACCGGACGATAACGCACCTCGATCGGGCCCGCATCTTCGGCGCGGCGGGTGCGGATGCCGATGGGACGGTCGAGGCTGGCGCTGGCCTC
>NZ_JBXAFZ010000063.1:0-987 GCF_058793615.1 Niveispirillum sp. GW835-FHT14G11
AAAGGCAATCGCCGAACTCTTGCCATGGAATTGGAAGGCAAAACCCTGAATGGGCCTACGCCGGATGCTTACTTTGGGCCAGAAGGCCTGCCGGGAGAACATGTCGGTCCTCTACCAGCGCATGCCGCGATTGTTCGCCGCCCTGGCGCTCGGCCGCGGCGACGGCCGCTATGCCAAGCTCCTCCAGGCGTTGGCCAGGGTGCAGTTGCTGATCCTGGACGATTGGGGACCCGAACCGCTGACACCAGAGCAGAGCCGGGACCTGCTGGAGATTGTTGAGGACCGTTACGGGCGCGGCTCCCTGCTCATCACCAGCCAGGTCCCGGTCGATCGCTGGTACGACCTGATCGGCAGCCCCACATTGGCCGATGCCATCCTCGACCGCGTCGTCCATGCCGCCCACTGCCTCGACCTCGCCGGCGAAAGCCTGCGCAAACGCGCCGCCGGAGGGCAAACAGACCAATCGGCCTTGACCACCCATCCGTCCCCGTGACATCACCAATTTCGACACGAGGGGCATCTCACCCAACCGGCCGAAATCGACCGGAATAGTGGACCGCTTTGAAATCGGAACGCTGGCCCGACTTCAAATCGGAATAGGTGGCCGACTTCGTCGGAATCCGCACTCCATCGCCGCCGCCGCTCCGGGCCAACCAGAACCTCGCCTCCCTTGCGACTGCTCGTACGAGCACTCCCAACACCGTCCATTTCCAAAATCCCGGCCATCCGCCACCACCAAATCAGGGGGCGGCAGAATCTCAGTTCTCAGCCCTGCCGCAAGACGGGCCTCGGCTGACGCTTACGGTCATCGCTAACGCTGGGGTGCTTCCACCGTGCTTCCGCGCCTTGTGCCGCTCGGTGTCGCAGAAACGGCAAAGGCCAGCAACCCATTAGGATTGCTGGCCTTTTTTGGATGCGGGGGCAGGATTTGAACCTGCGGCCTTCAGGTTATGAGTTTGAAAAGTATTCATACGACGAAATACGACA
>NZ_JBXAFZ010000064.1:0-737 GCF_058793615.1 Niveispirillum sp. GW835-FHT14G11
CGGTCACTACGATGAGCCAGAAATCCTCCCTTACGCAATCAGCCACTTCTGTCCCAAAGGGGCTGACGGCGGACACCCAGCCACGTACGAAGTCGACGGCCACCGTGTCGCCGATCCCTTTGACCTTCCGTCCGGCTTCTAGTCGCAGGGGCAGGATGAACCGCTTTTCACCACTTCGTTTAGCGACATCCAGTGCGATGTCGATATCATCCTGGACCGACGGATCATCAAGCGTGGCGTTGCGGCTTAGGAGCAGAACCTTCGCGGCACGGTGCTCAAGTGCCTGGTTGATCTCGCGGCGCCAGCGATCCCCTGGTTCCAGCGTCAGCACGTCGGCGAAGACACGGTAGCCTTCTGCCTCCAGTTTGGGAGCGAGCCAAAGCGCAAACTCATTGTCGATCGGCGACGATTTTAGGATGAATATGGTATCGCGCTCGGGGGGCGCGGCGGTGCCCGAACTGGTCGCGGTCGGCAACAAAGCGGCCAGCACCGGCGGGATCGGTGCCGGCTTTACAAATGCGTCTGCAACGGCACCAGTGATGAGCTTCTTCAGGACTGCGCTGCTTTGCTGCCAGAGCCTTGGGTGGGCAGTCTCAACTTCGGGGAATTTGCGCAACAGTGCGACCAAGTCCGGCAGCCCGAATATGTCGCCGGGGCTTTTAACCCGGATTATGCACCGGGGTACGTCCTGGCGGTTGGCGGGTGTGGCATAAGTCATTGATTGGGTTTAGGATTCA
>NZ_JBXAFZ010000065.1:0-678 GCF_058793615.1 Niveispirillum sp. GW835-FHT14G11
GGGTTGTTGGCGTCGATGACGATACGGCCGGCGAAGTCGGGCAACCCGGCCAGGGCCGCCGGCAGCTTCGACCAGTTGACAGCGACCAGGACGATGTCCTTGGCTGCCGCTTCCTCCCGCGTGCCCGCACGGATACTGGGACCGAGGGCGGCGACGATTTCGGTCAGGCTGTCGGGACCGCGGCTGTTGGCGATGGTGGCCTCAATACCCTGGCGGGCAAGGGCGGTGGCGAAGGCACGGCCGATCTGGCCGGCGCCGATGATGCCGATGCTGGACATGGCAATATTCCTTGGCTGAGGGGATGGATCAGGCGGTCAGGCCGCCATCGGCGACGATCTCGGCACCGGTGACGAAGGCAGCCTCCGGGCTGGCCAGGAAGGCGACGACGCTGGCGATCTCATGCGGATGGCCATAGCGGCCGAGGGCGATGCCGGGGCCGACGATGCCGGCCACCGGACCGTCGGCCGGGTTCATGTCCGTATCCGTCGGGCCAGGATGGACGGTATTGACGGTGATGCCCTTGGGGCCCAGGTCGCGGACCAGGCTGCGGTTGAAGCCGGTGATCGCCCCCTTGGTCAGGGTATAGAGCGAGGCGGTGGGGAACGCCGCATAGCGGGTCATGGAGGAGCCGATATGGATGACGCGCCCGCCCGATTTCATGTGGCGCGCCGCCTCCTG
>NZ_JBXAFZ010000066.1:0-666 GCF_058793615.1 Niveispirillum sp. GW835-FHT14G11
GACCGCGGCATCCTGGTCCAGACCGATGCCGAGGTGCAGCCGCTGGCGGTGGCCAAGCTGCTGAAGGCCATCGTGGCCAAGGAAGCGCCGGATCTGGTGATCCTGGGCAAGCAGGCCATCGATGATGACAGCAACCAGACCGGCCAGGCGCTGGCAGCATTGCTGGGCTGGGGCCAGGGGACGTTCGCGTCCAAGGTCCTGCCGGGCGATGGCAAGGTGGCCGTGACGCGCGAGATCGATGGCGGCCTGGAGACGGTGGAACTGCGGCTGCCGGCGGTGGTGACCACCGACCTGCGCCTGAACGAGCCGCGCTATGCCTCGCTGCCCAACATCATGAAGGCCAAGAAGAAGCCGATCGAGACTGTGGCCCCGGACGCTCTGGGCGTGGACATCGCGCCGCGCCTGACCACCGTGAAGGTGGTGGAGCCGCCCAAACGCAAGGGCGGCGTCAAGGTCGCCTCGGTCGCCGAGCTGGTATCCAAGCTGCGCGACGAAGCCCGCGTCATCTGATCGCCCTCTTCAAAGGATAAGCAACATGAGCATTCTGGTTGTTGCGGAACCCTCGACGGGTGCCGTGAAGAAGCCGACCCTGACCACCCTGGGTGCGGCCGCCAAGATCGGTGGCGAGACGCATATGCTGGTCGCCGGTTCCGGCGTGGCCGAGGC
>NZ_JBXAFZ010000067.1:0-641 GCF_058793615.1 Niveispirillum sp. GW835-FHT14G11
TGGGTGCTGCTGAGGGCGGAAATCTGGGTGCTGTTCAGGCCACGGATCTGGGTGGTGCCAACCTGGGCCAGCTGCGTCGTGGAGATCTGGGCCAGCTGCGTGGTGGTCAGCGCCCCGACCTGGGCCGTGGTCAGTGAGTTCAGCTGCGTGCTGTTCAGCACGGCCACATCGGTGGTGCTGATCGCCTGGATCTGGGTCGTGGTCAGCGACGCGATCTGGGTGCTGATCAGCGCGCCGAACTGCGTCGTGGTGAACGTCGCCAGATCGGTGCTCTCAATGGCACGGATCTGGGTCGTGGTCATCGCCGCGATCTGGGTGCTGGTCAGCACACCCACCTGGGTGGTGCTGAGGCCGGCGATCTGCGTGCTGGTCAGGACGCGGAACTGGGTGGTGGTCAAGGCCGCCAGATCGGTGGTCTCGACGGCAGCGAACTGAGAGGTGGTCAGGGCCACGATCTGGGCGGTGGTCAGGGCCGCGACCTGCGTGGTGCTGAAGGCCGCCAGATCGGTGGTCTCGATGGCCTGGATCTGGGCGGTAGTCAGCGCCACGATCTGAGTGGTGGTGAGCGCGCCGGCCTGGGTGCTGCTGAGGGCGGAAATCTGGGTGCTGTTCAGGCCACGGATCTGGGTGGTGCCAACCTG
>NZ_JBXAFZ010000068.1:0-613 GCF_058793615.1 Niveispirillum sp. GW835-FHT14G11
GCCCAGTCATGCTTGGCAAAATAGCATAGTTTCAAACCGCGCATCAAGGTTCAGATCTTGAGCCATTTACAAAGTGTGACTTGGTAAAAATAGACAATGATAAACTTACGATCCACTCCCGCGGCCTCTCACGGGAAAAGCAGGCCATGGCCATTGCTGTCTTTCCGCCGTTCTGGTCGCTGCCCTGATAGCGAATACGGCTACGCCTCTTTGTCGTCGTTCACAGGGGTGAAGATGGCGTCCGGAAGGGCGATGTCGTCATCCTCGACAATCTGGGACGCCACAAGGGCAAGGAAGCCCGCAAGGCCGTCCGCGAAGTCGGGGCCAGGCTCCTGTTCCTGCCGCCATACAGCCCCCACCTCAATCCTATCGAGATGATGTTCGCAAAGCTCAAGACGCTCGTCCGAAAAGCCGATGAGAGAACCATCGAAACCACCTGGCGGCGCATCGGGCCTTGCTCGATAAATTCAAGCCAGACGAATGCGCCGCATACATCCGACATGCAGGGTATGCTTCAGCCTAAACCTGACAGACTCTAGGCCTAGGGATAGGTGCCGTTTATCTTGTCGGTGACGATGATGCCACGCAGGCTGGCAGCCTGCTCGCCGCCACG
>NZ_JBXAFZ010000069.1:0-559 GCF_058793615.1 Niveispirillum sp. GW835-FHT14G11
AACGCCGCATAGCGGGTCATGGAGGAGCCGATATGGATGACGCGCCCGCCCGATTTCATGTGGCGCGCCGCCTCCTGGGTGGCCACGAACACGCCCGTGACGTTGACGGCGATCATCCGCTCGTACGTCTCGAAGGCGATCTCCTCGATGGGGCCGCCCAGGCCCAGGCCGGCATTGTTGACCAGGATGTCGATGGCGCCGAAACGCTGCACGACCTGTGCCACGGCGGCGCGGACGGCGGCGGGATCGCCGGCATCGGCGGCGATGGCGATGGCCTTGCCACCGGCGGCCACGATATCGGCCACCACCTGCTCGGCCTTGGCCGGGGACGCGCTGTAGGTGATGGCGACGGCGGCACCGTCGGCGGCCAGGCGACGGGCAATGGCCGCGCCGATGGAGCGGGAGCCGCCGGTGACGAGAGCAGCCTTGCCGGCCAGGGGGCGATGTTGGTTGGCCATGACATTTTCCTCATGATCTGGAGGGGGTGTATCCGGCCGGACCGGCATTGGCGGCCCGGTGTTGAGGTGAGAATGCCGCTTTCATTCCCCCTTGATTAGCC
>NZ_JBXAFZ010000070.1:0-538 GCF_058793615.1 Niveispirillum sp. GW835-FHT14G11
ACCGGTTCCGCTTTTTCCTTTCATTGCCGATTCATTTCGAGAGCCTGGCTGTCCTGGGACGCCGCCGCGAACTGGTGAACGTCCTGCAGGACATCCCGACGCATATGCGCAGTTTCATGGCCTTTCACCTTTGCGGGGTGCCGGCGGGCGTGCCCACGGGCCGTCTGGCCGAAATGGTGAGCACCCTGCGTCCCTACAGTCGTACCGTCATGGCCGTGGTGGACCCCGGCAGCAATGACTTGCCCACCCTGGCCGCCGCCGGCGTGAAGGTGGCCTGCGTGTTGCTACCGCCGGGCTGCTCGGCCGACCGCTATCGCGCCGACCTGCTGCGTTTTGGTGCCATCGCTGCAAAGAACCGCTTGCTGACGTCTGTCGAGGGTGTCGACAACATGGCCATGGAGGCCCTGTGCGAGGAAGCGGGCATCAGCTTCCTGTCAGGAGACCTGATCGGTGGTTGGACGGAGGTGCCTGAACACGCCGTTCGTCGCTCGCTGGCCGATTTCCAGCGTTGAGCGCCAATCTCATGCCAATGGAACTG
>NZ_JBXAFZ010000071.1:0-500 GCF_058793615.1 Niveispirillum sp. GW835-FHT14G11
CCGGCACGCGCCGCCTCGATGGTGGCGTTCAGGGCCAGCAGGTTGATCTGGCCGGCGATGGCGCGGATGGCATCCACGACACCCTCCATCGACCGGGCGACCTCGTCCAGGCGTTGGGCGGCCTGATCCGCCCGGTTGGTGATCTCCACCGCGCTGTCCGTGGCGCCGCGCGACTGATCCATGCTCTGGGAGATTTCAGTGATCGATGCGGCCAGTTCCTCGGCACTGGATGCCATCATTTGCACGGCGGCCGATGTCTGCTCGGCAGCGCTGCTGGCGCTGGCGGCTTCCTGGGTGGAATGATCGACGGCGTGGTCGATCTCCCCGAAATTCCGGTCGATCAGCTTTTTCAGATCGGCCAGGGTATTCATCTGTCCGGTGATGTCGGTGGCATATTTGACCACCTTCACCGGCTGACCGGCGGGGTCGAGGATCGGGTTGTAGGAGGCTTCGATCCAGACCACCTTGCCGCCCTTGCCGATGCGCTTGAACTGCCGGGC
>NZ_JBXAFZ010000072.1:0-500 GCF_058793615.1 Niveispirillum sp. GW835-FHT14G11
GCTGATCTTTATGCCGGAAAGATCGTGGCGGCACTCGACCGGCAACATCCGCGGGATCTGTTCGACATCAGGGACCTGCTGGCCAACGAGGGCATCAGTGATGAACTGCGCCGCGCCTTTATCGTCTACCTTGTCAGCCATGATCGCCTGATATTCGAACTGGCGGCACCCCGTCGCAAGGACTTGGCTCAGGAATTCGCGCAGGGTTTCGCGGGCATGACGACGGAGCCTGTCGCTCTTGACGACTTGGCGGCAGCGCGGGAAGCGTTGATTGCGACGATCATCGGCGAAATGCCGGCCACGCATCGGGACTTCCTGCTGCGGTTCAAGCGTGGCGAGCCGGATTGGAGCCTGATCGAGCTTCCCGAAGCTGCGAATCTGCCAGCCGTGCGGTGGAAACAGCTGAACCTGGATAAACTTGCCAAGACTGTCCGGACGCGTCTTGTCAATCAGCTGAGTACAGCACTGTCATCCTGACCATAATGTCCCGTAACGCTTGC